>NC_019793.1:1240000-1870000 GCF_000317835.1 Deinococcus peraridilitoris DSM 19664 | reverse complement strand
GAGTCAGGTTCCAGCCTGAAGACGACCGTGGTGAAGACCTGGGCGCCCTGCGGACAAACCCCAACGGTGGAGACCAAGCTGAACTGGAAGAGCCTCTCGATCATCGCGGGACTCACCAATACCGGGAAGGTTTACCAACACACCTACGAACACTCCGTGAAGGCCATGCAGGTGCAGGAATTCTTGCAGCACCTGCTGGATCATATTCCTGGGAATGTGATCGTCTTCTTCGACCGGCCCGCAATTCACCGGGCGAAGAGCGTGCAGGCGTTCGTAGAAGCAGAACCAAGACTGACCGTCGAGTATCTGCCAGCGTACGCGCCAGAGTGCAATCCGATTGAGTGGTTATGGGCCTATATCAAGCGGAACGTGCTCGGCAACGCCTGCATTCGAACGCTGGGTGAGCTCAAGCAGCGATGGCGGGTAGGCTTCGGAAGGATACGGCGAAAGAACCTTGTTCCTCCGTTCTATGCGGCCTCAGCGTTACCCGAGTGGTGAAGGGTGTCTTGGCCCGTCGATACATGGCCAAGGTTCAGTACCCGCTGTCCCTCAACATGGATGCGATGCAGATTGATGACAGCTGGTATATCCGTGTGGCCGAGGTGCCGCTTCGCCAGGCCGCAGGTGGAATCGTGGTGCGGTGGCAGGAGGGCATCCTGCTGGTTGCGCTCACCGCTCAGGGTGAGGGCCGTGATCTGGTCCTGGCCCTTCCTAAAGGTGGCATCGAAGCTGGGGAGAGTGCCGGGCAGGCTGCCCGCCGCGAAATTCTGGAGGAGACGGGCCTTCATGACCTCTCGCAAGTGCTGCCGGAGTCGCTGGCCACGGAGGAGCGCTATGGGCTCCGGAAAGGCATCTGGATTCGTTACCAGTACTTCCTGTTTTTGACCGCACAGGTCACGGGCGTGCCCTCCGACCCACGACACCGGCTATGCTGGTGCCCGCTGGAACAGCTCCCGCCGCTATTCTGGCCGGGCGAGGAGCGCCTGCTCCAGGAGCATTGCGGGCGGATCACGGAGCTTGTGCCGGCCAGGGAAGGTAGCCAGGCATGAGGGCTGTGGCTCCCTGCCTCGGTCGTGGGGTGCCAATCCGTTTCCTCAACGTCGTATGAGTCGAGCTCGGTCGGTCATTCCGCGGACACAGCCAATACCACTACTGCCAATCAACTTCTACCGTTCGCAGTAAGACCAAGCGAACCTGCTTCGCCAGTTGCCCTCAATCCGGCAGTTCGGCTCAGTCCTCCGCAAGTTGCTCCACATGCGATAGCAGGTACGCCAGCAGGGACAACCACAGGTAGCGAAACACGTCCCGCTTTGTTCCTGGGACAAAGCGATCCAGTCCGAAGCGTCCCTTGGCCACCCTGAAGACGCCCTCGATACACCACCTGCGCCGCCCCAATCCCCGCACGCCGACACCATCACGGCGCTCTCACCCTATGGACGGGTCGCAGGCAATTCGCACGTTGTTGGTACGTAGTGGCGGGTAGTGGCGCTTGACCGAAAATAGCAAAACACCGACGGGGACGCTTTCTGTTCGATCGCGTCCCCGTCGGTGTTTTCTGGTACGGAAGGGCAGACTTGAACTGCCGACCTCACGCTTATCAGGCGTGCGCTCTAACCAGCTGAGCTACTCCCGTAGAGGGCTTTGACGGTATGCTGGCCCCGCAGGGAAGCTGCACCAAAGCGGTAGTAAGGTTAGCAAATGCCGCGCGGCAGGTCAAGGCGCGCCGCCCGCTCACGTGCGGACGTACGGATCGTACAGCTTACGGTACTCTTCCATGGCGTAGCGGTCGGTCATGCCTGCCAGATAGTCACAGACCGCGCGCTCCAGACCGTGCTTCTTCTCGACTTCGCGTACGCTGGGCGGCAGCATGGCCGGACGCTTGCAGTAGGCTTCGAAGAGCGTCCGGAGAAAATGCTCGGCTTTGTGTACCTGACGCACCACGCGGTGGTGGTTGTAGAGATGCGCGAACAAGAAGCGCTTGAGGTCGCTCAGCAGCGCGCGCGCCTCGTCTGTCTGACCAATCAGGGGAGCCTCGACACGCCGCACGTCACCCAGCGTCGTGACCCCGTAGTACTCGATGCGCCGGTGGCTTTCCTGAATCAGGTCGTTGATCATCCAGCCCAGCAATTCCCGAATCACGATGCGGCGTTGTTTTTCGTCGAAGTGGTCAGGGTCGAGGTTTAGCTCTTCTATGAACTTGTCCCACAGCGCCAGCCCCCGCAGATCGCGCGGCGTGATCAGGCCGCTGCGCAGACCGTCGTCGAGGTCGTGTGCGTTGTAGGCCGTCTCATCGGCGACGTTGGCGATTTGTGCTTCCAGGCTGGGACGCCAGCTCGGCTCGTAGTCGGGAATGTCGCTTGTTTCCTCCTGATCGAAGAGGGTTTCGTGTTTGACAATGCCTTCGAGCGTTTCCCAGGTCAGATTCAGGCCAGGAAAACCCTCGTACCGGTTTTCGATCTGGGTCACGATGCGCAGGCTTTGCCGGTTGTGCTCAAAGCCGCCGTGTTCGCGCATCAGGCCGTTCAGGATGCGTTCGCCCGCGTGCCCGAACGGTGGGTGGCCCAGATCGTGTGCCAGCGCGATGGTTTCGGCCAGCGTCTCGTTGAGCCCGAGGGCCAGCGCGACCGAGCGGGCCACCTGGGTAACTTCGAGCGTGTGGGTCAGACGGGTGCGGTAGTAGTCGCCCTGATAGTTCACGAAAACCTGGGTTTTGTACTCCAGGCGCCGAAACGCTGTGGTGTGCAGCACGCGGTCGCGGTCTTTCTGGTAGGGACTGCGGTGCGCACTCTCGCCTTCCGGGTAGCGCCGACCACGCGATTCGTCCGAGAAGGTCGCGTATGGCGCAAGGGTGGCGCGTTCGCGCTGCAGCAGCATGTCACGGGAAACCAGCATGAATTCAGCCTAGCAACCGTTGGTGCCGGGCGTGCCATTCGGTTGTCGTCAGCGTTGCCCGGCGTTGTGGTCCGCCAGCAGGCGCAGGATCTCCTGTCGACCCGGCATGCTGGGCTGGGCACCCGCGCGTGTGCATGTCAGCGCCGCGCCCGCGCTGGCAGCCTGAAGCGCTTCGGGCAGCGCCGCGCCCTGGGCGAGCCAGGTGCTCATGACCCCGACAAAAGTATCACCCGCACCGGTCGTGTCGATCACCTTGACGGGATAGGCCGGAATGCGGTGTGTTTTCTGTCCGGAGCGGGCAAAGCAGCCCCGTGCACCCAGCGTGACGACCACGGTGCCGGGTCCCCGCGCGAGCACGGCGGCCGTCAGCTCTTCGAGGTCGCCGTCGGTGCAAACAGCGCCTTGTAGCGCCCGCAATTCGCCTTCATTGACGATCAGAATATCCACGCATGCCAGCAGCGCGGTGTCCAGTGCACAGGCGGGGGCGGCGTTCAGAACGACCTGAACGCCTGCCGCGCGGGCGGCGCTCGCGTAGGCGCTGACCGTTTCCAGTGGAATTTCGAGTTGCAGCAGCAGATGGGTGGCCTCGTGTAGCTCTGGCAGGTCGCCGGGGCGCAGGTAATTGTTGGCGCCCGGCGCGACGGTGATGGCGTTCTCGCCGTTTTCCGCGACGCTGATATACGCCGCGCCCGTGGGAGCAGCGACACGCCGGACGTGACGGGTGTCCACGGCACTGTCGGAAAGCGAGCCCAGCAGCATGTCGGCAAAAGCGTCATTGCCCAGCGCGCCCAGAAAAGCCACCTTGCCACCCGCGCGCGCGGCGGCGACGGCCTGGTTGGCGCCCTTGCCGCCCGGCATGAGGACCGTGTCGCTTCCCAATACCGTTTCGCCGGGCGCCGCGATGTGCGGAACACGCACCACGAAGTCGAGATTGGCCGAACCGGCAGTCAGAATCATGACGACAGTGAAAGGCGTTCGTGCGGCGCTGTCAAGCCGTTTCCCAAAAGGCGCTGCGGCCGGACAGTATTTGATGCTCCAGCGAAGAGCCCGCCGGGTGGGGCGGGCTTTTCAGTTCAGGGCGGGCAGATAAAAGCCGCACTGCTACACGCTGAGGTTTTTGGCGCAGCGGTACAGATCGCGGTTGAGGTCCTTGCGTTTTTCCCAGGTTTCGCTGAGCGGTGTGAAGACGATCTCGCCGTTCATGCGCCCTGCCATGACGTCCGTGCGGCCCTCGATCAGGCCGTGCACGGCCGCTTCGCCCAGCCGTGAGGCCAGAATCCGATCGCTCGAGACTGGCGTACCACCGCGCTGGATGTGCCCGAGAATGCTCACACGGGTGTCAAAACCGGTGCCTTCCTCGATGGCGGCCGCGACACCCAGCGCGCCGCCCGGATAGCCTTCGGCCACGATGATGATGGAAGAGGCCTTACCCTTGGAGACACTCTGCTGCACGATCTCCACCACGCTCGAAACGTGCTTTTCCTCTTCGGGCAAAAAGACCTCTTCGGCGCCGCCCGCGACCGCGACGTCCAGGGCGATGTGTCCGGCGTGGCGGCCCATCACCTCCACCACGAAGATCCGCTCGTGGCTGGCGGCGGTGTCGCGCAGTTTGTCGACGGCGTCCAGGGCCGTTTCGACGGCGGTGAAGTAACCGATGGTGTGGTCGGTGCCGTAGAGGTCGTTGTCGATGGTGCCGGGCACGCCGATCACGTTGATGCCGTGCTCCTGATACAGATAGTGGGCACCGTGGAAACTGCCGTCACCGCCGATGACGACCAGACCATCGACGCCCCACTCGCGCAGGAACGCCGCGCCCTGTGCCCGTCCCTCGGGGCTGCGCCAGGTGTGCGAGCGGGCGGTGAGCAGAATCGTACCGCCGCGCTGAATGGTATTGGCGACATCTCGCGCTCCGAGCAGACGCATGTCTCCCTGATGAAGACCCTGAAAGCCACGCCGGACGCCCACGACTTCCTGGCCGTAGCCGGCGGCGGTGCGAACGACGGCGCGTACGGCAGCGTTCATGCCGGGCGCGTCGCCACCGCTGGTCAGAACTGCAATTCGCTTCATGACAGTTTTCTCCTGAGATCACGTGGGTACACCGCGCGGGCCGTCACGGCCTGAAAGACTTTGCCTGGGTTACGCTCCGGACGGCGCTGCGCCCGTTGGTTCGTCCGGGTTGGTGACGGCCAGCGACAACGCATAAGCGTCATTCTTACGCAAACCGGCGGCGACCAGCAATTGCCGTATATCCCGGCTCGATTTTCCTTCGCGCGCCCACTGCCGGGCCAGCGCATGAAAATCGGCGCTGGGAGTGTTGGACTGCTGCGACGGTTCTGGAGCGCCTTCGATCACCACAACGATTTCCCCACGGGCGCCGGACGAGAAGACCTGCGCGAGTTCACCCAAAGTGCCGCGCCGGGTTTCTTCGTGCAGCTTGCTGAGTTCGCGCGTGACGCTGCCCCGCCGGGCCTCGCCGCACACGCCCGTCAGGTCACCCAGGGTCGCTGCAAGCCGGTGGGGACTTTCGTACAGGATGCTGGTTTCCTGCCGTCGCGCCAGCGCACTGAGCCGCTCGCGGCGTTCCCGCCCGCTGCGCGGCAGGAAGCCTTCGAAAGTGAAGCGCGCAGTCGAGAGACCGGAGAGGACCAGGGCCGGCACAAACGCAGTGGCGCCTGGCAACACCTCGGCCGTCCCGCCGAGTGAAAGGGCCAGCGTCAGGAGCTCTGCCCCCGGATCACTGATGCCGGGTGTTCCCGCATCCGAGACGTAGGCAAGCCTCGGGTACTTCTCGAGGGTGCCGGGTGCCCGGTCGCGCAGGGTATGGGCATCGAGCCGCACGAGTGGCTTGTGAATACCGAGGTACCGCAGCAGCGCGCCTGAGCGGCGGGTATCCTCACAGGCCACGGCATCGGCCGTCTTCAGCACCTCGATGGCGCGCAAGGTCAGGTCGCCCAGATTGCCGACCGGAGTGGGCACCAGGGTCACGTGCGGCAGGGCAGGGCCTGTCATTCCCGCGCGAAAATTTCCGGAGTGACGTCCGCGCCCTCGGGCGCCTCGAAACCCAATCCGGGTGCGGCGGGCTTGAGGCGAATCTTGACGCGTTTGGGGCGCCGCAAGGCGCTGGCAATCTTGGCGCGCAGCAACTCGGCTTCACCGACCGTCACGGTCACGACCGTTCCTTCGGGCAGACGGACGCCCTGCAACTCCACCACACCGTTGACGACCACACCCCGATAGGCCCTCATGCGAGGCTCCCCACGAAACAGGTGCCATTGCGCTGGGCACCGGAACGTTGGCGGGCGCGCTTGTGTAAACTGCTGGGCCTGACGCCCTGTAGGTAAGTGCCGATCATGCTTCCCTCCGCTGCCGCCGTTCTGTTCGCGTGAGCGCTTCTTTCAAGGACAGGATCTCGCTTTCGCGTGCGCCGCCCAACTGGGCGTAACGGTCAATCATTTCGCTTGCTTCACGCCGCCGCCCCAACTGCAGCAGCACGGCGCCGACATGCTCACCCTCCACAAAAAACGCACGAGGGTTGAACGGGTCCTGCTCGATCTGCTTTTTGACGGTGGCCAGCCGCTCGAGCTGCGAGCGGTGTGTGGTGACACGTGCGCGAATGCTCGCCACCGCAAAGCCGAACGCAGCCAGGACGAACAGCGTGGTTGTAGTGGTCGAGCGCGCGACCCCGTAATCGGCTGCCAGGCGAACGAGCAGCGGAAAGACGAAGGCGAGAACCATCAGCACGGCGAGGGTCGCCGCGTAATTCATCGCTTCCTCCTGGCTGCGCTGTATCTCGCGCGCATTGCGGAACGCACACCATGTCCTGCGAGTGTCCGTGCCGTCCACATGACTTTCAGTGTACCTGCTCCGCCGCCGCTGGAAAGGGAACCGCTCCCGCAGCCTAAGCCGGGTTCAAGGGCGTGTGAATGCCGTTTCTTGTGCTGGCAGGTCCCACCGCCGTCAAAGGATGGGCAGATTTCCCGGGCCTGCCGGCGCGGACGGCGCTTCGCTGACACCGGGATTTCTGTCGGAGCAACCGTCTGTGTGGGTGAAGTGGAAAGGCTTTATGCTGCATGACAGATGCCGCCGTTCGTGCCCTCGACCTGTTCCTGGCCACAATGTTCCTGGCCACAAGGTTGGTCAACGGCATGAAGCTGCACCTGATCACCGTGGGTGAGCCGAAGCTGGCATACGCCCGTCTGGGCTGGGACGAGTACGCAACGCGGCTGAAGCGTTACCGCAAATTACGCTTCACGCACCTGCCGAACAGTACTCCCGAGCGCGAGGGCCAGGCCATCATGCGATTTGCTGGCAATGCGCCACTGATGGCCCTCGATCCACGAGGCCAGCAGTTCACCTCACCCGAACTCGCCGCTTACCTGGAGCGGCTGGCCCTGGGTGGCGTCGGAGAACTGGCTTTGTGTGTCGGGGGCCCTGACGGTCTTTCCGATGAAGTGCGCGCCGGGGCAAAGGTGCTGTGGAGTTTGTCCACACTGACCTTTCCGCACGATCTGGCAATGGTGGTGGTGCTGGAAGCGCTGTACCGGGCTTCTTCGATCAGCAAAGGGGAGCCCTACCACCGCTAGGGTGATAAAAGAAGCTCCCGCGCAGGCGCGGGAGCTTCTTTGGTGAGTGTATTACTGGCCCATGCGGACAGAGGGATCGCGGCTGACCGAGACGATGGTCAGGCCGTACTTCTGTTCGACGCGGAGCATGACGCGCTCGCCGTTGCGTTCGAGCATCAGCACGCGGGCCCCGTTGGGATCGGTGGTGACGAAGCTGGCGATGTCAGCTTCGGTGGCGCTGGCCGTGGCCGCGCCGGATGCGGTGGTATCCGTGCCGGTCGTGCCGGTCGCAGCGGTATCAGTGGTCGTACCCGTCGTGCCCGTCGTGCCAGTGGTGCCCGTGGTGCCCATCGTACCAGTAGTGCCAGTGGTGCCCGTCGTGCCAGTGGTACCGGTCGTGCCGGTAGTACCGGTGGTACCAGTGGTGCCCGTCGTACCCGTGGTGCCCGTCGTACCAGTGGTACCGGTGGTACCCGTCGTACCGGTGGTGCCCGTCGTGCCAGTGGTGCCCGTGGTACCAGTACCCGTGGTGCCCGTGGTTCCAGTGGTACCGGTCGTGCCCGTACCGGTGGTGCCCGTGGTTCCAGTGGTACCGGTAGTACCCGTCGTACCAGTGGTACCGGTCGCAGCGGTATCAGTGGTCGTACCCGTCGTACCCGTCGTACCCGTCGTGCCCGTCGTACCCGTGGTGCCCGTCGTACCAGTAGTACCAGTGGTGCCCGTCGTACCGGTAGTGCCAGTGGTACCGGTCGCAGCGGTATCAGTGGTCGTGCCCGTTGCGGCTGTATCGGTCGTCGTGTCGGTCGCAGCGGTGTCCGTCGTTGCGGTGTCAGCGGCGGTTGCGGCGGTGGTCGGCGTCCAGCCCTGGGCTTGCAGTGCGGAGAAGTACTGCACGATGGCGTCACTCACGTTGCCTTGGTAGACAACGCCGGCGCCGAGCACTGTCTGGAATTCACGGATGGGCGTTGCACCCGGCAGGTGGGGCAGCAGCAACTGTCCCGAGGGCAGCGTCACGGCGGTTTGCCCGCTCAGTTGTGCACCCGCAGTGGAGGTGGCGGGGGTGCTCTGTGTACCGGTCTGTGCAAGAGCGACCGAGCCCAGGCTCAGGGCCAGGGCAGCAGTCAGGATGGTCCAGCGTGTTTGCTTTGTCATAATAATCCTCCTGTGCGTTGGGGCAGACACGGGCGTCGCCACGACATGACGGGCGTTCCCGGAGCGCCTCTAAGGGGCAGCGTAGGCGACAGGCATGTGGACTTCGGGATAAGGATGGCAATTTGGCTTTTGATAGTGCTCATTTGATTCGCATGTTGAGCGTCGATTTTTTGAGTTAGTGTTAATAAAAGTTAAGTAGCGTAGTGTTTTGCCATATTATCTCAGGTTTGTTCCCTGGAACTTGAAGTTGTAATGCATTCTTGTCACCCTGTTAAACCCAATCGTGGAACCATATCGATAAACAATGGATCTAAAAAGAGATCTAGCCAGAACATTTTTACTTCTGTGCATGGTATGAGCCACAACATCGATGTTGTGCTGCAGGCACCAAACTCCTGGAAGCATCTGATTGGCTTGTCTCGCTGCAATGCACTGCAGACTGACAGCCCTTGAACCTGAAATGGTGCCTGCGCAGCAAAAACGCTCGATTCGGTCTGAACTGAATGCCCGCCTGGGGTTCGCAGAACAGGCCCCAAAGCATTTCGGGGCCTGAGGCGTGGTTGACAGAGCCAACGGCAGTACCTGTCGTGTCACGCCAACGATGTCTTGGTGCCAGATCAGGAATCCGGTCGGGGGTCGCGGACGGTCAGGATCGGAATGAGCGATTCACGCACTACTCTTTCGGCCACCGAGCCCAGAAAGAAGTGCTCCAGTCCCCGCCGCCCGTGTGTACCCATGACAATCAGATCGGCCTGCCAGGCCTGTGCGCCCTGCAGGATTCCCCGCACCGGATCGCCGCTCAGCATTTCGTGTTCTTCGCCGCTGAGCGTCTCCTGCTGCAGACGTGTCTCGTCGGCGCGCCCCAGATCCTGCTGAATGTCACTGGGAGGCGGAACGGGCACCATGCCGCCGGTGGTGAAGTCGGGAACGGCCATGGCCCGGGAATCGAGGACGTGCAGCAATTTCAGGCGTGCTCCGGGAAAGTTGCGGCGCGCGACGTCCAGGGCGCGCTGTGCGCTGGGCGAAAAATCGGTGGCGACCAGAATCCGTTCAAACATCATCGACCTCCGAAGGCAACGTAAGCCGCCCGGATGAGCGGCATGAGGGAATACCCTAAATTATGAGTTGAGCATCAAGTGCGTTCGGCGGCCAGTTTGAGCATTCGGGCGTACACCAATGCTGTGGCTCGGGCGTCTTCCAGAGCGTCATGCGCTTCGTAACGAACATCGAAGTGTGCGGCCAGGTCTTCGAGGCGGCTGGATTGGAGACGGGGTAAGGCGCCCGTGTGCATCAAAAAATGCGCGATTACCTTGGTATCGATCACGCCGCCCAGCACCACTTCGTTCCACGAGGGAAGCAAAGCGCGCAGAAAACGCAGATCGAAGCTCACGTTGTGCCCACCGACCATCACTCGCTTTTTGCGCCGGTATTGCAGGTAGGCGTGCAGCTCATGGGCGGCGTGCTCACGCTCGGCTGCCTGCCCGTGGTGACTTTGCAGGTCGATACGGTTGATTTCCAGTGCCTCGGCTTCGACACGGTAGGGGGTGTCACGTACTTTCAGCAACGTCGGACGGCTCAGTTCTCCAGTGCGGGTATCGAGCGTCACCAGTCCGACCGTCAGCAGCGAGTGCCGCTCGGGGTCGAGGCCGCCTGTCTCCACGTCCACGAACACGATCGAAGCCATACCGTATGCTGCTGCAGGTCACATGAAACCAGCCTTCAGGTCAAGAAACGCTGAGGACGCCCCCGGCCGCAGCGCTGCTCAGGCGTGATGCGGTGGTGCTGGCACCTGAGTGGGTCTGCGGAAGGGAAACGACGCGCTTTTGTGCCTTCCCGACGAAGGCCGAGTCTGACGTGAAGCTGATCTGAGCGTGAAATTTGTCGGAATGGCCTACTCACGCCCTCAAGTTGAGAAACGTGTTTACTGTCTTTAGGCGCAGAGCCGAATTGATCACCAATTAGAAGTGCACTTGAAAAAGGCCCCAATTATTGAGGGGCCATTTTTTTATTGGGATGGAGTTCGCCTGCCCAATACGTTCAAGACGCGTGGTTTGTCTCGATCAGGGCGCAAAAGCCCGCGAGAACCCTTCGCTATACTCCAAGACATGTATCAGGCGGTCATCGGACTTGAAGTGCACCTGCAGCTCAACACGCGCACGAAGATGTTTTCGGCTTGCGCGGCGGATTACTTCGGTCACGAACCGAATTCTTTCACCGACCCCCTCACGATGGGTCTGCCGGGAACACTGCCGGTCATCAACCGCCGCGCCGTCGAATTGGCGTTGATGTTCGGTCTGGCCCTCAACTGCGAAGTCGAGGGTTTCACGCAGTTTCACCGCAAGAATTACTTCTACCCTGACGCGCCCAAGAACTACCAGATTTCGCAGTACGACCGGCCCATCGCGCGTCACGGCTTCCTGATGGTGGGTGGCGAACGCGTGGGGATCCGCCGGGCGCATTTGGAAGACGACGCCGGAAAGCTGATTCACCCGATGTACGCGCCGTACTCGCTGCTGGACCTCAACCGCGCCGGGATGCCCCTCATCGAAATGGTGACCGAGCCCGACATTCGCTCCCCCGAGCAGGCCCGCGAGTTTCTGAATCTCGTGCGTGCCATCGCGCAGGCGCTGGGTGTCTCGGACGCCAACCCTGAAGAAGGCAAGATGCGCTGCGACGTGAATGTCAGCTTGCACCGACCGGGTGAGCCCTGGGGCACCAAGGTCGAAGTCAAGAACCTCAACTCCTTTAAAAGCGTCGGGCGTTCGCTGGAGTACGAAATCGCCCGCCAGACGCGCGTATTGCAGGACGGTGGACGCGTCACCCAGGACACCATGGGCTGGGACGAAGGTGGTGGACGCACGTTCGTGATGCGCACGAAGGAAGGAGAAGCCGACTACCGCTACTTCCCTGAGCCTGATCTGCCGCCGCTCAACATCACCCGCGAGTGGGTCGAGCGCGTTCGGGCGCGCATGGGAGAGCTGCCTGCACAGAAACGCGCGCGTTTCGTGGCGGCAGGCATCAAGGACGCCGACGCCGAGACGCTCAGCCTGAGCGTCTCGCACAGCCGTTTTCTGGACGACGCCATGACGACAGGGGCCGACGCGCAGAAGCTCGCCAACTGGCTGCTCGGTGACGTGTCCGGCTGGCTGGCGGCGCGTGATCTGGAGTTGAGCGCAAGTGCGCTGACGCCCGCGAACCTTGCTGCGCTCGTGAAGCTGATCGACGCCGGAACCATCAGTGGCCGCATTGCCAAGGACCTCCTGCCCGAGGTGATGGCCGGCGTGGCGCCCGAAAGACTCGTGAATGAGCGTGGCCTGGCCGTCGTGACCGACACGGACGCCATCGAGGCGGCAGTCGAGAAGATCATGGCGGCCAGTCCCGAGGTGGTGGAGCGGGTGCGGGGTGGAAACGCCAAGGCCGTCAACGCTTTGTTTGGACCGATCATGAAAGAGCTGGGCGGCAAGGCCCAGCCGGAACTCGTGCGCGACGTGCTTTTGCGCAAGCTGAGCGAGAACCAGGCGCCCGCGTGAGCCTGAAGGCGCCGCCGGGCCAGGCCGCGCGTCTGGCCCTTCAGGTGGCCCTCGGGTTGCAGTCTGCGCTGATATTGTACGCGCTGGCCTCGCTGGCGCTCGATCCCCTCAACGCCTTTTCACTCTGGACGGCGGTGGCGAGCGGGCTGTCGGCGCTGTTGCTGGGGTCTCAGCGTGCCTTGCTGCGTGAACTGTTTCTGGGGAGGGGAATTGAGGAATTCGATGAGCGGCTGCGCCGTTTTCGCGCACTTTTTCCCTGGGTGCTCGGCATGGGGGCGGCGCAACTGCTGCTGCTGACCCTGTTGTTTCTCGCCGACCCCGTGCGTGACGGTGCGCAGCATCCTGTTGCGACACTGCTCTTCATCGTGGCCGGAGGGGCCTCACTGTACGCCTCGCTGGGAACGTTTCGGGCGCTCGCGCGCGGTTTCACTTCTCCCCAAGACCTCGGGGTGCGCGCGGGGCTGCAGGAGTGGCTGGTGCGCAACATCATTGCCGGTGGGGTGTTTTTTCTGATGAACCTTGCCACCTCCTTGCAGCTGGAAGGATCGTGGAGCTGGCCGCGCCTGCTGCCCAGTGCACTGTACGTGGTCCTGGGAGTGCTCGATGTGGCGCTGCCGTTTCTGACACGTCAGGCGCTGGGGCTGAAGCGACCGTGAACGGCTGTGTACACGTCGGGCTCGAACTTCGCGCCCGGTGCAAGATAAAGTGAGGCCGAACGTCCGGTCCGCCTCTGTCGGATTCGGGACGGCAATTCAAGGAGGGTATTGTGCTCGTTACTGGCTCTGACATTCTGGTTCCCGCCCGCGCAGGCAAGTACGGTGTTGGTTCGTTCAACACCAACAACATGGAGATCACGCAGGCCATCATCGGCACCGCCGAGAAGCTGCGCAGTCCGGTGATGGTGCAGATCAGCGAGGGCGCGCTGAAGTACGGCGGCAAGGATCTGGTGAACATCACCATCGACCTCGCGACGCGCGCAAGTGTCCCGGTGGCGATTCACCTCGACCACGGCTCCAGCTACGAAAGCGCCCTGAACGCCATTCGTCTGGGCTTCACCAGCGTGATGATCGACGCCTCGCATCACGGCTTCGAGGAAAACGCCCACGAAACCCGCCGGGTGGTCGAGGCCGCGCACGCCATGGGCGTCACGGTCGAGGCCGAAATCGGCCGTCTGGGCGGCATCGAGGAGCACATCGTGGTCTCCGAGGAAGACGCCTTCCTGACCAACCCCGAGGAAGCGCAGCGCTTTGTGGACGCGACGGGCGTCGACTACCTCGCGATTGCCATCGGTACCTCGCACGGCGCCTACAAGGGCAAGGGGCGTCCTTTCATCGATCACGCGCGCATCGAGAAGTGCTCACAGCTGATGCCCATTCCGCTCGTCGCGCACGGTTCGAGCGGCGTGCCCACCAGCATCGTCGAGCGCCTTCGCGCCGCGGGCGGTGAGATCGGTGAGGCACACGGCATCGCCGACGAGGATCTGCAGCAGGCCACCCAGCACGGCATCGCCAAGGTCAATGTCGATACCGATTTGCGCCTTGCCATGACGGTCGGCATTCGTGAAGCGCTGCAGAAAAACCCCAAGGAATTCGATCCCCGCAAGATTCTCGGTCCGGCCCGCGACCTGATGGCCGAGATGGTCGAGCTGAAGATGCGGGTGCTCGGCAGCGTTGGTAAAGCCTGACCAGCGCATTTCGGGTGGGAACTGACAGTTCAGTCAGTTCCCACTTTGTTCTGCCGGGCGGTCCGTGTGGAGTGGTAAGAAAGTGGAGTGGTAAGAAAACTGTCAGTTGTCAGACGCTAGGGTGCAGAGAAGAAACTGACGCTTCCCTGATGTCTCGCTTGAAGGCGTGATAGACGCGCCTACAGGATTTCTCACGCGCTCCGGGTATGCTCAACCTCGCCACGATGATCTCGTTCCCACGTCTTTCCCGCCTTCTTCCGACGCTGTTGTGCGGCGGTCTGCTCAGCCTGGCATTGGCCCAGGGTGACCTGCGAGCGCGATTGCTGGCCTTCATGCCCGACAATGGACAGGTGGCCGAAGTGATGGTCTGGACGCCTGATCCGCAGATCATGGCCATCAAGGAACGCATCCGACAGGCTTCGCAGCAAGATCCCCGCTGGTTTCGTGAGTATGCAGCCGAGCACGGAGCGGACTCACCACCCTGGCATCCCAAATTCGGTGTCAGCGAAGGCGAATACCAGCGGAGCC
This sequence comes from Deinococcus peraridilitoris DSM 19664, assembly GCF_000317835.1. Taxonomy (NCBI): domain Bacteria; kingdom Thermotogati; phylum Deinococcota; class Deinococci; order Deinococcales; family Deinococcaceae; genus Deinococcus; species Deinococcus peraridilitoris. The sequence continues at coordinate 1,855,652 of NC_019793.1, read as the reverse complement.
TGTCGCCTGACTGGGTGCGGCTGGAACGAACCGGCAAGACCGTGCGGCTGCTGGTGGTCAAGACCGGGAACCGCGTGACCTTTCAGGGCGGGGTGGGTGCCGAGGCGCTGCGCGGTCTGAGCCTCGACGTGGCCAGCGGTGAACTGAGAACAGCCGAAGGATTCACTGCCAGACCACGTACGGTGAACGTCGCGGCAAAGGACGACCACCTGGGTCTGGGCGCCCGTAGGGGCTGGAGCTGGCAGATCGAGGATGTCAATCTGCGCACCCGGACGGCTGTCATTGCCAATCTGGGCCTGCAGCAGCTGTCGAATGGCGGGGTGCTGCTGGCGTACAACCGCGGAAGCACCGTGGACGGCAAGCGCCAGCCAGAAGTCAGCCTCGCGCTGATCTACGACAAAAAAGTCGACGTCTCCAAACGGTAGTAGTCCTCAGCCGCGAAGCGTCCGGTGCAGCATGGCGAAACAGGTGCCACTCACACGGCGTTTTCGCGGTGTCTGCAGGTTCCTTCGAGCAGACAGACCCGGATGGAAAAGGGGACAGCAGGCTCCTGCGTATCATCAGCGCAGGCTTCGCGTCCACCAAGGCCACAATCCACGCCTGGTGGCGCAATCTCAGGTGAGTTCGACGCGCTGACCTGAGCAGCGCTCGAAACGAAGAGCAGAAGTGAAAGCAGGATAGCTCGTGACATAAGGGCCTCATCGACAGTGTGAGGGTGGGCTGAGTTTTTTGCTGTGAAGCCTTCAACATCCGCACCAGAAATGAGCTGAGCCTGAAGGCAAGGCTGGTTGGCCGTGAGCCGCTCAGGCACCACACGACGTAGGATCAGGCGTGTGGATTTCATGGCGTGTCCTGGAAGGCCAGATCGAGCTGAACGAACTTCCTTCTTTCCATCGTGCGTTTCTTCGCTGGCGTGGTGTCGAGGGAAGTGACGACATGCCGCTGCGTCGGGTGCAGCAGCGGGTCGAGGCCGAGCTGAACCGCCTGGTGCAAATCGGGCAGGCCCGCCGGGAAAGTGGAGACTGGGAGATTCACGCCGAAGCGCTTGCCGGTTTTGACGCGGCCGCACCTTACCTTTGATCAACCAGGCGCGGGCGGGCCAGCAGCAAGGTGCCTGCGCCCCAGCAGCTTCCCAGCAGCCACAGGGTGAAAGCCACAGGGGGCAGGCTCATGGACGCCGCGAACAGGCTCAGGCCCAGCACGGCGCCCAGCACATCCGGTTCGGGCACCTTGAAACGGCGCACGATCAGCCGTCCGGCGTCGTACAAAGTGACGCTCAGTCCGACGCTGAAGGCCAGCAACAGCAGCGCCCCACCCATGAAGGCGGGAACCAGAAAACCGCTGAGCGCGCCGTAGACCAATGGAGGCACGGCCAGCGAAAAGGCCAGCGTTCCCATCGCCAGCGTGCGCAGCGGCGCATGACGCTGTGCGCGCGCCAGCTGCGGAGCAACGCCGCTCAGGAACATCAGCAGCGTGATGGCGCCGAGGGCCGCGAGGTAGATGCGCGGCCATGCCGCGCCGCTGACCCACTCGAGCAGCGGTAAGAACGCACTCGCCGTGCCCAGGGCGGGCAGCGGCTTGCTGCTCACGGTCGGACGCTCGCCGGCGCCCTCGACTTCTCCCAGCAGGGCGCTGGTATGACCTTTGACTCTCGCTTGCGGAGACCGGTGCACGTCACCCAGGAAAGCCACCGCCTCGCCCGCCACCCGCGCTCCCGCTTTCAGAATGATATTTCCCCCGATGGCAATCACGTTGCCGTTCACCGTGCCGCTCACCACCACGTCTCCACCGACGCGCACAAGGTCCTGCCCCGCCCGGCCCGCGAACAGGCCGACTGCCGACGGCAGGGCCAGCATCAATGACAGCACGAAGGCCAGTGAACCACCCCGCTGCACGGCCGGCGTCGGTCGCCACGTCACCAGTGCACTCGTGACGAGCAACAGCGCAAATCCCAGAAATACCAGCGGAGAGAGCTGACCCAGCAATTCACGCAGCACCGTCGCGCCTGCCGTGAGGTTCGGCCACGCAAACGAGACCGTGAGGGCCACGAACGCTGCCACGAGGGCGCCCACCAGCACGAGGGGCGCCGGGTTATGACGCGCCGCGCGGTGAATGCGCGCCGCCACCAGGGGAGCCAGGCTGGCGGGCAGCTGCTCGCGCGGCAAGGTCTGCAGGGTCACCGCGATTTCCGCATACGTATCCTCGGCGATGCGGTCCGTTACGCGGGCAGCGACGCTTTCGGGCACGGGGGCGTGTGCGCCAAGCGCGGCGCGCAGTGAGATTTCCTGCGCAATTTCACGGGCCAGAAAGGGTGGCGGACTGACGCGCGGCAGCGCGTACAGCGACGCGTGCACCTGCTTGAGCCGTTCGAACTCGGCACGCACGTCGCCGTGTGACAAAGCCGTATCGAGGGCCTGACGCTCTTCGGTCGTCAGCTTCCCATCGAGCGCCTTGTGCATCAGGTTTCGCGTGCTGCTGTTCACGGCGTCACACCTTCCTCAATCCACATCCACCACTCCACCAAGCAGGCCGGAGAGCATTTCCTTGGCCCGAAAGACCCGGCTTTTGGCAGTGCCCACCGCGCAACCTTGCAACTGCGCAATCTCGTCGTACGAGAGGTCCTCGACGAAACGCAGCACCACCGCCTCGCGGTACTCCAGCGGCAGCTCGGTCAGGGCGCGCTGAACACGCTCGGCCGCGTCCACGCTCTCGGCCGCCTGCACGGGCGAGCGGTGGTGAGACACTGCCTCGAAGCCCACCTCCTCGGACGCTTCCTCGATCGAGAATCGTGGAAGCTGCTTGCGGCGGTGACGTTCGATCTGGGTATTGCGGGCAATCTGATAAAGCCACGGCAGAACGCGCTCCCCGGCCCGAAAGGTCGCAATCGAGCGCCACGCCCGGTAGAACACTTCCTGTGTGAGGTCGAGTGCCTCGTCCTTGTTGCCCTCGAGCCGGAAGAGGTAATTGTACATGCGCCCTTCGTGTGTGCTGATAAAAGCGTGCCACGCGCCTTCGTCGCCGGCCCGCAGTTCGGCGAGCAGTTCGTGGGTCAGAACCTCGGCTTGCGGCACGCTTTTCATTACGTCACCTCGGGAAAAAAGTTCCGGCACCTGGGCCAGTCTTTTCAATGTACCCGACGCGTGTAGTTAACGTGAGCGCACTTGTGTGCGCAGCGGCGTGCAGATTGCAGTCACGGGAACGTGACTGCCGGATTTTCCTCCGGCTGGCCGCTGCTGTGGAGTTTCCGTTCGCAGCTTGCTCTATTCTGAGCTGCGAATGTCCGTTCCCGATCTGCTGCGGCCGCTGTTGCCCGATCTGTCCATTGGCGGCGTGCTGGGCTTCTGTGCGGGTTTTGCCATCAAGAAAGTCGGGCGTGTCATGATCTTCGCGTTGGGCGCATTATTCGTAATCGTGCAACTGCTGGCCTACTTCGGCTTTCTGAGCGTCAACTGGGGCCGGGTGCAACTGATCGCCGAACCCTGGCTCAAAGAAGGTGCCCAGCAGGGTTCGGCGTGGCTGCTGGACGTCCTGCGCGCCAACTTGCCCTTTGGTGGCGCCTTCGTGGCCGGACTGATGCTCGGACTGCGCACCAGGTAAAGCGCCACACAAAACAGGAGCGCCGGGTGAGGACACACCTCACCCGGCGCTCCTGACCGCTTACTCTTCTTCGTCGAGGTCACCGCCGTGCACGTGACCGTGCTCGAGTTCCTCGCTTGTCGCGTCGCGGATGCCCTTCACGCTGACCTGAAAGTCCAGCGTTTCTCCGGCCAGGGGTGGGTTGAAGTCCACGCGCACGCCCTCGGGCAGCACTTCGATCACGGTGAGGGGCGTGATGGAGCCGTCCTCACTCTGGGCGTAGTAGCTCGCGCCGACCTCGACGTCGTCCTCGAAGTCCTCGCGGGGCAGCACCTGCACGTTTTCCTCGTCGCGCTCGCCGTAGCCTTCCTCGGGAGGCACGGTGACCTGCAGTGAATCACCGACCTGCTTGCCTTCCAGGGCGCGCTCCAGGCCGGGAATGATGTTGCTGTGCCCGTGCAGGTACACCAGCGGCTCGCCGGGTTCACTCTCGTCCACGATCTCGCCACCGACCCGCAAAACGTATTCCAGCTCAACCACTTTGTTTTCTGTAATTTTCATGATGTCTCCTGTGATTCCCGAGGCGCTCAAACGCATTTCGGCGTCGTGGACGCGCTTTTTCCTATCCGTGTGGACAGCAAAGACGAGGTAGGCTCAAGTGTAACACGGGTGTTTCGGCCCCCACCACTTCATCATCTGAACGAGGTAAACTGAAAAACTGCGGCCAGGAAGGTGAACCCGCCTTGGCCAAAACTCAACGAAACAGCGCCGCGCCCTGAAGGGATGCGGCCTCGGCGCGCGAAGCTTCGACTCGGCCTCGCGCGGCACCGAAAGGAGTCTTATGACCATCAATGTTCATGTCGGCGTGCCCGGACCACGGGCGGCCGTGGCCCTCAGCCGCTTCGCCTGGAAGCGCTTGGAGGGGTGTCATGCATAAAGTCGCCATCGTCGGTCGTCCCAACGTCGGAAAATCCAGCCTGTTCAACCGCCTGATCGGACGCCGCGAAGCGGTCGTCGCCGACTTTCCCGGCGTCACCCGCGACGTCAAGGAAGGCGTGATGCTCTACGAGAACCACCGCATCGTCCTGATGGACACCGGGGGCCTGTGGAGCGGTGACGAGTGGGAAGCGCCCATTCGTGAAAAAGCCGAGATGGCCATGGAAGACGCCCTGGCGGTCATCTTCGTGTGCGATCCGCGTGAGGGCCTGTCTGCCGCCGATTACGAGGTCGCCGACTGGCTGCGCCGCCTGAACCTGCCGGTGGTGCTGGTCGCCAACAAGATCGACTCACTCAAGCACGATGTCTACCTGGCCGAACTGTGGGGCCTGGGGTTTGGTGAGCCCCTGCCCGTCAGCGCCGAGCACGCGCGCGGTCTCGATGACCTGATGGACCGTGTGGTGTCGCACCTGCCCGAGGACGACGAGGACGTCTCGGAAATCGCCCCTATCCGGATTTCCCTGATCGGGCGGCCCAATGTGGGCAAGAGCAGCCTGCTCAACGCCATCACCGGCAGCGAGCGCGTGATCGTCGCCGACCAGCCGGGCACCACCCGCGACAGCGTCGACGTGGACTTCGATTACGCCGGGCAGCGTTTCGTGCTGGTGGACACCGCTGGCATTCGCAAGCGGCCCGACAGCGCCATCGAGGAGTACGCGATGATGCGCAGCGAGGCCGCCATCAAGCGCAGCGACATCATCTGGCTGGTCGTGAACGCCGGAGAACTCGGCGACCACGAACTCAAGCTCGCCAACCTGGCGTACGACAGCGGCAAGCCGGTGATCGTGGTGGTCAACAAGTGGGACCTGGTGCCCGACGAGGAGATCAAGCGCACCACCCGCGACCTCGACATCAAGCTCAACCACATTCACTTCGCGCCGCGCGCCTATACGAGCGCCATCAACGACTATGGTATTCACGACATGCTGGCCGAGGCCATGAAGCTCTACGCCAAGTGGCAGTCGCGCATCGCCACCGCCGACCTCAACCGGATGCTCGAAATCTGGCAGGTCAAGCAGCGGGTGCCGAACTTCAACGGCAAGCCGCTCAAGATGTACTTCATGACGCAGGTCGAGACTGCGCCGCCCAACTTCGTGATCTTCTGCAACCGGGCGGATTTCGTGACGCGCGCCTACGAAAACTTCCTGCTCAACCGCATCCGCGAGGACCTTGACCTTCCCGGCATCCCCGTGAAGCTCACCTGGCGTGAAAAAGGGCCTTACAAAGGCAAAAAGAGCAAGACAAAAGAAGAAGAAGTCCAGAAGTGACCCCCGCCCCGCAGGTGCGGGGCTTTTTTTGCCGTACCGAGGGTGAGGAAAGGCCCGAGCAGTGCCGAGGAAAGTGGGGGCGTGGGCGAACTCTTTTGGATTGAGTACAATACCCCCAACCCATCCGCTCACCCCAGGCGCTCGCGCGTCGCCTTTTCCCTTTCCTGCCGGAGGATTTTATGCAAAGCACCATGATGGACGTGCAGCTCAACATGCCGTACCTGCTGGAGTACGTGAACCGCCGCTTTCCGGGTAACACTGTCACGACCCTGCTGCCCGTCGGTGTGGACGCTGAAGGCAAGCCCGTGCCGGGACGCCATCAGTACACCTACCGCGACATGTACCGCCGGGCGCGGCAACTCGCGGGCGCCCTCCGGGCGGCCGGTCTACAAAGCGGTGACCGGGTGGCGACCATCGGCACCAACACCTACCGCCACCTGGAAGCCTACTTCGGCGTGCCCTCGGCCGGGCTGGTGCTGCACACCGTCAACATCCGCCTGCATCCCGAGCAGATCGTCTACATCATCAACCACGCCCAGGACCGCGTGCTCTTGATTGACAACGTTCTGGCGAGATTGCTGCCGGCCATTTTGCCGCACTGTCCCACCCTGGAAAAAGTCGTGATCATGGGCCCGACTCCGCAGGCCGTGCCGGGGACCCTTGATTACGACAGCTGGATCGCCGAGCAGGACGAAGGCGCCTTCGTGTACCCCGAGATCGACGAGCGCAGCGCGCTTGGCATGTGCTACACCAGCGGCACCACCGGCAATCCCAAAGGTGTGGTGTATTCGCACCGCTCGACCGTGCTGCACAGTCTGGCGGTCAGTCTGCCCAGCGGTCTGACCCTCAGCCCCAGCGACACGGTGCTGCCGGTGGTGCCGATGTTTCACGTGATGGCCTGGGGTTACCCTTGGGCGGTGCCGCTCACGGGCGCCAACCTCGCACTGGCCAGCGTCTTCAGCGACGGCCCCACCCTCGCGAAGTTCATGCAAGACGAGCGCGTCACCGGCACGGCGGGGGTGCCGACCATCTGGCTGGGCCTGCTCAGCGAGCTGCAGCGTGCCCAGGCAGCCGGAACGCCCTACGACCTGAGCGCCATGAAGGCCCTGGTGGTGGGCGGCAGCGCGGCGCCCGAGGGCATGATCCGCGCGTTCGATCAGCTGGGCCTGACCATTCTGCACGCCTGGGGCATGACCGAAACGAGCCCGTTCGGCACCGCTTCACACCTGCCCACCCACGTCGATCCCAGAAGCGACGATGGTTACCGCCTGCGCGCCAAGCAGGGCATCGCGCCTTTCATGGTCGACTTGTGCCTCGTCGATGACGACGGCAAGCTTCTTCCGCACGATGGGCGCAGTCTGGGACGTCTGCTGGTGCGCGGTCCCTGGGTGAGCGGCCATTACTATCAGAACGCCGAAGCGAGCGAGGCCAACACCATTTACCTCGACGGACCTTTTGGCCGGACGCAGTGGTTCGACACGGGGGACATCGCCACCATCGACGAATACGGCTACATGACCATTGCCGACCGCGCCAAGGACCTGGTCAAGTCGGGCGGGGAATGGATTTCCAGCGTGGACCTCGAAAATGCCCTGATGTCCCACCCGGCCGTCTCGATGGCCGCCGTGATCGCCGTGGGCCACCCCAAGTGGGACGAGCGTCCCATGGCCGTGGTCGTCAAAAAAGAAGGCGCCGAGGTCACGCCCGAAGAGCTGCACGCCTGGCTCGAACCGCGCTTTGCCAAATGGTGGCTGCCCGACGCCTACGAGTTCGTGGAGAGCATTCCGCTGGGCTCGACCGGGAAGTTCATGAAGCGTGAACTGCGTGAGCAGTTCAAGGACTACCAGCTGCCCGCCCTGGCGTAGACCACACCCGTTGCGCGAAGGGGCACACTGGAAGCATGTGCCCCTTCGTTCTTTGCCGTTCGGTCCCTGGCGCGTGAGCGGCCTGATCTGGCTGGCCCTCGATGGAGTCGGGCATCCCCTGGACGCCCCCGACCACAGCCCCTGGAACACCGCGCTACCGACGTTGCGACCCCTGATCGACGCCGGGCAGGCTTTGGACGCGCACCTGCACACCGAGGGCCTGCCACAGTCCGCCACCGGGCAGACGAGCTGGCTTACCGGTGAAAACGCCGCCCGGGTCATGAAGGGCCATTACGGTCCCCGTCCTGGCCCGACCCTGCGCGCCATGCTGGAGCGCAGCCTGCCCGTCCGTCTGACGCGGGCGGGCGGGCGGACCGAACTGCTTAATTTTTATCCTTCCGCGTACTTCGAGCGGACCCGCCCCCCCACGCGCAACCCGTACGGATGTTTTCCGTGGAGCGTGCTGCAGGCCGGTCGGACGCTCAATCCGGCCGGGTTTCCGCTCGTTGCGCCGACCCTGGGATTAACCTTCGAAGCACCGCACGCGCCGACGACCGGCCTCGACCACCTCCGTACGCTCGGCGAAGCGCTCGGCCACGCGGCACTGCAGGCCGACCTGCTGATTCTCGACTTGTGGTTTTCGGACTTTCTGGGCCACGCCGGCGGGCCGGGCGAGCGATCCGAACTGCACGCGGCCGCCCGCGCCTACCTGACGCGCCTGGACGCGTTGCTCGAAGGCCTGTCGCAGACCGGAGCACGGCTGGTCGTCACGTCTGACCACGGCAACTTCGAGAATCTGGGCATCAAGACCCATACCCACGCCCGCGTGCCGTTTGCCGGTGCGGGCGTGGAGCTGCCCGCCGCGGACGGCATCACCGAGGGAGCGCAGGCCATCGCCGGGCTGCTGGGGCTCTAGAATGAACAGGTGACCGATTCCACGCCGCAAAAGCTGCTGGCCCTCGATGTCAGCAAAAATCGCATCGGCTTTGCGGTGAACGTCGGGAACCTGGCCTTCGGACGTGGCTCGCTGGAGCGCAAGAAGCACGCCCGCGATATCAACGCGGTGCTGGCCCGCATGCGGGCCGAGGGAGCCGAGGCACTCGTACTGGGCTTGCCGCTGCGCACGGACGGGCAGCCTTCACCGGTCGCGCAGCGCGTGCGTTCGTTCGGTTACGATCTGGTCAAGGCGGGCGTGCGCGTGTACTACCAGGACGAGCGCTTCACGACACGACGTGCACGCGAGCTGGGCGCGCAGGACCTCGATGAGGCGGCCGCCGTGCAGATTCTGGAGCTGTTTTTGCAGCGCGGCGGATAAACCGAAGGACGAGGAAAGCAGGAGGAACGCGCGTTCCTCCTGCTTTCCTCGTGAAAGTTCAGCTGTTCTTTTCAACCACGTAGGCGCGTTCGATTCGGTCAGGAGTGCCAGGGTAGCCCGGCTGAATACGCGTGAGCTTGTCGAGAATGTCCAGACCCTCGATGACGCGGCCGAACACCGTATGACGACCGTCGAGGTGTGGAGTCGGGCCGAAGGTAATGAACAGCTGCGAGCCGTTGGTCCGCGGACCGGCGTTGGCCATGCTGAGCACGCCCTTCTGGTCGTGGCGCAGCTCGCGGGTGAACTCGTCCTCGAAACGGTAGCCGGGACCGCCCGTGCCAGTGCCGGTCGGGTCGCCCGTCTGTGCCATGAAGTCATGAATGACCCGGTGAAAGACGATGCCGTCGTAGTAATGATGACGAATCAGGTAAACGAAGCTGTTCACGGTGACCGGCGTCTGGTCTGGGGTGAGCTCCATCACCAGCCGGCCCTTGTTCGTTTCGAAAATTGCGAGGTAGGCCTTGCCGGGCTGGATACCCTGACCGAGTTCAGGCGCGCTGGCGAAACGCGTCTGGCGTTCTTCGCTCAGAAAGGGCGTCAGTTGATAACCTTCGGGAATGGTGTAGTCGCTCATCGTGTCAACCTTAACGCACAAGACGCCGCGCGTCATGCACAACAAGTGAAGCCGCCGGTTATGACCGGCGGCTTCTGGCGCAGGATTACTTGTTTTTGGTGACGATGTAGACGCTCTGCATCCGGTCGACTTCACCTTCGGCGGGCGCCTCGTACTTCTTGATCTGGTCGAGCACGTCCAGGCCCTGCACGACCTTGCCGAACACCGTGTACTGCCCGTCGAGGTTCGGAGCGGGCGCCAGGGTGATGTAGAACTGGCTGCCGCCCGAGTTGGGGTCCTGCGAGCGGGCCATGCCCAGCACACCTTTCTCGTCGAAGTTGTACTTGCGCCGGATTTCCAGCGGAATGCTGTAACCCGGTCCGCCCGTCCCCCAGGCATTGCGCTCGTTCTTGAGCGTGTTGGGGTCGCCACCCTGCACCACGAAGCCCTCGATCACCCGGTGAAAGGCCAGGCCGTCGTAAAACTTATGACGCGCCAGCCACACAAAGGAATTGACGGTGGTCGGCACGTCCTCGTGCAGGTCGATGACCATCTGGCCACGGTTGGTGTTCACGACTGCCGCGTAGTCCTGTCCTTCTTCGAGCTGAAAGTCAGGTTCTTCCTTGAAATCACGCTTCGGCTGCTCGCTGAGGTCGGGAACGCGCGTGTATCCCTGGGGCACCCCGGCTGCCGGGGGAGTCGCGCTGCTGGCCGGAGCGGACGCCTGTGAATTCGCGCCCTGGGCGGAAGCAGCGCCCTCTGCGCTGTCGGAGGCTGTTGCCGTTCCGGTGTCCTGGTTGCCCTCTGCCGGTGCCGAGGTGCTCTCGGTGCTGCTTTCCGTGGTGCCGGTGGCGCCCGTCGTGTCGCGGTCCTTGCAGCCGAGCAACAGCGCGGGCAACAAGGCGATCAACAGAAATTTTCTCACCCGAGCAGTCTAGCGCGCACGGCATGAAAAGCTCGCCCCGCTCCCATGAGCTGCTCTCGGGAAGGGCACTCCGAACGGCCCGAAACGCACTACAATCGTGCTCGTGATCGTGACGATTGACGGCGTGGCCGCCAGCGGAAAATCCAGCGTGGCTGCCCGCGTCGCCCAGCAACTGAATCTGCCGTTCGTGAGCAGCGGCCTGCTCTACCGCGCCGTGGCGCGGCTGGCCCTCAAGCACGACGTACCGACGCAGGACCAGGAGGCGCTGCTGCGGCTGCTCGACTCGCATGCCCTGGAGCTGCGTCCGTACGCTCAGGGCAACGAGGTGTGGTGCGAAGGAGAAGACCTCACGCACGAACTGCACACTGCCGAAGTCGACGCGGCCGTTTCGCGCGTCGCCCAGCACTCCCAATTGAGGGCCTGGGTGAATGAGCAGTTGCGGGCGCTGCCTGAACCCTTCGTGGTTGAAGGGCGTGACATGGGCACGGCAGTCTTTCCGCAGGCAAGTGTCAAGTTCTACCTCACCGCCTCGGCGCGCGTACGGGCCGAGCGGCGTGCCGGGGAGCGCACCGGGGACGTCGACGCCGTAGAAGCCGCGCTGCGCGAGCGCGACCGTCACGACGCCGCGCAGTCACGTCCGGCGCCGGACGCGCTGCTGCTCGATACCAGCAACCTGAGCCTCGACGAAGTCGTTTCGTGCATTCTGAAAGCGGTACCTGCATGACCAGACCCAAAAAGGCCACCCAAGGACAGGCGGCGTCCAACACCAAGCGGATCAATCCGGTCATGTACGAACTGGTGCAGCTGGCCACCGGCATTCCGATCCTGCTGGGCGGAGGCCTCAACGTCGAAGGCCGCGAACATATTCCCCGGCAGGGCCGGGTGGTCATCGCCGGGAGTCACACCCTGTCGCTCGACCCGTTCGCCATTTCGCACGCCATGCCTCGTGGTCGGCGTATTCAGTACATGGCCAAAAAAGAGCTGTTCGACAACCCCTTTCTGGGCTTCGTGATCGGCACCGGTGGCAGCTTTCCAGTCGACCGCACCGGCAACGATGTCGGCGCCATTCGCACGGCCCTGCGCATCCTGCAGGCCGAAGGGGCGCTGGGAATCTTTCCGCAGGGCACGCGGGGTGGCACGGCTTTGCAGGGAGGCGCGGCCCTGATCGCCCTCAAGGGCAAGGCGCCCATCGTGCCGGCCAGCGTGCGCTATGACCGCGCCAAACGGCGCTGGTTCGTGCGCTTCGGACCGCCCATCGCGCCGGAAGGCAAAGTGGCCGAGCTGACCGAGAAGATCAGGGAAGCGTTGCGGACACTGGAATGATCTGACTGACTGGAAACTCAGCAAGAAGGCGCACGACAGGAGGATGTCATGAAGGTCTTGTTCATCGGTGGTACCGGCATCATCAGCTCGGCCTGCACAGAACTGGCCCTTTCACGCGGAATCGAGCTGTATTTGCTCCATCGTGGCCAGACTTCGCTGAGGCCCGTCCCAGAAGGGGCGCGGGTGCTGCAAGGCGATATTCGTGATCCCGAGTCGGCCCGCGCCGCGCTGGGTGAGCACACTTTTGACGCGGTGGTGAACTGGGTCGCCTTCACACCCGAGCACGTCGAGACCGATCTGGCGCTTTTCGAGGGGCGCACGGGGCAGTACGTGTTCATCAGCTCCGCTTCGGCGTATCAGACGCCGCCCGTGCATCTGCCCGTGACGGAATCGACTCCGCTGATCAATCCTTTCTGGCAGTACTCGCGCAACAAGATCGCCTGCGAGGAACGCCTGATGCGTGCTTACCGCGAACAGAATTTTCCGATCACCATCGTGCGGCCCTCGCACACCTACGACCAGACGCTCCTGCCGATGGATGGCGGTTATACGGTCGTGCGGCGCATGCGGCAGGGCAAGAAGGTCATCGTGCACGGCGACGGCACCTCACTGTGGGTGCTCACGCACCACCGGGATTTTGCGCTCGGATTCGTGGGGCTGCTCGGCAATCCGCACGCCCTTGGAGATACCTTTCACATCACCTCCGACGAGCTGCTGACCTGGAACCAGATTTTCGAGACGGTCGCCCGGGCAGCGGGCACGACCGTGCAGATCGTGCACGTGCCCTCCGCCCGTATCGCCGCCGCCGACCCCGAGTGGGGTGCGGGTCTGCTGGGCGACAAGGCGCACAGCATGATCTTCGACAACACCAAGATCAAGCGGGTGGTGCCGGAATACCGGGCGGTCATTCCCTTCGCGCGTGGCGCCGAGGAAATCATGGCCTGGTACGACGCCGACCCGGCGCGCCAGAAACACGACGAGCGCCTCGACCGCCTGATGGACGACCTGATCGCCGAAAGCTGAGCCTGCTGATGTCGGCTGATGAGAAGCGGTCAGCTTCGCTTTTACGCCCTTTGCTATCCTGAGGACGTGAAAATCACGCGTCACACCCGGCAGCGCCAGGCGGTGCTCGATGTGTTGCGCCAGACCCGCACCCATCCGGACGCCGCCTGGATTTTTCAGGAAGTTCGCACGGTGGTGCCCAACGTCAGCCTTGGCACCGTCTACCGCGCTTTGGACGCCCTGGCGCGCGAAGGGGTCATTACCACCATCGAACGGGCCGGTGAGCGGGCCCGTTATGACTACAAGCACACCGACCATCACCATGTGGTCTGCCGGTCATGCGGCGCGATTTTCGACGTGGACTGTGCCGCGCCTCCTCCGCTGACGAGCGCTCAGCTTCCTGCCGGATTTCGCCTGACCGAGGTGGTGCTGGAGTTTCATGGGGTGTGCGCGAGCTGCCACGAGGACGCGCAGAACTGACATTCCTGCCTGACCTTATGGTCTATCCACACGGCGAGCGACGTCCATGTGCGGCGCGAACCCCGGTTCCTGAAGGCGCCTCAAGCGCTCAAGGCATTCCGGCGCTACTTTTATCGCGTGCAGGCTGCACGCCCTGTTCGGTGGCAATGAAGTGCATGCGCACGTCATGCGTCTCGCCTGGAAGTTCGGGCAGCAGCAAGGCCGAGCCGGTCACGCCGATCAGGGGCACGCGGAGCGCTGGCAGCAGGCGGTCATAAAATCCACCGCCGTACCCCAGGCGCACTCCGTACACATCGAACGCCAGGCCGGGCACCAGCACCGCTTCGATGTCCTGGTGCGGTACCTGTGGCGCGTGTGGCGGGGGCTCCAGAATACCGAGCTTGCCCCGCTGCGTGGCACTTGCCCAGGGATGCAGGGTGAGGTGCGGTGCGGGGCGCCACCGGGCGCGGGTGGTAAACAGTTCGAACCCTGAGGCCAGCGCGTCCACGCTGGGTTCACCGCCAAAAGCCCGGTAAGCCAGAACCCGACGGATGTTGCGCGACCGCAGCCACGCCGCCAGGTGGGCGGTCAGGAGGGGAGAGACATCGGGAAGCCCGGCGCGTCGTGCCTTGGCCCAGACGCGCAGGGAGGCTTTGGTCGGGGCGGCCTGCATGTTAGATGGTTCCTCCTGGGAAAGGTCGCCCTTCTGCTTGGCCGTGCCAGGCGGCTTGAACGGCGTTCGGCGGTATGGCTTCAGCGGTACTGGGCGATATCGCGCAGGTGGGCCGCGTACGTGGCATTGACGCGGAATTCGCCTTTTTTGCCGTGCAGGAAGTACAGCGCGTCTTTGCCGTTCACGCTGCGCTGGGGATTCAGGACGGCGAGCAGCGCTTCCTGACCGGGATTGTTGATAGGGCCCTGAGGCAAACCGGCACGAGTGTAGGTGTTGTAGGGCGTATCGCGGGTGAAGTCGCCCTCATAGCGGTTGAGCTGCGGCAAGTCCTTGCCGAGGCCGTACGCCACGGTCGGGTCGGATCCCAGGGTCATGCGCAACTCCAGCCGGTTGAGAAACACGCCGGCAATCAGGGCCATCTCTCCGGAGTGGCCGGCCTCGGCCTGCACCATGCTGGCCAGCGTCACCCAGCCGTACACGTCCAGACCCAGCTTTGTGGCTTTCTCGATGCGTTCGGGCGTGAATTCGCGGTTCATGCGTTCAGTCAGGGCCCGGACGATTTCCTGTGGGCTCGCTTCGGGTCGGAAGGGGTAAGTCGCGGGATACAGGAAGCCCTCCAGCGACTTCCGGGCGTACGGGCTTGCCTTGACGTCGTTCAGTGCCGTGCGCAGCGCTTGGGCGCTGCCAAGTCCTGCTTTTTCGATGATGCCTGGCAGGTCTTTCAGGCGTTTGCCTTCGGGAATCGTGACGGTCACGATGCGGGGCCGACCAGGCCGGGCGAGGGTGTCGGCCACCTCGAAGGCGCTCATGTCCCCTGTAAAGTCGTACAGCCCATCGCGCAAGTTCGCGGCGCTGCCACGAAAGCGCATGATGGCGCGCAGGGCGTCTGCCGACTTGACGATGCCGCGCTGCTGCAACTCGGCTGCGACCCGCGCGAGGCTGGCGCCGGGTTTGACTTCCAGGGTGGTGTTCGCGCCTCCCGCCGGGCGGGTCAGATTATGCACGTAGAAGCCCACGGCGCCGCCCGCCAGCAGCAGCAGCGCAAAAAACACCAGCACAAGGCGGCCCAGCAGCTTCATTCTCGCCACTCCGGCTTGGCGTGGCTGCCTTGCGCCACCATCTCGTGGCGCGCGAGACGGCCACGCAGATCCTCGTCGATCGGTGCGCGCGCGCCGAAGCGGCTGACCACCCAACCGGCCACGTCCGTCGCGCAGCGGGCCGCTGCCAGTGGATCGCCGAAACGCAGCAGGTGCCCCAGGTAGGCGCCACCAAACGCGTCACCGGCTCCTGTCGCGTCGATCACGTGATCGCGCGTGGCGGGCACGTGGATTGGCGCTCCCTCCCGGAGGCCCAGCAGCGCACCTTGCGCGTCGAGCTTGAGGGCCACTTCTGCCTGGGCAAAGCGCTCACGCAGCCATCCCAGCATGGCGTGCGGCTCGCTCTCACCGCTGATGGCGCGCGCTTCGTCAGCGTTGGGCAGCAGCAAATCGAAAGGAATCTGGTCCATCAGGTGCAGAAAGCTGTCACGTCCGAACTGCTGAATCATCTGGAAGCTGCCCGGATCGAGCGACACCGTCGCGCCCGCTGCCTTGGCCAGCTGGGCGGCGTGCAGGGCCGCACCGCGTGGCGGATCTGAAAACAGGCTCCAGGCCGTCAGGTGCACGTGCCGTGCCGTTTGCAGCGCTTCGGTGGGCAGTTCCCACGGTTGCAGGTACCAGTCGGCACCCTGACCGGAAAGCATTGCGCGCTGACCGGTGTGATCGATCAGGGCGAGAATCACCCCGGTGGGGTGCTCGTCGGTCGTCACGATATGAGGCGTGACGCCTTCGGCTTCGAGGTCCAGCACGGCCAGCTGACCGAAGCGGTCCTGCCCGATCTTGCCGCTGAAGCCGGTCGGGTACCCGACGCGCGCGGACCATACCGCGAGGTTCGCGGCGCTGCCGCCGCCGGACAGTTCCAACTGCCCGGTGGTGTCGCCGCCCGGCAGCAGCAGGGTGTCGGGTTTGGCGAGAACATCCCAGGCGAGGTCACCCAGGGCAAGCAGCGGCGCGCGGTCAGAAGCGGACATCACCGTGTATCATAGCGAGCCCGGCGTGAGCAGAAGGGTGCTTCGCGTGATCGGCCGTGTCATTCGGTCCCGAGCAGCGCTTCAATCCGCGCGGCGCGCTGCAGCACCAGCTCGCGCGTGTCACCCACCACGTTCACGTGCCCCAGCTTGCGTCCTGGCACGTTGTCCTTGTGGTAGAGGTGCAGGTGCGCGCCTTCTTCACGCAGGAGTGCCTGCCAGTCCGGCGCTTTTGCGCTCCAGCCGAGCAGGTTCACCATGGCGCACGGCCTCAGCGGTGCGAAATCCTGCAGCGGCAAATCCAGCACTGCGCGCAACTGCGCCTCGAACTGGCTGATCCCCCCGCCGTTCTGGGTCAGGTGGCCGCTGTTGTGAACGCGCGGCGCGATCTCGTTCACCAGCAGCTTTCCGCCTTCGAGCTCGAAAAACTCGAAGGTGAGCAGCCCTTCGAGCTGCCAGGCCTGCGCGGCCGTGGCGGCCATCTCGCGGGCACGACGGGCGGTGTCGGCGCTGGAGGCGGCCGGAAAGACCGAGCGGCGCAGAATGCCGCCTTGGTGTTCGTTTTCGATCAAACCACCAAAAGCGAGTTCTCCCGCCGGATTGCGCGCCACGGCCAGACTGACTTCGCGTACAAAGGGCACGACGCCTTCCAGTACGCACTCGGCGTTCAGATCCGCCAAGGCCTGTCGCAGCTCTCCAGCCGAGCGAACCCGGTGCTGACCCTTGCCGTCGTAGCCCAGTTCGGCAGTCTTGAGGATTCCCTCGCCGCCCACGGCCAACAGCGCCTCCTCGGCCTGCTGCACGTCATGCAGCGGCCAGAAGGGTGCCGTTTCGAGCCCCAGTGCCTGCAGCGCCTGTTTTTCACGCACACGGTGGCGGGAGCGCTCCAGAATCTCGGGGGCCGGACGAACGGGTACTTGGCCGTTCAGGTAAGTCAGGGCCTGCACTGGCACGTTCTCGAATTCCAGTGTCACCACGTCACACTGCGCCAGCGTCTCCAGCGCCTCTTGGTCGGTGTAGTCGGCGGCCAGGTGAAGGGCGGCGAGCCGTGCGGGTGCCTGGTGCGACGGCTCGAGGATTTGCGTCTGAACGCCCAGCGGTACACCGGCCAGCGCGAGCATCTGGGCCAGCTGCCCGCCCCCCAGAATCCCGACGGTGCGCTTCACGCCTCGCCCGCCTCGGGGTAACCCTCGAAGAAAGGCTCCGCCAGGACCGCGTCCGTCTGGCGGGCCCGGTACGCGTTCAGCTGCTCGCGCACCTGCGCGTCCTCGGCGGCGAGCATGGCCGCCGCGAACAGCGCGGCGTTGCGCGCCCCCGCCGTGCCGATGGCGAAAGTGGCCACGGGCACGCCGGCCGGCATCTGCACGATCGACAGCAGCGAGTCGAGTCCGCTGAGCGCCCTGGACTGCACGGGCACGCCCAGCACCGGCACCCGGGTAAAGGCGGCCAGCATGCCCGGCAGGTGCGCGGCGCCGCCGGCGCCCGCGATGATCGCACGTAAATTCAGCCGCTCGGCACGCGCTGCGTAGCTTTGCAGCAGTGCCGGGGTGCGGTGCGCCGAGAGTACCCGGACCTCGAAGCCCACACCGAGTTCGCGCAGCACCTCCAGAGCCCCCTGCAGGGTTTCAAAATCGCTGCGGCTGCCCATCACGACGCCGACCTGAGCCGAAGTTTCCAAAGCACTTCTCACGCGACCTATCATAAGGGGCCGCGGGGTCCACCGGCCCCAGGACCAAACAGCGCAGACCCTGTCGGCACTTTTAACCCATGACCACGCCTCACGAATGGCTTTTTCACAGGACACGCGCGGGCGCGCCTCGTGACCCGGCGCGTTCCCGTGCGTTGCTCGACGCCCTGGGCGCACCCGACAAAGCGTTTGACACCATCCGTGTGGTGGGCACAAACGGTAAGGGTTCGACCTGCGCGATGCTCGAAGCAGGCCTGCTGGCCGCCGGAGAGCGCGTGGGGCGCTTTACCTCCCCGCACCTGGAGCGCTTCGAGGAGCGGATACGGGTGAACGGTCAGGAAATTTCGGCAGAAGACACCGCGGTCTTCGTTCAGTGGGCGCGGCAGCACGCTCCGGGTGAGCCTTTTTTTGATCTGGCCCTGGCTCTGGCCGTCAGCACGTTCGCGCGTTTCGGCGTGACGACCGCGGTCGTCGAGGCTGGCGTGGGCGGGCAGAGCGACGCGACCCACGCCCTGGGTCACGTGCGTGCGGTGCTGCTCACCAACGTCGCCCTGGACCACACCGCGACCCTGGGTCCGACCATTGCCGCGATCGCCCGGGACAAGGCCGGCGCCGCGCGACCTGGCGTGCCCCTGCTGACCACCGCAACCGGGGAAGCCCTCGCCGTGATTCGTGAGGTGGCCGCCCTGCGCGGCGCGCCGCTGTTGACCCCCCAATCACACCCACAGCTGTTCTTTCTGCCCGCTCCGCCGCGACTGCGGGGCGCGCATCAGGCGGACAACGCCCGGCTGGCCCTGGCGACGCTGCGGCTGCTGGGCTTTGAGGCGGGAGAGAAAGTCGCCCTGAGCGCCACGCACCCCGGACGGCTGGAGCGCTTCGAGGTTCAGGGGCGTGAAGTGTGGCTGGATGGAGCTCACAATCCGCACGCGGCTCGGGCGCTGGCTGCTGCGGTCGGGAGCGTGCATACCCTGCTGTTTGGCGCCTTTGGCCGCAAGGCGGTCGCGGACATGCTGACCGAGTTGAGCCCGCTCGCCCGTGAGCGGGTGTTCACCTGCCCGGGTGAGGGTGCAGCGTCGCCCGCCGAGCTGGCAGCCGCCTACGCCGGACACGCGGAGAACGATCCACGACAGGCCCTGAAGCGGGCGGTTCGGCTGACTCCCCGAGGTGAGCGGCTGCTGGTGACGGGAAGCCTGTACCTCGTGGGAACGATTCGGACTTTTCTGATCGGCGGACAGGCACTCTTCCACGACCAGCCCTGACACACTCCTGAAAGCCCAAGGGTGGCAATACAAAGTAAGGACGGGACGGCCCGTGGGCCGTCCCGTGTCATCGTTCAGCGGACGTTTAAAGGTCGCCTTGACGCTCGCGGTCCTCGACAATCTTGCCGAGAATAAAGAAGGTCGGGGGCCACTCGCCGACGAACAGCCCGGTGTGCTGGCCTTCGGTGCCCGTCTTGGTCTTGCCCGTCAGGTAAGACGCGGCCGACGCGGTAATGGAGATAAAGCCGAGGGCGTACAGGATGGTCGATAGTTTCATGGGTGTCCTCCTGCTCAACTTATAGATGGCACAAAAATAGGAGGCATTGGAGCAAGGTGAACGGGTCTTGCTTTTTGCGCCGGACCACCTCGACGCGACGACGCGCCCGATTGCGCGTGCAGCGCTGTTTAGCGGCAAACGAGTGCGCTTGACGCTAAACAGCAGATGAACGCAGTGGAAACGCTTCCTGCACTCATTTCTGCCGGGGCCGGTTCCTGAGGGTGTCCACCCGAGGAATGGGATGCCGAGGAGGCATGCACAGGGGGCGTCAGCGGAAAGCCCGTACGCTTCCGTGTGCCATGTCCTGAAAGCCTGGAGGTTCTGATGATCGATACGCTGACCTGCCACTGGGTTCCCAATACCGTCGACCGTGTATTGGTGGTCACGACGCATGAAAAGGCCGAAGTGCACATCGACCGGATACGGCGCGTGCTGGGCTGCGAAGCACTTGAAGCCCTCTACCTGCGCGGTCACTTTGCGCTGAGCACCTCGGGGCGCGCGACCTCACAGGCGATGCAGGCGCTGACAGCTTCATCCATTACCTTCGCCCAGGCCGCCGACTGACCGGAGGAACGTCCGGTTCCGTCGCTGCGCCGGGCGTCTTGTATGACGAACTGCGGTCTGCAGGATTGATAAGCCGAACTTAACCTGTTTTGACCGTGAGTCTGGCAATCACTTCCTACCGTGAGGGTGCACGAGGAGGAGCGTATGCCGGACACCACCGTCATCAAAGTCAATTCACACCACTCGCCCAAAGGAGCCATGGGGCAGAAGTACCTTGCCAGTGGCAAGGCCATGTCGATGCGCCTGTGGGAAAACGAGCAGGGCTCTGACAACGATCTGCACGCGCGGGACTACGAAACAGTCGGTTTCGTGATTTCGGGTCGTGCGGAACTGCACGTCGAGGGTTCGACGGTCGTGCTGGAGCCGGGCGACTCCTGGGTGGTGCCGCAAGGCGCGAAGCACAAATACAACATCCTCGAAGCCTTTACGGCCGTCGAGGCGACCCACCCACCCGCCCAGGTCCACGGGCGCGACGAAAAATAACGGATTCAGAAAGGGCTGGACGTGCCGGCGGGCGGCACGTCCAGCCCTCAGCCTCTGGCGGTCTTGCGTTCGCAGTGAACGGGTCGGGCACGGACGTCTCCAGGTCAGGAACCCGAGGTCAGGAACAATCGGCACAGCGTTTTTGTCAGTGCGACCGGTCGTCGCGCAGCAGTCCTCTGTCTACGGCCCGGTCCAGCAGCTCCAGCGCGAATGACCACATCACCGGCGAGGTGGCCGCCACCGGAGCGATCCGCCGTACCACCTGGGAATGGGTGATGCCGTTGCGCACCCAGCTCACGCCCCCGCTGTAGTAGTTCTGCACGAGCGGCAGCAGACGGTCCACCGCGTTCGCGTACTGGGCCTCGGGCGTGACCCCCTCCTCGAACTCCCTCCACAGGGCAGTCCAGCGGTCACGCTGCCCTGTGGGAAGCAGGCCGAAGAGTCGCCTTGCCGCAGCCTGCTCGCGTTCCTCTTTGTCGGCGTAGCCGGCCGTGTCGTACGCGAAGGTGTCACCGGCGTCGATTTCCACGATGTCGTGCAGCAACAGCAGCTGAATGACCCGGGCGAGGTCGGGTCTGGGTTCCGGCGTGTATTCGTGCATCAGCATCGCGAACATGCTGATGTGCCAGCTGTGTTCGGCGCTGTTTTCCCGACGGGCCCCGTCAAGGGTGAGGGTATGGCGCAGCACGCCTTTCAGACGGTCGATCTCAGCGATAAAGGCCACCTGCCCTGACAGGCGGGCATCGTCCAGCCAGCTTTCCGTTCGGGATGCGTCGGTCACGCGAGTACTGTAAAGCGCCAACCCGACGGCGCGCGAAGTTCAACGGGGAATACCAGGGTGGCCTGGCTGACTGAGCGAAGCAGTCAACGCCGAACGGAAGGAGCGTGCTCGGCTGTCCGTGAGGACGTCTGGGCCGGGTTTCCGGTGGCCTGGTCATTTTTGCACGGGTCCCCGGAAGGCTTTTGCTAGGTTGAAATCAGCGCTACAGCGCGATGAAACCCACGCCAACCGTGAGCGGCCGTGGGCTGCTTTGTCGCGCCAAGCGGCAGGGCGAGACTTCAAGGAAGCGGAGCGTGTCGGTGTTGAGCGATCATTTGGGAGTTGGCTGGGCTTTTCCGGTCGGGGTAAACGCACGGGGCCGCATCGCGATGGTGCACGGAGAACGCGCGGTGGAACAGTCCATCCTGATGATCCTCATGACCCCCAAAGGACAGCGGGTGATGCGCCCGGACTTCGGTTGTCAGATTCACGACCTGCTCTTCGCGCCCAACGACGCGAGCACGCTCGGTCTGGCGTCCTTTTATGTGGACGAGGCGTTGCGGACCTGGGAAAGCCGCATCGAGGTGCTTCAGGTGAGTGCCCGGGCAGATGACGACCATCCCGAGCGCATCGTGCTCGACATCCGCTACCGTCTGCGCGCCCAGCAGACCGAGCACGCCCTGGTTTTTCCGTTCGACCGTCTGCCCACCGAAGCCGTGATGAGGTAAGTATGCCGCTGCCCACCGTGAACCTGGATGACCGCCGCTTCGACGACATCGTCGCGCAGGCCAAGCAACTGATTCCGCAATACTGCCCGGAATGGACCGATCACCATACCTCTGACCCGGGCATCGCCCTGATCGAGGTGTTCGCCTGGATGACCGATCTGTTGCTGCACCGCGTCAACCAGGTGCCCGACAAGATGTTCATCAAGTTTCTCGAAATGGTCGGCGTGGCGCTCGATCCACCGCGCGCGGCCGTCGCGCCGGTCACTTTTTATCTCTCGGCACCTCAGGAGCGCCCGCTGGTCATTCCGGCAGGAACCGAGGTGGCCACGGTGCGCACCGAGGTGTCTGACGCCATCGTGTACTTGACCGAGCAGGTTCTGACCATTCGCGTACCACGTCTGACCGGTGCCTTCACTGCCAACGCGCTGCACGGTGAGGGCGCGGCCACCACCATTCATGATCTGACGCGGCTGGGTGTGCTGGGCTACAAGGCACCGGTGTTTTCGCCCGAGCCTCGTGCGGGTGACGCCTTTTACCTGTCGTTCGCTGACGATCACAGCCAGCACGTGCTCGCCGTGGTCATGGCCTGCGAAGTGGCCGGCGGTGCGGGCGTGAATCCCAAAGAGCCCCCGTTCGTGTGGGAAGCCTGGCAGGGTGGACTCAACCGCTGGGTGGCCTGCACGGTGGAATATGACGGCACGGCCGCATTCAACGTCTCAGGAGAGGTGATCGTGCGCCTGCCCGGCATGGCCGAGGAGGAATTCTTCGGTCAGCGTGGCTTCTGGCTGCGTTGCCGTCTGACGAGCGAGCAGAATTATGCTGGATACAAAGTCTCGCCGGACATCGAAGGACTGCGCATCGAAGCGCGCGGTGCCACCGTCACGGCGCGCCACTCGATCGTGGTCCAGGGCGAAGTGCTGGGCCGCAGCGACGGCACGCCCGGGCAGTCGTTCAAGCTGCTCTACAGCCCGGTGCTGTGGCTCGATCCTGAAACGGACGTCGTGGTGAGCGAGCTGCCCGGCGAGGGCAATGTTTCCTGGCACAGCGTGGCAGACTTCGCGGACAGTGGTCCTGAGGATCACCACTTCAAGCTCGATTACAGCGACGGCACCATCACTTTCGCCCCGGCCCTGCTGCAACCCGACGGTACGGTCTACCGTTTTGGCGCGGTGCCGCCCAAAGGCGCGACGCTGCGCATGCAGCGCTATTGCTACAGCGGGGGGGTGATCGGCAACGTCCCGGCGCAGGCCATCTCGGTGCTGAAATCCTCGATTCCTTACGTGGCGCGCGTGGTGAACCACGCGCGTGCCCTGGGGGGACGCAACGCCCAGAGCCTCGAAGACGCCATGATCAAAGTGCCGCGCGTGCTGCGCACCCGCACCCGCGCCGTGACCGCCGACGACTTCGAATTTCTGGCCCAGCAGGTCGAAGGAGTAGCGCGCGCCCGCTGCGTGACGCCGCACCACGCTTCCCAGACGAGCGGGGTGGGTTATCCGGGTCAGATTCGTGCGCTCGACGTGCAGCCCGGACAGGTGAGCGTCGTGGTGCTGCCCCGCATCGAGGTTCCCGCCGGGCGCATCGCGCCCGATCTGCTGACCCTGTCGGCCGAACTGCGCGCCAGCGTGCAGAGCTTTCTCGACGAGCGCCGTCTGGTGGGCACTTCGCTGGAGGTGCGCTCTCCGCAGCTGTTCTGGGTATCCGTGCACAGCCTGCTGCGTGTCCCGAGCGGCGCTTCGCGGGGATTGCGCGCGGACGTCAAGCGTCAGGCCGAAGAAGCGCTCTACCGCTATCTCAATCCGCACCTGGGTGCCAGCGGGCGCGGCTGGGAATTCGGGCGCTCACTGGCGGTGGCTGAACTGTACAGCCTGCTGCGCTCGATTTTCGGAGTGGACTTCGTCGAGGACGTGCAGTTGTTCCTGACCCAGCCCGGGCAACCCGAGTCGCGCCAGCCAGCCGCAGGTCAGCTGCCGCTGCCCCCGCAGGGCCTGATCGTTTCCGATCAGCACACGGTCCTGGTGGAGTGACC
Source organism: Deinococcus peraridilitoris DSM 19664 (assembly GCF_000317835.1). Classification (NCBI taxonomy): domain Bacteria; kingdom Thermotogati; phylum Deinococcota; class Deinococci; order Deinococcales; family Deinococcaceae; genus Deinococcus; species Deinococcus peraridilitoris. The sequence continues at coordinate 1,831,788 of NC_019793.1, read as the reverse complement.
GAGGTGACGCGACTTCACTTCAACGCCGCACCGCCTGCGGGCGCGATCATCTTCGTGTCCGCAGGGGTCTGCGGACACGAGGCAATTCGAACTGCTTCCGGCATGGGACCAGCCCTTTCGGAGCGGGTATGAGCGGTCAGCTGTTCGTGCAGCTGCAGGGTGAGACCGTCAAGATGCTCGCGCTGGACATGAACCTGCTCTCGATCGGGCGCACCCCTGACAACGGCCTCGCCCTGCCCCATCCCTCGGTGGCGATCCGGCACGCCGAAGTGCGGCGTCTGCAGGATCAGGTCATCATCACCGACCTTGGCGCGGGGGACACCTTCTTGTCGGGAAAACGCCTGACGCCTCACCAGCCGCAGGTCCTGGATGACGGCGCAGTACTGCAGGTCGGGCCGTACGTGATCACCTACACGCTGGTGCAGCATGTGCCTGCCTCCCTTCACAGTGCCGATCCGCTGCCCCCCGAGTCACTCGATGACCTGCGCTTCGTGCCCCTGCAGCCTCCCCGCGCGAGGTATCCCGCACTCCCCGCTGAGGGTGCCGCGAGTTCTTACCTGAGTTACCTGCCGGCCCTGTTCACCGAGTCGGACTTCGCCGGACGCCTGCTGCAGATTTTCGAGAACGTCTGGGAGCCTTTGCAGCATCGCCAGGACTTTGTCGACATGTATTTCGATCCGGCCACTTGCCCCGAGCCATTTTTGAACTGGTTCGCCGAGTGGATGGGCCTGAGCGTCGATCCGCACTGGCCCGAATCGCGCCGGCGGCAGTGGCTGAGAGAAGCCATCAATCTGCAGCGCTGGCGCGGAACGCGCTATGGCCTGATGCGCATGCTGGAAATCTGCTGCGGCGTGACGCCGCGCGTGGTCGAAGATCCACACCGACCTTACCACCTGCTCTTCGTGCTGCCCGACCCGGCGGGAGAACAGGACGTCACCCGCGAGAACATCGAACAGGTGATCGCGCAGCACGTCCCGGCCCACGTGATGTACGAGGTGAGGTACGTATGACGCCCGCGTCCAGTTTCCGCTCTTTTCCCGCCCGCCACGCGGCGTCCGGTGGGGCAGCACGCTTCCAGAACACGAAATGGTGTCACACATGATCAATCAAGGCTCGGTTTACGAAGGCTACCGGCTGCAGCGCGCTCTCGGTCAGGGCTGGCTTGGTGCGGTGCACGCTGCGCAGGACCTCGACGCGGGTGACCTGATGGCGCTCCGGATCATCGCGCCCGAACACCTCGGGCAGCCGCAGCTTCTGGCACAGCTTTCCCGTCTGATCGACAAGGTGCACCGCCTGAAGCATCCCGGAATTCTGGAAGTCGGACGCCTGGTCGAAACTGAACACCGCGCGTACTACGCCATGACCCTGGCGCAAAGCGGCTCCGTGCGGCAACTGCTGCAAAGTGTGGCGCGTGAAGGACAGTACCTCGATCTGCTCGTCACGGTGGAGCTGGTCCGTCAGGCGGCGGCAGCGCTCGATTTCGCACACCGGGCCGACCTGATGCACGGCAACCTGCGCCCCGAGAATGTGCTGGTGCAGCCGGGCCGCGCCTTGCTGGGACGCCCTTCTTATACCGTGCAGCTCGGCGACTTCGGCGTGGGAGAGCTGCGCGCCTTCACCTACGGCACCCATGACCGCCTGATCGTCACGGCGCCTGCGTACATGTCCCCCGAACAGTGCCGCGGTGTGCGCGGCGAGCAGCGCAGCGACGTGTACGCGCTGGGAGTCGTTCTTTACGAACTGCTGACGGGGATGGTGCCCTTCGAGACGCGTGACCCGGCCGACGCCCTGGAAAAGCATCAGCACGTCGCGCCGATTCCACCCGGTCAGATCCGCCGCGACCTTCCCGAAGACCTCGAGGAAATCGTGCTGACCTGTCTGGCCAAGGCGCCCGAGTACCGCTACCCGACGGCAGGTGACCTCGAAGCGGCCCTGCAGGGGGTCCTGAACCGCCTGATGCCGCAGGGTCCGAATCCCACGGTGGTGCTTCCCGAGCTGCCCCCCTTCGGTCCGCCCCCCTTCGATCCGCCCCGGGACCGGGCCAAAGATCCCCGCCTGGTGATCCTGGACCGTGAAGGCCGCGTGCTGCGCGTCGAGACCCTGGCAGGGCAAACAACCACGCTGGGCCGCTCGGGCAAGAACGACGTGGTACTCGATCATCCAGGTGTCTCGCGTCATCACCTGAATGTGGAAGTGGAGGGAGAGAAGGTCTTCGTGACCGACCTCAGTTCCACCAACGGCACCCGGCTCGACCGCCTGAAGCTGCCGGCCATGAAACGCGTGCCTTGGGCTTACGGCAGCCTGCTGCACCTGGAGCCTCACTGGATCGCGCTGATCGCGCCTCAGAAAATTGCGCCGCCCGCGCGCATCAGCGTGTCCAGTGAAAGCACACTGACCCTGGTTCCCGGCGAGACGTACAGCCTGAACGTGCAACTGGCGAACACGGGCCGCACCGTCGATCACTTCATGGTGTCGGTGGAAGGGGTGGCGAAAGAATGGATTCTCAACGCTTTTCACGAAGTGCAGCTCAATCCCGGCACCCGCGGTGAGAGCGCTTTGCAGGTGCGGGTACCACGCAGCCCGGAGGCCCGGGCCGGGGAATACCCGGTCAGGGTGATTGCGTGTTCACGCGAGAATCCCGAAGAGGTGGGCTTCTCGCCGATGACCTGGACCGTTGCTCCGTTCACCAGCACCACCGTGGACGTTTTGCCCAAAAAACGCAGTGCCTGGTTCTCTACCCGCTACGAGCTGCGTATCACCAACGGAGGCAACCTGCCCGTCACGTACTCGAGCAGCGTGCGCGACGACGAGGACGCCCTGAGGCTGGAATCTCCCCTCAGCATGACGCGCGTGCCGACAGGCGGTGACCTGTCCCATGCCCTGCCATGGCGGCTGATGGTGTCCACCTGGAGCCGGCAACTGCGCGAAGGCGTCGGCAAGGTGCGTGTGGCCCCCCTCTCGCAGGATGTGCTGGTAAACCCCGGTGAGAGTTACGGTGAACCCATCAGGGTGAGGCTGCCTCCCCGCTGGATTGGCACGGTGCGCCGTCACAGCCTTCAGGTCGGCGTGCAGAGCAATCAGGACCGGCCAGGTCCGGTCACGGTCAACTTGCAGCACAACCCGTTGCTGCCCGTGTGGTGGGTGCCGTTTCTGCTGGCCGTGGGAGCGTTTGGCTTCTTCTGGGCCACGCGCCCGCCGAGCATCGTGGAGTTCGAGGCTTCCCCCAAGAATCCGCCGCTGGGACAACCCTTCACGGTCCGCTGGGAAACCCACAACGCCCGCCGCGTGAAGCTGATGGACCAGGAATTGCCGGCCGGCACGGACGGCAAAGGAAGTTTCACGGTGCCCGGCCTGAGCGAGGCGACCGAGCTGAAGCTGACGGCTTACAGCCGCTTCAAGAATGCCCACAAAGCCCTGCTGGTGACTCCGAAGCTGCCCGCGCCGGTCATCGAGCGCTTCGAGGTGTCGTCCCTGAGCGCCCCCGTCGGCGACACCGTGACAGTGCGCTGGAAGGTGGCCAACGTCAAAAGCGTGACGCTGGAGCCCTTCGGCACCGTCGACGCCAGCGGTGAAGCCAAACGCAAGATCACGGCGGACATGGCCTTTCGCCTGCTGGCCTCCTCAGGAGGTGAGAACGTGGTGCGCAACGTCGAGGTCAAGGTGCTGGCCCCGGTGATCGAGCTCTTCAAGGTGACCCCGGAAAATGCCGAGGTCGGACAGACCGTCACCATCCGCTGGAAGGTCGCGCACGCCACCAGCGTCACCATTGATCCCCTGGGAACGGTGGGCGCGAGCGGCCAGACCCAGCTGACCGCCCAGCAGAACACCGTGTACCGTATTACCGCGGCCAACGGTCAGGCCAGCGTGTCGAGCAGCGGGGCCGTGAGCGTCGTGGCCCGCGCTCCCCGGGTGGTGGCGTTCACGGTCAACCCGGTGAACGTGAAACCCGGGGAGCGCTACACCCTGAGCTGGCAGACCCAGGACGCCTCCAGCGTCGAACTGAGCGGTCCTGGCGGCTCGCAGTCGCTGGCCGCCAGCGGCAGCGTCGTGCAGCGCGCACCCGGTCTGGCGGCTCCCGTGACCCTCAACCTGATCGCGCGCAACGCGCAGGGTCAGCAGGATGCCCGGTCGGTCAGCATGCTGGTCGTCGCGCCTCCCGAAGTACCCGTGGTGACCAAAGCGCCCATCGTGCCGCCAGCTTCGGTCCCGGCTCCGGTGCCGCCCCCCGCGCCAGCAATCAAGGCGCCACCGGTTCCGGCGCAGCCCCCCACACGGCCCGAGATCAAGCTGTTCAGCGTCTCGGCCAGGGAAGTCACCAAAGGAGACAAGGTCACCTTGAAGTGGCAGGTCGGCGGGGTCGGCAAAGTCACGCTGGAGCCGCTGGGGAAGAGCTTCCCGGCGCAGGGATCGGTCACGGTGCCCGTTTCGCGCAACACCACCTACATCCTCAGCACGGGTGGAAACGATCCGGTGCAGGCCCGGCAGGTGGTGACGCTCAAAGCAGTACTTCCTGCTCCGAAGCCGCTTCCCGCGCCGCTCCCGGTTGCTGCTCCCAAACCGGCCCCGAAGCCTGCACCTGCGCTCAAGCCCGCACCTGCACCGAAGTCCGCCACGGTCTCGACGCCCACGGCCCTACCCACACCGGTCACTCCTGCGCCGACGCCTGCCGCGATTCTCAGTTTCACCGCCAGCGACGTCAACGTCACCGCTGGCAGCAGCGTGACGCTGTCGTGGAACGTGCAGCACGCCAAAGAGGTCAGCATCAGTGGTCTGGGAGATGTCGAGGAGCAGGGAAGTCAGGATGTCGTGGTCATGCGCTCGACCAGTTACCTGCTGCGTGCCCGGGGTGAAGACGGCAAGTCGATCACCAAAACCGTACGGGTCAGCGCCGAGCGCCTGGCCGCGTCCAGATCGCAAATTCTGCCGGGCAGCGCCGTCCTGAACGGCACCTGGCAGCACAGTTTCGGCCGCCTGACCTTGCAGATCGACGGCAGCGACGTCACCGGAAGCTTCATGAACGACCGGACGGGAGAGCAGGGCGCCGTCAAAGGCAAGCTGATTCAGGGAGGTTCTTCTGCCTTCACCCTGAACGCCCGGATTCTGCTGGACAACAAGCCCGAGGAGAACATCGCCTTCGTGGTGTCGTTCAACGAAGAACTCAACGCCTTTTTTGGACCGTACAGCTCGCGCGCCGCACGTGAACGCTGGTGTGGCTGGCGACCGGGCGGCACGCCCCCCGCGGAGTGCCAGGGAAACTGAAGTGACACCACGGGCCCGGTCTTCCCGGCCCGTGGCGCAATTTGCAGCGCAGGCCCCGGTGCGCGCAGTGACAATGTCCGGCAGACAGCGCTCGCAAGACAGCGTCAGCAAGGAAAGGCGTCGCGACGCTGGATCAACGAAGCAGAAAAGTGCACGAAGCAGGAGAAAGACATGTCGAACGGTCAGCTGGTCAAAGCGTCCATCAAACCCGTGAACCCCGAAGGTGAAGCGATCGAGTTCATGTTCAACCCCAAAGAGTACACCCTCAGCAAGACCGCCAACTGGCCCGAATCGAGCAGCAGCACCTCGGACGCCGGGCAGAAGAACTTCGCGGGCGGCAAGGGCGCGACGCTCAGCCTGCAGCTGTTCTTCGATACCTACCTGCACCGCCGTGGACGCGCGATGGACAGCGTGGAGGACGTGCGGGTCTACACCGACCGGCTGTGGCAGCTGCTGCACATCGACCAGCAGACCAAAGACCCCAAGACCGACAAGAGCAAGCCACCCGAAGTGCTGTTTCAGTGGGGCAGCACCTGGCACTTCAAGGCGGTCATTCAGAGCATGCAGCAGCAGTTCACGCTGTTCATGCCGAGCGGCATGCCGGTGCGGGCGATGGTGACGCTGGAACTGCAGCAAAGCGCGGATGCCAAACTCATGCCGACCGGTCCCAGCACCTACCAGATCAGTGAGCAGACCCGCCGCGCGTCCGGCAACACCAACACCGACCTGCGCAAGACGCACACGGGGAGTGACAGGTGAGCGCCGGGCGGAGCGTGGACGGCGCCATCTCGCACTTCTACCTGAAGTTCGACGGACAGGACGCACCCGTCGAGACCATGCGCCGCCTGCGGGAAGTAACGGTCGAAAGCAGCCTGCACCTGCCGGACGTGGCCACGGTCATCTTCCGGGACCCGGAATTGAGGCTGATCGACGATGACGTGTTCAAGCTGGGCGCCACGCTGGTGGTCAGCACCCGCATCGGCGAACGACAGGGTGAACTGTTCGACGGCGAGATCGTCGAAATCGAGCCGCGTTTCACGCTGCACGACCAGTTTCTGGTGATTCGCGCCTTCGACCGCCTGCACCGCCTGGCGCGCGGTACGTTTGCGCGCTCTTTTCAGAACGTCAGCGACATGGACCTGGTCCGCAAGATCGCCGGTGAGGTCGGCCTGACCGCCGAAACGGGCAGCGCGAGCTTCGTGCACGACTACGTGTTTCAGAACAACCAGACCAACCTGGCTTTTTTGCAGGAGCGCGCCGCGCGGCTGGGTTACCTGCTCTACGCCGACGGCACCCGGTTGCACTGCGTGCCTCCCAAGGCCGATTCGGACGCGGTGGAACTCAAGTGGGGCGTCAACCTGTCGGAATTTCTGCCACGCCTGAGCAGCCTGGATCAGCCTGCCAGGACCATGACGCGCAGCTGGGACCCCAAAACCAAGCAGGCGATTCTGGGTCAGGCTGCTGCAGCCGAGGGAACTCCAAAGGTCGGTGAGCGCCGAACCACGGAGGATGTCACGCAGGCTTTCGGAGCCCGGCCCACCCACACCGTGACGCAGCACGTCGTGCGTCAGCAGGGCCTGGCCGACGCCCTGGCACAGGCGACAGCCAACCGCGCCGCCGAGCGGCTGATCGAGGCCAGCGGGGTGTGTGGTGGCAATCCCGCCATTACCGCCGGCGTGCCGCTCAAGATCACTGCGGTGGGGGACCGTTTCGGTGGCACCTATTATGTCTCGACGGCCGTTCACAGCTACCACGCCGAGGGCGGTTACACCACCGAGTTTCAGGTGTCCGGTCAGCAGGCCTCGGGTATTGTGGCGACGCTGGGCGCGGGAAAACGTGAGACCACCCAGATGGGGCTCGCCATTGGCATCGTGACCAACAACCAGGACCCGCAGGGCTGGGGCCGCGTGAAGGTGAAGTATCCCGGCCTGACCGACGAGCACGAAAGCGACTGGGCACGGGTGGCCAGCATGGGCGGGGGCGCTGCTCGGGGTCTCATGGCCTTGCCGGAAGTCAACGATGAGGTCATCGTCGGTTTCGAGATGGGCGACATTCACCATCCGTACGTGCTGGGTGGTCTGTGGAACGGCCCCGACGCACCGCCCAAAGCAAACAGCGAGATCGTTCAGGGAGGCAAGGTGACCCAGCGCCTGCTGCGCTCACGGCGCGGCCACCAGCTGACGTTCGATGACTCTGACGACAAGCCCTTCGTGCAGCTGGAAAGCGCGCGCGGCCACCGGCTGACCCTGAGTGACAGGGCGGGTGACGAGCATATCCTGATCGAAGACCGGGCCGGGAACCGGATCAGGTTCGACACCAGGAGCAATGCCCTCAGCGTCGACGTGGCAGGCAACGTCACGGTGACTGCTCAGGGCAAGGTGGAGCTGCAGGCCATGGCGTCCATCAAGGCGCAGGCGCCGAACATCGAGCTGAACGGGAGCGCCACCGTCAAGATCACCGGCGGCGTCGTGGAAGTGCAGGGCGGCCTGATCAAGCTGAACTGACGGCGCCGGGTGGCCGCTCAGTGCAAGACGACCCGGTAATCACCTGGCAGTGACCTCGCGTTGTGCCAGGCGTTGCTGCCGGGAAGCCGCACCTGCAGCGCGCGGGCTTCCTCGCTGCCGACGCGCAGAAAAAAGGCGCCGCCCGCATCGGTGGTGGTGACGCTGAGGCCGCCCTCCAGCCGTACCTCGGCCCCCGCCACGCCACGCCCGTCCGGGGCGAGCAGCTGCCAGCCGAAACGGGTCCGCTCCCCGGCAATGTCGCCGGTGTCGCTGCGCCGGAAGCTGGTTTCCTGGCCCAGTACGAGCGGCGTGTGAAACTCGATGTTCAGATCGAGCGGCACGGTCAGCACGTAGTGCAGCGACGGGCGGGCGTGGTTGCCCAGGCCGCTCCAGACGTCTGACAGTCGGGCGTTGTGATCGGGCTGGGAAACAGAACCCAGGATACCCACGTCCAGCGCCCGCACGCTTTCGGGCAGGTCGGCCTCGGCCCATTCGGCGTGGCGCATCAGGGTTGCCAGAACCCGCCAGAGCAGCAGCCATTCCTGCTCGTCCATCTCGCCGACCTGTGACTTGAAAAAGACGTTCACGAGGTACTTCAGGTCCATGCGGCGCGGCCTGAGGCGGCGCGAGTCGAACTGGCCGTTCCGGCGTACATCGAGGTCGTGACTGCGCAGGCGCACGTTCTCGATCATGTCGTACAGGTAGAAGTTGATGGTGGGACGGTTCACGCCCGACGTGAACTCACGGGTGGGCGCGGCGAAGCGGACGTCGACCTCGGCGGGAGGAAGGCGGGCGTCGCGGTAGATCATGGCCCTCAGGGCGTCCTGAATCGAACCGATCATGGTCGTTTCCGACTGTAGCTTATGGTTATCACGACGGCGCGCGAGATTGAGCAGGCCGACTTTACTTGCGCGGGCGCTTGAAGAAAAACTGCTGACCCAGGTCCGAGCGGGTGGAGGAGACGAGTTCCCAACCCTGCGCGCCCAGCACGTTCATGACGCCCGAGAGCAGGTACACGCCCGGCGTGGCCTTGCCGCCGAGCTTTTCGAGCAGTTCTTTGGGAGAAGCGGCGTCGACGGCGCGCTTTTCAAGTGCCCACTGGTAGGTGCCGCGCGCGTCGAACAGCAGCACGCCGTACTCCCACCTGGGTGGTGCGGAGGACGGCGCGGCAGAAGCGACAGTGCACAGCGCAAAGGTCATGGCAGTCAGGGTGCGGTTCATGCCCTGACCTTAAAACGCCCGGGCAGGTGCGGCAACGGCGCAGGACCCAGTTGTGCCGCCCTGTTACAGGCTCTCGCCGTCCTCGAGGGTGAAGCCGATCTTGACGGTCACCTGATAATGCGCGATGTTGCCCTCGGCGAGGTGGCCGCGCGTTTCGACCACCTCGAACCAGCGCATGTGGCGGATGGTTTTCGAGGCGCGTGACACGGCGTTCTGAATGGCGGCTTCGATGCCGTCCGGTGACGATCCGACCAACTCCACGATCTTGTAGACGTGCTCACTCATGCAGTGCTCCCTTCGGCCAAGCGCGGGCGACGAGGACGGGCTTCCCGGCTTGCGTGCGGTCATTGTACGAACGCGCCCGAGGGGGTTGATTCCACTGGTGGAGTGAAACGCCCATGATTTCTTCACGGCTGCGCCTTGAACGTGATGTTCCTCAGCGAGGTCCGTGCGAGCCTGTGGTGGAATTTTTGCCGCTCCGCCACGAGGACATGTCGAGGCCCAGACGGATCATCATGATCAACAGGCCACCCAGCAGACCGAAAGGAGCGACCCACGGCGTCAGCCAGACATCGGGCAGCAGCAGCCCAGCGAACAGCAGGGCACTCCCGAAGAACGTCAGCTGCACCGAGCTGCGTTTGGTGGTGGCGTACCAGGCGCGCTTGCGCTCGGGAGTCCACGTGTCGACGCGTTCGAACCGTCCGCCCGGGTGGGCTTTTCCGAGGACGTTGCCCAGCAGCGCGAAGATGATGCCGACGGCAATGATGACGGTGCGGGGCACCTCCCAGTCGAACACCATGCGCAGCGTCAGCAGGGCAGCGGTGACGCCCATCACCAGCCGAACCGTGCGCAGGACGGTGGCGTTCCGCGCTCCGTGCGCGCTGAAACGCTCCACGGCGAGCATCAGCAAGGCGTTGCCCAGCAGCAGGCCAGGAAGGAGCAGGAGGCCTTCGGCGCGGCTGCCGAAGCGGTCGGGTTCACCGTTCAGGCCCCAGTGCACCGGAATGACTTCGGGGCTACGGGGCCACAGGTAGGCGCTCGCGGCGAAGGTCACGGCGAAGGCGAGCAGTGTCGGCCACTCTTTGCGGAGGTCGTTGCGTCGGATCATGTCTTCTCCTCGTTTTCCCTGGGCGTATCGCGTCCGAACAACTCGAACAGGCCGGACAGGACGTCTTCGAAAACGGTGGTGTGCAGGCGGTAGATGACGGTGGTGCCGCGTTTTTCGGTGACGACCAGATCGGCGGCCTTCAGGACGGCAAAATGTCCGCTGAGGGTGCTTTTGTTGAGCGCAAAGAGCGCGGCGAGCTCTCCGGCGCTTTTCTCGCCTTCCTTGAGGACCCGCAGAATTTCACGTCGTGTCGGGTCCGCCAGGGCCTTGAAGACGTCGTTCATACGTGCAGCCTGGAGGCCAGATTGGCCGGCTGGCGCTCGAGGTGGGCGGTGCGGGTGGGGGGCATGGGTGCTCCTGCGGAAAAATGTGAAGGAGAAGCGCTCTGGCCTCAGACCGCGAGGGGCGCGAGCAGCCAGAACAGAACGTGCGTGAAGGCGTGGGCGCTCATACCAGCTTCGAGGCTGCGGCGCCAGAACAGCCAGCCGTACCAGAGTCCACCGATGGCGTTCAGCACGATGGTGCGGACGACAAGCAGGAGATCGAGGGGCGCGAGGCTGGCGACGGCGGGCAGGTGACCGAGCCCGAAGAGCAGCGCGGCGACAATGATGGCCGTCCAGAAGACCCAGGGCGCGGGTTGCGCGGCGCGGCGTTGCAGGGTGCGCCACAGCGCCCAGGCGATGAGGGACATCACGCCCCAGCGCATCAGCAGTTCCTCGGTGACGCCGCCGTAGAGCAGGGCGCTGGCGCGCGAGGCGAGCGTGACGGTCTGGCTTTGCACGGCGCTCTGCCAGGCTTCGCTGAGGTGCGGGCGAAAGGCGCGGTCGAGCAGGAGGATGCCCAGGACGACGGGCACCGTGCCGAGCAGCGCCAGGGGAAGCTGTGAGCGCAGCGCGGGCCACAAGGGCTGCCCGTGGAGGGTCCGGCCGAGCAGCAGCGAGCGGCTGTTCAGGGCAGGGGAGACGATCGTGCCGAGGGCGACGATCACGCCGAGCTGAACGGCGCTTTGCGCGACGACCAGCGTGATGAGCAGGGCGAGCGGTGGTGTGGGGGCGGTGCTGCCCGCCATCAGGGAGGAGAGGGTCGGGCCGAGCGTGGGGACGAGGGAGAGCACGCCGAGCAGACCGAGCGGGTAAAGGCTGAGAAAGGCGCGCAGAAAGGGTCTGGAGGTAGGGGCGTTCAGGCTGGTCATGCGTCTCCTGGGAAGCTGGTGATTGTTTGATATTTTGCTAATTTGGAAAATACCGAATTAACCAAAGAATGTCAAGCGCGACCTTCCCCTTCCAGTCCAAGAGCGCTCGGGTAAAGTTTGAACAGACCCCGCTTGCTCTACAGGAGACTCCATGACCGAAATGCAAGTCGATATCAACGCCGACGCCGGTGAGTCCTACGGCGCCTGGCCGATGGGCCGCGACCACGAACTCTTTCCCTTTCTCAGTTCGGTCAACCTCGCCTGCGGCTTTCACGCCGGCGACCCCCTGACCATGCAGCGCACCGTCGCGCTGGCACGCGAACACGGCGTCGCGGTTGGCGCGCACCCCGGTTACCCCGACCGGGTGGGGTTCGGACGGCGCGACCTGGCCGCCGGAGCAGACGAACTGTACGCCGACACCCTCTACCAGATCGGCGCGCTGCAGGCGTTCGTGCAGACAGGGGGCCTGAGACTCAGCCACGTCAAACCGCACGGCGCGCTGTACCTGCGCATGCTGCGCGACGAAGTGACCGCGCGCGCCGTCGCCGAAGCCGTCAAGGCCTACGATCCTGGCCTGCCCTTTTTCGTCCTGAGCGGCAGCCTGATGGAACGCGTGGCGCGCGAACTCGGTCTGCCCGTGGTACTGGAAGTCTTTCCGGACCGCGCCTACCTGAGCGACGGCCGTCTGGCGGGCCGCGACCTGGCGGGATCGGTCATCCGCGATCCCGCCGAGGCGGCCCGCCGCGCCGTGATGATGGTCACGCAGGGCCGCGTGCAGGCCCTGGACGGCGGCTGGGTCGAGCTGCAGGCCGAAACCCTCTGCATTCACGGTGACAACCCCGAAGCGCCTGACATCGCGCGCACCGTGCGCCAGGCCCTGGAAGCCGAGGGCGTGCGGGTCCGCGCGCACTCGCAGCGCTGAGGAGGCCCGCTTGAGCGTCCTGGGCTTCTACCTGCGCTTTGCCGACCGGATGGACGCGCAGGCCAACGCGCGCCTGCAGGCCCTGACCCGCCGTCTGCTGCAACACCCGCTGCCCGGCGTGACCGACCTGATTCCCAGTTACGCCAGCCTGTACATCGAATATGACCCCACCACCGTGAACGAAGCGCGCGTGAGAAGCTGGGCCGCGCAGCAGGGGGCGCAGGCCCGCACCGAGGAGCCCGGGCGGACCGTCACCATTCCCGTGCGCTACGACGGCGAGGACCTGCCCGAAGTCACCGCGCGCCTGAAGCTCTCGCGCGACGAGTTCGTGCGGCGGCACAGCGGCGCCGCCTACCGGGTCTACGCGGTGGGATTCAGCCCCGGCTTTCCCTTTCTGGGTGAGGTAGACGCCGATCTGCGCCTGCCGCGCCGCCCCAATCCCCGCGCGCGGGTGCCCGCCCACTCGGTGGCGATGGCCAACGCGCAGACCGGCATCTACCCGCTGGCGTCACCGGGTGGCTGGAACCTGCTGGGGCACACCCTGGTGAGCCTGTATGACCCGCACCGCCCGGAACCCTTTCTGCTGGAAAGCGGTGACGAGGTGCGCTTTCAGGAATCGGGCGGCGACATTCCGCCCGAGCCGCCCGCGCTGGAGCTGCTGCCCGCATCGCCGCAGCTCCCGCTCTTTGAGGTTGCCGCGCCCGGTCTGCTCGACCTGATGGTCGACATGGGCCGCCGGATGGTGGGGCGCTTCGGCCTGAGCCGCACGGGCGCGCAGGCCCCCGCCCTGGCGCGCCTCGCGAACCGGCTGGTGGGCAACGACGCGCACACGCCGCTGCTGGAACTGAACGTGCAGGGTCCGGTTCTGCGGGCCCTGCGAACGGGCAGCGCCGTCTTCGCCGGGTACGGAATGACGCCGCTGCTGAACGACCGGCCCGTGGCGCCCTTCACCACCTTCACCGTGCGGGAAGGCGACACCCTGCGCTTCGCGGGTGCGCCGTTCGGTGTTCGTGGCTACCTCGCGGTGGCGGGCGGGTTCGAATCGCGCTCGTTTCTGGGCAGCGCCTCGGTCGATCTACGCGGCCTGGTGGGGCGACCCCTGCGCCGGGGGGACGTGCTGGGCGTGGCCGCGCCTCGCCCGGTGCAGGCCGGGTTCTCGTTCACGCCGTACTTCCCGGCGCGTGACCCCGAAGTGCTGCGCCTGCTGCCCGGCCCGCAGGCCTCGCCCGCCGCTCTGCGCGCCCTGGCGAGCGGCACCTTCACCGTCAAAACGGCCGACCGCACCGGGGTGCAGTTCGAGGGAACGCCGGTACCGGGAGGGGAGATCCTGTCGGAAGCCGTGCCCATCGGGGCGGTGCAGGTCACGCCGGGCGGCACGCCGATTCTGCTGCTGCACGATCGGGGAACGCTGGGTGGCTATGACAAGCCGGCCCTGCTGCATCCCGGCGACTTTACACGGGCGTCGCAGCTCCGGCCGGGCGGCCGGGTGCGGTTTCGCGTACTGCCGAATTGATGACGAAGTCTAGAACCAACATGCGGAATATTCTTGTAAGAGTTCTGTGAGAAACCTCGCGTATATTACAGGTACTTCGTTCAGAGAAAGCCTCTGACGAGGAGACGCGAAGAACCCCGCCCTTTAATCGGGCACCTGGGACGGGGGGAGCGAGTGGTGCGACCGGCTTTTCGTCTGTTCCCTCTATTCAGAGAGGTGAACCCTTTACACCCACGATTGGGTGCCTAAAAAGAGGTATTTACATGCGTAACCTTAAAGTTGTTCTTGCTGCCCTTGCCCTCGGCGCCGCTACCACCGCCTTTGCTGGCGCGGGCCCTGCCACCAACACCGTCACCCTGACCAACGACATCAAAGACACGATTGTGGTGGCTGGACCAGTAACAATCTCTATCACGGAACTTGGGAAGGCATTCGCTAACGCCAATGCCACGCTCGCTTACAGCACACACGCTGAGGACAAGATTGGCGTCACTACCCGCAAAGTTCTCGTCAAGGCTACGGGCGTGCCCACCAACGTAACCGGCAGTGTTGCGTTCACCCCTACCGCCGCCCTTGGCGACCCTAACGGCGTCGGCTCCACCCAGACGCTGGGAGCTGAAGCGGCCCTCGTTACCGGAATTACCCAGTTCATCACCCAAGACGCTGCAGCCCTTACCTACAGCTTTACGGCCACCAAAGGCTTCATTGGCGGAGACGTCACCGTCACCTACACCCTCGCCGACGAGTAAATCAAGCGATAAAGGCGCGTCTGGCCTCTGGGTCAGACGCGCTTTTCACGAAGGTGCCCATGATGAACAAAGCCTTGTTCGCCCTCGCAGCGCTCACCCTAAATGCTACTGCCCTCGCGGAAGTTCGCCTGGAAGGTGCACTCACCCATCACACGACGCTCGCGCCCGGTGGCGTCTACAAGGGCACGCTCACACTCTCCAATCCTTCCGAAGCTCCAGCCCGCGCGACCATTTCGCTCACCGACTACCACTTCCAGGCAGACGGTACGACTAGTCATGATCCTGCTGGCACCCTCCCTCGTTCCAACTCCAAGTGGATTGCCCTCGACACCCACGAAGTCACGCTCCCAGCAAAATCCAAGATGGTCGTCCATTACACCCTGACCGCACCCGCGAACGCCATCGGGACGTACTGGAGTGCCATTCACGTCACGCCGGAATTGCCACCCGCGACGGGGAGCGGCCTCACGGTCCGCAACCGTATCAGCTTCATGGTGCAGGTCGTCGCTGACCTGCCCGGTGGGGACACGAAAGTGCGGTTCAACAACCCACAACTGCTGCGTGACGAACAGGGAAAGCTTGCCTTCAGTGTCGACACGCACGCCGAAAGCGAACGCTGGATCGTCCGGAAGCTTACCCTCGAAGCCTTCGATGACAAAGGTAAGCTCGCCGCGACCGTCACAAGCCGTTACCGTCGCCTGTACCCAGGCACGTCCTTGCGTGACACTTTCGCCCTGGATCTCCCGAATGGCAAGTACACCCTGGTAGTCATAGCCGACGACGAGGCCCAGGATCACGCTTTTGGAGCGCGTTACCAGGTCGAGGTGAGATAACGTGCTTGTCCGGCGGGCAGCGCTTGTACTGGCACTCACGCTGGGGTTGCTGCCCAATGCCAGCGCGCAGCTTCAGCTGAGAGGTGGCGTCGTCGAGGTCACCGAACGTCAAACGGCCACGCTCGCGGTTCATCTGAGCAACGAGGGTCCGGAGTCGCGTGACGTGCAACTCCAACTCGGCCTGCCCGCAGGCTGGGTGGTACTCGTTTCACCCGGCACCCTCACGTTGGCGCCAGGTGAAGCGAGGGTAGAAATGGTCGTCGTCCGTGTCCCCCGCAGTACTCCCGCCGGCACGCACACCGTGATGGTGAGCGTGAATAACGTCCGGACTGAAATGGGCGTGCGCGTCCCACAACGTGACGCCCTGCACGTGCGAGCACTGTCCGCGAGTGCCACAAACGGACAGGCTGAGGCAACCTTCCAGGTCCGCAATGACGGCAACGCGCCTGCCCAGGTGGCTCTTAGTGCTGCCGGCCAGGGTCAGCCACGCGTGACCCCGGCCACCCTGACTCTTGCCCCCGGCGAAATCCAGGATGTGCGGGTCTCCGGATCCGTGCCAGCGCACTTTGCTAAACACAGCGTGACGCTGCGTGCGCGCACCTCGGGTGCCGCGGCCGAGCAGAGTATCAGCGCGGATGTCCTCTCACCCGCGCCCGCTGCGGGTACCGCCCGGCATACCCTTCCCGGCGAAGTGCAGGTCGTCGGTGGGGATGACGGTCTGCGGTTTCGCTTTTCCGTGTCCGGCCCCCTCACGCCGAACGTGAACTTGCGCCTGAGCGTCGAGCCTCGTCATTTCGAAGCAGAAGTCCGCACGCCAGATGTCCGCGTTAGCCTGGGGCCCACCACGCCCGGCTTCTCCAGTTTCACTGTCCGCCCTCCGGCAGTGGCGCTGCAGAGTGAAATCTACAACACAGGCCTTGGCAATCTCCGCACGTACGCCGGTTTGCGTCGTGACCGTCCCGGTGAACTTGTCGCCGGTATAGAACTCGGCCAGCGCATGGCTTGGGGTGACGCGCGCGTGGCTGTCGACCTCGCTGCTGGAGGTGTGACGACCACCCTCGCCGCGCAGGCAGTTACACCGGGCGTGACCACCCGCGGGGAACTGGGTGTGCGAGGTGACGGCGTTGCCGTGAAGGGAGACGTCGACGTAACCCTGAACGACAACGCTTTGAACGTGCAGCGGGTGGGTGGAGGCGCTCGTTACCGCATGCCCGGCTTCGACAGCACCCCCACCGGGCGTGCAGACGCGGAACTGCGCCTGGGTGCGCAGGTGAGTTCCTTTGGCGTCGGGGCAAACCTGCGTGGTGGCGTCAACCTTGTCACCGCGAACGCTGTTACCGCCAGGGACGCAGAATTCGCTTTGCAGGTGCGGGACACCCGCATGGAGCTGCGCGCCGGAGTGACGTGGTCCGAACAACTCACCACCCAGAAAACCACCATAAAGACCAGCTTTGGTGCCGGTTATAAGTTCGACTGGGGACACCTCAAACAGGAACTCACGAATGAACGGACCGTTCAGGCGGGCGCTCAGGCGACGAACGCCTTGCGGTACTCCGCGAGTCTCGACTATCCCATGACCAGCGGCACGAACACCATCATCCTCAAACCCAAGCTCAACGTGGCGTTCGATCTACTCGGCGGCACCAGCCGCGTGGGCGGAAGCATTGAGGGAAGCTGGCAGGCTGAGAACGGCTTACGGGTGAGCGCCGGCGTCAGTCGGCCCGACTTCTCACAGAGCGGATTTGGTTTAAATGCTGAAGTCGATAAGTCCCTGGCGAACGGCAACTCGCTGCGGATCAGTCTCTCCCAAAACTTCGGCCCTGTTTCCAGCACCCAGGCTCGCGTGACCGCTCGCGTGCCGTTCGCCCTGCCCCTGTACCAGCGCACAGATATGGGGAGCCTCGAGGGGCGCGTCCTTGACCGTCAAGGCCAGGGCATTCCAGGCCTCACCGTGCAGGCACAATCGTATCTCGCGGTGACCGACGCGAGCGGAACGTACCGCTTTCCAGCACTCGTGCAAGGCGACCAGCTCGTTCTGTTGCGCGCGCCGGCGGGCCAATGGTGCACGCCGCCTCGTAACATCCCCGTGTTCGGTCGCCAGATTACCCGGCACGACCTTACCTGCGTTCCCGCGACCAGCACCATCATGCGACTCGTGTCCTACGTGGTCGGAGAGAAAGCAGAAGCTCCGCTGGAACTGCCCGGCATCCGTGTCGCGCTGGAGGGAAAGCTCGGCCGCTTTGAGGCCACGTCGGATTTCCTTGGCCGCCTGACCTTCGGAGATTTGCCAATCGGCAGCTACCAATTGAGCGTCACGCCCGCTGCACCCGCGCAGTTCAAGGGCTTGACCGTTGAACTGCCCGACACCGTGGATCTCGCCGCAGGTCGTACAGAGTTGTCCTTGCGTTTTGCGCGCAAACCTCGTGTCGTTCAGATGCAAGAGGAAAATCCGACGATTGTGCCCAGCCCAATTGTCCCCCTGCCCAGCGTCCCGGCGACGGGCCCAATCGAGAACCCGGGAGGCAAACCATGACTTTACGTCAAGACCAAAAGAAGTCGCTGAACACGTTCTACCGCCAAGCTAGCGTACTCGACCTGGCTTGTAGGCACTTTCCGCGGGCAACGTCAAAACATTTACCAGCCAAGGTGCTGGCGAGTCTTCTCGCATTCGCCGTTACAGGTCAGGCAGCCGCGGACGTCATTTCTATCACTGGTGACATCACCGTGACCTTCAACGCACTCGGTGCCGGTACCATCAGTGGTACCCCTGCTCTCTCGTATAAGACGGTCGGTCCGGTGACGACAGTCGGCGCCACCAAGCGAGCCATCACCGTGCGGCTCATTGAAGCTCTTCCACCGGGCGTCACTGCCACCGTGAACTTCGTGCCCAATACTGGCAACGGCACCTCGATGGGCCCCTTGACGCTCTCGACGAGCGCGCAAATTCTTGTCGACTTGATTCTCGCTGATATCGAACAACCGTCCAAGGCCCTTAATTATACCTTTAATTCCAGCAGCGGCTTTACCAGTGTCAACATCAAGGTCGAGTACACCCTGATCGACAATTAGGCGACATTGGTGACAGGATCTACTCGACCTTGACACGACAGTTGCCTTAGCCGTTGAAGCCCTCTTGATGTTCACGCGCACCAGCAGGCAATGCCATGGGGTGTCCTGACGTAAAGATGTTGATTGGAGTGGGGAGTCGTATGACGGTGACCGCTGAAGCGCCCATCAAACTCCTGGAGGTCGCCCGGCACCTGCCAGAGCTGTCACGTTACGCACCCGGGAATCTGCTGTGCATCGAGCGCCGGGGCCGCCCCTGGCGCCTTGCCTGGATTCGCGAGGCAGACGCGGGCACCGTGACGACGGCCAACGGCTTTGTCTACGACCGGATGAGCGGTGTGCGGCTGGTTCCTGCCGAGGGCGGCACCGACACCGCCTGCCCGCTCACGCTGGAGCGCCTGGAGTATCTGATGGTGCTGGAATTTCTGAAGTGCGCCGAGAAGATCAGGCCGGCGCACCTGCCCGCCAGCCGCGTTCAGTCGTTCGCGCCAGTCGCCCGCGCGTTCCTGCAGCTGATGGATGAACAGGGCAGCGCACCCGACGGGCGCCTCACCGAGCGGACCTGATTCCCTCAGTTGCTCGAATGCTCAGAGCCGTCTGTATCACTGCGATATGACCGCTCGGGCAGGTGCATGGTGCGCGAGCGCCATCCCAGCTGCATGAACGCCTCGTTGCGCAGGTTGCTCAGGCGCGCGTAGGAATCGAGCAGGGTCTGCTGTATCTCATCGCACACGCTCGATTGCGGCAGGGAAGGCGCGACAGCCTCCAGCGCTTCGAGCTCCCGTCCCAGGGCTTCGAGCAGAATGCGAATCGAGTCGCAGGAGCGGGGCACGGACATCTGATTGCCACTTTAGGTGAGTGACTTCTGTGCAGCATGGCAACGGAAGGCCCCTGGGTTCATGGCTCCTTGAAGCGGGCGACTGCGTGAACGCTTGCCAAATTCGCCCGGCGGGTTTTCGAGCAAAGCATGTGAAAAGCGGCCACATGATGAGGGGCAGGCTGCCCCTCATCATGTCGCTCAGTCGATTGGCTTGAGGTTCGCCAGGATCTCGGCTCGGCGCGGCTCCAGAAAGGGAGGCAGCACCACGCTCTCGCCCAGGGTGGCGGGGTCCTCGTCCACCGCGAAGCCGGGACCGTCGGTAGCCAGCTCGAACAGGATGCCGCCCGGCTCACGGAAGTACAGGCTGCGAAAGTAGTAGCGGTCCACCTCACCGCTGGTGCGGATGCCCATGTTGGCCAGGCGCTCCGTCCAGGCGTGGTACTGCTCCTCGTCGGGCACCCGGAAGGCGACGTGATGCACCCCGCCCGCGCCACCCTGCGCGAAGGGCAGGCCCGGCTGCACGGCCACGTGCAGTTCCTTGTCGGGCCCGCCCTGGCCCATCTCGTAGACGTACACGGTGTGCTCGGGAGTCTCGGGGTGGGCGTACTGCCGCACGGGCCGCATGTTGAGGGCCTTGGTCAGCACGATGTCGGTGGGGCGCAGGTTCGGCACGCTGATGGTGATGGGTCCCAGGCCGCGAATCTGGTACTCGGCGGGTACGGAGCTGCGCTCCCAGGGGTGGGTCTCGTCGCCGGCGCCGCCGTCGTCGATCAGGGTGAGGCGCTGGCCTTCGGGATCCTCGAAGTCGAGCACCAGCCGGGCGTCGCGTTCGCTGATGGTGCCGGTCTGCACACCGTGGTCGCGCAGGTGCGTTTCCCACCAGCGCAGGGCGCCTTCACCGTGCACGCGCAGGGCGGTGCGGGTGATGCTGTGCGTACCGCGCTGTTCACGGGGCACGTTCCAGTCGAAAAAGGTCAGGTCGTTGCCGGGGCTTCCCACCGCGTCGGAGTAGAACAGGTGGTAGGCCCGCACGTCGTCCTGATTGACGCTGCGCTTCACGAGGCGCATGCCCATGACGGCCGTGTAGAAGCGGTAATTCTCGCGGATATTGGCTGAAACGGCAGTGAGGTGGTGAATGCCGGTGAGGTCCATCGGGTGCCTCCAGAGGGTCAGGAAAGAAGTTTGAGGTTGGCTTCGATGTGCGCGCGCTGGGGCTCCAGAAAGGGTGGCAGGGCCAGACGCTCGCCCAGGGTGGCCGCATCCTCGTCGACCGCGAAGCCCGGGCCGTCGGTGGCCAGTTCGAACAGGCTGCCGCCTGGCTCGCGGATATAGAGGCTGCGGAAGTAATAACGGTCCACCTCGCCGCTGAAGGGAATACCGCTGCTCGTCAGGCGCTCGGTCCAGGCGTGGTACTGCTGTGCAGGCCTGAGCCGGAAAAGCTGGCGTCGGGCAGGGCTGTGTAGGAGGTTTCGGGAAAGGTCATGAGTACCTCGTCCTGCGGCAGGCCGCGCGCTCCGGAGTTCGGGCAGCGTGCTGTGGCTGGGTATGGGGTAATTGAGGGCCGGGGTCATCAGACCGTGAAGCTCAGGAGATTTCCGGCCGGATCGCGCACGCTGAGCACGCTGCCTTCTTCCGTGAAGGGAACCTCGGCGCTTCGCAGGCGCCCGGTGACGTTGTGTACGGCCGCGCCGTCCGGCAGCCGGAGCCAGGCGCGCTCCAGCTTGGCGCTCTGCGGGGAGGCGTCGGGGCCGTTTTCGCTTTGCCAAGTGTTCAGGCCGAAGTGATGGTGGTAGCCGCCGACCGACACGAACAGCGCGCCCGGCCAGCGGGCCACGACGTCAAAGCCCAGCACACCCGTGTAAAAGGCTTCGGTGGCCGCGAGGTCGCGCACCCGCAGGTGAATGTGGCCCATCACGGTGCCCTCTGGCGCGCCGGTCCAGGGAAGTTGCGCGCCGCTCTCGCTCACCAGGCCCTGAATGTCGATGGGGTCGCTTGCCATGCGCACCTCGCCCGCGTTCCACTGCCACTCGCCGCGCGGGCGGTCACGGTACACCTCGATGCCGTGCCCGTCGGGGTCGCTCAGGTAGAACGCTTCGCTGACCAGGTGATCGCTCTGCCCCAGGCGCAAGCCGAGGCGGGCGGCGTGCTGCAGCCAGCGGCCCAGATCGGCGCGCGAAGGCAGCAGCAAAGCGAAGTGGTAGAGGCCGGGCGAGTTGCGCGGTGACATCGGCGCACCGCTGCGTTCGTGCAGCACCAGCAGCGGGCGGCCCGGAACCCCGAGCTCCAGGCGCTGACCGTCCTGCTTCAGGACAGCCAGACCCAGCGCCCGCTGATAGAAGTCAGCGCTGCGCGCGAGGTCGGCGATGCTCAGCTCGACCGGTCCGAGTTGCAGGTGGGGGTGCAGGGCAGGGGTGGTCATGGGGCTCCTGACGGTCAGTACGCGACGCTGAAACGCCGGCGTTCGTGGCGTGGCCCTTCGAGTTCGTTCAGGACGGCCACGGCGTAATCTTCGGCGCTGATGAAGCTCCGGCCCTGCCCGTCGGTCATGAGCGTGTCACCACCGGTGCGAAAGGAAGCAGTGCGTTCTCCTGGGGCGATCTCAATGGCGGGGCTGAGGTACGTCCAGTTGAGTTCACTCGTGCGCAGTTCCTGCAGCACCTCACGGCTCTGCTGGGCTTCGGCCTTGTATTCCTGCGGAAACTCGGGCGTGTCGATCAGGGCCAGGCCGGGCGCGACCTCCAGGCTGCCAGCGCCGCCCACCACGAAGAGGCGTGTTGTTGCTGCGCTCTTCACGCTTTGCATCACGGCCCGCGCCACCTCGGGTACGGGGGTGTCGCCGGGTTTGCGTGCGGTGACGGACAGGATGATGGCGTCGTGTTCCCGGGCGAGTTGTGTGAGCAGCGCCGTGTCCGTAGCGTCACCGTGTACGGTGCGCAGGTGTGCGTGTTCACTCAGGGTGCCCGCGCGGCGCACGAGGGCGGTGACCTCGTGGCTTCGGTTCAGGGCTTCTTGCAGGATGCGTCCACCGACGAAGCCGGAAGCGCCGATCAGAAGAATCTTCATGTTGTACTCCAGGGTGGGGGAGGAAAGCAGTCAGGTGATGAGCGGGCCTGCAACGTCTGCTTCAGGCCCGCCCGGAATCAGTCGGCGGCCTGGGTGCCGGCAGCCGGCGCTTTGCGCGTCATGAGGGCCACCAAGCACGCTCAGTGCGGCGAGCACGGCGACCACGCCCGAGAGGGCGGCGGGAACGCGGAGTCCCAGGGCGCCGTCGAGCGAGTAGGCGCCCGGTCCGGCGATGGCAAGGGCAGTGGCGGTGGCGGCCACGATCAACGGGTATTCGTAGCCGCCGTCGGTGGCGAAGACTTTGGGCCAGTGGGCGAGGGCGATCGCCATGACCATCGTGGCGGCAACGGCGATGGCGCCGAGGGGCGTAAGCAGGCCGAGTGCGAGCAGCAGGCCGCCGCCGAACTCGCCCAGTGCTGCCGCGAGCGTCCACAGCGGGGCAGGCTTGAGGCCGAGGCTGGCAATCCAGCCCGTGGTGCCTTTCAGGCCGTAGCCGCCAAAGGCACCGAAGAGTTTCTGGGCTCCGTGCACGGCGATGAAGAGGCCGACGGCAACGCGGATGATGAGCAGGGCCAAGTCGATGTTCATGGGTGTTCCTCCGGGTGCGGGTGGACAGGACCGTGTCGTTTGGACGGCGGTGTACTGACTCCTCGACTAACTTTCTGTAAGTAACTATGTCAAACATAGTTGCGGATGTCAAGCCGCTCACGAAAAGTAAGCGGGGAAGAGTACACTGAAGACATGAATGACTTCGACCACGCCCTCTGCCCCCGCTACCACCGCGCGGTCGAGATCATCGGGCGTCGTTGGAACGGCGCCATCCTGCTGATGATGCTGCGCGGCGCCACTCGCTTCACCGAACTGCGTGGGGCCATTCCCGACATCAGCGACAAGATGCTCAGCGAGCGCCTCAAGGAACTCGAACACGAAGGCCTGATTCGCCGCACGGTCATTCCCGACACCCCGGTGCGCGTCGAGTACCAGCTGACCGACAAGGGCCGCGCGCTGCAGGCCGTCGTCGAAAGCATCAGCAGCTGGGCCGAGGCGTGGGTGGACCACGCCGAAACCGTCTCCTGAGAATCGTCGGCATGCCCCGGTCCTCCCCTCACGAGCGCACCCTGTCCGAACAGCTCCGCAATCCCGTCTGGCACGCCCTGCAAGGTCCACAGCGATGCTACGCAATCAGCACCCCGCAAGCGGCCCGCTTTCATCCCGACTTCGCTTCCCAGGCGGCGCTCGGTCAAGGCACCCCGCAAGCCTGGGATCAGCTGCGGACACTGACCGGCGCGCAGGAGTCCGTCGACCTCTTTCATGACGAACCACTGAAGATCGGTGAAGGATGGGAGCGGCGTTTCGAGGTGCCTCTCGTGCAGATGGTCCTGAAGTCCTCACCCGAGGTGAACTCGCCACGGCCCGGTGTGCGCATCGAGGCGCTGGGCGTTCCGCAGGTGCCTGCCATGCTGCAGCTCGTCGCGCTCACCAGGCCCGGCCCGTTTCGTTCGCGCACCGTCGAACTCGGGCAGTACCTCGGTGTCTGGCAGGAAGAAACCTTGATCGCCATGGCCGGGCAGCGCGTCCGGCTCGAAGGCGCCGGGGAAATCAGCGGCGTCTGCACCCACCCCGACTTTCGCCGCCGGGGCCTCGCGCTCGCGCTGGTGTCGCGCCTCGCGCGGGACATGCAGGCGGCCGGGGTGCTGCCCTTTCTGCACGTCAACGCCCAGAACACCGCCGCCATCGCGGCGTACACCGCGCTCGGCTTCCGTGTTTCGCGCGAAATTCGTGTCAGTGTCGTCCGACCGCTTGCCCACCACCAAAACCCCAGGGAGCATTCATGACCAGTCAGTTTCCCGCCGAAACGAGCAAGGACGGCGCCTTCGTCCGCCAGCGCTACCAGTTCCGTGGCCGCCTGAGTGCGGACGGCTCCTCGGGCTTTCCCTCCCAGGCGGGCCGCTATCACCTGTATGTCTCGCTGGCCTGCCCCTGGGCGCACCGCGCCATCATCGTGCGCGAACTGCTGGGCCTGCAGCAGGCCGTGCCCATGACCGTCGTGGACCCCGTGCGCGACGAGCGCGGCTGGGCCTTTCGCGAGGGCCCCGGTCACGGACGCGATCCGGTGTGCGACTTTCAATTTCTTTCCGAGGCTTACCTGCGCACCGATCCCGGCTACACCGGCCGCTACACCGTGCCCTGCCTGTGGGACACCGTCACGGGGCGCCTGGTCAGCAACAACTACCCTGACCTGACCATCGACTTCGAAACGCAGTTCACGGCCTTTCAGCGCACCGATGCCCCTGACCTCTACCCCGAGGTCCTGCGCCCCGAGATCGACGCCATCAACGAGCGGATCTACGAGGACGTCAACAACGGCGTCTACAAAGCCGGTTTCGCCACGACCCAGGAAAAGTATGACGAGGCTGTCATGGCCCTCTTTGCCCGCCTCGACGCCCTCGAAGCGCACCTGAGCACGCAGCGCTACCTGGTGGGCGGGCAGCTCAGCGAGGCCGACATCCGGCTGTTCACCACCCTGGTGCGCTTTGACGCCGTGTATCACCTGCACTTCAAGTGCAACCTTCGTCGCCTGACCGACTATCCCCACCTGTGGGGCTACGCGCGCGACCTGTACCAGCGCCCCGGTTTCGCCAGCACCGTGGACTTCGATCACATCAAGCGGCACTACTACCTCACGCACGAACGCCTGAATCCCAGCCGCATCGTGCCGAGAGGTCCGCTGCTGGACTGGAACGCCCCGCACGGGCGCGGCCAGCTGGGCTGAGTACCTCCATGATGATCGCTAGATCATCCGAGCGGCGCGAGTGTGGAAGAAAGTACGTCCTGGCGGGAATGGAGGGATGGAGCGCTGTTGGCGTAATCCCGGAATGTTAGCCAGGACGTACTTAAGCGAACGGCGGTGGGCCCTCTCAGCCGAACTGCTCGGAGGGCACCACCACCCGCTTGCCGCCCGTGTTCAGGCAGACGTACTCGCTGCGCCCGAGGTACACGGCCGCCTCACCGCGAAAGAGCAGGCGCTCATCGAAGGCACCCTCGTCGTACCAGACGCGCTCGACCTGCCCTACGCACCAGTCGTGGTCACCGGTCGTGACGACCTGGGACAGCGAGCAGACATAGGTCAGGTAGGCCTCCGCAAGTACCAGCTCCTCGCCGGGGTGAGGGGTCAGGCCGAGCTGCCCGTACTTGTCCGCGCCGTCATGCAGGCTCAGTACGCCCGCTCCCTGCACGGCGCGAGCGTGCTCGAAGGGCAGGAAGTTCAGGGCGAAGCGGCCCGAGGAGGTCACCAGGGCGTGCGTCGCGCGTTCGCGCCCGATGGCCACGCCGTACAGCGGGGGATCGCTTGACAGCGCGGCGTGCCAGCCGGCGCTCATGACGTTGCGCTTTCCCTGGTGCTCGGCGGTGACCAACGCGACGGTATTGGGGTAATACCCAAAGAAGCGGGGGGTGGAAGCTTTCACAGCCTTGTTATACGCGCTCGTGTTCTGCACCTTGAGATGCCGAGCCCGGAGGTAAGCCTGGCCAGGTATTTTGGTCCGGTCGGCGGCGGGAGGCAGTAATCCGCCAAAGCCCAAAAGAAGCGGCGCTCCACTGGTTGGGCGCCGCTTCTTTTGAATGTATGTCGCTTCTCAGCGAGATGGCTGGCGGGCTTGACGGTTATCGTCTGCCGGCTTGGCGATGCAGATGGACTTGCCGATGGCATTCACGGCGGGCACCTTCGGCTGAGCTTTTCCACCGCTCTTTTCAAAGCCCATATTCTTGCAGGTCGGCGTCGTCGGTGCGGGTTCGGTCGCGTATGCCAGAGAGCCAAAAGCGAGTGCGGAAATGGCCAGCAGGACTTTTTTGTTCATAAGTTCCTCCAGTATCAGCAGGCGCCGGGATGTCGTTGTTGGGGAGTTGAGCGTCTGTATCTCAGTATTCGCAGGGCTCATGGTTGCTTTTTGAGTAAGCTGAAGGTGAGACGGGGGTGTGGATCCTCAGCTGCGGTAACCTCAGGACGGTGCTCCGAATTTTGCGCTCCCAGAGGGCGTTTTTATCCGTAGAGGTTCTGTGGGCAGCCGCTGGGCATGAGTTTTTTTTCAATACTTGGGACAGCTTTTCGTGCGTCCTCATGATATTGCCTTGAGTTCATCACAATTCTCGAGCGCTGCGGCGGCGCACCAGGCTGCCTTCTTCGTTGGGGTGGCCAGTCCGAGTTTCCCGCCGCCGTCCGGCCTGCGCGCGGGTCACTCCGTCGTGGCAGTGGCGGACAGGGTGAAGTGAAACACACTGCCCTCACCCACGGTGGACTCCACCCAGATGCGTCCCCCGTGGTGTTCCACGATCTTGCGGCAGATGGCCAGCCCGATCCCCGTTCCATCAAACTTCTCGCGAAGATGCAGACGCTGGAAAATCACGAAAATCCGTTCGAAGTACGGTTGTTCGATGCCAATCCCGTTGTCACGCACCGTGAAGTGCCACATGGCTCCTTCGCGGACGGCGCCGATGTGGATCTGTGGTGTCACGTCCGCCCGGCGGAACTTCAGGGCGTTCCCGATCAGGTTCTGAAAGAGCTGCGTCAGCTGCCCCGCGTCGCCGGACAGGCTGGGAAGCGTGTCATGGGTGATCAGGGCGCCTGTTTCACGGATGGCCAGAGCGAGTTGCGCCCGTGCAGCGTTCAGGGCCTCGGTCACCCTTACGGTGCTTCGCTGCGGCGTGGCGTTCAGGCGCGAGAAACTCAGCAGGTCCTCGATCAGGCGTTTCATGCGCTGCACGCCCTGCGTGACGTGGGTGATGTACGTGTCGGCGTGCTCGTCCAGTCGACCCTGGTACCGTCGGGCGAGAAGTTCCGTGAAGCTCGCCACGGTCCGCAGGGGTTCTTGCAGGTCGTGCGAGGCGACGTAGGCGAACTGCTCCAGCTCCGCGTTGCTGCGGCGCAGCTCCTCGTTGGCCTGACGCAGTTTCTCTTCTGAGCGCTTGCGTTCGGTGATGTCACGAAACGTCACGACCGCTCCCTCGATCTCACCGCGGGCATTGCGCAGCGGCGTCGAGATGTACTCCACCGGGAAGCTCGTTCCGTCCTTGCGCCAGAACACCTCGTCGTCCACCCGGCGCACCGCACCATCGAGGCGTGAGCAGTAAATCGGGCACTCGGACGAAGGGTAGTGCTCGTCACTGGCTTTGGTGTGGTGGATCAGCGCGTGCTGAGATTGCCCGAGCAATTCTTCGCGCGAGTACCCGATCATTCTCTCTGCGGCAGGATTGGCAAAGGTGGTGAGGCCCTGCATGTCCACACCGAAGATGCCTTCGCCTACCGAGTCGAGCAGCAGGTGATTGAAGGCACTCACGCGCTCAAGTTCGGCGTGCGCGGCGCGCGTTTCGGTGATGTCGTGCATCGCCACGACCGCGCCCAGTTTTTCACCGGAGGTGCTGTAAATGGCGTTGCCGTTCGTCCGCAGGTAACGCGCCTGACCGTCCTGCGGAACGACCACCATGTCCACGTCGCGTACCCGTTCACCTGAAAAGGCACGGTAAAGCGGAATCTCTTCGGTACGCAGGGGCGTCACGCCGTCCGGCTGATACAGCCGGTAACGATCCGCCCACAGTTCGGGCGGGAGCGGTTCGGCAGGCAGGCCGTGCAGTGCACGCGTAGCACGGTTGAACACCGTCAGCACGCCGTTTGCGTCGCACGCGACGATGCCTTCGGTGAGGCTTTCGAGCATCGCCTGCATGAAGCTGCGCTCGCGCTCCAGTTCACTTGTGCGCTCCTGAACACGCTGCTCCAGCCTTTGATTGAGTTCCCGTACCGAGTCGTACAGGCGTGCTCGTTCCAGCGCCTGAGCGCACTGCGTGGCCAGTGTGATCAGAAAACGGCGGTCAGCGGTTCCGAACGCCCGATCTCGCTTGAAGCCCAGGATCAGGGCCCCCACCACGCGCCCGTTCATACTGAGGGGCAGCAGCGCCGATCCACGCATATCCCCACGCTGCTCTGCCAGGTGCGGATACTGCACGTTGATGTCCTCGCTTGTCAGAAAGCGGGCCACACCATCACGAATGATCTCGGTGATAGGAATGGAAAGCGACAGCGGAATTCTGCTGAAGCGCTGCACCATGTCCTCCGGGTATCCGCGGTGGGAAAGCGCTTCGAGGTGCTCACCGTCCGGGCTGACGAGCATCACGCCGCCCGCGTCGGCCTGCAAGGCGCTCAGGCCCTGCGAGAGGACGATGTCCACGACTTCTTCTTGCGACAGTGCGCCCGTGAGGGCCGTCGAGACGCTCTGCCAGCGTTCCGCCTGCAGTTCTGCCTGAACGCGGTCGGTAATGTCACGTGAAACGGCCAGAAAACGCTCCAGCTCCCCGCTGGGGCCATACATCGGGGAAACCCGCACGTTCCACCACTTGGGCGTCCCCGCGAAGGTGGGGCAAAAACCCTCGAAGAGCCCGACCCGGCCCGCTCGCGCTTCTTCAAGGGCCCCTTCGACTTGTGAGCGCATCGCACCGGACCAGAATTCCGGCCAGAAGGCATGATCGCACACGCCGAAGTCCGAGATTTCCATCTCCTGCATGCCCCCGGCGTTCATGTAGACCAGGCGACCCTGGAGATCGATGAACTTGATGCAGTCCCGGCTGGTCTCGATGATGTGACCGGCGTCTTTCAGACGTTGTCGTTGCGCGTGAATGTCCGTGCAGGTGCCACACCATGCAAAACCGGCGTTGCCCTGCTCAACAGGCTGGTACTGGCAGAGCATCCAGCGAAACTGCCCGTCACGGTGTTGCAGGCGAAGCTCAAGCGAACTGGTCTGCCTTTCCAGGCGCGCCTGCTGCCAGCTGGCCTGCACCCGCTGCCGGTCGTCCGGATGCAGGATGGACAAAAAATCCTGCTCGGTTGGGGAAACGGCATGACCGGTGAAGGTACGCAGACGCTGGTTGGTGTAGACCCACTGGCCTTCGTCATCCGTGCCCCACATCAGGTGAGGAAAGACGTCGAGGATGTCCTGCGGATCGACGGAGAAGGGTCGGCCCGACGGACCTACAGGAGACATGCTTTTAAGTCTACCGTATTCCTCATTCCCATTCAGGCACTCGGGTACCACTCCTCATATACCCGTCTCCCGTCGGCGCGATCATCCAGTGCACCCGGCGTCGTCCGGCGTGGTGAAGTCCTGGGTGAGAAAGATCTGTGCCCGGCGGGAATCTGCGGTGAGGGTTTTCGTACAGAGTTTTCGTACAGCACCCGGGCCACGCGTTTCCGTTGCAGGTGTGCCGGATACTCGCCGATTTCTCCGCCCAGGGTAGCCTGCCTGCGGCTGAGCGTTGGCTGAACAGGTAAGCCCGCCGGGCCTCTTTGCTGCCCCTGGTGATGACGCGCAACTGGGCGTGACTCAGCGTGGTCAGGGCCGCTCCGTTTCCCTGAGTTGCCGCAGAACATCGCTTTGGCAAGCCAGGTTCGCTAATTGCGCTGCGTTCAGGTCATGACGAGGTTCTTGAAGAGGCCCGGATCGGTTGCGCGCGTTCCCGCCGTGCAGGGCTTCTTGCGGCGTCGTACGCACTTGCTGGTGTCCTGCCGGACGACTGCCGTGATGACGGCTTTGACTTCTGGTGTGGGCAGGAGAATTTTCGGGATCGCATTGAATTGACAAATCTCGATGCGTGACGTACTTTTGATTCATGGATTTCGATGCAACGGCGCAGGTGTTCAAAGCCCTCGGTGACCCTCACCGCCTGAAGGCCCTGCACTTCATCGCCACCGCCGACGCCAGGTGCTGCTCGACCGGTCAGGGCATCTGCACCTGCGACGTTCAGGACGTTCTCGGTCTTGCCCAGCCCACCACCAGCCACCATATGAAAATTCTGGTGGAAGCCGGTCTGGTCGATGTCGAGAAGCGCGGTAAGAACTCCTACTACACCCTCACCAAGCGGGGCCTGCTGATGGCCCGCAGCGTGCTCGATCGACTGACCGCGGCCGTGCCGCGACGCCAGAAGGAGGCCGTATGAGCCCCGAGCTTCAATTCCGCTTCGCCCAAGACCGTCACCAGCCGCTCCTGAGAAAAGCCGAGCGACAACGCAAGACCTGCGGCGCACCGAACATCAGGATTGTTCTGCCTCGCCTCGCTTTCGTTTTAACTGCGCCCCGCGCCTGCACCGCCTGCTGAGTTTTTTTACCTCAATCCATCGACATCTTTAAATATAAGGAGGAGTACCATGACGCAGACCCTCACCACCCCCAACCGCACCCAAGCCTTCCTCGACACCCTCGCCCCACACGCCGGCAAGGCCCTGATCCTTCAGCTTCATGGTGAAGTCCTCGTTCCCACCGGTTACCACGTCACCGAAGTCAAAGCCGTCACCATCGAAGCGATGGACTGCGCTGGCCGCGCCGCCGCCTGGCGTGAAACCGTCATTCAACTCTGGAACGGCGGCGGTGAAGAAGACCGCGGCTTCATGACCGTCGACAAGTTCCTCGGCATCTACGGACGCGTCGCCAAGCGCGTTCCCGTGCAGGCTGACTCCGTACTGCGCTTCGAGTACGGCGACACCGTCCACCCCACCATCCAATACCTCGTCACCAGCATCGAGGTCCAAAGCGAGCGCGTCCTCGTCAACCTTGGCTACCCCGGCGTGTCGTGCAAACCCAACGACGAACGCCTCGCCGCCGGGCAGTCTGCCTGTGGCGGCCCGAGGAGTGGCAGCGTGGAACCCGTGACCCTGGAAAACATTGCCGTGCAGAAGAGCAAAGGAAGCTGCTGCGGGTGAACAAGGGCGGGAACAGCAGGGGAGCGCGGGCCGCTCCCCTTCCCGCGTGTACTGCGGTTGCATTCTGCGGCCTGACGGTTTGAGGGTCACGACCGCGATAGAAGGATCAGGCCCGGATTTTCACGGCTCCCGGTTGGGCAAACGAAGTCATGGCAGCTTTCGTGACGGGTCCACCTCTGCCAGCTCTGCACGTTGTGGTTTCTGCGTTCAACAGGTCGGCGGTGAGTGGAAGTCAGCGAACTGGTGCGGCGACCAGGACGGCGTCGGCCACCTTCATGGCCAGATCGACGGTCTCGCTGATCAGGGCTGGATCGGCCTTCAGGTCGCCCGGCTGATGGTACTGGGGGTCAATACCCCGATGAAAAAACAAGGCGGGCGTACCAGCCTGCAAGAAGGGCGCGTGGTCGCTGCCGTTGCGGTCCTGAAACGCCTGCAGGGTCGGCGCGGCTTTGCGCGCGAGTTCCTGCAGGGTGGTGTCTCCGCCCACCGCGAGCGGCGTGACGTTGACGCCCACCATGTCGAAGTTGAACATCGCCCGCAGGCCCCGCGTGAGGTCGGCGTGACCCTGCACGAAGGCACGCGAGCCGCGCAGCCCATCCTCCTCGCCGTCGAACAGCACGAAGTAGCTGCGCGCCGACAGGGGCGTGTTCACCGCGCGGCGCGCGATGTCGAGCACGGCCAGCGAACCCGAAAGGTTATCGTTGGCACCCGGAGAATCCGCCACCGTGTCCATGTGCCCGCCGAACAGCAGCTCGGGCTTCACGACGCCTGACTTGAACGCCACGATGTTGACTCCCCGCACGTCACCTTCACGCACCCGCACGCTGAGGGTCGCGCGCTCACCTGCCCGCAGGGCCGCGCCGACTTCGGGCGTCACGCCCAGCACGGGCAGCTCGACCCGGTCGCCCAGCGTGCCGCGCAACTCGCCGGCCGTGTTGTTCACCACGATCAGGCCGCTCGCTCCGGCGGCGCGGGCGTTGCGGGCCTTGTCGGCAAACGGAATCTGCCCTCGCGCCACGACAGCAATCTTTCCGCGCACATTCGCGCGCGTAAATTCTTCGGGCGTGCCGACCCCCTCGACCCGCGCAAGTTCGGCGGTGACCTCGCCCCCGACCGTGCCCTGCAGGGCGCGCCCCGTCAGGGCGTTGGCGCCCGCTCGCACACCCGAGCCGAGATCGTCGAAACGAGGATAAGTAAAGCTTTCGCGGCGGGTCTCGTACCCCAGCGCGCGAAACTGCGCTTCGAGGTACGCGCGGGCCTGCTCGTTGCTTTCGCTTCCGGCGACACGCGGTCCGAACTTTATGACCGCATCGAGGTTCTCGGCGATGTTCGCTCGGGCAGCCGAGGACAGCAGGGCAGGGGACAGCACAAGCGCGCCGACGGCGGCGCGCAGCATGAATTGGCGCATGACTACAGGAAAGCACGAAGGAAGGTGAGACAACACGAAAGTCGGTGAGCTGGGTGCGCGCACCCGAAGGTCCGCATGGTGAATTCACCGCCCCGCGCTAGACTGCCTTCGTGTTAGTCCGGAATTTTTCCATCATCGCCCACGTGGATCACGGCAAGTCCACCCTGGCCGACCGCATCCTCGAAAAACTCGGCGCGATGGGCGAGCGTGACAAGCGCGACCAGACCCTGGACACGCTGGAGCTGGAACGTGAACGCGGCATCACCATCAAAAGCACCCCCGTGCGGCTGACGTACCACCGGCCGCTTCGTGAAGACGGCACGGGCGGCGAGGTGTACACCTTCAACCTGATCGATACTCCCGGACACGTCGACTTCAACTACGAAGTCTCGCGCTCGCTCGCCGCCTGCGAGGGCGTGCTGCTGCTGGTCGACGCGTCGCAGGGGGTCGAGGCGCAGACCATCGTGAACGCCTACCTCGCCATCGACAACAACCTGGAGATCGTGCCGGTCGTCAACAAGATCGATCTGCCCGCCGCCGATCCACAGGGCGCCGCGCAGGAACTCGAGGACGTGATCGGCATTCCCGCCGAGGACGCGGTGTTCGCTTCCGGCAAGACCGGTGAGGGCGTCGAGCAGATCCTCGAAGCGATCGTGGAGCGCATTCCGCCGCCGCCCGGCGATCCGCAGGCCCCCCTCAAGGCGCTGATCT
This sequence comes from Deinococcus peraridilitoris DSM 19664, assembly GCF_000317835.1. Taxonomy (NCBI): domain Bacteria; kingdom Thermotogati; phylum Deinococcota; class Deinococci; order Deinococcales; family Deinococcaceae; genus Deinococcus; species Deinococcus peraridilitoris. The sequence goes on along the minus strand of NC_019793.1, from coordinate 1,798,701 downwards.
TCGATTCCTTCTACGACGCCTACCAGGGCGTGATCCTGTTCGTGCGGGTGCTGGAGGGCACCGTGCGGGCCAAGGACCGCATGATGACCTACTCCAACGGCAAGAGCTTCGAGGTGGACAAGGTCGGAACCTTCACGCCCGGTCTGATCGTCGCCGAAGAGCTCTCGGCCGGATCGGTCGGCTGGATCGCCGCGGGCATCAAGGACATCCACGACGCGCAGGTGGGGGACACCATCACCAGCAAGGATCAGCCCACCACCGATCCTTTTCCGGGCTTCAAACCGGCCCAGCCAGTGGTCTTCTCGGGCCTGTACCCCACCGACACCGAGGATTACCGCAAGCTGCGCGAAGCGCTCGAACGCCTCAAGCTCAACGACGCCGCCTTCGTGTTCGAGCCCGAGACCTCCGAGGCGCTGGGCTTCGGGTTCCGCTGCGGCTTTCTGGGGCTGCTGCACGCCGAGATCATTCAGGAGCGTCTCGAACGCGAGTACGACCTCGATTTGATCGCCACCGCCCCCGCCGTGGTGTACCGCCTGACCCTGACCAACGGCGAAACCTTCGAGACCCAGAACCCGGCCGAGTTTCCCACCCGTGACCGCATCGAGACGATGGAGGAGCCCTACATCAAACTCTCGATCATGCTGCCCGAGGAGTTCGTGGGTCCGGTGATGCAGCTGCTGCAGGAGCGTCGCGGCGCGATGATCACCATGAACTACGTGGGCAAACGGGTCGAGCTGCTCTACGAAGTGCCTTTCGCCGAGATCCTCTATGACTTTCACGACCGCCTGAAGTCCATCTCGCGCGGCTACGCCAGCATGGACTACGAGCAGATCGGGTACCGCGAGGGCGACCTCGTGAAGGTGGACATCATGGTGCAGGGCGAGACGGTGGACGCCCTCGCGGTCATCGTGCACCGCGACAAGGCCTACTCGCTGGGGCGCAAGATCGTCGACAAGATGGCCGAGGTCATTCCGCGCCAGCTCTTTCCGGTGCCGGTGCAGGCCACCATCGGCGGCAAGATCATCGCGCGCGCCACGGTCAAGGCTTACCGCAAGGACGTGCTGGCCAAGTGTTACGGCGGCGACATCAGCCGCAAGAAGAAGCTGCTCGAGAAGCAGAAAAAGGGCCGTGCCCGCATGAAGAACATCGGCACGGTCGAGGTGCCGCAGGAAGCCTTCCTGGCCGTGCTGTCGACGGACGAGTAAATACCGCAGGCCAGCCACCCTGCAAACCACCCTGGGGCGTGCCCGAGCGTCTACACTGACCTCAGGCATGCCCCCCACCTTTCCCGAGGCCAGCCGCGTGATGCGCAAGCCGATTCAGCCTGGCAGCTTGCGGGCGCAGTTCGCGCTGGTGATCGCGCTGCTGTCCTTTCTGCCCAACATCGTGATCGTGCTGGTGCTCGCGCGCCTGACGGGCCTGACCGACTTCACGCTGATTCTCGCCTGGATGGGCGTGGTGGCGCTCGCCTCCGGTGGAGTGGGGTACGCACTCTCGCTCGCCCTGCTGCGTCCGCTCATCCGGCTGACCGGGGAAGTGGAACGGGGGCATCTGGGAGAGCCTCACGCCGACGATCCGCGTGAAGTGATCTCGTTGCGCGCCGCTTTTGCGAGTCTGCTGGGCCGACTGGCGCAGGAACAGGGACGGCGCAACGCTTTCATGGCCACCCTGGTGCACGACCTCAAGACGCCCCTGATCGCCACCTCGCACCTCGTGGCGGTGCTGCGCGGTGTGGGTCTTCCCCAGCTGGAGCGTGAGGAGATCGCCGGTCAGCTGCTGGGCGAGAATGCACGGCTGCTGCAACTGGTGCAGCAGATGGCCGATGCACACAAGTTCGAGCGTGAGGGCGTGACGCTGCACCGCGCGCCGCTGGATCTGCACGCGCTGGGTGAGCGGCTGCTTTCGCGCTTCCGGGTCCGGGCGGCCGAGCGGAGCGTCACGCTGCAGCTGGGTGGAGCAGGAACGAGCGTTGCCGACGAGGCGCAGCTCGACCGGGCCCTCAGCAACCTGCTCGACAACGCCGTACGCTACGCCGAATCTGCGGTGTGGCTGCAGGTGGAGCGTGACCGTCTTTGCGTGTGGGATGACGGTCCGGGACTGGTGCTGCCGCTGTCCGAGCTGGCGCAGCCGTTCAATGCGCAACCCGTCGAGATTGCCGGGCATCACTACACGGCGGGCACTGCCGGGTTGGGGCTCTTCATCGTGCGGCGCATCGCCGAGGCGCACGGGGGTGACCTGCGCTACCGACGCGAGACGCGGGAATACGGGCAAACGCTGCGGGAATGGAGTGTCTTCGAGCTGTATCTGGGTCGCGCCTCGTCCGATCTGCCCGACCTGCCGCACGCCATTCTGGCTTCACAATCCGCACCACCGGAGGGCGCATGAACGTCCTGATTGCCGACGATCATCCGCTTTTTCGCATGGGCCTGCGTTACGCCCTGGCCGCGCAGGGCTTCACGGTGGTCGCTGAGGCAAGCGACGGTGAGGAGGCCCTGCGCCAATGTCGGCGCACCTTGCCCGACGTGGCCCTGCTGGACGTCAAGATGCCCCGCTTGAGCGGCATCGAGGTCTGCGCGCGGCTGCAAAGCGAGAACATTCCCAGCGCGGTCGTCCTGATTTCGACGTTTGCCGAGCCCGCCATCATCGACGCCGCGCGCTCCGCCGGAGCGCGCGGCTACCTCAGCAAGGAAACCGATCCGGCGGTTCTGGCGCTGTCCTTGCGCCGAATTGTCAGTGAACCCACGCGGGACTGGCTGCCGCGCACCAACCTGCCGAGCCTCACGCCACGCGAACGCGACGTGCTGTCCTTTCTGGCACGCGGACACAGCAACAAGGAGATCGCGCGCGAACTGGGCCTCAGCCCTGACACCGTCAAAGACCACCTGGGGCGGCTGTTCGCCAAGCTGGGCGCCGACGACCGCCTCAGCCTGCTCAACCGGGCGCGCGAGCTGGGGCTGGTGTCATGAACTGGCGTGTCCTGAACTGGCCCGAAGAGCAGGTGCGATGAAAAGCGGAACGGTCATCACTGACCGTTCCGCTTGCTCGTGAGCTTCAGCGCAGGTTCGCGCAGGTCACGCCGCCGTCTGCGGGAGTGCCCGACGCGTCACGTGCGGTGTGAATGTTGAAGTAGGTGCCCTTTTCGACTTCCGAGGTGGCGTGCGAACCGCTGAGCACCAGATTTCCCGTGGCGTCCGTGCGGCCCACCATGGTGGTGGAGACGATCGGTGCCCCGCCCGAAAGGCAGGGTGGCTTGTTGGCGTCGCCCTGCACGTGGTAGTGCGAGACGTAAAAGGTGTTGGGCCGCAGGCCCGCCACGGTCGCCGACGAGTTGGTGAACCCGTCAAAGCGCATGGCGCGCGTGACCGTTCCCGTCGCGTTCAGCTCGGTCATCATGCCTTCCTGCTTGCTCACCGCGAACGACATCTGGCTTGTCGGAGCGCAGGCCCCCAGCAACGCGACTCCCAATGCACCCATCAGCAGTTTCTTCATAACCCCTCCTCGAAATGTCCGGCTCTACCAGGAGATACGCACGCCAAAGGAGTTTGGATGATCCGGTGTCTTCACCATAGTTTCACGCTTAGAGAGGTCTGACAGGGGACTGGCACAACGAAGTTCCAGGGGCCGCCCGGGTAAAAAGCCAGGAACCCCGTTTGGCGGGGTTCCTGCTGGTGCCGAGAACGGGACTTGAACCCGTACGGGCAAAGCCCGACCGATTTTAAGTCGGTTGCGTCTACCGATTCCGCCATCCCGGCGCAGGCCGAGAATACCACGGCTGGCACGTACCTGCGTGGTCGCTCCTGATGGATGGTGTGGGTCTTTTGATGCGGCAGTTGCTCCTTTCTGACCTTGCTCGGAACAGAAGCCCGGAGACGCGGCGCTTGTCTCTGCTGCCCGCACGGCAGCCGCAGCGAGAGTGGACCTCCATAAATGGAATGACCTTTACAGCCCGCTCAAGGCGTTCCTACACAAGTCGCAAAAAATAAAAGAGTTGGGTCCCTCGGGGCCGGAAAGGATTTCAGATGAAAGAGCTTATCCCCCTGCACGATATCTCCCGCGACCACAACGTCAACTTCCGAGACGAGGGCCTTTTCGATCCGACTGGCCACGCGGCTTACGGCGTGAACGGTGACAAGATCGGAACCGTTCGCAGTGCACTGGCTGATCCCGAGACGGGTCGTCTGCGCTACCTGCTGGTCGATGTCGGTGGTTGGTTTTCCAGCAAGGAGGTACTGGTGCCGGTGGGCCTCGCTCGTCTGGAAGACGACGCCGTCTATTTCGACTCGCTCACCAAAGAGCAGGTGCGCGACATGCACGGTTACACGGGCAGTTACGACTACGACGCACAGACCAGCGATGAGCGCATCTTGCGGGGCAATGATTACGACGGCGTCGTGGGAGACCGCGATGCTGGCAGCGTGTCGAACACCAGCGCTACGGACCGCCGTTACAACTACCGTGACGAGGACGAGGGGGACCGGATGTTCAAAACCCCCGAGCGACTGCGGCTGCTCGAAGAGCGGCTGACGGTCGACAAGGAGCGCTACCTCGCCGGCAGCGTCGAGGTCAGCAAGCACGTCGAGAACCGCCAGGAGCAGGTGAACGTGAACCTTGCCCACGAAGAAGTGGTCATCGAGCGGCATCCCGTCACCGACCCGCGTCCGGTAGCGGGCAACGTCACCTTGGGCAGTGACCGCGAAACCGTACGGGTGGACCTGGAGGCTGAGCGCGCCAACGTGCAGAAGCAGGCTTACGTTACCGAGGAGGTCACGGTGGGAGAGCGCACCGTAAGCGAAACGCAGACCTTCACCGAAACCGTGGGCAAGGAAGTCCTCGACGTGAACCGTAACGGCGAAACACGCGACGTGAACGGACTGGATGACACCGGCCGCCGCGACGAACGCTGAGTGACTTGATGACAAGCCGGGCTTCATTGGCCCGGCTTGTCAGGAAAGCAGGAAACCATGAGCAAGAAAGTCAAGATGGACGTTCGGTCCCGCCGCGGTGGGTCACCCTTGCCGCTGGCACTGCTGGCTGCCGGGGCGTACTACCTGTGGCGCAACGAGGGTGCGCGCAATAAGGTAATCGACACCCTTCAGAATCTCAATCCTGGCCCGCAAGGCAACTTCGAGCGGGTCGGCAGCGCGCTGCGCGGTGGTGTTGAGGCCGTGAAGCGCGGTGAAAGCCCGATTGACGCCCTCAGGACCGCCGCCCAGGAGGCTCAGCAGGGCTTCAAGAAGAGTGCGGACAACGCGACAGACGACGTGCGGAACGCAGCCGACGACCTGTCCGATCAGGCGCGGCAAGCCAGCACCGATACCCAGGACGTGCCCCGCGATCCCCTGCACGACCGCACAGACATTTGAAGTCGCCGCACAAAGAAGCCAGGCCGGCCTCCTTGCCTGCCTGGCTTCTTTGACGGTGGGCACACGGCGTCCCAATTTCAATCTGCCGCGTGCTGCTCCTGACTCCGCGTGTCCAAAAGCGCCGCCCGATAAGGTCAGGTGGGTGGGCGTCCGTGCCGGGCAGGCCGGAAAATCGCAGGTGCCGCTGGCAGATGACCCAGCTCGTCACGGTCGTTCGCCAGAATGAGACAGGCCTGCGAGGTTTCCGAAGGGTTGAACAGCCCCAGTACCCGGTAGGCCACGTCTTTCGAGAAGCCACTGTCCAGCGCCCGGAGCATGGGTGACCGGGTCCTTCGAGTTGCTCGATGCGTACGAAGGGGTGCGGGTGGAAAGCGAGTATGCTCCAGTGTTCTGGCAAGCGGAGTGCGTAACCGTACGCCTTGTGACTCCTTCAAGAAGTGGTCAAGACGGGCTGGTCTTCTGGGGCGTCCTCTGTGGGTGAGTGCAGCATCTGGTCGCGGAAAATACGCACGGCGTCCTGTATGTAGCTGAGATAACGCGGCAAAAACTGCAGGAAGTGCCGGGGGTCGGCGTGGATGGCTTCTACGCTGACCCAGGTGTCGTTTTCGACCGTGTGCACTTTCACGAGTTTGGCGTGCCGGTTGAGGGCGTCGCAGGCCAGCAGCGCGCGGCCGTACTCATCTTCGGTTTCCAGCGACCAGAAATTGGGCAGCAGCAGTTGAAAAAACTGCGGGTCTTCGTGGTTGTCCGGCAGAAAGTAGGTGCTGCCCTCGTACTTGAAGCTCAGGCCCGAGTCAGGGCTTTCCTCGACGCGGAAGCCTTCGGCGGTGAGGGCCTCTCGCAGGGTGTTTTGGGATGAGGTCATGGTCATATCCAAGCTCCGTTCAGGTGTCGCGGTAGAGTTCATCGGGCAGTGAGGCGACGAGTTCGTTCATGCAGGCGGTCGCGTCGACCATCCAGGTGTAGGCATTGCCCAGCCCCACGCTGATGTCCGACTTGGCATTGGCCAGGCAGAAAGTGCTGATGACGCAGTCGCCGTTGTCATCGAAATACACCGTGACAAGGCCATTGTCGTCACGCAGATGGATGGTCGTCCGGTCGGGCATGTCCGGGCAGATGTACGAGGTCGCGTCGATGGCCCTCTGGATGCGCAGGTACTTCTCGGGGTCCTGCACAGCCTCGCGAAATCCCCTGGTGCCGGTGCGCAGCTGAAATCCGCACGGCCAGCCGGGACTGAGCACCTCGAACGTGACCGGTCCACATTGCAGAAAGGTGACGTTGCCTTCCTGCCCGGTCTTGACCATGCGCCCCGAGGCTTCGGCAAAGACCACAAAGGCTTCGGCAGCGCTATGGTAGCGGCGCAGGGAGTCGTCGGCACGATAGCCGCCTTCCCAGGTGCCGACCTGCAGCGGAGGCACTTCCCGGGAGGGTCGGCCGAGGAACTTCAGGGCGTGGTTGGCAGCGTCTTCGGCGATGTGCACCGCGATGTCGTACAGCGTGTCGATGCGGTAGCGACCGAAACCCTCACCGCGCATGCCGACCATCAGTTTGTCCTGCCCTCGGTCCACATAACAGCGCGCGCCCATCACGCTTTTGGACACGTGATCCATGCAGCGGTACACCTGAAGCTCGTCTACGCCTGAGACATCTACTTCTGCATACACGGCGTCGCCTGCAATAGCGTTGACGTGATAGCGCAGACCCTGGCGTGTGAAGCGCACCTGCCAACGGGTGCGCTCCGGGTCATCCAGGTCGTCTTCCTCGTAATCCTCGTAGTGGTCGAGGTCCTTGATCAGCCGCGCGGCTTTGAGAAAGGAACCACGGAACTCGCCGATTTCGTAGTCACCGCGCATGACCTCGCGCCTGTCTTTTTTGCGAAACAGTCCGAACATCACTCCTCTTCCTTGATCTGCATGTTTTTCTGAAGGTCTTTCACGAAATCATCGGGATTGATTGGCATCACTTCCTGGATGCCTTCCTGCACGACTTTGCTGATGATTGCGTCGTCGGACTTCGAAGGTTTTTTGCCTTCTTCCTCGCCCAGGAACGTTTTGAGCTGGGTTTTGAGATACAGGTTCAGCTGGTCACGAACCGTCTTCTCGGCTGTTTCGGCCACGCTCGACTCGAGCAGCTGCGCCATACCGGCGATCGGTGTGGCCCCCCGAAGGGTGGAGGCGATCTTCACGTACTTGTCCAGACGGTCTTTGACCGCGAAGCGAACGGGAGAGCTGACCACGTAGCCGCTCCGGGCGATCAGCCCTTGCCGGGAAGCCGCAGAGCCAAAGAACTTGACGAGCACTTTTTTGACGCCTTCTGCCTGATACGCGGCGAGCGTGGCTTTGCGCAGATCCTCGGAGGCGTGGCGGGCCACGAACTTGCTGGCCTCTCTTTCGGCCCGGGCATCGAGGCTGGTACGCGCACGTTGCACAAAGCCCATCGCGTTCATTCTCGACCTGACTTGCTCTGCCCGAGGATTGGTAATTCCGTCGGCCAGCAGTGCCCTGCGTGCCAGCTTCTTTCCGTCTTCCTCGATCTCGCGGGCAAGCCGCGCTTTGGCAGCGGCCTTTGCTGCGTCGAGCTGACTGGCGTACATGGGTTGGGTTCCGACCAGTTGGCGCATTTCGGCCTGCGCGGCGCCCTGCTGCCCAAACAGGCGGCCGTATCCCACAGTGAGTTCCTGACCGGCCTCACTCCACGTCTGGGTCAGATGCGCCCGGATGGCCTGGCTGCTTTCACGAAACTCGTTGAAGGCCTTGACGAGGTTCGGGTTGTTGGACGTGCCAATGACACGGTCGACGTACCTGGTAAATCCGTCTGCCTGCCCCTGCACCAGCTGACCGGCTTTGCTCGTCTTCCACGAGCGTCCGATTTTATGCCCGGCATTGTCGATCTTGTCGAGGGCGACGTTCTTGAGGTTGTTGAGGACCTTTCCTGCTCCTGCCAACCAGTGATTGGCCGTGGTGTTCGCGGCGCGCACGGCCCTGACGGCCTTGAGGCTCGAAGCGCCTCGCAGCAGGCGCAGGTCCTCGACACGCCAGGCCGTCACGTTTCTGCGCAGGGCTTTGATGGCGCCGTTCTTTTTGTCCAGCGCGCTCTGGGCCTGACGCCGCACGAAGTGTCCCGGGCTGCTGTTTTTGACGGTGGCGCCCGCCGAGGTCAAACTGCGCGCGGCCTTGGCTTTCTGGGTGTTCACGAACCCGTTCAGGGGATCGCCCACATGATTTTTGAAACCTGTCATGGTGTGCTGCGCGCCACTTTTTATGGCGCTGCCCGTTCCCTTGACACTGTTTCCGGCGGCCTTGAGTGCCGCGCGCTGCGAAGGCGACAGCAGGCGGCGCGCTCCGGTGCGGGCGGCGGCCATGCCCAGCTGAGCCGTCCCTTTCAGGGCGGGCAAGGCGCCCCTGGCGAGCGCGCCGACGCTGCCGATCACCGCTTTTCCGGCGAAGCGGGCGAGTGGGCCGCCGAAAGCGCCGACCGCGCCGTCAACTGCCATGGTTTTCAGGCTCACTCCCTGAAGCGCGGTCTTTGGCGTGTAAGCGTAAGCTGTCTCTTGCCTGGCCTTTTTGGCTGCGGCGGCGTTGAATACCTGATTGTGCACAGCCTGCGCGGCAACCCCACCCGCCGCGCTGACGGCGCCCGCGAGCATCAAGGCGGGCGCGGTGAGCGTCCCGGCGCTGGCGACCGTGAGCAGACCCACGCCGGTCAGCGTGATGCCTTTCCAGAAAGCCGCTTTGCCTTCTGGCGTCGCGTACCAGCTTTTGAACTGAGTGATTTTCCTGCTCGCGTAGGCCCGGGTGTTTCCAGCCGATGTTTTCAGGAAAGTGCCGCTTTCGGCCAGCAGCTTGCGCGGTTGCCGAGCGTACCCTGCCGCTTTTTGGGCGACCGCAGTCCCGGTGTCGCGCAGCGTCTTTGCCGAAGCGTTGGTCAGGTCGGCAAGTCCTTTGACTTCCTTCTTGAAGAAACTGCCGATCTGTCCGAAGATCGTGTTTTTCCTGGTGATGTCTGTTTTCCCGGGATTGCCAAGGACATGTTTGGGTGCCACTTCGTCCTGAATCCTGCCGGTCGGCGCGGGCCGAATGCCCGGAATTGGGGTGGGCGCGAAGGCGCAGCCTGTTCGGGGCCTGGGCGTGCTGGCCTGCTGAGCGAGGTTCGTCGGTTTGGGCGTGTCCGGGTTCTTGGCCAGGGGAGCGGGAATGGGCAACTGTCTTTTTGCGGTGGTATCTGCTGATTTGGAACGCGTGCCCGTCCGTGGCGATTTGACCGGCGCCTTTCCAGAGAGGTGCGACGCTGATTTTTTCTTCGGGTCGAGCTGCTGATCTGGCATGAACACCTCGGCGGGATGAGAACGCTGCCAGCTTAGCCGACCACTGGGGCCAGAAAGCGCGCAAAGTCGCGCCGATTTTCGCGCCCTGATAGGAGGGTCTTGCGCTACAAAGAAGGAATGCCGCTTTCTGACAGGCCGGGCAGCACCGGTGAGCGTTCTCTGTTCGAGCGGGCGTGTCACGACCTCGCGCGTCAGGTGCTCGAACAGGTCAGTGCCAGCGGAGAGCGTCCGCTCACGTTGTCCCTGCCGGAACTGCCGGGCACGGCCTTTGAATTCCTGTCCGAGACCTTTGAGCTTTCAGCGTTCGAGCGTGCGGTGCTGCTGTTCGCGGCCACAATGGAACTGCAGACGGCCTCGCTGCTCCTGCCCTGCGCGGTTGAGCTGAACTTCGGAGAAGACATCACGCGGGCCTTTCTGAGCCCCTACACCCTGGGGCAGTGGTTGGGCAGTACAGACCCGGCGGCGTTTCAGGCGTCGGCGGCTTTGCGTGCCTCGGCCTTGATTCAGTTGCGGCCTTCCGGCTTCGAGCAGAGCAGTGACGTCCTGTCCGCCTTGCGCATCACTCCCGGAGCGCTCGGCTACCTGCTCGGCGCACAGACGGTCTCGGCAGAGGGGCAGGTGTTTCTGGAGGCGCTGGGAGATGGCGGGAGGCTGGGAGCGTCACAACGCGCCGCGGTGCACGAGATCGAAGGGCTCATGCACGGTTCGCCTGCGGGGAGCCTGCCGGTGATGAACGTGTACGGCGATCGGCAGGAAGGGTTGCTGGAGGTGTGTCAGGCGCTCTCGGTGGGCCCCCGCTGGCTGCTGCGTTTCGACCGGGTTGTGCGGGCTGTGCAGCAGGAGCGCTTCACTCCAGACGAGGTGCTGGGCATCGTGCAGCGCGACCTGACGCTCACGAACGCCACACTGGTCGTGGCTTTGGAGGACCGGGGACCGGGCGAAGCGGACGAGCGAGGAGTCACCCGCCTGGGGTCGCTGGGCTGGACCGAGCAGAACTTTGTGCAGGAACTGTGCGCGCGGTTGCGCACGCCGGTGGTGCTGCTGTCGCGCACTCCGGTGTCCTTTGCGGTACCACAGGACGTGTACGCGCTAAGCGTGGAGGCGCCCAGTGCCGAGGAGCAGACGGAATTCTGGATGGCCGCCATGAACCTCGGCCCGCTTCAGGCGTCCGTGGTACAGCTGCGGGCGAGCTTGCGCCAGGTCACGACACAGTTTTCACTGAGCGCCTCGAAAATCGAAACTGTCGCGCGTGACGCGCACCGTCATCTGCAGCAGCGGGCGGATCCGGACGCTCAGGTCAGCCTGGAATCGCTGCTGAGCGAGGTCTGGGAAGCCTGCAAACGCCAGGGGCGCAAAGCCTTTCAGGGAATCGCGGACCGGATGGTCTCATGCGCTTCGTGGGAGCAACTGGTTCTGCCCCCCGAGGACCTCGACTCCCTGCGGGAGATCATAGAGCAGGTTCAGCACCGGCATACGGTGTACGACGCCTGGGGCTATGGTGCCCAGGAGCGTGGCCTGGGCATCACGGTGCTGTTCAGTGGAACGAGCGGCGGCGGAAAGACCTTCGCCGCCGAAGTGATGGCAAACACACTCAACCTCGATCTCTACCGCATCGACCTTTCCAGTGTCACCAGCAAGTGGATCGGTGAGACCGAGAAAAACCTGAGGCGCATTTTCGACGCGGCCGATGAGGGGGGTGCGATTTTGCTCTTTGACGAGGCCGACAGCGTCTTTGGCAAGCGGGGTGCGGTGCAGAGCAGCAATGACCGTTACGCCAACCTCACCACCAATTACCTGTTGCAGCGGCTCGAGGCGTACCGGGGACTGGCGATTCTCACGACGAACTTCGAAGGCAACATCGATGCGGCCTTCATGCGCCGCATCCGCTTTCAGGTGCGTTTTCAGGAGCCTGACGAGCGCTTGCGCGCTCAGCTCTGGCAGCGGGCTTTTCCGGCAGGTGTGCGAACCGAAATGCTCGATTACGCCGCGCTGGCCCGCGTGAAGCTCACCGGCGCGAGCATCAGGTCGGTGGCGCTCGGCGCCACGTTCATGGCCGCCGCGCAGCACACTCCCGTGACCCCCGTGATCGTGCAGGAAGTCATCCGGCGCGAACTGCGCCGTCAGGGCCGCCTGATGCTGGCCGAGGTCCACCGCTGACACGATCTTGCACCGGCATGAATCGCGGCTTGGTCTCAGGCTCTAGACTCGGGCAATGATTCGCGCGATGTCCCTGCTGAACACCGAGAGCGTCGACTGGAAGACCGGCGGCAACAGCATCTGGGTGGATGTCGAAAGTCCCAGTCCTCAGGAGGTGTCCGAGCTTTCCCAGGTCTTTGCCTTCAACCCGCTGGCCCTGGAGGACGCCCTGACCCACGGACAGTGGAGCCGGTTCGAGGCGTACCCGGAACACGTCTTTCTGGTATTCCGCACGCTCGACCAGCCTCAGGCATGCAACGACGAAACCGAGCGGGTAAGCCTCTTTTGGTATCCCGCCACTGACACCCTGGTCACCTTGAGACTGGGCGAGGTGGATTACCTTTCGCGTACCTGGCTGGAGTTCGAAGGCCTGCGCTACGGCAGCGAGGAGCGCTTGATCTACACCCTGCTGGCGCAAGGTGCCGACACCTTCTTCAAATTCGCCGACGCGATGCAGGACAAGACCGACGAACTCGAAGAAGAGCTCTTTACCCAGCCCAATCCGCGCAACATGGCGCAGGAAGTCTTCGAGTACAAGCACACCATCATGGATGTGCGGCGCCTCGTGCGGGGGGCGCGCGAAAGTGTCGCGGCCTTTGCCCGGCACGGGCAGGTCGTCACCTCAGGCTACGCGGTGGGCGTGAACGGTCAGGGCAGCGCCGGAAAAATCGATCCGCAGGCGCAGGAGGTGATGCTGTACTTTCGGGATGTGGTGGGCACCCTGGACCGGGCGCACGACACGCTCGAGTCGGCCCGTGATGTCCTCTCAAGCGTGCTGGACGCCAATCTGTCATTGCAGAGCCACAAGATGAACGAGGTCATGAAGACCCTCACGACGGTCAGTGCGGTCTTTTTGCCGCTCACCTTCCTAGCGGGCGTGTGGGGCATGAATTTCGAGCACCAGCCGGAATTCGCGTGGCGCTACGGTTACCTGTTTGCCTGGGCGTCCTTTATCGCCGTGGGGGTATCGCTGGCCGTGTACTTCAAAAAGCGTGGCTGGTGGTGACGACCGGGAGTATCTGAGGAATCCATGGCAGGATCTCCGATGATGCTGGGGCAGAGTTCACACCTTCTCGAAGGGCTTGCCTTACACTTCCCGCATGCATGTCCGTCGCCGCAGCAGTATCTACGAGTGCCGGGGCTTCGTGATCGAGCCGCGTGCGGTCGTGTCGGGCACCCTGGTGCGCTCGGACCTGATGGCGCAAGGCAATGCGGCTTTCCCCGAAGGCCTGAATGCCGGCACCCAGCGCAGCTGCGACCTGACCATCGAAGGACCGCTGCCGCCCGGTGAGTTCGTCGCCCGCGTCGACGTGCCCCGCCTGGAGCAGTGGCTGCGCATCCGCGTGGTGCCCGACCGCGTGGCCGGAAATCGCGTGACGGGTCCCTACACGGTGCTCGACCACGGCAAACTGGGTTGACCTGATCACAACCCGGTCACCCGGCGGCAGCGCTCCGGTTCCTCATCCTCAGGGCAGGCATCCTGGGCGCACGGCGGGCGGAACAGCTTGCCGGCAATCACGGCGTGTCGTGTGCCGGTGGTGTGGGGCGGGGTGGGCCAGCCTTGACAGGCGTGGTCGCCTGACCGCCTGCGGCCAGGTCGGCGGGCCGGACGTCCGGGAGAACGCACCTGGCTCTCTGCCTGGCCATCAGGGAGGCTTCGCCGATCTGGGAAGTCGAGCGGTCTGCCAACCGCGCGGAATTGAGGTCGGGTATGTGGTGGAGCGTCATGGCTTTTGCGCCGGGTGCTCGGCGGACCGGGTTTCGAGCAGTACGGGCAGGCGGCCACCTGCGGCCACCTCGCCGCGCAGATAGCCCAGCACCGCCTGTACGGCCTCCGGCCGGCTTCCGTAACTGAGCAGCGCCGGAGCGTCCACATCCAGCACCGCGTACGGGTTCCACAGCGCAAGGTGCAGGTCGGGGCGGGCTCGCCGCCAACCGGGAAAACGCTGGCGGGTGGTGGTGGCCAGGATGACGGGGCGGCGCTCTTCTCGCAGCGCGTCCCAGTCCACGGGCACCTCACCGCTCACCAGGTGCGCCCGTACGTCGTACAGGGTCTCCAGGTGACGAAGCAGCTGTGCCCCACTCAGGCCCGCCTCGCTGACGTATTCGCCGGGGACCTCGGCGAGCGTCACCAGGGTGACGCTCGCGCCCGGGGGTGGGAACTGCGGGTCGCGGTACGTCGTGAGCCCCCGGGCCCAGGCAGCCTGCATGATCCGCGCGTCCTGCTCCCGCTGAACGCCATCGTAAGCTCGCTTCTCGCTGGGAAAGCGGCGGGCGAGCGCGCGCAGCCGGCTGCGGCGTGTGTCGGACTGCTCGATGCGGCCTTCGGCAAGGGCGCGCTCCACGGTCTGCAAGGTTTCTTCCTGCGCGCTGCGCCGTCCCAGAGCCATCACCATGTCCGCGCCCGCTGCAAGGGCCATGACCGCCGCTTCTCCCCGACCGAAATGGTCGTCGATGGCCTTCATGCCCATCGAGTCGGTGATGATCACCCCGCCGTAATTCCAGGCTTCACGCAGCAGGCCGCTCAGCACGCGTTCTGACAGGGTGGCGGGCCGTGTTTCGTCCAGTGCCGGGTAGACGATGTGCGCGGTCATGACGGCGGGCACGTCAGCTTCCGAAACGGCGCGCTGAAACGGCATGAACTCGCAGTTTTCCAGCTGCCCGCGCGTCTTGTCGACCCGGGGCAACGCCAGGTGGCTGTCGAGGTGGGTGTCGCCGTGGCCGGGAAAGTGCTTGACGCAGCCTGCCACCCCTTGCGAGAGTGACCCGGAGAGCCACGCCAGCGCGAGCGGCGTGACCTGCTGCGGATCACTTCCGAACGCCCGGTCGCCGATCACCGGGTTGGCCGGATTGCTGTTGACGTCCAGCACCGGCGCGAAATTCCAGTTGATGCCCAGCGACGCCAGTCCGCGAGCGGTCGCTGCGCCGACCTCAAAGGCCAGTGCCGGGTCACCGCACGCGCCCAGGCTCATGGCACTGGGGGGGAAGGGAAAGAAGGTGGTCCGCACGACCCCGCCGCCTTCCTGGTCGATGGCAATCAGCGCGTCCGGGCCCATCACGAGGCGCAGCTCGGCGGTGAGCTGCGCGAGCTGCGCGAAGTTTTCAATGTTCTTGCGAAACAGGCACACTGCGCGAATAGCGTGACGGCGCAGGTGCTCGCGGGTGTCGTCATCAAGGACTGGGCCAGGAAGGTCGACCATCAGGAGGGCTCCGGCGTTCTGGCAAGCGGGAATCACGTTGATCCTTTCCGGGAGGCGAGAAGTACCCCTCTGTGCTGAGCGAGCGCCGCGGCCCATTGAAGCGGCGAGCAGCGCGCTGCTCGCCACTGTGGTTCGCGCTCGGGCCAGTCGAGTTGCGTGGCCAGTCCCCCCCAGGTCCCCACAAGTTCGGTTTTGCTGTCACGCGTGACTTCTTCGAGCAGTTCCTGGCACAAGTCCCGCCATTCGGTCACGGCTCGCTGCGCGTGCTGGTCGCCCGCGGTTGCAGCCTCGAACAGCAGTGGGGCGAACTGTGCGTAGTCGCCCGCTGCGCGGCCACGCGACCACTCCAGCACTTCGCGCGCAGAGGTGAAGCGCCGTTGCAAAAGCGTACTGAGCGCAGATACACGGCTGTTTTCCCAGTCGCGCAGGCCGAGGCGCAGCGCCTGCAGGCCCAGGTCACCGCCGCCGCCCTGTTCGAGCGGGAAACCCCAGCCCATGCGGCGCAGCACGTCTCCCTGTGCGTTGCGGGCAAGGGCGATGCAACCCGTTCCCACCAGCAGCAGCGCACCGCCTTCACCGGCGAAGTAGGCGCCCAGGGTCAGCAGGGCGTCGCTTTGCACCTGGAGTTGCCCGAACGGATGTCCGGTGTCCTGCAACGCGCGTTCATCCTCCGGGGTCGCCAGACCCGCCACGCCCGCGTGAACGGCGCACTCGCTCAGGGACGCAGGCAGATTCGCCCGCTCGAACGCATTCTGCACGGCTTTCTCCAGATTCGCCATGACCTGGGCCGGGCCAACCTGCCGCAAATTACCCCCCCCGGCGTGACCTTCGCCCAGTACCTGCGCATGCTGGGTCAGCAGGGCTCGGGTATGCGTTCCTCCGGCGTCCACGCCTACCGCGTAGGTCATGACGTGCTGGTGATGGCGGCGCGGACGTGCCCGCCCGACGCCTGCAACAGCGCCCGGGCTTCGCTCACGCTCACGCCCCGCAGCAGACTCACGATGGCCACGTTAACCTTGAAGTCCGCCTGCGCGAGGACCGCGCGCGCCTCGGTCTCGCTCACACCCGCGGCGGTCATGACCAGCATCACGGCCCGCTCGCGCAGCTTGTGGTTGCTGGCCTTCACGTCCACCATCAGGTTGCCGTACACCTTGCCGAGGCGGACCATCACCGCACTCGAAAAGGTGTTCAGGGCGATTTTCTGGGCGCTGCCGGCCTTCAGGCGCGTGCTGCCGCCGATCACTTCGGCTCCCGTGTGCAGGCAGAGGGGAATGTCCGCTTCCAGCAGCAGTGGCGTGCCGGGATTGTTGGCCATGCCGATGGCGAGTGCCCCGACTTCGCGGGCACGGCGCAGGGCGGCCACCGTGTAAGGGGTGGTGCCCGAGGCGGCGACCGCAATCACGACATCACCCGCCCCGAGTTCCACCTCGGCCAGGTCCTGCAGCGCACCATCCGTGCTGTCCTCGGCGCCTTCCTGGGCTTCGAACATCGCCAGGCGCCCGCCGGCCAGCAGCGCCACGGCCCGCTCGGCCGGCCACGAAAAAGTGGGAACCAGCTCCGCCGCGTCGAGCTGCGCGAGTCGCCCGCTGGTGCCGGCCCCCGCGTAAATCAGGCGCCCGCCGCGCGCGAGGCGTGTGACCGTTTCATCGACGGCGCGCGTGAGGTCCCCCAGGACAGCGCTGACCGCCTGGACGGCCTGCGTCTGGTCGTCCACCAGGGCGCGCACGACGTCGGCGGTACCCAGGGTGTCGAGCTGATCGTAGTGGCTGTTGAGCTGTTCGGTGTCGAGCATAATTCTCCGGAATGTTGATTCAGCACTGGCAGTTCAGCCTCAGGTCAGGGCAGACGCGCAGGGAAGGGGGACAGGGGGTGTACCGCGTCAACAGCACAGAATCTATCGGCGCAGAATCTATCGACTCTGGGTGTCGGCAGCGTCGCGCAGGGCGTCGCCGAAGAAGTTGAACGCCAGCACGCTCACGACGATGAACAGGCCCGGCAGCAGCAGCCACGGGTACAGGTTGAGGGTCTGGAAATTCTGGGCGTCCTTGAGCAGCAGCCCCCAGCTGGTCATCGGTTCCTTGATGCCCAGCCCCAGAAAGGACAGCGCGCTTTCGCCCAGAATGTAGCCGGGCAGCGCCAGCGTCGCGGTCACCACCAGAATGGAGCTGAGGTTGGGCATGATGTGGCGCAGGATAATGCGCAGGTCGGATGCCCCGATGGCTCCTGCCGCCGCGACGTACTCGACCTGCCGCGCCGCGAGGACCTGCCCGCGCACCACGCGCGCCAGCGACGCCCAGCCGATCAAGGCCAGCACCGCGACGATCGCGAGGTACACCAGGGTCGAGGGCAGACTGGCCGGAATGATGGCCGACAGCGCCAGCAGGATCGGCAGACGCGGAAAGGACAGCAGCACCTCGATGACACGCTGCAGCAGGTTGTCGATCCAGCCGCCGTAATACCCGCTGACGCCGCCCACCAGGGTGCCGATGGCAAACGAGATCAGAATGCCGATCACGCCGACCGTGAGGCTCACCTGCGAACCCACCAGGGTGCGCGACAGCAGATCGCGTCCCAATTGGTCGGTGCCGAAGGGAAAGTAGTACGCTCCTTCCTGCACGCCGAAGAGGTGCCGGTCCGTCCTCACGCCGAAAAAGCGGTACTCCTCGCCCCGCACAAACAGCTGGACCGCGAGGGGTGTGCTTTTGTCCTCGGCGTAGCGGCTGACGAAGGTGACCGGATCGCGCTCCTTTTTGATGGGGTATACGAAGGGACGCATGAGGCGTCCCTCGTGCATCACGTGCAGCTTCTGGGGCGGTTGAAAGGGAAAGTCGGCGTGCTGGGTGGTGATGTTGTAAGGCGAAAGAAATCCGGCCAGCAGCGCGGTGGTGTAGAGCGCCACCAGAATCCAGCCGCCGATCACGCCCACGGTGGATTTGCGGTAGCGCCGCCACGCCATGTGCAGCGGGCTGGGCGCACTCGGCGCGCTGGTCGCGGAGCGCCCTGTCACGGAATGTCGTCCTCGCGCGCTCATTACTGGTACCTCACGCGGGGATCGGTCCAGGCGAGCGCGAGGTCGGCGAGCAGGTTGCCGATCAGGAGCAGCAGCGCCGAGAGCATCAGCAGGGTCAGCGCGGTGTACTGGTCCTTGTTGATGAGGGAGTCGTACAGCAGCGGCCCGATGGTGGGCAGGCTCAGCACGATCGACACGATGATGGTGCCGCTGATCAGGGTGGGCAGGCTCAGGCCCGCCAGGCTGATCAGGGGATTGATGGCGTTGCGAACCGCGTGGCGCCAGATGACGGTGTTGTTGCGCAGCCCCTTGGCACGCGCGGTGCGGATGTAATCCTGGCTCAGCACGTCAAGGGTGCTGGCGCGCATCTGCCGCATGATGCTCGCCACGCCCTCCAGTCCGAGCGCCACGACCGGAATCCACAAATGCCCCAGCAGGTCGATCAGCTTGGCGCCACTCCAGGGCTCACCGATGAAGCGCGGACTGTTGAGCCCGCCGACGTTGGTGCCGCCCAAATTCAGTACGAGCGCGATCAAGAGCAGGGCCGCCAGAAAATCCGGTACGGCCAGGCCGATGTACCCGAAGAAGTTGGCGAAGGCGGAAGTCTTGCCGTGCCGCCTGATGGCGGTGTAGATGCCCAGCGGCACCGCGATCAGCCAGCTGACGAGCAGGGTGAGCAGCGCGATGAACACCGTCCACCCGAGGCGCTCGCCGATCAGGTTCACGACCGGTTGGCCGTTGGCAAAGGAATACCCGAAGTCGCCCCGGGTGACCACACCCCATAACCACTTGCCGTACTGCGCGGCGGCGCTCTGATCGAGTCCGAGCTGCGCGCGGATGCGCTCTACGGTTTCACGGCTGAAACGCGGGTCTTCGAGGTACTGGTCGGTGAAGCTGCCCGGCTGAAGTTTGATGACGGCAAAACACACGACCGAGATCAGCAGCAGGGTCGGAATCATGCCTAGGACACGCCGAAGGAAGTACAGAAACATAAGGCACCCAGGAGAGAAGCGGGTCAGGCGTGAGCGGCGAGCGGAAGGTCACTTCCTTCACGCTCACCGCTCACGACAGGCTTACTTCTTGAAGATCAGCGGCACCGGGTTGTACCCGGGAATCACGCCGAGGTTGTAGATGTAGTTACCGTACTCGTTGCTGATCGCGCCGATGTTTTCAGGTTTGGCGAGCGGAATCACCGGCAGGTTCTGGGCAAAGAGCAATTGCCAGCGGGTGTAGAGCGCCTTGCGCTTGCCTTTTTCGGTGGTGGTGCCCGCTTCGTTGAAGATGTCGTAGATCTGCTTTTCCCACGGCTGCATGCTGGCGACTTTGGGCGTTTCGCCGTCCTTGGCGGGCTGCAGGCTGCGGTGCCAGTAATACAGCGCGCCGCCGGGCTGCCAGATGGGCTTGCGCAGCTCCGGATCAGGCTGGTCGCCCAAAGCGTGCAGGATCATCTCCCAGTCGCCGCTCATGCCAGTGGAGAGCAGGCGGCTGCTGAGAATGCCCTTCAGGTTGACCTTGACACCGATCGACTTGAGGTCGTTCTGGATGATGGTCGCCATGGCCGGATAGACGCTGGAGTCGGTGCCGTAGGTGAGGTCGAACTCCAGGTTCTTGCCGCGTGCGATGTTGCGCACACCGTCGCCGTCGGTATCCTTGAATCCCAGGGCGTCGAGTTGCGTGGCGGCAGCTTTCAGGTCAAAGGAGCCCAGTTGAGGCTTGGTGTTGGCGTACCACTCGGTGTTGACCGGTGCGATGCCGTGACCGGGCAGGCTGGCCAGGCCGTTGTAGACCGTATCGATGATGCGCTCGCGGTTCATGGCACTCTGCATGGCCTTGCGGAACTTGGTGTCGCTGAAGACTTTGGCCAGGGCGGGGTCCTTGGCGTCGAAGTTGAAGGCCACGAAAGGTGGGCTGCCGAACAGCGCCGTGGAGCGCATGACCTTGAAAGGCGCGCCCGCGACTTCTTTTTGTTTGAGGTCGGGAAACTGCGCGCCGGTGATGTTGATCTGGTTGAGGTTGCCCGCCAGGAACTGCGCCACCTGCGCCTGCGGATCGCGGATGATCAGGAACTCCAGGCGGTCGAGGTAGGGCAGCTTGGTGCCCCGGGCGTCGACTTTCCAGTAGTTGGGGTTCTTGACCAGGGAGACTTTCTGACCGGCGGTGTAGCCGGCGAGCTTGAACGGGCCGGTGCCGACCACTTCCTCGGGATTGGTGTTGGTGGGCCAGGCGTTGTTGATGTCTGCCGCCTTGGCGCCGCCTTCCTGACTCAGACGCGCCAGCTTGTGCTTGGGCATGATGAAGCTGCGCATCTGCAGCAAAAAGGCCGGCGAGGGGCGCGCGAGGGTCATGCGGACAGTGCGCTCGTCGACCTTCTCGAACTTGACGCGTTGACCGCCGATGTTGAAGTTGGCGGCGTCCCCGGCGCGCGCTTCGGGATTGGCGATGATCTGGTCGTAGGTGAAGACCACGTCGTCCGCCGTGACGTTGCGCCCGTCACTCCACTTGGCGTCGCGCAGCTTGAAGGTGTAGACCCGGCCGTCCGGTGAAATGGTCCAGGATTCGGCCAGCGCCGGCTCGATCTTGTAGGTCTGGTAGTTGAACTCCACCAGGCCGTCGAAGAGCTGCTGGGCGACCAGGCCGAGATTGTTGTCGATCACGCCGTAGTAAAAAAAGCTCTGCGGGCTGTCACCGAGGGCAAGCGTGAAGGTGCCGCCCGCTTTGCCGGCGGTGATGCCGAGGCTTTCATAGCCGGTAACTTTCTTGGGAGCGGCCAGCGCCCCGCCCGATAAGAGCAGGGTCGCCAGGAGGATGTGACTGCCGTGCTTCATATGCCCTCCGTTCAACTTCGGTGATGTGATACCACTTTAGAACCACAACACCAGCGATGCAAGGGGAAGAGCCAAACCAACGTGTGGGGTGGGAAAGTGAAACCCGATTGGTTGTGAAGTGGTATGATCGAATGAACCATGACCGCCAGTTCCCTGTCCCTGGCACTCGACGTCCGGAGTGCGACCCCCATGTATCTGCAGGTCGTGCAGGGACTCCGGACGCTCATCGAGCAGCACGCCATCTCCGAAGGTGCGGCGCTTCCGGGTGAGCGGGAATTGGCCGGGCAGCTGGGCGTATCACGCGTGACGGTCCGTCAGGCCTTGCGTGTGCTGGAAGAGCAGGGTCTCGTCTCCCGCCGCCACGGTTCGGGCACCTTCGTCTCACCGCGCCGCATCGTGCAGCCGCTCTCGGTGCTGACCGGCTTCAGCGAGGACATGCGTTCGCGCGGCCTCACGCCGGGCGGGCATGTCCTGAGCCTCGAGCGGACCCGCCCGTCACCGCAGGAAGCCATGAACCTCACCCTCGGCCCGGCCGAGGAAGTGGTGCGCCTTCAGCGGCTGCGCACGGCCGACCACGAGCCGCTGGCGCTCGAAACCAGTACCATGCCGGGACGGCTGCTCGGCACGGTAGGGCCCGGGGATGTGGAGAACACCTCGCTGTACGCCATGCTCCGCGCGCGCGGTTTTACTCCGGCCCGCGCCATTCAGCGCCTCAGCGCCCGCGCCGCCGACACCGAAGCGGCCCGGCTGCTGCACGTCGAAATGGGCAGTGCTCTGCTGGCCACCGAACGGGTCACCTGGGACGAGCGTGGACAGGTGCTGGAATTCGCGCGCGCGCTCTATCGCGGCGACCGGTACGATTTCATCGCCGAGCTCAAGCACTAGGCCTCTTGCGAAAGTGGGTGGGAGCAAAACTGCGGGGGTGGCCGGTCAGGACTTTCGCAGGCGGTCGAGTGACGGTCAGGCGCCTGGCGTCCAATCGGCGGCCAGCGTGTTTCCCACCGCGCGTCGCAGGGCCTGGATGTTGCTGCGGGTGTGCCGCGACGGATGCACGTCGTTGGTGAGGAGCGCCCAGGCATAGCCCCGCTGAAAGTCGATCCAGCAGCCCGTGCCGGTAAAGCCGGTGTGCCCGATGGTCTGCTCGCTGCACAAACTGCCCCCGCTCCACCCCGAATGCTTGCGCTGCCACCCCAGCGCCCGCGAAGGGGTGTGCTCACGGCGCAGCTCGCTGACCGCGGCCGGGCTGGGCCGCGTTTCTTCCAAGAGACCGCGCGCCGCGCCCAGCACCCCGTGCAGGGTGCCGAACAGGCCCGCGTGGCCCGCCACCCCGCCGAGTGCAAAGGCGTTTTCGTCGTGCACTTCGCCGCGCAGTACGCGAGTGCGCCAGGGGCAGCGCTCGGTGGCCACCGACCTCTCAGGGTCAGGAGCGAAAGTGAGACCCTCCGGCAAGGGCAGTTCGCGCAGGGAGACGCCCCGCAGGCGCTCGACCACCACTCCCAGCAGAATGAAGCCCAGATCCGAATAGACGTGCTCGCCCAGCGGCCAGTCTTCCTGCAATACGCGCATCTTGAGCAGTTGCGGCTCACTGCCCCAGGTGTAGAGAGGCGCCCAGGCGGGCAGGCCCGCCGTGTGCGTCAGCAGCTGGCGCAGCGTCCGCTCGCCCAGGCCGGTGTCGCGCATCCAGGAAAGTTCCGGAATGAACTTCCTGACGGGATCGTCGAGGTCGCACAGCCCTTCTTCGCTGGCGCGCAGCACCTCGGGCAGCGTAAAGAGGACTTTGGTCAGGCTCGCCAGGTCGAACAGGCTCTCCAGCGTGAGGGCGCTGGGCGTGGGTTCCCGCTGTGAGAGGCCCCACACCTGAACCTGCGCGTTCCCGTGACGCTGCACCACGCCCAGCGCCGCGCCCGGAATCTGAGCGCGCTCAACGGCCCTCTCGACCAGCTCAAAAGCCCGAACGTTGCGGTTTCCTGACCTGCCTGTGTCGGCGGCGTTCTGCATCGCCTGCCAGCATACTGCGCGCGGTCAGGTGAAGCGTCGTGCCCGGACAGGCCGTCAGCACAGGAGAGAGCCACCGGAAAGAGCACAGGAAAGCGGGAGTTTCGGGGCCGTGCCGAATACAAAAAAGCCACTTCCGAAGAAGTGGCCCTGTGGTGGAGGCGGAGAGAGTCGAACTCTCGTCCGAAAACCCATTCAGCGTGCCTCTACGAGCGTAGTCCGTACTTTGGATCTCGGCCCTCGGTCGCCTACGGACAGGCTACGTTCAGACCCAGTCTCTTATTTTCGCGCGAGCTTAGAGACATCTGCCCGTGCTAGCCATCTTTTCGTTAGCTTGCGTGACGCCAATGGCCGGGCTTCACGGTTGCTGCCTCACTTAAGCAGCGAGACGAAGGTTGTTCTGGTTGCCAGTTAAAGGCTTTGCCGTTTTTTTACGAGGCCAACGACACCCTCGGCTCGCAACATCGCCTGCAGCTGTCCCCGTCGAAACCAGGTCGCCCCCAGGCCCAACCAGTGTAGCAAAAAGCACGCGAAACACCGTTCAGGGAACACAATTTTCACGTCCGGCGCATTCTTCAAACGGCCCGTCAGCGGTACCGGAAAAGAGGCTCACCCGGCCCCGATAGCGTAAAGCATGCGCATCCTGCTCACCCTCGCCCTGGCCTGCGCCTCACTCGCTCCGGCCAAAATGGCCTTCTGGTTACGCCCTCCCACTACCCCGACCGAGCTTGAGCGGACCCTCGCGGCCGCCAAGGCTGCCGGGTTCACCGACGTGCTGCTGGAAGGCTTCTACCACGGCCGTACCGTCTGGCCCAGCGAAGTCACCAGCATGAAGACCAGCTACGACGCCCTCGAAGTCACGATGAAGTTCGCCTCACGCGAAGGTCTGAACGTCAGCGTCTGGTTCGAAACCCTGTACTGGCGTCCCGCCGAGAAGTTCGGCGTGCCGGTCACACCGTTGTGGCGCGACGAATGGGCGACCCTCAGCAAGGAAGGCTGGACCAGCCTGCAGCACGGCAACCTGGGCTTCGTCGATCCCGCGGAAAGCGGGGTGGGTGAAGTGCTGGAACGCCTCGTGCGTGAGGTGGCGACGCGCCACCCGGGCGCCGGGCTGCACCTCGATTACCTGCGCTATCCTCGCGAAAGCGACTTCGGGTACACTCCGACGCAACTGCAGGAATTCCAGCGCCGCACCGGGCGAGACGCGCGCACCATCGCCCAGCAGAACGGTGACGGCCCCACCCCCGAATGGGAGACCTGGATGGCCTTGCGGCGTGACGCCGTGACGAACCTGGCCAACCGGCTGATCGGCGCTTTCCGCGACGCGGGTGGACAGGGTCTGGTCAGCGCCGCCGTATACGGTGGGCAGGACCCCCTGCAGGACTGGCGCTCGTGGCGCGGCCTTCAGGTCGCCATGCCGATGCTGTACCTGCCCACCAACTTCGCCTCGTTTCTGCCCTTCGCGTTGCTGCCTTTTCCCAAAGGCGAGCAGCTGTGGCCGGGCGTGCAGATCGGCCCGAACTACCCCAGCCTGGCGCAGCAGCAGGCCACGCTGCGCGCCCTAGGCTACCCGAATATCGCCGTATTCGACTGGCGGCCCTGAACGCCTCATTTGAGCAGGGAACGCGCTCGGGCACTTCTACAATGTCCCTCGTGACCCTCTTGAGCGCGCCGCCTGACGAGCTGACTGCCCTGCTGGCGCTGCGTTTCACGCCGCATCTGGGCCCGCACCGCATCGAGACGCTGCGGCGCCACTTCGGTTCGGCGGGTGCGGCGCTGAGCGCCCGCAAGGAAGAGTTGCGTCAGGTGCCCGGTCTCGACGCGCGAAGCGTCAAAGAGGTCGGTTCGGCGTCTGCCTGCGAGCGAGCCTGCCTGGAACTTCAGCGTGCCCGGCTCGCGGGTGTTTCCCTGCTGGGTCGTGGCCTGGAAGGGTATCCGGCGGCGCTGGAAGCCCTCACCGATCCGCCGGCCGTGCTGTGGGTCAAAGGGAAGCTGCCGCCGCTGGGCGTCGTGCCGCGTGCGGTGGGCATCGTGGGAACGCGCAGCGCGAGCCCCTTCGCGCTGAACTTCACGCGCCGCCTGACGCTGGATCTCGCGCGCGCCGAGGTGATGATCATTTCCGGTCTGGCGCGCGGCATTGACACGGCCGCGCATCAGGCGGCCATCGAAGGGGGCGTGCCCACGGTCGGGGTGCTGGGCAGCGGGGTGGACAACATTTACCCGAAGGAGAACAAGGAACTTTCGGAACGGATGACCGTCATCAGCGAGCACCCGCTGGGCACCCGGCCTGCCGCCCACAACTTTCCCGGTCGCAACCGGATCATCGCGGCCCTCAGCGCGGGTTCCGTGGTGGTGGAAGGAAGCGCGCGCAGCGGCGCCCTGATCACCGCGGTGGCCGCCCTGGAGTGCGGACGCAGCGTCTTCGCCGTGCCCGGGCGACCGGGTGATCCGCTGGCCGCCGGACCCCACCAGCTGCTGCGTGAAGGGGCCGCCCTGTGCGAGAACGCCGGAGACGTCCTGACCGAATTGGGCTGGAGCGGCGCCCCGCCCGCTCCCCCGCCTGCCCTGCCCCCCGAACTGGCACGCGTGTACGGCGCCCTGAGCGGACCGACCTTGCTCGACGATCTCGCCGCGACGCTGGGAATCCCCCTTTCCGAAGTGCAAACAGCAGTGATGATGCTGTGCCTGCAGGAGCTGGTGACGGAGTGCCCGGGCGGGCGCTACTTGAAGCGCTGAGCGGGCGACGCGCGATCCCCGGTTGCCCCGGTTCGCTCTGGTGCCGCGTTGCCCCGGCCGGGCGTCTCGTGGCGCCTGTATGCTGAAGGGGTGAACCGCACGCCGCCTGACCTGACCGTGCGCACGGCGTGACGTTGGCCTTGGGCGGCGCCATGCTGCTCTTCGCGCTGAACTTCGCGTTGGGCGTCAGCCTGCAGTTCGGGTCGCGCTGGCATCCGCGTCCGCTTCATCATGCGCTTTACCTGCTGACCTGCCTGTCCACGGTGCTGGCCCTGGCACTGGCATGGAAAGAAGGGCACTCCGGCACGTTGTTGCTGTTGCTGGTCACGCTGCTCTTGCTCGTTCCCCGGACCCATCCCGGGCGCGCCGATCACGCGCTGCTCGCGACCCTGATCGGCGCCCTGTACGTATTGACCGCCTGGAGGCTGCTATGAGCGAACTCGTCTCTCCCGACCCCCCGGAGATCCAGGGAAAGCGTGGCGCCCTGCTGCGCGCAATTTTTGCACGCAAGACCACCAACGGTCCCTTCAAGGCGGACGCCGTGAGCCGTGAGCATCAGCACCTGCTGGTGCGGGCTGCCGGAGCGGCGCCCAGCCACTTCAACAGCCAGCCCTGGCGCTTTGTGCTGATCGAGGAGCGCGCAAAGATCGAGCGTATCGCCCACCTTGCCGGGCGCAGTATGCAGCAGCTGATCGAACGCGGCGTGTTCTTCGAGCGTTACCGCCAGTACTTCCGCTTCAGTGAAGCCGAGATGGAAGCGCGGCGCGACGGGATTTTCATCGACCAGCTGCCCGGACCGCTGCGGCCCTTTACGCGACAGGTCTTCAGCGACGCGGGCCTGAGCGTCATGCGAGGTCTCGGTGTTCCTGCCCGGCTGGGGCGTGACAACCAGAAGCTGGTCGCCACAAGCCCGCTGTTGCTGGCTGTCCTGCTCGACAAAAACGAATACCGCCCGGGTCAGTTGAGCGCCTTTTACAGTCAGTTCGGACTGGGCGCGGCAATGGAGAACATCTGGCTGACCGTCGGGGAACTGGGAATGGGCATTCAGTTCGTCAGCACGCCGATGGAAATTCCTGAAGCGTGGGCCGAAATCGCCGCGCTGCTCAAGGTACCGCCCGAACTGGAGCTGATGGCAGTCTACCGCCTGGGCTACCTGCCCGACGACGCGCTGCGCCCCTCCATCGACTGGTCGAGCCGTCACCGCAAGCGGCTGTCGCAGTTCGTGTTTCGCGAGGACTGCAGCGTCCCCGAAGCCGAGTAACACCAAAGCGGCGTCAAGACTTTGCAGTCGCGGCGCTCATTCGGCTCGCTGCCACAGTTGAGGTGTCCGGTGGGGCAGACAATACCCCGTGGAGGACAGCATGACGCAAACCATCAACGCAGCACAAAGCGGAACGTTCAAGATCGGTGGAGAACTGGAAGTCGTACGCCTGGGTTTCGGCGCGATGCGCGTGACCGGCAAGGGCATCTGGGGTGAAAGCGAGGACCCGCAGGAAGCGCGCCGTGTGCTCGCACGCCTGCCCGAACTGGGCATCAACTTCGTGGACACTGCCGACAGTTATGGCCCCGGCACGAGCGAGGAACTGATTCGCGAGGTCCTGCATCCTTATCCGAAGGGTTTCGTGATCGCCACCAAGGGTGGCCTGACGCGCACCGGGCCCGACCAGTGGCACCCGGTGGGACGGCCTGAGTACCTGCGCCAGCAGCTCGAGCTGAGCTTGCGGCGGCTGAAGGTGGAGTGCATCGACTTGTGGCAGCTTCACCGCATCGATCCCCAGGTTCCCGCCGACGAGCAGTTCGGCGCCATGAAGGAATTTCAGCAGGAAGGCAAGGTGCGCTTCCTGGGACTGTCGGAAGTCAAGGTGCCGGAGATCGAGGCAGCCCGTCAGGTCGTCGAGATCACCACCGTGCAGAACCTCTACAACCTCACCAACCGGCAAAGCGAGGACGTGTTGAACTACTGCGAGCAGCACGGCATCGGCTTTATTCCCTGGTTTCCGCTGGCCACCGGTGAGCTGGCGCGCGAGGGCAGTGCGCTTGACCGGATTGCCAAAAAGCTGGGAGCCGCGCCCGCGCAGGTGGCGCTGGCGTGGCTACTGCGGCGCTCGCCGGTAATGCTGCCAATTCCCGGCACGGGCAAAGTGAGGCACCTGGAGGAAAACACCGCGGCGGCCAGCCTGTCGCTCGGTGACGAGGACTTCACGGCCCTCAACGAACTGACCGCCTAGCGGCACCGTACACGCTCACGCCCGGGTTGCGCTTTTTGGCACATTGCCCCGGGCGTTCGCCCGTGAGAATGGCTGGTATGACGAACGCCACCGAGCGGTGCGGACCCCGGAAAAAAGGAGAGGGATGCGTCGCTTGACGGCCGACCTGCTGACAGAGCAAGTGGACGCAACGAGCGTCCGCTTTCGGGAAGCAGGCCCGCAGGTCACCCGGCCGGTGGCGCTGCGTGGCCTCTTCACTGCCACCCCGGCGCACCGGGCAACGCAAGACGAGATTCGTGAGGTCGCCCGGCGAACGTTTCCGCGCCTGTCGGCCTTCCGGCAGTTGATGGACGTCTTTGCGAACACGCAGATCGACGCGCGCTTTCTGGCCATGCCGCTCTCCTGGTACGAGCAGGAGCACGGTTGGGCCGAGAAGAACGCCGTGTACACCCGCGAAGCCCTGCGCCTGAGTGAGCAGGCCGCGCGGGGCGCGCTGGACGCGGCAGGCGTGCGGGCCCGTGACGTGGATGCGGTGGTGTTCGTCACGAGCACTGGCGTCAGTACCCCGAGCCTGGAGACTTTTCTGATGTCACGCCTGGGCGTCAATCCGCACGCGGTGCGGCTGCCGCTGTGGGGCCTGGGCTGCGCGGGCGGAGCGGCGGGTCTGGCACGCGGGGCAGACCTCGTGCGCGCCGGATTTCAGCGCGTGCTGCTGGTCACCGTGGAATTGTGTTCCTTGACCTTCGTGCGGGGGGACGAAAGCAAGTCCAACTTCGTCGGCACGTCCCTCTTCGCCGATGGCGCCGCCGCCCTGGTGCTGGGTTCACCGGACGCGCGAGCCAACGGCGATCCCCTCGCACATCTGCACGGCGCCCGCAGCACCCTGATCGAGGACAGTGCCGACATCATGGGCTGGGACGTGGTGGACGCAGGCCTGCAGGTGCGCTTTTCGCGTGACATTCCGGCGCTGGTGCGCTCATTGATGGCGACCAACGTGCACGAAGCTTTGAAGGGGCACGGCTGGAGCCGCGATCAGCTGCGGCATTTCGTGGTGCATCCCGGGGGTGTCAAGGTACTGTCCTCCTACGAGGAAGCGCTCGCCCTGCCAGCCGGGGCGCTCGACGCGTCCCGTACCGTGCTGCGGCAGTATGGCAATATGAGCGCCCCGACCGTGCTGTTCGTGCTGGAACGCGCCTTGCGCGGTGGACCGCGTGGCAAAGGGCTGCTGAGCGCCATGGGTCCCGGCTTCAGCGCCGAACACGTGCTGCTGGAGTTCTGAGGTGCGTGCCCGAAGCTTGTCACGCTGGCTGGTCCTGACGATCATGCTGCAGCGTCTGCTGGAATTGCGCCGCGCGCGCGCGGGCGAACGCTGGGCGCGCGCGCAGGGTGCGCGCGAGTACGGTCGTGCCCACTACCCGCTTTTTTTTCTGCTGCACGGCGCGTGGCTGGGGTCGCTGCTGCTGGAGGGTCGTCATTCCCGAGGGCGCGTGGCCTGGCCGTGGCTGGTGCTGTGGCTGGCCTCGCAGGGTGTGCGCTACTGGGTGATGCATACCCTGGGACGTTTGTGGAATACCCGCATCCTGATCGTGCCGGGGGCTGCGCGCGTGCGCCGGGGGCCGTTTCGTTTCGTGAAGCACCCCAACTACCTGGCGGTGGCGCTGGAACTGCTGAGCGCTCCTCTGAGCGTCGGCGCACTCCGGACGGCGGTGGTGTTCAGCCTGCTCAACGCGGCCCTGCTGCTGGGCGTGCGCATCCCCGCCGAGGAGCGCGCCCTGCGCGAGTACGAAAGCCCGCCTCGCTGAGGCCTTGCTGGCCGGGGTCACCGGACGCCCCGACATCATGAGGATTTGTCGGAAGCGAGGCCGAGGGGCGTAAGAAATCCGTGAGAGTGGGTTTTCTAGGATGTCTTCGTGTGCGCGCGACCTGAATTTCGTTGCTGTCCGGTTGCCCCAGCCCGGCAGGACATCAGGCGTGTCCGGGCAGTGGAATGGGCCGCGCCGTGACCGTTGCCCCCGGACGTGAAGGGTCAGAGGTGAGCACGCAGCAGGCCCCTTCGGGTCAGGTGCTTTCAAGCGTTGCCCGGGCCCAGAAGTTGCGGCTGAAGCGCACTGGGCTGGGCATTGCCACCCACTGTGGCGGCGTTCTGATCGTGCTGGCCTGTTCCGCGACCGGCATGCTCGACTGGATCTACACGCTGCACTACATCCTGGTCATAATGGCGCTGTACTCGCTGTTTGTCGGCTTGATCGTCAGCAACCGGAATCTGCGGTTCAGAGATCCCAGCATGACGTCGGTGCAGGTCATCGTGACCATGTGGCCGGCGGCCTACGTGATGTTTTTCATGAACGAACCGCAGGCCCGGGTGCCCTTTTTGCTGATGGGGGTGGTCGGCACCCTCTTCGGCGTGTTCGCACTGAGCTTCCGACGGATGCTGCTGGTGGGTGGCTGCGTGTTCGCCTGTTATCTGGCCCTGGTCGCGTCGCTCTTTCTCTGGGCACCCGAGCGGGTCGATCTGCGCATCGAGGGCGTTTCGGCCCTGGCCTTCGCGGTGGTGCTGCTGCTGACGGTGTATGTGGGAAGTTACCTCGCCGGCCTGCGCAAGAAGCTGCGCGAGCGCAACGCACGCCTCGAGGAGACGAACGTCCGCCTGGAGCAGGCCATGGAGGAACTGCGCGAGCTCGCCACGCGGGATCCCCTGACCCGCCTGCCCAACCGCCGCTCGGCCCTGGAGCGCCTTGCCCAGGAGAAGTCCCGCGCCCTGCGCCGCCTCGACGAGGGCGGCGGCCTGTGTGTCGGCTTGCTGGACATCGATCACTTCAAGCGTGTAAATGACACTTACGGGCATCATGTGGGCGACGCGGTGCTGTGCCGGGTGTCCGAGACGCTGCAAAGCACGTTGCGCCAGGACGAATTCGTGGGCCGTTACGGTGGAGAGGAATTTTTGATCATCCTCGGTCAAGGCGCCCCCACGGGAGCGCTCGCCGCCGCAGAGCGCCTGCGGGTGGCTTTGCAGGCGCTGCAGATCGAGGGCTATCCGGGGCCGCCTGTCACGGTGTCCCTGGGCCTGACCTTTCAGCAGCCCGGAGAAACCCTGGAGGTGCTGCTCGAGCGCGCCGATCGCGCCCTGTATCACGCCAAGGCGCAAGGACGCGACCGTGCAGTTCTGGTTGTCGAGGACAGCACTGGCCTCGTCGACCGCACTGAGGCGCCGGTGACCCTTTGACCCGGCTGCCCGTACAGCAAGAAGGGCAAGCAACCGGAAAGAGGGCTGTCCGACTGCTCGCGATACAACGCTCAGGGGATTTCGTGAAGAACACGCTGACACTGCCGACCACACTCGCGGCGTCCCACCCGGTCCAGTTCGGGCTGTCGGGTCGCCTGCTGCTCTTCGTGCTGCCCATCATCGCGCTGGCGTTCCTGACCGCATGGCTGCTGGGGATGTCGAGCGGTCGCCTCGCTGCTTTCGACGCCTTCGCCTATCCGCTGATGTTCGCGGGAATCGTGGCGCTCGAGCTGTTGCTGCTGGCCAGACGGCACGCCAAGACCGTGGTCACGGCGGCCGTGCTGTTGTCTGCCAGCGGCTTTTTTCTGGCCAAACTGGTCTTCCTGGTGTTGTTCGCGCCGCAGGGTGAAGCGCTGGCGTTCGGGTTCAGCCAGTCTTTTCTCTGGACGGCCGGGGTGTTCGTGCTGTCGTTCTTTCTGCCTTCGGCACGCCTGGCACGCCGTGTCAGCTTCGCCTTTCTGGTGGCGCTCGTGGTCACGTCGCTGGTGTGCGTGGTCGTGGCGGGCGCTCTGGACGGGTCACGGCTCAGCGCCGAGCTGCTCAACGTGCTGGTGCAGCTGAACCTCGCTTGCCTGGTGTTTTTCGTGCTGGCGCGCGGTTCGCACCAGTCCACCGAAGAGCACGCCCGGGCCGTGGCGCACACCGAGGCCGTCGAAGCCCTGCTGAACGCCGACGCCCTGACCGGCTTGCCCAACCGCCGGTTTCTCGAAGCGCACCTGCAGCAGCTGATCGGCGCGCCGGAGAAGGCACGCAAATTCAGCGTGGTGTACCTCGACCTCGACGGCTTCAAGCTGATCAACGACACCCTCGGGCACGCGGCGGGCGATGAGGCCCTGCAGGAAGCCGCTTTGCGCTTCATGACGTGCCGCAGGCCCGATGAGGTGGTCGCGCGCATCAGCGGAGACGAGTTCGTGGTGGTGCTTCCCGAGCGAGAGGAGCAAGCCTGCGAGCGCGTGGACTGTTTTCTGGAAACGCTCAGGCGTCCGCTGCTGATCGAGGGTCAGGTGGTCTACCTGACGGCCAGTGCGGGCATCAGCCACTTTCCGCAGCACGGCGAGAACGCCTCGGAGCTGCTTCGTCACGCGGACAGCGCGATGTACCACGTCAAGCGTCGTGGCCGCAACGGCTTGCGGGTCTTCGAGCCGTCCAATGTCGAGCAGGAGATCGGGCGGACCCTGACGCGTGACCTCACGGCGGCACTCAGGGAAGGACAGTTCTCGCTGGCCTACCAGCCGCTCTTGGACTTGCAGACCCGCACGACCGTCAAGGTCGAGGCGCTGTTGCGCTGGACACACCCGCTGCACGGCCCAATTTCACCCGCGACCTTTATTCCGCTCGCCGAGGTGAGCGGTCTGATCGTGCCGCTGGGCGATTGGGTCCTGCACGAAGCCTGCGCGCAGGTGCGCCGCTGGCAGGAGGCGGGCCTGCGGGTGGGTGTCTGCGTGAACGTTGCCCCGCTGCAGTTCGCGCAGCCGGGGTTTGTCGGGAAAGTGCTCGAAACGGTGCGTGCGCACGGCATCCCACACGGCGCGCTGGAGCTGGAACTGACCGAGGGTGCCCTGCTGGCCGATCCGACCGGAGTGCGTCAGGCGCTGCACGAACTGAAAGCTGCCGGTGTGCGCACGGCCCTCGACGATTTCGGCACCGGTTACTCCAGCCTGTCGCAACTGCGCGATCTGCCCATTCAGACGCTCAAGATCGACCGCTCGTTCGTCCGCGACCTGGAACAGCCGGGCGAGGCCTGTCAGTACACCGAGGTGCTCATTCAGGCGGTGCTGGCGGTAGCGCGCACCTTGCACCTGGGCGTGGTGGCCGAAGGTATCGAAACCGAGGCGCAACTCCGGCGCCTGCGTGAGTTCGGGGTCACCGTCGGTCAGGGCTACCTGTTCTCGCCGCCGCGGCCCGCGGCTGAGATCGAGGGGCTGAGCGGCCACCTGTAGACGTCGGCGCTCAGCCAATTTGCTTACCACCCGGCGCACCTTGTGACCTCGGGGTGCGTGGTAGCGTGCCGCATGCGCGTCGCCACCAGCGTTTCCACCGGAGCTGCCGTCGCCGTCGCCGTCACGGCGGGACACTTCATCAACGACGCTTACTCGGCCATGCTGTCTCCGCTCGGGCCGGCGCTGCGGATGCAGTTCGGGACCTCGATTGCCGCGATCACGCTCCTGATCGCGGTCTTCTCGTTCACCTCCAGCGTGCTCCAGCCGTTTCTAGGCATTCTGGGTGAACGCTTCGACCGGCGCCTGATGGCGGCGCTGGGCCCGGCAGCAACTGGCATCGGCCTGAGCTTGATGGGTTATGCGCCCGCCTTCGGGCTGCTGGTGCTGCTGGTGGCCGTGGCCGGTCTGGGCAGCGGTCTGTTTCACCCGGCGGGCGCCGCGTTCGTGGCGCGCTACAGCCCGGTCGATCAGCGTGGCTTGTGGGCGAGCCTGTTCAGTGCGGGAGGAACGGCCGGGATGGCGCTGGGACCAATCTTCGCCGGGGTGGGGTTGCACAACCTGCCGGTGTTCGCGCCGATCGGACTGGTGGTGGCCTTTGCGATCTATCTGGTCACGCCCGCCGAGCGCGCCAGCACCCAGCGACCCGGCGTGCGCGAGTACCTGACGATTTTCCGGGGACCGATGGTCACCTTGTGGGGCATGGCCGTGTTGCGCTCGCTGGCCTCCTCAGGTTTCGGGGTAATGCTGCCCTTTATCCTGAGCGCCAAAGGCTACAGTTACGGCGCCACCGCGCTGGCCTTGGGTGTGTACAGCGTGGCGAGCGCGTTGGGCGGCATTGTCGGCGGGCGCATCTCGGACCGGCGTGGACGTACGCTCGTGCTGCGCTCCAGCATTCTGGGCACCGTGCCGCTGTTCGTGCTGCTGGTGCTCTCCGAGCCCGCCCAGCTCTGGTACTACCCTTTGATGTTCCTGGTGGGCGCTTTTATCAACGCCTCGATTCCGGTGGGGGTGGTCACCGCGCAGGAATACGCGCCCAAGCACGTGGCCGTGGCCAGTTCGATCATGATGGGATTTTCCTGGGGATTCGCGGGCCTGCTGCTGTTTCTGGTGGGATTGCTCGCCGACGCGACCACGCCGACTGTCGCTACGCTCGTGAGCATCTCGCTGCTGCTGCCCAGCGTCTGGCTGGCTTACCGTCTGCCCGAGCCTCAGAAAGCCAGGTTGGACTGAGGGCTCGGTCCTGCCAACGCCGGAATTTTCCGGCGTTTTTGTTGCTGCGGGCACGGCACACAAAGCTAAAGGATGCCTTTGCACTGGCTTCACTCATGGAGTTCTTATCTGTGAGGATAATGAATCTGATCCCCCATCCTGTGTACCGTCCCAACGGTACGGGAAAGACTGTGAGATGCACATGACCTACTCGATTCTTGTCATCGAAGACAATCCGGACGTGATGCACGTCGTGCAGCACGAACTCGAAAATGCCGGCTTCATCGCCCACACCGCCGATACCGGTGCGGGCGGCCTGTCGCAGGCCCGTGAACTCAATCCGGATCTGGTGATTCTCGATCTGGGCCTGCCCGACTTCGACGGAGCGGAAGTGGCGCGTCAGCTGCGCCGTTCGACCAACGTGCCCATCATCATCCTGACGGCCCTCGACGCCATCGAGCGCAAAGTCGAGCTGTTCGGCTTCGGGGCCAACGACTACATCACCAAGCCCTTCAACACTGCCGACCTGATTGCCCGGGTCAACGCCCAGCTCCACCAGGCCAACATCAACGACCTGCTGGCAATCGGGGAGCTCTGCGTGACGCTTCCGGCGCGTCAGGCCACCTACGCCGGGCAGAATCTGGCGTTGGAAGACAGGGAATTCGATCTGCTGACGCTGCTCGTGCGTCAGCCCGGACGAATCTTCACGCCCGAGCAACTCCTGGAGACCTTGTGGGAAGGTCAGGTGGACCAGAAGGCCAACCTCGACGCCTGCCTGGAATCCTTGCGTGGCAAGCTGCGCGGCGCCGGCGCTCAGGATGTGATCCGCACCGTGCGCGGTATGGGATACGCCTTCCGCCCTCCCGTTCAGGAGAATGCGCTGGCCACGATTCAGCCTCGCTGATCCTGACACTCTTCCAGTGACGCCCCCGGCGAAAGTGACCGGGGGCGTAAGCGTGCTGTCGTGAGCTGCCCCAGCAGCGCCACCAGCACCGTCAAGGCAAAGAGGATGCCCACCCCGGTGCTGACACCCTGAGCCGCCAGCAACGCGCCTCCAATGCCTGCTCCGATGGCCGCGCCCAGCACATCGGCCATCTGCAGCGTACCGGAAACCTGACCTTCCTGGCCGCCTGGTGCGTGGTGAAACACGACGAGCGTGTGAGACTGAAACCCCAGCCCCATGCCCAGACCGCCCAGCGCCCAGAAGGCCGGGGCACTCCAGGCAGGTGTGCCGGGCAACAGCAAGGCGAGCGCCATGCCCCCCAGGGACAGCGCCACAATGCTCACGCCCAGGCGCGCGGCGCGGTGCCGCCAGCGTCCGGCGGTGCGCTCGTCGAAACGCGAGTGCGCGAACGAGGTGGCCGACCACACCAGCGCGCTCACGGTCAACACCGATCCGGCCTGCAAAGCACTGAAACCCAGCAACTCGCTCAGACCCAGCGGCACGAAAGCTTCTGCGCCGAAAAACGAGAAGGTCAACACGAAACGCGTCGCGAACCCGGCGGCCAGGGGGGCCCCGGCTGCTCTCGAGCGCCAGGGAAACGCGGGAAACAGCGCCCGCAGGGCCGGTCCGGCCAGCAGCAGCCCGGTCACTCCCAGCAGCGCCGCCCACCCCCACGCCCGCTGTTGCAGGGCGGCCAGGGCCAGTGACACGCCCAGGGCGGCCATCAGGGCAAAGCGGACACGCGCGGTATCCAGCGGCGTTCCGGCAGCCTGCAGACGCCGCAGGGCCGGCAGGGCCAGCGCCGCGACCAGCGCGAGCGGCGGAGCGAGGCCCAGAAAGACCAGCCGCCACGACGCAACCTCGGCGATCACGCTGGCCGCGGCGGGGCCGATCAAGGCAGGCACCACCCAGGCGCTCGAGAGCAGCGCGAGCATGCGGGCGCGCAGTGCGTCCGGATACGCGCGGTTGATGACCAGATAGGCGATGGCCACCAGGCCGCCTCCCCCCAGGCCCTGCAAGGCGCGCCCCGTGATGAACATCTCCATGCTGGGCGCCAGGCCCGAGAGCAGCAACCCCGCACCGAACACGGTGAGCGCCAGCAGAAAGGGTCGCGAGGGGCCGTCACGGTCGGCCACGCCACCCAGCACCACCGTCGAGAGCAGGTACCCCATGAAGAACGCGCTGAACGACCAGCCATACAGCGCAAGCCCGGACAGCTCCCGCGCCAGCGTGGGCAGGATGGTCGCTACTGCCAGCGATTCGAAGGCGATCAGCAGCACGCACAGCAGCAGACCAAAGGTGAGCGGGCGCAGCCCGGGACCAAAGACACCGGAAGCAGAAGGAGAGTGCATGGCAGCCTTCGCAGCTTGCCCCTCACGGTTCGGTGAAACCGGTGGTTGTCCCACAAACCGGGTTTTCCCTGAAGCAGGGATCGCTTGCGAGGCTGTCTTGGGCGTATCAATCTCAAGACCACCCATTTTCTTATTGAGAACGATTCCCGTTAAGCTGAAGCATGACCGGTCACTCGTCCGAGCAGCGTTTCGTGTTGCAGATCATTCAGCCCGCACTGCTCGGTTTGATGGACGGCTCGGTGTCGACCCTGGCGCCGATCTTTGCGGCGGCCGGTCTGACGGGTCGGCCCATCGACGCCTTTTACGTGGGACTTGCCGCCTCCGTCGGCGCGGGCATCAGCATGGGTCTGGCCGAAGCGCTCAGCGACGACGGCAAGGTGACGGGGCGCGGCAGCGGGCTGCTGCGCGGCGTCATCACCGGGGTCGCGACCATTGTGGGGGGCATGCTGCACACCTTTCCGTTTCTGATCGCCGATCTCCCCACCGCCCTCGCGGTGGCGTACGCGGTGGTGATCGTGGAACTGCTGGCCATCGCGCTGATCCGCTGGCGATACATGCGCTCCTCGCTGCCGCGCACCATCGCGCAGGTGATCGTCGGTGGCGCGGTGGTATTCGCTGTGGGTGTCTGGCTGGGCCGCTTTGGCGGCGAAGCCTGAAGCGCTCTTTCAGCAGGCTGCCCGCCAGAGGCGGTAGCGTAGCAGCATGAGCGCCTCACCAAAAGCCCTGCTGTTTGACATCGACGGTACCCTGACCGCCACCGACCCGCTGCACTTTCAGGCCTGGGCCCAGAGCCTCCGGAAGCACGGTCTGAACATCGACGAAGCGATTTACCAGCAACGCATCAGCGGCCGCCTCAATCCCGACATCGTCGCGGACCTGCTTCCGGCGCTGGGCGCGGACGAAACGGAGGCCTTCATCGCTCAGAAGGAAGAAACCTTCCGCGCGCTGGCCACCAGCATCATGGCCCTGCCCGGCCTGAGTGAACTGCTGCACTGGGCGCGCCAGCACGACCTGCCGTGCGCGGTGGTCTCCAATGCCCCGCGTGACAACGCCGTCTTCGTGCTGAGCACCCTCGGCCTCGACCGGACGTTCGCGCATATCGTGCTGGCCGACGAC
The DNA here is from genome assembly GCF_000317835.1 of Deinococcus peraridilitoris DSM 19664. Classification (NCBI taxonomy): domain Bacteria; kingdom Thermotogati; phylum Deinococcota; class Deinococci; order Deinococcales; family Deinococcaceae; genus Deinococcus; species Deinococcus peraridilitoris. Next base: position 1,761,002 of record NC_019793.1, on the reverse strand, counting down.
CTGCCACGCGGAAAACCCTTTCCCGATCCTTACCTGGAAGCGCTGCGGCGGCTGGGCGTGAATGCCCGGGACACGTTCGCCTTCGAGGATTCTCCTTCTGGCGTGCGCTCGGCCGTTGCGGCGGGCATTCCGACGGTCGGGCTTACCACCGGGCACGGTGAGGAAGCCTTGCAGGAAGCGGGCGCGGCGCTGATCGTTCCCAATTTTGCCGATCCGCGTCTGCCGCAGTTCCTGGGCGTACCGGCTTTCGCGATCAGCGGCTGAGGAGGCCCCGCAACTCTGCTTGCAGGGCCTCCTCGATGCCGCGCCCACGCCAGGTGGATTCCAGCGCCTGCGTTTCCTGCCACTGGGTGCCAGTACGCTGCGCCACGAGAAAACCCACCGGTTTGCCGCCCGCAATGACGACCAGGCAGACAAAGTCATCCGGCGCCGGCTCACCCGGCGCTCCCAACGCGAATTGCGGATTCAGGCGGCGCATCTGCGTGAGCAGGGTCCCTTCGGGCGGGCCGGGCAGGCGGCTGATCCGGACACGGGCGGGAAGCTTCACGGCTTCATGGTAATACGGTAGGCGTGGTGCGGTCGGGGCGCGTGTCATGTGGGCTTCATGCGCCCCGACCTACAATGTGCAGGTGATGTTTTTCGTGACAGATCACCAGGGACAGGCGTGGCCATGCGTGTTGTGACGACGGTGCTGCTGGCGGTGCTGGGCGCGGTGTTCGCGTCACTGACGCTGGCTGCGTTTGCGAGCGTCAACCCGAGCGTGTCGGACGCACTGCGCCTGCTTTCAACCGTGGAGGGCACGCTGGCCACGCGCCTGGGGCCCGCTTCCTTTGCCTTTTCCGACCTCGACGGCTTCTGGCGTGGCCTGATCTACCTGGGAATCACGACCGCCTGCATCTGGCTGGCGGCTTATCTCAAACCACGCGGGGCTTGAAGGTATAACCGCATCGGAAGCGCAAGGAGAGTGGCGTGTTAGCATACGAAGGTTCTAGAGCGGTCGTCAGCGCGCAGGCAGATCCTGCCCGGCTGACCGAGTAGCGCGAGAAGCCCTCTTCCGGAGCGAGTGAGGGTGGAGTTCACAGGCACGCTCTTCGGCAACGGATCAACGCTCTACAGGCCAGCGTGAAGGAGTCAGGGTGAGGTTTTCAGAAGACATCGGTATTGACCTGGGAACGGCGACGTTCCTCATTTACAGCAAAAGCCGCGGACTGGTTCTCAACGAGCCCAGCGTGATCGCCATGACCCGTGACACTAAGGAAGTCATGGCCGTCGGCGAAGAAGCCTACCGCATGCTGGGCCGCACGCCGGGCAATATCGTGGCGGTACGGCCCATCAAGGACGGCGTGATCGCCGACGACGCCCTGACCGAAAAAATGATCGCAATGTTTCTGCGCAAGGTGCAGGGCGGCGCGGGCAAGCTGTTCGGATTCAAGCCCCAACTGATGGTGGGTGTCCCGAGCGGCGTGACCGACGTCGAGAAACGCGCGGTGTTGCGCGCCGCCCTCAACGCCAACGCCAAGCGCGCCTTTCTGATCGAAGAGCCCCTCGCGGCGGCCATCGGCGCAGGCCTCAAGATTGCCGAACCCGTCGGCAGCATGATCGTCGACATCGGCGGCGGTTCGACGGACGTGGCCGTGATCTCGCTGGGTGGCATCGTGGTTTCCGAGTCGCTCAAGGTGGCAGGCAACGAGTTCGATGAAAGCATCATTCGTTTCGTGCGCCGCAAGCACAACCTGATGATCGGCGACCGCACCGCCGAGGAAATCAAGGTCAAGATCGGCGCGGCGATGCTGGGCCGCCCAGAGGACAACATCGTCGCGGAAGTGCGCGGGCGTGACCTGGTGCACGGTCTGCCCAAGACCATCACCCTGCAGACCTCGGACATCACCGACGCCCTGGCCGAACCGGTCAGCAAGATCGTGGACGGCGTGAAGCGGGTGCTGGAAAGCACCCCGCCCGAGCTGGTCAGCGACATCATCGACCGCGGTATCGTCATGACCGGCGGCGGCAGCCTGCTGCGCAACTTCGACGAGCTGTTGCGCCAGGCGACCGGCATTCCGGTGGCCGTGGCGGAAAACGCCAACGAGGCAGTGGCCATCGGCACCGGCATGGCGCTCGAGATGATTCCGATTCTGCGTCACCACCTGATTTCCAGCGACAACTACCTGCGCCGCTGAGTTGCGGGGCCCCAGCCCCGCTCTGCCTGACAGTGGCCCGTGAGGGACCCATGACCCAGACTTTTGATGCTCCGCTTGACATTCAAGGCGTTCTGACGCGCCTGCCGCACCGTTTTCCTTTTTTGCTGGTCGACCGCGTGCTTTCCTGCGGTGAAGGCCAGGTGCACGCCTTCAAGAACGTCTCGATCAATGAGCCTTTCTTTCAGGGCCACTTTCCCGGCGAGCCGGTCATGCCAGGGGTGCTGATTATCGAGGCACTCGCGCAGGCCAGCATGTTCGGCATCGACCTCGAACCCGGCTCGATTGCTTACCTGGTCGGTATCGAGGGCGTGCGCATCAAACGCAAGGTCGTGCCCGGCGATCAGCTTCACCTGCACGCCAAGCTCGATTACCTGCGCCGCGGTCTGGGAAAGACCACCTGCCGTGCCGAGGTGGACGGCCAGCTCGTGTGCGAAGCGCAGATCCTCTTCGCGCTCGCCAAGGCCTGAGTCCTTCTCACGGTGCTACGTTAATGCTGAATCCGGCAGCGCGCTCCTTGGGCGCTTCTCGCTGACCTTCCCCTTATGCGCTTACAACGGTACATCCTCCGCGAACTCTGGCCGCCCCTGGTGACGGGCACCTTGCTGTTTACGGCCATCGTCTCCTTCGGCTACTTCTTCGCGAGTTCGCAGTGGCTGGCGAACGCGCCGTTTCTGGGCGTGCTGCGTTATATCGCCTTGCAGGTGCCCAACACCCTGGTGCAGGTCTTTCCGATGGCCGTGGTGCTGATGGTGGTGGTGGCTTACGGGCGTCTGGCCAACGAGCGCGAGCTGAGTGCCGCACAGTCGGGCGGTGTTTCGCTGGGGCGGGCCGCCCTGCCGGCGGTGGGCGCGGCCCTGGCGGTGTCGGGCCTGTCGCTGTACCTCTCCGAGTATGTGGTGCCGCGCGCCAACGTGGAAGCGCGCTCGTTTTACTGGGATGACCTGACCGGCGCGGGCCTGCAGCAGCTCGCGGGACGCACGGTCGAAATCGGCCCGGGTCTGGAGCTGCACTTCCAGGGCTACGTTCCGGCCACCCGCGAATTGCAGAATGTGCGCCTGCAGCAGTGGAGCGACAACGGCAGCGGCCGCACCGGCATCGTGTTCTTCGCCGACCGTGGCCGCTACGAGAACAATGACATCACCTTGATCGGCTACCAGGGATACAGCCTGGACTACACGGCCATCGCGGCCCTCGACCGATTGCCCGAAGACGCGTCCGAAGACGCCTTCCGCGCGGGGGTGGCCGACATCTTCAAGGTCACATACCTGCCCACCACCCCGGACGCGAAATTCGAAATCGAGACCGGACTGTCGCGCAAACAGGCCATCGCGGGTTTCGCCGACGCCATCGCCGCCGACGCCACTTCACTCTCCACGCTGTTTGGCACGGTGTTCAGCCGCACTGCCCGTCCGGCCGAGCGCTTCGCGGCACGCGCCGAGCTCAACCGCAAGCTCGCCTTGCCGCTGGGCAATCTGGTGCTGGTGCTGGCCGCGCTGCCGTTCGCGCTGCGCTACGGCCGCACGACCGGGGTGGCCCTCGGCGTGGCGCTGTTGATCGCGGTGTCGTACTACCTGGTGTACGTGCTGGGCCTGTCGCTCGGCAACTCGGGGGTGCTGCCCCCGGAGCTGGGCGCCTGGCTGGCCAACATCACCTTTGCGCTGGGCGGGCTGTATCTGCTTCGTAAGGCGTCCTCGTGAACCGCCAAGCTTCACCGCTTCGACACAACTCGGCCGTCCGGCTTCCGCCCGAAATGCGCGCGCTGATCGTCTCGGCGGCGCTGGGCGGCGGGCACCTCAAGGCGGCCGAGGCCCTCGAGCGGGCGCTGGCAGAGTACTCGCCCGGCTTCAATGCCCTGCATGCCGACTACCTGACGTACCTGAATCCCGTCGAGCGCGGTGTCTCGGCGGGCGTGTACCTGTGGTGGCTGCGCCACAGCCCCAACACGTACCGCTTCTTCTACCACTGGAGCGACCGCGCCGAGGCGCCGTGGTTCGTGAAATCGGCGGCCAGCACCGCGGGACTGCGCCGGATGCTGCGTGACCTGCGCCGTGTCCGGCCGCACCTCGTGCTGTCCTCCTACGACGGTCCGGCAGTGCTGGCGCACACCGCCCGCCGCCGTCATGGCCTGTCGTTTCTCAACGCGCTGCTGGTGACGGACTACACCATCCACTATCACTGGGCACGCCCCGAGGTGGACTTTTTCATGGTGGCGACCGATCGCGTGAAAGACGGGCTGGTGGGCTGGGGCATCGACCCCGAGAAGATTGCCGTCACCGGTATTCCGATCCTGCCGCGTTATGCCGAGTTGCAAGGCGCCGACAAGATGGCACTGCGCGAGCGTTTCGGTCTCCCGCAGGACGAGCCTCTGGTGCTGGTTTCGGCTGGTGGTAAGGGCAGCATCTATCACGGTCTTTCCGACGTGATCGACGCCTGCGCCGGGGCGGGCACGCGCGTGCAGGTTCTGCTGCTGGCAGGCGGCGGTGAGGTCGGCACCGAGCAGGTTGGCGGCGCGACCGTGCACCGGCTGGGGTACACCAGCTTCTTTCCCGAACTGCTGGCCGCCAGCGACCTGGTGATCGGCAAAGCGGGCGGCCTCACGGTCTCCGAGGCGATCGCGCTGGGTGTGCCCATGCTGATCTACCAGCCCATTCCCGGTCAGGAGGAAGGCAACGCCGCCTTCCTGCAGGAGCGGGGCGCGGCCCTGTGGGCGCCCTCGAAGTGGGAATTGCGCCGCTCGCTGGTGGCGTTGCTGGGTGACCCGGCGCACCTGCAGGCGATGAGTGAAGCCGCGCGGGCGACCGGGCGACCCCACGCGGCCCGTGACGCGGCGCAGGCGTTGCTGAGGCGGCTGGGAGCGTGGGAATGAAAAAACGGGTGTGGTGGACGCTGGGTGCGCTCCTGGCGTACGTGGGCCTGCCCTACGCCCTGGTGCAGGTGGGCAATCTCGGGGTGGTGCGGCGTGGCCGGAGTCCGGGAACGGGCATCGCCCTGACCTTTGACGACGGCCCGGATCCCTCGACTACGCCGCGAGTGCTGGACGCCCTGCGGGAAGCGGGCGTGCACGCGACCTTTTTCATGCTGGGCGAGGCGGCCGAGCGGCATCCGGACCTCGTGCGGCAAATTGCAGCTGAGGGCCACGAGGTGGCCTCGCACGGCTACGCGCACCGGCATGCCTGGACGCGCGCTCCCTGGAGTGTCGGCGCCGATCTGCGGCGTTCGCTGAAAGTATTGCGCGGCCTCACCGGGCAGGACATCGCCTTTTTTCGGCCTCCGCACGGTGCGTACACCCTGGCTACCGTGCTGACGCTGCGCTTTCAGGCAGCGCAGCGTGGCGTTCGTGGGGCGCACTGGACTGTCGAGGCGCACGACTGGCACCCCGGCTACACGGCATCGGGCGTGACCCGGCGCGTGCTGGACAGCGTCGAGGCAGGCGGCGTGATCGTGATGCACGACGCCGGGCGGGGAGGCGAGACGGCCGCGCAGGCGTTGCCCGAGCTGTTACCAGAGCTGAGAAAGCGTGGCTACGCGCCCACGACCCTCTCCGGGCTGGAAGGCGTGCGCCCCGAGCGCGCTCATGACCTGCTGCCGCGCGCCCTGAAACTGCTCGACCGGTGGTTTGACCGCACTGGCAACGTCGTGCGTTTCGGAATCAAGGCCAACAGCCTGCTGCGTGCCGGGCTGGTCAAGTTCCCGCTGCCTGACCATCCCCAGTTCGCGCACGGGGCGCCCCTGCTGGAGCTGCACGTGAACAGCGAACGCATGACTCAGTTTGCCCCGAAGCCGCTGACTGGAATCCGCATGACGCGTGAAAGCCTCAAGGAACTGGCCCGCGCCGTGCAGGAGCGGCCAGAGTGGGCGGGCGCGCAGGGAGTGTTCGCCATCGGTCCCTTTTCGGACATTCTGGGCGCCCTGGGATTTGAAGCCGCCGACGTGCCGCCCGCGATGCGCCGTCGGCTGGGGACCTGGGCGAACATGCTGCGCCGCGCGTATGGCGCAGTCGGTGAAGGCCACGCGCACGATGTGCGCGTGGCGACCATCTCGCGCGAGGAGCTGCTGCGCCGCTACGGGGCGCGCTGACCGTGGACTACGACGCCTTTGTCGATCTGTACGACCGGCAGTACGATCTGTACCGCGAAGACCTGCACTTTTACGCGCGTCAGGCGCAGCAGGCGGGTGGTCGCGTGCTGGAGCTGGGCGCGGGCACGGGACGGGTGACGGTGTACCTCGCGCGGCGTGGCGTGGACGTGACGGGTGTGGAACTGTCCGGTGGCATGCTGCAGCGCGCCCATGAACGCGCGGCGTCCTCTCAAGTGCAGCCCCGCTTCGTGCAGGGGGACATGCGCGACTTCGATCTGCACGAGCAGTTCGAGCTGGTCATCGCGCCGTTCAACGCCCTGATGCACCTCTACACCATGCAAGACCAGCTCGCGGCCTTGCAGTGCGTGCGGCGGCACATGGCGCCCGGAGGTACCTTTGCCTTCGACCTGTACGTTCCGGTGTTCGGTCCTGAGGGCGTGCTGCGGCACGAGGGGGAGACGTTTCTGGAAGGGGGCGCGCGCACCGACGTGTTTCTGCGCCAGGACGTGGACCGCGCCCGGCAGCTGGCGACGACCGAGTACTTCGTGGACACGACGGACACCGACGGCACCCTGAGGCGGGCCCACCGGACCCTCACGCAGCGCTACTACACCCGCTTCGAACTGGAGTGGCTGCTGCGTCATGCGGGTTTTTCGGCTCGGGTGGCGGGCTCCTTTGAGGGCGGGGCCTTCACGTCCGACAGCCGCTACATGGTGGTGAGCGCCCAGGCCAAGCCCGGGTGATCTGGGCTTGGCCTGGGCGCTCACCTGCAGCTCAGCGCCGCTTTTTCTTCCAGCGCATCTTGTGGTCGGGGCGCACACCGTCCGCGATGAGGTGCAGCCACTGGCTGAGGTAGTAGCCCACCAGCAGGGGCAATGCCAGCGACCAGGAGAAAGCGAGGGAGGTCACCGGCCAGTCGACGCTGGGCAGCAGGAAGTGCAGCAGTCCGGTCACGACGGCCACCATTACGGCCAGATAGATCAGCCGGGTCAGCGGCCCGATCAGCCAGGAGTGAGACCAGCCACGGTGTGAGAACAGCAGGCCGTAAGGCACCCAGAGCGCACCCAGGAAACCCCAGGCCCGCTTGGAGTTCACGTGCCCTTCGGCCAGGTCGAGGTCGGGTGACAAGAAGACCGTGCCGACCAGAAAGCCGAGCGTGAAGAACAGCGCATCTTCCTGACCGATGAAAAAAATTCCTTGCCGGTGGACATACAGGGCGACCGACCCGAGCACGGCGTAAGCCGCCAGGTTGATAAAAGTGTGGGATTGTCCGCTGGGCACAACTTATTGTAGGGACACGTCAAAGGCGAATACCCGAACGGGCAGGCCGTCCTGCCCGGCGAAGACGCACAACTTATTGTAGGGACACGTCAAAGGCGAATACCCGAACGGGCAGGCCGTCCGGTATTCCTCATGTGCCGTCAGCTGTGCCCCATAGACTGGGAAGCAACATGAAACGCCTGTTGTCCGTCGGTCTGTCCTGTGCCGTGCTGAGCTTCACGCTGGCCGCGTGCGGGCAGCTGAGGGCTCCGGTGCCCGGCGCACTGTCAGTGACGGCGGGCACGGCCCTGGAGCGCTCGCTTTATCTGCCGTTTCAGGGCAGCTGGCAAGTGCAGGACGCGCCCGCCTGGCTCAAGGTCAGTCCACCGTCCGGTGAGGGGCACATTCGGCTGCGGCTGCAGCTGGCGAGGCCCGCGCGCAGTGAGACGCCGCTGCTGGCGGGTAAGTTCAAGCTGCGTTGGAAACAGGGATCGCAGAGCGGCGAGAGCGTGGTGTCGGTCACCGCCGACATGTTCCAGGTCACGGGCCGTGTCGCCGGCGAGGTGCGGGCCAGCGGCGACACGCGCGCGACCGGCAGTCCGCGCACCTCCGCTCCACCCGAGCCGCGTGGGGTGATCGTCAAGTACAAGTCGGCCTCGGGCCTGTTGCAGGCACAGGCACTCGGTGCCCGCATTCAGAACGAGGGAAAGCGTCTGGCCGTCCTTTCCACCCCGGATGTGGGCGGCGCGCTGCAGCGGTTGCGGCTCGATCCGCGTGTGGAGTACGCCGTGCCGAACGTGGTGCTGAGCACGCAGCAAAGCGAGGCGTTCGTGCCGCAGGACGAGTATGCGCCGCTGCAGTGGACGTACCCTTTGATCGGGTACGGCGCGGTGTGGCGTGACATGCAGGGTTCGCCGTACCCGCACAGCGTCACGGTGGCAGTGCTCGACACGGGTGTCCGCTTCGACCATCCCGATCTGAAAGGGGCCTTCTGGGGTCCGGGCGAAGGAGCGCTCGACCTGGTTCCGCGTCCGATGAACGGTTCGGGCGATCTGTACGGTCTGGACGAGGACCCGACCGATCCCGCCACGCCTGGACGCACGGTCGGCAGCCACGGCACCCACGTGAGCGGCATCATTGCTGCGCGCTGGGGAAAATTCACACCGCCCTGCCTGGCGTGCAGCGACAGCGGTGTGGTGGGCGCTGCCTTCACGGCCCCGGTGCGGATTCTGCCAGTGCGGATTCTGGACGCCTCGGGCAACGGCGACCTGGCCACCATTGCCGAGGGCGTTCGTTACGCGGCCGGTTTGCCGGTCACCTTGAACGGCAAGCGATACGTCACCCCGCACAAGGCGCAGGTGATCAACCTGTCGCTGGGCGGCGCGATCCAGGCCAGTGAGGCTGTGCCCCTGTGCGAAGCGATAGAGGACGCCCGCAAGGCCGGTGCGCTGGTGGTGGCTGCCGGCGGCAACAACGGTGACTCGGCACTGTTTTACCCGGCGGCCTGCGCAGGAGTGGTGGGGGTGGGGTCGGTCAGCCTGTCGGTTTCGCTGCCCGAACGCGCGTACTACAGCAACGCCAACTCCAGCATCGACCTCGCCGCGCCGGGCGGCAACGACCAGCGCGCCCTGAACGGTGGGGTGCTGGGCAACGACGCATTTGCCGACGCGGTGTTTTCCACCTCATGGAATTACTCCGACAACCGCCCGAACTATGAAGGCATGGTCGGCACTTCGCAGGCCGCGCCGCAGGTGTCGGCGCTGGCCGCGCTGCTGCTCAGCAAAGGCGTGGCGGGAAGCGCCTCGGAAGTTCTGACGCGCCTGCAGCAAACGGCGACCGACCTGGGCCCCGCGGGCCGCGATGACGCTACGGGGGCCGGGTTGATCGACGCGGCTGCCGCGCTGGGCGCTCCGGCGGTGAAGTTGCCCCTGAGCGTGCAGGCCCGCCGTGGCGTGGGCAGTGAAGCGCAGAGCGTGACCCTGAAAGTCGATGCGCTCGGGCGTTTTCAGGGCTTTCTGCGGGACGGGAGTTACACGCTGCTCGTTCGACGCGACGCGACGGTGTCCGGCCAGGCGGGGAGTCTCAGCGAGACTGCGTTTTCGCTGGGTCCGCTCCTCCCGCAGATCGACCTGGGCCTGCTGACCCTGCGCGAGCCCTGAGAGCGCTGTTGCCTGCACCTGGCACGGTTGTGTGAAGACCGTCTCGGGTTTTTGCTGGGCCGGGTAAAGTCAGACCTCATCCCAGGTCAGACGCAAGCTTTTCACAATGGTCTATGATTCACTTTTCTGCCAGACGAGGTCCGGCCCGCGAGGCGTTGCTGACCGGACGGGGGATCGTCGCGCTGACCGTAGTGGGTGCTCTGCTGGCCGCCTGCGGAAGTCCGGGCGTGCGGAACCCGGTGCCGACGAACCCTGTGCCGACGCCGCCCACCAGTGGCTGTGTACCCACTGCGGGCGTCAGCGCCATGCAGCCCCTGATGAATGAGCCACTGACGAATGAATCGGGGACGAGCAGCATCCCAAGCGTCATGGGCAGTGCGCCCGACTGGTCCGCGCCGCGTGTGGCAGGACAGCTGCTGGTCGTCTCGACGGCGCAGACCGCAATGTCGCCTCAAAGTCTGCGCGTGCTCGCGGGAGTGGCCACCGAGCGCCTGACCCAGGATGTGACCCTGCTGCGCACTCCGGCCGGGCAGACGGACCGGGCGTTCGCGGCTTCCCTTGAAGCGCAGGGCCTGCAGGTTCAGCCGGATTACCTCTACCGCGCGCTGGCCCAGCCCAACGATCCTGGGGCGCCGCGCAACGCCGGCCTGACGGTGGGTGGTGCGGTGCGCCGCCAGGGTTACCTGGAGCGCATCAACGTGCAGAGCGCCTGGGATTATCTGGCGGCCAAATGCTCAGTTGATTTTGCGCCCGTCACGGTGGCCGTGCTGGACACGGGCGTACGTCGCGCCCATCCGGAGCTGGCGGGTCAGCTGCTGCCGGGCCGTGATTTTTGCAGTGCGCTTGACGGCGAGGGCAACACCTGCACCGGCACCGACGACGATCCTTCGGAAGTAGTTGGGTCCAACGCCGGGCACGGCACTGGCAGTGCCGGTCTGATCGGCGCGGCCACCAACAACGGGCAGGGGATTGCCGGGGTGGCCTGGAGCGGAACGGGCACCAAGATGCTCTCCAGGATTCTGCCCGTCAAGATCTTCGGTGAGAAGGGCGGCGAGTCCTTTGCCCCTACCAGCGCGCTGGTACAGGGACTCGATTACGCCCGATTGCAGGGTGCGCGTGTCGTAAGTATGAGCCTTGGTTTTGTGGAGAGCCCCGAGTTCGATCCGGCGCTTGAGAGTGCCATCGGACGCGCGGACGCGGCAGGAATCGTGATGGTGGCCGCGGCCGGAAATACGCCCAACGAAGGCATCTATTATCCGGCGAGCGATCCACGTGTGCTGTCGGTGGGTGCGCTGGGTGCGTCGGACAGCCTGGCCTGTTACTCGGCCCGCCCCAGCGCCGATCAGCGTTCACGCGGTGTCGAACTCGACCTCGCCGCGCCCGGCGGATCCTCGCCGTGTGGTTCGGGCAGCGACATCCTGACCCTCACCGCTTCGGGCAGCTCGCCTTATGGCCTCTTGGTCGGGACTTCCGAGGCGGCGCCGCAGGTGGCGGGCGTGGCCGCCCTGATCCGCGCGTACAAGCCCGGACTGAGTGCGGCGCAGGTGCGCTCCATTCTGCGCAGCAGTGCCCGCTCTGTGAACGGGGTGCGCATTCTCGATGCAGGTGCAGCGGTGCGGCTGGCCGAAAACCCGCCGCGCTGAGTGCTCTCCCGACTTGCCAGCAAGCCGGCACAACGCCGGCTTGCTCATGTGAATTGCAGGCGCGTCATATAGAGTTTTGGTGAAGATGTCTTCATCCGAACTCCCGGCCTCTCCGCCTTCACGGCGCAAACGACGCGTCGGCAACACAGCGCTGGTTTCGCTGCTGTCACTGGCCGGTCTGGCTGCCTACCTGGCGCCCGCCGTTCCGGCGCTCACGCGGTATGGCGCTCTGCCGAAAGCGCCTGAAGGCACCCAGACTTTTCTGGTGGCCGGAGTGACTCCCAAGTATCCGGTCTCGGCAGTCTGGCCTTATCCGGCGGCCCCCGAAGACTTCACCGGCCTGACCGACACCATCATGCTGGTGCAGGTCCGTGCAGGAGAGCGCAAGCTCAAGTTGCTCAACGTTCCGCGCGACACCTGGACAGCCGTTCCTGGTTGGGGCTACAGCAAGATCAACGCCGCCAACGTGCGCGGCGGTCCCCCGGCGTTGCGGGCGGCCGTGGAAGACCTCACGGGCATCCGAATCGACGGTCACGTGCTGCTGAGCCTCGACGCGCTGCGGGATGTGACATCGGCTGCGGGGGGCGTTACGGTGAACATCGAGAAGCCGATGAAGTACACCGACAAGGCGGGCGGTCTGTTCGTGGACTTCGAGCCGGGACGTCATCACCTGAACGGGAAGCAGGCCGAGGCGTACCTGCGTTTTCGCTACGACGGCATGGGCGATATCGGCCGGGTGGAGCGTCAGCAGGCCTTCATCAAGACCCTGGGTGCCCGGCTGCTGAGTTTTCCCGGGATGCTGTACGCACCGCGTGTGGTGGGCGCGCTGGAGCGCAACGTGCGCACCGACCTGTCACGGCAGGACCTGGCGCAGCTGCTGGGCGCCCTGCTGCGCCGACCCACCGTCGAGACCACCCTGCTGCCCGGCGGCTTCGGGAGCGGCGGAACCTGGGAACCGGACCGCGCCGCAATTCGTGCGCTCGCGCAGACGACCTTTGCCCGTGAAATTCTGCCCGGCGATCCTCGTGGCCTGAAGGTCGCGCTGATCAACGAGAGTGCGCCGGGAGGCAGCGCCCGGCGCCTCAAGGAGAAACTGGAAGGGCTCGGCTACAGCAACGTCGTGGTGGGCAACGGGCGAGGCGGGGTGGACCACACCACGGTGTTTGCCGCCGACCGGCGCGCGGCCGAGCGGCTGCGCAGCGACCTGGGCTACGGCAGTGTCAGCGTGGCCAGCACGGGTGAGGCAGGCGCGGACATCACCGTGCGGCTGGGCGCCGACACGCCAGGTCAGTAAGCCGCGCCCGGCGCGGTCTCCGTGATCTCCGTGGGCGCCAGGTGGGCGTGCTAGCGTGCTGAGCGTGCAAGACGCCCCGCTTTCTTCCAGCCCCACGGGCGGCCTGCGTGAACTCTTCGTGCTGGCCTGGCCCCTGATGTTCTCCAACCTGGCTTACACCGCGGTGGGTTTCACCGACACGCTGATCATGGGCCGCCTGGGCGTGACCGAGGTGGGCGCAGTCGGTTTCGCGAGCATTTGCGTCCTGACGGTGATGCTGCTGTTTCGCGGCAGTCTGAACAGCGCCTCCACCTTCGTGGCGCGCGCGCTGGGGCGTGGTGACCGGGTGGGCGTGCGGCGCTGGGCCAGCGTGTTTCTGGGCCTGTCACTGGTGGGCCTGCCGCTGGCGCTGGCAGGCCCGTTCCTGATCGACGCGCTGTTCGCGGCGTTGCGCCCGGACGCGGCGGTCGCGGCGGTCGCGCGGCCGTACGCGCAGATTCGGATGCTCGAAGCGCCACTGCTGCTGCTGGGCACGGTCAGCATCTCGGTGATGCTGGGGATGGGGAACACCCGCACGCCGATGGTGCTGTCGTGGCTGGTGATGATCCTGAACGCGGTGCTGGCCCTGCTGTTCGTGTTCGTCTTTCACTGGGGAGCGCTCGGTGCGGCCTGGGCCAGCGTGATCGCGGTGAGCGTGCAGAACGGTCTGGCGTTCGTGCTGCTGCGCCGCCTGCACGGCCCTGATTTCGGTTCCCTGCTGCACGCCCTGCCCGCCCGGGACGAGCTGCGCAGCATCAGTCGGGTGAGTTTGCCGACCGGCCTGACCGAACTGGGTGAGGTGAGCGCCTTCACGGTCTTTCAGGGTGTGATTTCCCGACTCGGCCCGACCGAGCTGGCCGCTTCGCAGATCGCCATCCAGCTGTCGAGCCTGGGTTTCCTGCCCGCCTACGCGCTGGCCGCCGCGACGGGCAGCCTGCTGTCGCGCGCGCTGGGTGCCGAACGCCCGGACATCGCGACCCGCATCGGCTGGCGGGGTGCTTTGCTGGCGGCGCTCCTGATGGGTATTTTGGGATTGCTCTTCCTGGCCGCGCCGCGCGCCCTGATCAGTCTGTTCAACACCGATCCAGAGGTGCTGGCCGTCGGCACGGCCGTGCTGGCGGTGATGGCAGCCTTTCAGCTGCTCGACGGAATCGGCATCGTGCTGGGCGGTGCGCTGGGTGGAGCCGGTGATACCCGGTTTCGTCTTGTCGTCACATTGGTTGGCGCGTGGCTGTTCATGGTGGGTGGCGCGACCGTCCTGACCCCGCTGTACGGCGTGACGGGAGCGTGGGGTGCGGCGCTGGTGTACATCGTCGGGGCGGCACTGGCGTTCGGGCTGCGTTTTCGCTCGGGCCGCTGGCGAGGCGTGCGGCTGTAGCCGTCGAGATCGGACCTGCTTTTCTGAAGGGTGCATGACCGGCGGGGGCTCGAGAAGACCGCGGCCGGCGTTTTGGGCGGTTTAGACTGCCCGCATGACCGGAAACGAAGTGACGACCGACTCCCTGCTGTGGTGGCAGCGTGGAATCGTGTATCAGATTTACCCGCGCAGCTTTCAGGACACGGACGGAGACGGCGTGGGCGACCTGCCCGGCGTAACCGCCCGTCTGGATTACCTGGCGTCGCTGAACATCGACGCGGTGTGGCTCTCGCCGATTTTCACGTCCCCCATGAAGGACTTCGGATATGACGTGGCCGACTACGAGGACGTCGATCCGCTGTTCGGCACGCTCGCTGATTTCGACGAACTGCTCTCACAGGCCCACGCGCGCGGTCTGAAGGTCATGCTCGATCTGGTGCCCAACCATTCGAGTGATCAGCACCCGTGGTTTCAGGAGGCGCGTCGTTCGCGTGACAATTCCAAGCGGGACTGGTACATCTGGCGCGATCCGGCACCGGGCGGCGGGCCGCCCAACAACTGGCTGTCGTTTTTTGGTGGGCGCGCCTGGACTTTCGACCCGCACAGCAATCAGTACTATCTGCACCAGTTTCTGCCCGAGCAGCCCGAGCTGAACTGGGCCAATCCCGAAGTGCGTGCGGCCCTGCTCGGCGCCATGCGCTTCTGGCTGGCGCGCGGCGTGGACGGCTTTCGGGTGGATGTGATCTGGCTGCTGGGCAAGCACGGTGATTTCCTCGATGAGCCCGCTAATGAGGAGTGGAGAGAAGGCCACTTCGAGCACGGGCAGCTTTCGCACATCTACACGCAGGATCTGCCCGAGACCCACGCTTACATTCGTGAGATGCGCGCGGTGCTGGACGAATTCAGCGTGCCCGGTCAGGAGCGCATGATGGTGGGCGAAATCTACCTGCCGCTGGAGAAGCTGGTGACGTACTACGGCAGCGAGGTGGGCGCGGAGTGCCACCTGCCCTTCAATTTTCTGCTGCTCACCCTGCAGGAGTGGAGTGCGGGCACGGTGCGTGACCTGGCGCGGCGTTACGACGAAGCGGTACGTGAATACGGCGGCTGGCCGAACTGGGTGCTGGGCAACCACGACCAGCACCGCTTCAAAAGCAAGTACGGTGCGGCGCACTACCGCCTGGCGCAGACCTTGCTGCTGACCCTGCGCGGGACGCCGACGGTGTACTACGGCGATGAGATCGGCATGCAGAACGTCGAGGTGCCGCGTGAGCGTCAGCGTGACCCCTCCGGTTTGCAGCAAAGTGACAATCCCAATGCCAGCCGTGACCCGGAACGTACGCCGATGCAGTGGGACGCGTCGCCCTTCGCGGGCTTTTCGTCGGTAGAACCCTGGTTGCCGCTGGCCCCCGATTACGAGCGCGTGAACGTCAGTGTGCAGGACGCCGATCCGCACTCGGACCTGCACTATTTTCGCCGGCTCACGGCCCTGCGGCGCGCGACGCCCGAATTGTACGGGGGAGATTTCCTGCCCCTGCCCGAGGGTGGGAACGACGTCTTTGCCTTTGTCCGGGCACACGAAGGTGGGCGGGTGATGGTGCTGCTGAACTTCAGCAGCCGGGCGGTTGTGCTGGATTTGAGCGCGCACGCTTCGCAGGCCCGTGACGGGGGCCACACCGGAGAGGTGTTGCTGTCCAGCCTGGAGCGCGGTGGAGACGTCGAGCTGGCGGCCCTGTCACTAGAAGCGCACGAGGCCCTGATTGTGCGCTTGATACCAAACTTGGTGTCCCTCCCGTGAGTTGACCTGCTGCGCCCGCTCAAAGACACGCCCGCCTGAGGCCGGACGGCGCTCAGCGCAACTTCATTCCGAAGGTCACTGCCCCCGGCGTGCGGGCGAGCTCCTGAAAGCCGAGACGCCGGTAAAATCCGATGGCGCGCTCGTTGCGCGCGCCCACCCCCAGGTGCACGCCCGGCGAGTTCGCTGCCCGCAAGGCGCCGAGCAGGGTCCCGATCAGGCGTCGGCCGTTTCCGGCTCCCTGGGCGCGGGGCAGCAGATCGATGTGCAGGTGCGAGGGGTAGGCCTGCCACAACCCCGTGTCGTCAGGAAAACCAGTGTGAATCTGCGCGATCAGGCGTTCGTCGGGTGTGTGCGGCGGGGCGTCTGCGTGGCTCAGGGGATACCGTGCGCGCAGGTCCGGCCACCATTCGCGCTCGAGCCGCGTGTTGAAGGCTGCGGTGTCCCGCGCGCCGACCACATAGCCACACACGCTCACGGCATCTTCCAGAATGAATGCCAGCTCGGGTTCGAACCGACCGTACGGCGCAGCGTACAGATGGCCCAGCAGCAGCGGGTCAGCGTACAGCTCAGTGGCGTCCGCGCCGCTGTCACCTGTCTCCAGGCAGATGCGGTACAGCGCCGTCTCGTCCTCGGGGCGGAAGGGACGAACTGAAAAGGCGGCAGGTGCGTCGGAAGTCAAGGTGTGTTCAGTGTACCGGCCCGTTGCAGGCGCTCGCGCAACCGGGAGCGCACTTCGGGCCACTCGTTCCCTGTAACGCTGTACATCACCGAATCCCGCATGCTGCCGTCCGGCCGCACCTGGTACTGGCGCAGAACACCTTCGCGCACGGCGCCCAGTTTCTCCATCGCGCGCTGGCTGCGCTCGTTGAGGGCGTCCACCTTGAACTGCACGCGCGCCGCGTTCAGGACCTCGAAGCCGTACTGCAGCAGCAGCAGCTTGCTTTCCGGATTCACGAAGGTGCCCTGGTAGGCGGGCATGATCATGGTGCCGATTTCCAGCCCCCGGTCGGCGCGGCGCATCTCCGAGTATGAGATGCGTCCGGCCACGTCGGGCGTGCCGTGCACCAGAATGGCGAAGTTCCAGCGTCCGGGAATGGCGTTCAGGTAAACGATGAATTCCTGCCAGGCCTGCGGCGTGTCATCGGCCGGACCTCCACGCCCCAGGTAACGAAAGACTTCCGGGTCGTGCTGGCGGGCCAGGGCCGCAGCATGCTGCGTGCCGAGCGGTTCGAGCGTCACGAACTGCCCGCGCAGGGTAGGACGGTCCTGCCAGGGATCGCTGGTCATGCCGCCGATGTTACCGCACCCGCCGCGCGCTTTTCGGGAACGGAAGCGCTCACGCTTGCTCGTCTTGGCCATGCCGAGCGAAGCGCAAGAATCGACGGCCGCCTTCCTGAAAGCGCATCATCTGGAAGCCGGACCGGTGACCCGTCTGCTGGACCTGCTGTCCGAACTGGGTGAAGTCGCCAAAGCGCACCTGAACGCCACCGATTACGGCGCCCGGCCTTTCGTGCCGGGTGAGCAGTGGGCCGGGGAACTCGGTGACACTTACTTCAGCCTGCTGTGCTTGGCCCACGCGTCAGGTGTCGATCTCGACGCCGCGTTGCACGTCGTGCTGGCAAAATACCGCCGGCGTCTGGAGCAGCAGGGCCATACGGGTTCGGGCCGCTGAGCGTTCAGGCTTCCAGAAAAGCGCGAATCACGTCGTTCAGCACCCACTGGCCCGCTTCGGTCGCCCGCAGCGCCCTGCCGTCAAACTCCAGCGCGCCGCGCCGTGTCTGCATCTCGATCACCCCGGCGTAACGCGCGGCCACGTCCAGACCCGAGCGCCGCGAGAGGTCACGCAGGTCCACTCCACGCGTGAGGCGCAGTCCCATGAACAGCGCGTCGGTGGCGTACTCCTCGGGCGTGATGAGGTCGCTTTCCCCCGGCTGGCCGGCCAGCCACCCGTTCAGGTGTGGATTCGTGCGCCGCTCGGACAGCACCCGCTGCCCCGCGACTTCACGCCCGGGCGGGGCCGGGTAATGCCCCGCCGCGCCCGGGCCCAGCCCCAGGTAGAACTGGTTGGTCCAGTACGCCAGGTTGTGGCGTGAGTGTCCACCGGAGCGCGCGTAATTGCTGATCTCGTAGCGCTCGAAGCCCAGCTCGCCCAGCAATTGGGCAGTGCGTGAGAAGCCTTCACGCTCGTCTTCCTCGCGCACCGTCACGCCGCGCCGCGCGAAGGGCGTGCCGCTTTCGATCGTGAGGGTGTAGGCGCTGACGTGCTCGACGCCCAGTTCCACCAGGCCGCGCACATCGCCGTCCAGCGGTTGGCCTGCCACGGCGGTGATGAGGTCACCGGACACCCGGAACTCCTGTGCCAGGAGTTGCTCGACCGCTTCGCGCGCCGAGCGGGCGTCGTGCTGACGGCCCAGAAACTTCAAGGTGGGGTCGTGGAGGCTCTGCACGCCCACCGACGCCCGGTCAAACCCCAGTTCACGCCACTGCCGGGCCCGCTCAGGCGAAACCGTACCCGGATTGACTTCCAGGGTGTTCTCCTGCGCTCCCCAGCCGAAGGCGCTGCGCACGATGTCGACCACTTCCGCCATTTCTGCTTCGCGCAGGAAGGAAGGCGTGCCCCCGCCCAGGTAGACGGTCTGCAGATCTACGCGGTAGGTTCGCGCGATTTCGGCGGCTTCCTCGCGCAGGCGCTTCAGGTACGCCTCGACCTGCCCGGCGCGGCGCGTCAGCACGTGAAAATCGCAGTACGGGCAGATGGAAGGGCAGAACGGCACGTGCAGGTACAGGTGGCGCACGGCGGACGTGGCCGGATCGGTGACCTGCGCGGCGAGGTTCGTCCGGGGAGTGTTCACACGTGGGCGAGGCTGTGCGGCGTCTGGGCCCACCACATCTGCAGGGTGCGCGCGAGATCTTTCACGTCCGCGCTGACCACCGGGACGCCCTGTCGGGCGCAGGCGCTCGCGGGCGGGCAGGCACCGCGCGCAGCGTCCAGCCGCAAGGCGGACGTCCATTCAGGCAGATCGCCGCCTTCCTGGTAAGAAAAGCCCGGCTGCAGGACGGTGCGTGGAGGAAGCTGCAACGACGGGCCGCCGCTGAGGGTTTCACCGACCACCACAGCGCCACGCGGACTCACTTCCCGCAGCGCGCTTTCCAGGGGAGTGAGGTCCTCGGTGACCAGCAGGTACACCGCGCCCTTGAAGCGCAGCGCGTCGAGGGCGCCGGCCACCTGTCCGACCAGGCGCGGCGGGGCCACCACCAGCCAGGTGTGGCCGCCCGGAAGACCGCTCCACAGTGCCCGTGGGCAGCCGTACAGATCCGACCAGACGCGCTCCGGGCTCATGACCGTTCCTGACGGCACAGGTTCTGGGCGCGCAGGGCGCTCGCCCGAGACGGCCCGCCTGAGCGCTGCGTGAACCTACTGTTTCTTGTCACCGGAAAAGCTCCATGTAGGCCTTGAACGTGCCGTTCGTGTCCGGTGCGCTGTGAAAGGTCGCTTCCGGGTGCCACTGCACGCACACCACCCCGTCGCCTTCCAGGGCTTCGACCAGGCCGTCGTCCGTTCTCGCGGCGACCCGCAGGGTCGGTGCCACGGCCTTGACGGCCTGATGGTGGTGCGAGTTGACGCGGGTGAGCTGCGGATGATGCCGGGCAAGCAGCCCGTCCTCGAAGTGCACGTCGTGCGTCGTGTCGGTGTAGTGGTGTCCGCGCGCACTCTGGCTGTGCCCGTCGAGGTGCTGGTGCAACGATCCGCCTTCGAACACGTTGATGACCTGCAGGCCCCGGCAGATGCCCAGCACCGGCAGGCCGCGTTCACGCGCCGCGCGGTACAGCTCGACTTCGGTGGCGTCGCGCAGTTCGTCCACTTCACCCAGCTGTTCATGAGGCTCCTCGCCGTAAAAGCGGGGATGCAGATCGACCCCGCCGGAAAGCAGCAGGCCGTCGAGGCGTTCCATCAGTTCACCTGCCGCCTCGGGAATGAGCGGCAGCAGCGACGGCGCGGCGCCCGCCGCCCACAACGCCTGCGCGTAGTGCTGCGCGGTGCCTTCGTAAGGACGGGTCACGCCGGGAAGGGTGAGAAGCTGCCCGATGGAAATGCCGATGCGCGGTCGAGTCACCGGAAAAGAATAGGGAAATTGCCCGGCGCGTGGTAGGAGGCAGCTCTCGATTGAGCGCGGAGCAGACCGGGTGAGTGCGGAGCAGACCGGGCCGGGTTTTTGTGCGCCGGGGAGTGGGCTCGCTATCATCTGCTGGTGCGCCTCTTGCTGCTCTCGGACATTCACGCCAACCTGGCCGCCCTGGAAGCCGTGCTGGGGGACGCCGAGCGGCAGGTCTATGACCGGGTGGTGTGTCTGGGCGACGTGCTGGGGTACGGCCCGCAGCCACGCGAGGTGCTCGCGCGCCTGCGTGACCTGAACGCCCGGTGCATTCTGGGCAACCACGACCTCTGGGCGCTGCAACTCGCGCGGGGAGCGAACCGGCAGGCTCAGGACAACGTGGTGATGCAGGTGTTGCACTGGCAGCTTCAGCGTCTCTCGAGCGCCGACCTGAACGGGCTTGCGGCCTGGCCTGAGGTGCACGACGAGGAGCTGGGTGGTTTCACGGTCCGTTTCCGGCACGGTTCGCCGCTTTCGCTGCTGGCGTACGTCAGTTCGCTGGCCCGCGCCCGTGAGGCATTTGCTGCCTGGGAAGGCCAGGTGTGCTTCGTGGGGCATACCCATCTTCCCGGCGTGTACGCCACTGTGGACGCACCTCCGGGAGAGTGGGTCAAGCATCAGTCCCTCAGCGCGGGTGGGCGTTTTTTATGGGCACCCCGCGCGCGCCTGATCCTCAATCCGGGCTCGGTCGGACAACCGCGCGACGGTAATCCGCAGGCCTCGTACGGCCTGTTTGACATCGAGCAGCACACCTTCGAGGTGTTCCGGGTGCCTTATGACGTGGGCTTCACCCAGGCCGCCTTGCGAAGTGCCGGGCTGCCCGCGTCGCTGGGAGCGCGGCTGGCGGTGGGAGAGTGAGCGCCCCCTTCGGTCTGATCGGGCATCAAGAGGTCGTGGATACCGTGCGCGCCTTCGCCGGACACGCCCTGCTGCTCTACGGTCCGGCGCGGGTAGGCAAACGCCCCACGGCGCGCCTGCTGGCCGCGCTGATGAACTGCGAACGTGGCGTGGCCGTGGGGCCGTGCGGAGCGTGCCGTTCCTGCCAGGGCGTCCTGCACGGAGCGCATCCCGACTTGCTGGAGATCGAGCCGAGGACCACTACCGCGACGGGCAAGACCGCCCGTCGCCGCCTGATTCCGGTCGCCGCCATCACCGAGAAGCGTGACGACGGACGGGAGTACGAGCAGCACGTCATCGAGTGGCTGGAAACGGCGCCCACCTATGCCCGCAAGGTGGTGATTGTCGACGGTGCCGAGCACCTCAACGAGGAGAGTGCCAACGCCCTGCTGAAAGTGGTGGAGGAGCCACCTCACCGGGCGCTCTTCGTCTTTCTGGCCGAGGAGGTGCAGGCCGTTCTGCCGACCATCGCGTCGCGTGCCGCCCGCCTGGGAGTCAGCGCCGTGAGCGACGAGGTTCTCGCCCGGGCGCTCGTCACGCTGGGCGAAGAGGACCCTGAACTGCTGGCTTTCGCTGCCGGACGTCCCGGGGTGATCGTCGAGCGCGCGAAGGCCCGCGAAGCGCTGCATGACGCCCGCGTACTGGTCGAGGCACTCTCGCTGGGCATGCTGGGCGCGCTGGAGGCCGCCGAAGGTCTCGAAAAGCGCTTCGATCCCCGCTGGCACCCCGAGGCGCTGCAGTTCGTGCTGCGCGGAGAGGAAATGCATGTGCGCGCCGCCGCCGACCGTGCGTTGCAGCGCACCCTCGCGGCTTTGGAGCAGTACGTCAGTCCCAGCCTGGCCTTTCAGCTGCTGGCACTCGAACTTCGTGAGGCTCTGGGCGCGGCCTGACAGCAGAAAAAAGGAAGGCGCCCACCGTGGGCGCCTTCCTTTTTGCAGTATGTCCAGGGGGTAATGCTCAGGCGCCGTGAAGCTCGCCGCCGTGACGGCGCAGCACTTCGCGGGCCTGGCCCATGTCGACGCCGCTGGTGTTTTCGACGGCAACCAGCGTGCCGCCCTGCTCGACGCGCCCACCGTAGTAGTCGGCTTCTTCACGGCTGTAACCGGCGTCCGCCAGGGCGCTGGTCAGGCCGCCGATGGTCCCGCCGACGAGGGCACCCGCCGTGGCGCCGCCCCCCGCCGCGCCGAGGGTGGTCGCCAAAGCGCCCGCCGTGATGAACGGACCCACACCCGGAATGAAGGCTGCCGCCAGACCGAACAGTGCCCCCAGGCCAGCGCCGGCGGCCACGCCCCCGGCAGTGTTCTTGGCGCGCCGCTCGCCGGAAGTCTCGGTGCCTTCACCGGTCATGCCCGCGCCTTCACCCCGGTGATGGCCGATGAACGACAGGTGCGCGTCCGTGACACCCAGGCGGCGCAATTCGGCCACGGCGGCTTCGGCCTGGCTTTCGGAGTTGAACACGGCCGTCAGGCGCGACGAGGTCTGAGCGCTGTCCAGCCCCTGCCCGCCAAGGCTGCCCACCGAGCGCTGCGGCGTGGTGTCGCGCAGGTCGGAGTCGTTGCTCAGGTTGGTGTCTCCGCGCATGCCCCTGTCGCCGCGCTCCTCGACATCACCGGTGCGGTTGACGTCGAGGACTTCACGGCCCACGGTTTCGTTGAAGGTCCGGGTTTCGGTCTCGGTGCGCTTGCCGATCTCGACTTCCTCGGTGACGTAGGCCTGCTTGCTGACGTCGGCGCGTTCGGCCTCCAGGTCCACCCGCAGGGTCTCGGAGCCCGATCCCAGCGTGACGTTGCCTTCGACCGGACGGGACTCCGTCACGGGACGGCGTTCGATCACGACTTCCTGATGGCTGAGGTTGACGCTGACCTGCTGCTCGCGGTTCTCGACGTGCTTGCTGACCTCGACGCTGCCGGTCCGGTAGCGTTCCTTGTCGACGACCAGACGCTCTTCGAGCAGCCGCAGCCGGTCGGGAGTCTTGAACATCCGGTCTTCGGTGTCCTCGTCACGGTAATTGAAGGTTCCGGCGCTGCTCACACGCGCATCGTTGCCCATGCGCGTATCGCTGCCGCGCAGCACGCGTTCGTCACTCATCTGCGCGTCGTCGTCGTAGGACTCGCCGTAGCGGTATTCGCGCATCTCCTTGACCTGGTCTTTGGTGAGGTTGTCAAGGTACACGGCGTCATCCTCAAGGCGAACCATGCCGACGGGCAGCAGGACTTCCTTGCTGGTGAACCAGCCACCGACGTCGGCGATCAGGTAGCGCAGGCGGCCGGTGGTGGGCTCGACCATTGCGCCGCGCACGGTGCCGATCTTATCGCCGTCGGCGGCATAGACGGCGTCTCCGGTGGGATCGTAGATGCCCTCGCTGCGAAAATCGTAGTTGTGGTCACGCATCAGGTCCGAAAGTGGAATCAGTTGAGCCATGGTGAATGGTCCTTTCCGGCCCAGGGGCCTTCGGTTGCATTGTTGATGCTTTGTTTCCAGCATTTCTGGGAAGTCCACCAAGAAAAGTTGAATAAATTGGTCCAGGAAAGGCTGGTGTTATCAGATGAGTGCCTTAAACATCGGCTGCACATCTCTTCATGGGTTGGTCTGATTTTGATTGCGGGGTGTCGGTCTTCATAAATTTTATGTTCGCGGTCATGATTCGAGGTGCGCGGAAAGCGCGTTTTGTGCTGCGGGGTGGTTCTGCCGGGCAGCTCTGTATTGAAAAAGCGTGATACTCCCTTCATCAGACCGGTTGGCCGTGTGAGAGGGACCTGTCTGTGCGCAAAACGTTTGGTATGTGCGTCTTAGCACCCTACAAACGCTTGAGGACCGTGCGTTTTTTACTGTGGAATCAGCCTTGTGGAGGAGGCACGACCATGACGACACTGATTCCTTTGTCTGACCTGACCCGCGACCGCAACTACGATTTTCGCAGCGAGGGCATCTACGATCCCACCGGAGACGCCGTCTACGGCTCTGACAGCAAGAAAATCGGCACCGTGCGCGGCGCGATGGTCGAGCCCACCACCGGCCGCCTGCGCTACCTGATCATTGACGTCGGTGGCTGGTTCACCAGCAAGGAAGTCCTGCTGCCCGTCGGCATGGCCCGCCTCGAGGATGACGCCGTGTACCTCGACAACCTCACCAAAGACCAGGTCAAGGAGATGCGCGAATACCGCTACGGCGAAGAGTACTCCTATGACGCGCAGACAAGTGACGAACGCGTGCTGCGTGGCGCGGACTACGGTGGAAAAGTCGGCTACCGCAACGACATGGATCAGGACATGATCCCCACCGATTCCGACACCACCACCGACCGCGATCTCAGCGTGATGGGCGGCGATCTGCGCAACGAAGGCACCACCGGCATCGGCTACAACACCGCCTCCTCGGCAACCATGTCAGGGGACCGTGCGGCCGGCGGCGTCAGCGGCATGACCGACAGCCGCATGGATGCCGACATG
The DNA here is from genome assembly GCF_000317835.1 of Deinococcus peraridilitoris DSM 19664. Taxonomy (NCBI): domain Bacteria; kingdom Thermotogati; phylum Deinococcota; class Deinococci; order Deinococcales; family Deinococcaceae; genus Deinococcus; species Deinococcus peraridilitoris. The sequence goes on along the minus strand of NC_019793.1, from coordinate 1,736,701 downwards.
CGTACGGGCATGAGCGGCAATGCCGGCATGGATACCGCCAGCATGGGCCGCCGCTACGACTACCGCGACGAGGACACCGAAGACCGGATGTTCAAGACTCCCGACCGGCTGCGGCTGCTCGAAGAGCGTCTGGTCGTCGACAAGGAACGCTACCGGACCGACAGCGTCGAGGTCAGCAAACACGTTGAAATGCGTGAGCAGCAGGTCAGCGTCAATCTCAGCCACGAAGAACTGGTGATCGAACGCCGTCCCGTGACGGAGTCCCGTCCGGTCGAAGGCAACGTCACGCTGGGATCGGGCTCCGAGACCCTGCGGGTGGACCTGGAGGCCGAACGCGCCGACGTCAGCAAGCAGGCCTACGTCACCGAGGAAGTCGAGATCGGCAAGCGCACCGAGACCGAAACCCAGACCTTCAACGAAACCGTGGGCCGTGAAGTCCTCGACGTCAACCGCACCGGTGATGTCGAGGAGCGCGGCAGTCGGGTGAACGACGACCTGGACCGCCTTGACGGCAAGACTGACCGCGACCGCCGCTGAGCGCCCGGCGCAACAAACGGTGTGAGACGGCAGGGGCGGTGTCTTCCGCCCCTGCCTGACTGCCAGAGCAGATTCAGGAGGCTGATGTGAACGAACGCCGCGAGCAGGGAGTGCAGGGACAGGTGGGGACCGAGGGCACCGGTCTCGTAGAAGAGGTCGCCCGTTTCGAGCTTCTCGAAGAGCGGGCACTGGTCGAGAAACGCCGTGAGGTGGCAGGCCGGGTACAGATCCGGCGGATGGTGGAGCGTCATACCGAGACGCTGACCGTGGAACTGCTGACCGAAACGCTGGTGATCGAGGTGGCGCCCGGATCGAGCGGTGTGACGATCGACGGCGAGGCGCTGCTGGAAGGCCAGACCCGCGAGATCGTGACGTACCGCGAGGAAGCGGTGGTGACCAAACGCCCGGTGGTGAGCGAGGAAGTACGGCTCTTCAAGCGCGGCGTTACCAACGAAGAGCGCTTCAACGTGGAACTCGGCCGGGAAATCCTGCGTGTTCACGAGGTGGACCTCCAGACGGACGCCGTGATCGGGCGTCACGAGGGAGACAGCACCGAGCGCGACAGTGCCGGGCGGGGCCGTATGAGTGGTGAGCGTTTGACGGGTGATTCGGGAGGTGACTTGAGATGATCAACTTGAAACAGCTGAAAATCGGACGTGAGCAACGCTCCGTACGCCAGACGGTGAAGGGCGCCGCCGGGACGGTGGCCGGGACCGTGCAGGAAGCCTTGGGTGCGCTGGCCGGAAACCTGCAGGGTGTGGTGACCACGGCTGCAAGTGCGGCCGTACCCGTGGCCGGCAGTGTGGCGTCGCTCGCGAGCGGGGCGATCAGCCAGGGCGCGAGCACGGTGCAAGACTGGCAGCACGGCGGGCAACGCCTCCTGAGCGACGGCCTGCAGAGTGTGCGCTCGGCCAAAAAGGACGCGTTGCGGGAAGCCCGTATGGCGCAGAAAACGGCAGAGCTGGCCGAGCGGCGCGCCGATCTGCAGGCTGTGCGGATGTTGGCGCGACATGAGCGGAAACTGCGGCAGCTTGACGCCCGGGTGTCACGCCTGGTGCGCCATACGGGCAGCAGGGGCAGCGGGCGCACCTGGTGGCTGACGGCAGTGCTGGGCGGTGGTTACTACCTGGCCCGCCACCCGCAGGCGCGTGAACGGGTACTCGACTTCGTGGGCAACTACAGTCCGGCCACGCGTGAGCGCCTGCATCAGGCCGGACAGCGCGCCTCGCAGCTGATGGGTCAGGTGTGGATCGAGCGCGAGGCCACCCCCTCGCCGCTCGTACAGCAGGCGCAGCAGGCTGGCCGGGACGCGTCCAGCGGCATCGAGAACACCACCAGGGACATGAAGATCGCCACACAGGACGTGGCGTCAGTTGGCCGTGACCTGCCGCGGGACACCGGCCGCAGCCTGAAAGGCTGAAGCACTCGACGGAGAAACGCGAGCGCCGTGCGTTTCTCGCCCAAGGAGGTTTTATGCTGGTTGAACGGGGAACAGTATTACAGCGTCTCAGCTGGACGGGCATCCTGGCCGGTCTGGTGGTGGGCATCGTGACGCAGCTGGCGCTGACGGCCCTGGGTGTGGCGCTGGGTGCGGCCACCATCGATACCGCACGCGGGCTTGCCATTGGCACCATTGCCTGGCTGGCGGTGTCGCTGGCCATTTCGGCCTTTCTGGCCGGCCTGACGGCGGCGCGTGCGGCGGGTTACCTCACGCCTGCCCAGGGCCGCTTCAACGGGCTGCTGACCGGCATGTTGCTGGCGCTCGGCCTGACCTTGTTTTCCTACAATGCCCTGATGGGCGGCATTCGCAGCGCCATCGGTCTGGCGCAGGGTGCGACGGCGGCGGCGTCCAGTGCGGCCGGTGCGGCCAATCAGGCAGGCGCGGCCCAGAGCGGCCCGGTGCAGCAGCTGCTCAGCGGCCTGACCGACGAGCAGGAACTCAATGCCCTGATCGCCGAGCAGTCACCGGAACTGAGCAACGAGCAGGTCGCGGCGGCCAGCGGCGTGGTGCGTGGTGTGGTCAACCGGGCCGTCAGTCAGGTGGACCTGAGCAACCTCAGCAACCTGAACGAAACCGTTCCGCAGCGTTTTGACGCGATCCAGCAGGCCCTGACGGGTGAGCAGCTCGTGACCCGTCTGCAGCGTCAGGGACTCTCGGAACCCGAGGCGCGCGAAACCGCCACGGTTATCAGCAGCCGTGTGCAGGAAACGCGCCAGCAGGCCGAGCAGAGCTTGCAGCAGGCCGAGCAGGTCGCCCGGCGTACTGCCTCGACCGGCGCGTGGAGCTGGCTGCTGGCCACCGGTCTGATTCTGCTGTTCAGCACCCTCGGCGGTGGCCGCGGTCATGACGTACCGCAGGCTGGTGCGACCCTCACCCCGAACCGCGACGACGAACAACTGCGTGGTCGACGCACCTGAAGCCGTTGTTGGCAGGACTGGTGTGAAGGGCAGGAACCTCAGGTTCTTGCCCTTCACATCATGAGGTGGCCCATGCGTACTTCCTGACACGCTTGGTGCTTTGCTGCGACTGCTATAGCCTGAAGCGGTGAGTCGTACGCGCATCAAGATCTGTGGCACCACCAGCATCAAGGATGCCCTGCTGGCGCGCGACGCTGGCGCTGACGCCATCGGCCTGATCTTCGCACGCAGCCGCCGCCGGGTGGACGGTCCGACGGCCAGGCGTATCAGCCTGGCCGTCGGACCGTCGCTGGCACGGGTGGGCGTCTTTGTGGTGGGGGAGGAGGGGGGCGCGCTCGACGAGGTGCTGCGCACGGCCGACGTCGCACGTCTCAGCGCCTTGCAGTTGCACGGCGTGAGCGGTGCGGCGGGCGACCTTTACTTGCAGGCGGCGCTGCGCTACTATCCCGTTCTGCAGGTGGTGCGTCCGGGAGACGAACTGCCGCAGCCCCACGAGGGTCTGGAGCTGCTGTTCGATGCTGCGCAGCCTGGCAGCGGGATGACGCTGGACTGGCAGGCTTTGCGGACCAGGTTTGCGACCGGCTCCTGGCTGGCGGGTGGTCTGGGTCCTCAGAACGTCGGACAGGCGCTCCGGATCTTGCCTGCCGCTGGAGTGGACGCCGTCAGTGCCCTTGAAGTGTCCCCGGGAATCAAGGATCCGGACCGTGTATATGCCTTTGTACGGGCCGTGTCTGCCGCAGGACCGCGAAATGATCATGAGTAAAATGAGAGAATCCGAGTCGCCGAGACCGAGTTATCCACAGTGAAACGTGGCCCTGTGGATAACTTTTGACTCACGGTACCAGGCTTGCGGGAAGACACCAAAAAGACGCGCCAGGTGGTCTTTTTGCAGTGTGGCCATGGAACGTATCCCTCCTCCGGGAAGATGATTTCCAGAGGGGCCCTGTGGATAACTTTGTGGATAACCCGGCGGTTTGTCGGCCCAGTGTCAGTGAAACATGAGGATGGACAGTAAGCTGTCCATCCTCATGTTTCACGCTGACGATTCAGGGCGCCCGGGAGTGATTTCATCCCAGGGTACGTTGACTGCTTCGCTCAGTTGTCAACGCCCAAGACGCGGGCAGGCGGCTGATGCCGTCCGTTTTGCCCAAGACAGTAAGTGAACTCAACCATCGGGCTGCGGCAAGAAAGGAGCACCTGAGGGGTTCTCAGGTGCTCCGAAATACACGCCAGTTCGTATCAGCTGCTGACTTCAGCGACGCAGCCAGCGCCAGACACCGGGCAGCAGCAGCGCCGCCAGGAGCAGCTTGAGAGCGTCACCCAGCAAAAAGGGAGTCAGGCCTGCGTTCAGCAGCGCCTGGCCCGAAAGCCCGGTCACCCGGCCCAGCCACATCAGCCCCAGCGCGTAAATCACCACGTTCCCCAGTAGCATTGCGCCGGCAGCTCCCAGCACCCGGCGGTCCAGGGCGAAACGCTCGACCAGCCAGCCCACCGTGTACGCCGCCACGGCAAATCCCAGCAGATATCCGCCCGTCGGGCCCAGCAGCTTGGTCAGGCCAGCCGCTCCGCCCGCCAGAACTGGCAGTCCGAGCGCTCCTGCCCCCAGGTAAGCCAGCACGGCCAGCAGCCCACGGCGTGATCCCAGCGCGGCGCCCGCCAGCAAGACTGCCAGCGTCTGCAGTGTGACCGGAACGGGCCACAGCGGTACCTCGATTCGGGCACAGAGCGCGATCAGGGCCGCGCCGCCGAGCACCAGCAGCGTGTCGCGGGCCAGCGAAGCCTCGGGGGAAAGGGCCTGGGCCAGGGTGGGGTAGGTCAACGTCTTGTTCATAACACTCCTTTCAGATTCGGGCAGCACCTTACGGTGCAGACCGCGTGGAAACCAGCTCGACATCACCGGAAGCGATACGCGCGCTCCCGCCTGCCGTGTCGAGCAGCAGGGCGCCGTCGTCGTCGAGGTCGCGGGCGACGCCGTGCACCTCACCTTGCAGCGTCGTGACGCGCACCTCGCGTCCCAATGTGACGTTACGCGCCCGCCAGGCCGACAGCACCTCGGCAGGTGGGGCCGTGAGCCAGCGCTCCAGGCTGTCCAGCAGGTCCCGCAGCACGTCAACTCGCCGTGCCGGACGCAGCTCACTCAGCGCGGCAGCGCCCGGCGGCGCCTCCTGGACGTTCAGGCCGATGCCCAGCACGGCCCTGCGGACCTCCTCGCCGCGCACGTCAGCCTCCAGCAGCACGCCGGCCAGCTTGCGGCCATCGGGGGCCAGCAGGTCGTTGGGCCATTTGACTCCCCCGACACCACAGGCGTCCTGCAGGGCGACTCCGGCGGCCAGTGGAAGAAGCGCCAGATCGGCGAGTGAGCGCCCGTCGGTCAGCAGCAGCGAAAAGGTCAGCGCGCCTCCACGGCTGTGCCAGATCCGCCCGCGCCGTCCGCGCCCGCCGGTCTGCCGCTCGGCCAGCACCACGGCCCCGTGAGGCGCGTCCGACCAGGACCGCATTTCGTCTTGGGTGCTTCCCACCGTTCCCAGGTAGCGGTACGCCCCACCAAAGGTGCCACGTGGCCGCAGTTCCCCCGGCGTGGGCGTGCCACTGGCCAGCGCGTACCCGGCGCGGGCCACCTCGACGGGAAACCCCTGGGCCAGCAGCATCTGGGCACGGTTGTGTACGGTCACGCGCCCCACACCAAGCTGCCGTGCCAGTGCTTCACCGGATTGAGGAAGAAAAGTCAGCAGATTCAGCAGGCGTTCCGGCACGTTCAGCAGTGTGACTCATAACGCTGAACGAATGCAACACGAACGTTCGTTGGCTGACCGAAGTGCACTCGCCCGATCTCGAAAAGGGTTGGAACCCGCGAAGTGACAGGCAGCCAGGGCACGCCTTCGCTGCCTGCTCCGGGAACGACGAGGTCATTTCGAGACACGAGAACTGAAGGCTCTGGAGTTCTCGAGCTCAGGTGGCGCGCTGCAGCTCCTGTGGCGAAGCAGAGGTCCTGTCGTGCGCGCCCCCCCTGCGTGGCAGCCACAGCACGCTCGTCACGAGCCGTGGGTACAGGCGGCTGCCGAGGTCACGCCCGTCGTCGGAGCGCACCTGATCGGTCGGACCGTGTGCGGCCGAACCCAGCTGCTGCCAGCGCACGTGCGCTGCGTCCCAAGCGGGATTCACCGGTACGCCGAAGAGTTCCTCCGCGACGAACTGGCACAAAAAGATCTTGGAAAGCCAGGTGTTGTGACTGGTGCTCGACAGCTTCCAGCCACCCGACTCGGCGTCCAGGCACACGCCCGGCTGCAGGGCGGTGCCCAGGTGACGACGCAGTGAACTGACCAGCGCACCGTACGGCCCCTCCTCGCTGACGGCCTCGTTCAGCCCGAGCAGCAGCGGGTAGGCCAGCGCCTCGATCGCGGGAATGATGCAGGCGTCGCTTCCGCCTTCCAGCAGCGCGGGAATGTATCCGCGCTGCTCGTCGAAGCCCTCGGTGATTCGGCGCGCCGCCCTCCCGGCGCGCTCACCGGCGCGCCGTCCATCCAGCCCGAGGACGCGCAGGGCGTGCTCGAGACACACCAGCGACGCCCAGGTTTTGACGGCCAGATACAGATTGCCGCGCGCCTGCCCCAGGCTCGCGTCGAGGCTGTCATAGGTGGTGATTTCCGCGCCACCTTCCGTGCGGGCACTGTCGGCGTCCATGACGCCGTCACCGTCCACGTCGCGTGCGAGCAGTGAGTCCAGGCAGGCCTGAAGCCGCCCGGTCTGCGCGCGCAGCCACGGGATGTCGGAAAGCAGGCCGTACAGCGTCGCGCTCAGCACCCAGTTGGTGAGTTCCTCGAAGGTCATGTGCGAGAAACAGCCGTCGAGGTTTTCGGTTTCGTAAGCGGACTGACCGGGCGGTGCAAAGACGTTCGCGACGCCCATGTCGTGCGTGAAGCTCAGGCCTCCGGCGCGACGTTCCCCGGAATGTTTGACCTCGTCCGTAAAGGAGTAGCGCTCTACAAACAGGTCCAGCACGTTTCCGGTCGTCCATGGATGGTAGCGCAGCTCCCAGAACAGCTGATCGACGGTCAGATCGAGGGTGTTCATCATGCGGTACTCGCCTTCGTTCACCACCCACAGCGGACTTCCGTCTTCTCGCAAAAGCAGCTGGGTGCTCGCGAGGTAACCGTGCGTGGCGTGCGCCAGCAGGAAACGCCGCTCGCTGCTCAGGCCGCTTGCGGCAAGTTCCGCGTCGCGCAGTCGCGCTTCTTCACGGTACTCCCCGGCGTTCTCCAGTGCGAAGGACATGGCCTCCTCCAGCTTGCCGAAGTACCGGGTGTAGTAAAAGCGCGTGTCCAGGCCGGTCGTAATGATGCCCGCCTGGTACGTGCCAAGGGCCAGCACCAGTCGTCCCACCTCGCCGGCACCGACGGTCAGCATCACGCCCCCGGTGTTGCCGAGACGACGCACGCGCGGCCTGCGTTCTCCAAACGTCGCGCCGATCACGTCGAAGTCCTGCACTTCCTCGACGCCCTTGCCTGGCAGGGCCGCGACGCCCCACGCGCTGCCCGACGCCACCCCGAGAAGCTGGCCCTGCGTGCTGTCCGACAGGGGCCGGTTGATGCCTTCCAGCGCGAAGAGCAGCTCGGCGGGAGCGCCACCGTTGCGGTTGTCGAGCTCCAGTTCGGCCAGTACGACCGGGCAGACGGCCTGCTTCATGGCCGCTTCGTCCGATCCAGGTGCCGGCACGTCTCCGAAGGGGCTCAGAAGACGCAGACGCAGCGGCCCGTGGCGCCACTCGTCGGAAGCCCAGCCGAGTTCACGCTCGAGCTCGTCGGCGCTCACCATCTGTACGGCGACGGCCTGGCGTGCCTGTCCGTCCGCTTCGGCCTGAAAGGCGAGCTCGCCCATCCCGATGGGGGCCGTCAGAAACGGCAGCACCCGCACGGCCTCCTGGCCCTGGCGATACGCCACATACACGCTGCGCTGTGGCGAGTGCACGTCGGACAACGCAAAACCACCGCCCTTTCCGATCGTCCCGAGAACGAACGAGGCGTAGGCACCCCAGGCGGCATGGTGGCTCAAGTAGAAGTCAGGCATAAGGTCCTTTCGGTCTGGGCAGGAACGGTGAATCCCGCGCCGCCGCGGCAATGGCAATTCACGCTTCAGGGACTTGGCAGCGTCACAAAATCCATGCAACACCCGGGAAAACCTGGATGTTGCATGGATTTACCGTGCTGTGGCGGTCGGGCTTTGGGGGCGATCCTCAGCGGCGAGCGCGACGCTCGATCAGGGTCCTCGCTTCGTTGAGGGCGCTCGTGCAGTCCTTGGTACCGTCGAGCACCGAACCAACGGCGGTATTGACGATTTCTTCGGCCACCGGGTCGAGTTTGTTCACCTCAAGCGGCTGAATGCGAGAAGCCGCGGTGCGCCAGAGGGTGCGGGCCTTCTGGTTGGCGAGGTACGGCACGCCTTCGTTGAAGAGCGGGGCGTCACTGGCGGCCTTGAGGGCCGGGAAGGCGCCGGTGGTCTTGAACGCCAGGATCTGCTGGTCTCTGTCAGTGGTGAGGTAGCGGATCAGCTGCCACGCGGCGGTTTTATTCTTGCTCTGGGTGGGAATGGCGTAGAAGGAGCCGCCCCACGAGGCGAAGGTGCCGCCGGGCAGCTGCTGGGCGTTCCACTTACCTGAAAAGTCCTTGGCGAGCCAGTTCTGCAGGTGACCCGCGAGCCAGGCGCCACTGAATTCGGTGGCGAGGTTGCCCTTCTGGAAGGCGGTGGTCCATTCGGGGCTGAAGGCACCCCCGGCGCGGGCGTCGAGCTTCGCGTCACGTACGCGCTTGGCGGTGGTGCAGGCGCTCATGAAGCGGGCGTTGTCCGCGCCCACCAGAACCTTGTTGCTCTTGTCGAAGTACACGCCCTGTCCGGCAGGAATGTTGGTGCGGATGATGATGGAGGAGACGGTGGAAGCGTCGGGAATCAGGAAGGCGCCAGGGTTGGCGGCGACGACCTTCTTGCCGTTTTCGATGTAGGCGTCCCAGCTCTTGTTCAGGTCAGCGGGCTTCACGCCGGCTTTCTGGAGCATGTCGGTGCGGTAGAACATGGTGCCGGGGCCGATGTCGGTGGGGATGGCCACGAGCTTGCCTTCGTGGGTGGCCTGCGGAAAGGTGTAGCTGATGAACTGGTTCTTGAGGCTGTTGCCGTTGTAGGGGGCGTTGGCGAGGTTTTCCAGGCCCCCGCCTTCCGCGAAGCGGGCCACGTAGCCGAAGTCGACTGCCACGACATCCTGCGCGCCACTGCCGGTCGCGAGCGCCGTGGTGAGGGCGGTGTGGTGGTCAGCCCACTCGAGGGTGACGAGTTTCACCTCGATGTTGGGATGTTTTTTCTGGAAACCGGGAATGGCAGCTTTCACCACGTCGTCGAGGTTGGGGTAAACCCCGATGGTGACGGTGGTGCGCTGCGCCAGGGCGCCGGAGGCGAGGGCGAGGGCGACCAGTACAAGTGCTTTTTTCATGCGCTTCTCCTTGAAGGCGAAAGGGACCGGTGGGCATTGCACGGTACAGCCGACAGTCGGGCATATTCTGCCGAGCGTCCGCTGGAAATTCTGCCCTGGGAATTTCTGCTTGATTGCTGAGTTATCGCTAACGTAGCTACGTTAGCACATTCTGGGCAGCCCCATCGAGTTGTCTAGCCGGATGAAGAAGCAGGCCTTGGGGTCCATCCGACGAAACTCACCGCAAGACCGTCGGGTACAGGAATAAGCCGGACGGACGCGCCGAAGGCAAGGTGGTGGGCCCCGCTCAGATCGAGCAGCTCCGCCAGCGCGTCCAGGCTGGGAGAAAAAAGCCGTCGTGGCCCGAGAGTTCGGTATCAGCCTGGAAACGTTTTACACGTACTTGTGATCCTGGCCTGAAGCACCTGGTGTCCTTAACGTTCGGCCGGGCGGCAATCTTTCGGAGGCTTCACTCCCAGAGAAACAGGCCGGCAGGGACCAGATGGCGTTGGTGTACGGTTGACGTACGTCATGTTCGGTCGGCACAGCGGCACGATAAGACCACTCACGTTGGGAAGGACGCAGCCTCGAGTGACGACCACACCTCCATCGTGCCAGGTCACGAAGATTTGACCCTCCGCTATCGTGGCGTTCCACTGGCTTCTAGCTTCATTGGAAGTGTAGAAGGCCACGTCGGCCGGGGCCAGCATCGGAGTGAGAAACTTCTCGACGTCGGGCTGACGGAGGGTGCTGATGCCACACTGCACGCGCACCTTGTGGAGGCGCGTCACGCTTTCCGGGCAATCCACTTCCTTGAGGAGCAGTCCGTCCACACTGGTGATGGTCCGCTGGGTGTTCACTGTCTGCGCGGTGGCACTTGACCCCAGGAGCAGCACGATGAAAACCAGGCCTTTGACGTTCATGGTCCCACCTTAAACGATCCGCCGCTACCGCGCGGTAACGAGGGCGTTACTCAACCGTCGTCCGGACCCTATGAACCTTGGGCGCGAGTTACTCAGTTGGGAGTTCCTATCGTTCATCTGGCGCTTTCCCCGCCCCGCGCGGCAACGACTTGAGCGCCTCGGTGGCTTTCCGCACTTGCGCGTGATCGTTTTACGGAGTGACAAGAAGCGCGGCCGTACCCGAAGAGCTGTAAGCGGAGCCTGATGGTCCTAAAACGACGAACGCCGCCTCTCGGGCGGCTATAAAAATAAGATAGCGTCGAATTCGAATATGCGCAAGCCTATGCGCTGGAAGGTAGTGGGTTTTTGGTGATGACGGGGATTGAATGAAACATGAACGGTCCAGCACGTCTCGCGAACCGATTGGGAAGCGTCAGGGCTAATTGAGTTCCAGTGACGAGCAACCAATCAGCGAATTGTAGAAGCGCGCGTATCGCTCTCCACCCGCCAGCGCCGTACATTCCCTCACCATCCGGCGGGCTTCCAGCTGGTCGGACGCCAACGACCTGCCGAAGAACTGAGCGCTGCGCAGAAGGGCGTCGAGGAACTTGTCGCCGCTCTCAGCGCATTCATACAGCGCGTGCCCTGTTGTGCCCAACTCCATCAGGAAAACACTTCCGTCTGACGCCCGACGTACCAGGTCATCTCCCGCGTAGTGCCCGACGACACATCCCCATCGACCGCACTCGACCTCCTTGGGGAACGTCACATCCGCGAGATGGAAGTTCGAGAGGTCGTAGTTCTCAATCAGCCTCACCAGTGGGTCCTGCATCCCTGACGCCACAATCCGCGACTTCGGATGGATGGAATATCCCCTGATGACCTCTGAAGCCAACTCCGCTGACAAGCCACGCGACACGAGGTCATGGACACTCGGCGTCACCTGCCTCAACTGCCTGACGAATTCACCTTCGTGCATCATGCCTCCAGCTTGTGAAGGCCATCGTACTGGAAGGCGGTCCTTCCATAACAACCAAACCCTCAAGTAAGGACCTCCATTGTTGATGCTGTCCCGTCATCGCGATGAACCCACTACCCGCTGGAAGCCGGACGAAAAACTGAATATTCGCTTCCGATGGACGTTTCGCACGCACCACCCCTCAAACGTCAAGTAGTGAACCCCAGATAATGGCAATGTGTCCTTGAATCTCCGAATCCTGCCCCGGGACGGCTACACACCTAAAATCGCCGACCTGCTCGCCATGCTGGAGTACACCCGGGAAACCACTCTGAAAGCCGTTCAGGGGCTTTCGCGCGCGCAGCTCGACTTTCATCACGGGATCCGCGGCAACTCCATCGGTGCCTTATTGGCGCATATCGCCGCGTTGGAGGCCGCGTATCAAGTTCGAACTTTTGAAGGGCGCGAGCCCAATGACGCCGAGAAAGCAAGGTGGCTTCCAGCATGGCTACTGGGAGAGAGAGCCCGTCAGGCGTATCACGACCATGACCTGGCGTTCTACGTTGATTTGCTATGCGAGGTCCGCAAACACACCTGTGAGCAGTTGTCGCGACGGGATGATCACTGGCTGCTTCAGGAGTTTGACTTCCCCAACGGGAAGCTCGTGAATTACCACTGGGCGTGGTTTCACGTGTTCGAAGATGAACTGAGCCATCGTGGTCAGATTTTGCTGATTCGCAATCACCTCCTGCCAAAAGGTGCGACAGCCAGTGCCTGAAGAGTCACACGAACACGAACTCGCTGCCAAAGTCTGTTTCCACATACGTATACAGAATCAGAGGAGACAGCCCTCGGTTCAGCACGTTGAGCGTACGTGTGGGGCGTGCTTCTTACGCTCAAATGGATTTTGTCCGCATCTCAGTATGCAGGGGGTAGTGGTTCTTGGCGATGACAGGTGCCACCAAAGATGAAAGTAAACTTTGCAGGTGGCGGTCCTGCTCTCACCTGGTATAGCGGTCGCGTTGAGCGACGCCGTGTATATCCCTTCGAATCCCGATTGCGTTGACACGGCTCTCGTGCGGCTTGGTGTTGAGCCCTCACCGACATTCGTGGAATTCTGCCGGCGTCGCCTGGGAAAGGACTGAAAAGCACCTTGACGCCGTCCAGTGCCACATTTTTTGCAGATCACTCCTGCTCTTTCAGGCACGGTAAACCAAGCAATTGGTCAGATTGCCGATACAGCAATGTCGTGTCGATCTACCTTGCCAACGGGTGGGATTCTGAAGTCAGGTGCGGCTGCTGATTCACCCCGAGCACCCGTAAGCTTTCCGTGGGTGGATGGTAGGCCACCGTGGTGAAGCCCGTGTCACCGAACGCAAACCGTACCCGATCATTGCGAGTCAGCTCGTGCAGCGCGGCATTCAGAATTCCCCCGTGGGCCACGACCAACACGTGCTCACCGCCACCCTGCACGACCCGTTCCAGTGCGCTGCTCGCGCGTCGGTGAAACGACGCCTCCGATTCTCCACCATCGGCAGTCAGCGCGTCAAAACGTCCTCGCGCCGCAGGAATCGGGTAACGCGCGAGTGCTTCCTCACGGGTGAGGCCAGCGAGTGGGCCGTTGTCAAATTCCATCCAGTCCGAATCAATGCGTGGTTCGAGCGCCAGCGCCGTGCCAAGGATGCGGGCCGTTTCGAGCGCACGCTGAAGCGGACTGCACACCACTTGATCGAAGTTCGGCGGGTTTGTTTGCCAGTACCGTGCGAGCAGCTGGGCCTGCTCACGGCCAACGTTTGTGAGCGGGCTGTCGTAGCGGCCTTCGTGGACGCCTTCATCATCCGCGCGAGACCGGCCGTGCCGCAAGAAGGTGATGTTCACACGCTCAGCGTACCGGATCAGGGTGGCCTGCTCAGGGCAGGCCACTTCGGCGCGATCGACGGAGACTATGCACAAACCCATCAGGTCAAAGTTGTTGCACCGGACTGTTGTCCCCCTCCAGGGTGTATGGCATTGAAGTTGCTTCCCGCCCTCCTTAACCAACCTTTCCCTGATTGGCTTGCGTATGCTGGCGTTCCGAATGGTTCGGAGCGCGCCACCCATTGCAGGCAGCTGCAGGACCTGCCAGAGCGGTCACGGAACTCAAGTACGATGGCATCATCCGTGCCTGCCTCACGGCGCCAAGGACCCCTCAACAAAATGAGCACCCAGGGAGTTTTTATGGTGAAGATCATCGGTCATCGTGGTGCACGCGGCCTTTGGCCGGAGAACAGCCTCGAGGGTTTCCGCAAACTCATCACGCTCGGCGTGGACGGCGTCGAGTTTGACGTTCACCCCACGCTCGACGGTGCGCTGGTGGTCATTCACGACGCCACACTCGATCAGACGACCTTCGGCTGCGGTGCCGTCAATGCCAGGACGCTGGAGGAACTGCAGGCCACACGCCTCCGTGGAAGTACCGAGGGTATCCCCAGTTTTGAGCAAGTGCTGGAGGTATTTCGGGACAGCCCACTGGAACTGCACATCGAACTGAAGACGGACGCGTCCGGCAACCCGTACCCGCAGCTCGAGGCCAGCGTGATCGACACGATCAAGCGCCATGACATGCAACACCAGGCGATTCTGACCTGCTTCGTCCCGGAAGTGCTGGAGAGGGTGCGGCAGATTGACCCGTCGCTGCCAGTGCTTGCGTCCCTGGAGGCCCGGTCGGTCGAGAAGCTCGGAGGGCTGGAGGAAGCTACACGGCGGCTGGACGCTATTCCTGGCGTGTACATCGCCGTAGAGAAGTCACTGCTGAGGCTGGAGAGCGTCTGGTTCTCCACGCGCTTCGGTGACGAACGCCTCGGGGTCTGGGTGCCGAACGAGGAAGTGGAAATCGAGTACTGGCTGAGCCAGCCCATCCGGCAGATCACGACGGACCGTCCTGACCTCGCCCTGCAAGCACCGAAGCAGCGGGCGTAAGGTTTTGGCAGGTTGTTGAGGGAGGGTGACGCAATGCTGGGCCGTCAGGAGCTTCCCGGCTGCCAATTCCGCTCGCCATCACTGGGTACGCCGTCTGTTGAAGAAATACGACATGCCAAAAGTCATCCACACGGTCAAGCGGTGGCGCTTCGAAAACTCCCCATGCTTCGCGGGGGTACGTTCACCCGCCCACGGTGGGATTGCGGCGATACGTAGGGTCCTTTATGCGGGTTGGGGTGTGGTGATGCGCTGAATTTCGGTGAGGTCTTCGGGCGTGAGGGTCCAGGAGGCAGCACGGACGTTCTGCCGGACCTGTTCGGCGCTGGTGGCACCCGCGATGATGCTGCTCACCTGGGGGTTGGCGGCGAGCCAGCTGAAGGCGAGGTCGAGCAGGGAATGCCCGCGGTCCTCGGCGAAGGCGCGCAGGTTCTCGACGGTCTGCCAGTTCTCGTCGGTGAGGACCCGGTCGGCGAGGCGGGGAGTGGTAGTGAGGCGGGCGCCTTCCGGGAGAGGTTGCCCGCGTTGGTACTTGCCGGTGAGCAGGCCACTCGCGAGAGGGAAGTAGGGGAGGAGGCCGAGCCCGAGGTGTTGCATGGCGGGGAGGAGTTCGCGCTGCGGATCGCGGACGAGCAGACTGTATTCGTCCTGGCAGGAGATGAAGCCCTCCAGGCCGAGGGAACGGGCGGTCCAGTGGGCGTCCATCACCTGCCAGGCGGGGAGGTTGGAGCAGCCGATGTACCGAACCATGCCCTGGCGGATCAGGTCACCCAGGGCGCGCAGCGTCTCCTCGATGGGGGTGTGCGGATCGGGCCGGTGGAGCTGGTACAAATCGATGTGGTCGGTGCGCAGGCGTTTGAGGCTGGCGTGCAGGGCCTGCAGAATGTAGCGGCGTGAAGCGCCTTGTTTCGTGCCCTCGTCGTTCATGGGGAGGGCAAACTTGGTGGCGAGGACGACGCGTTCACGTTCGCCTTCGAGCAGCTCGCCGAGGATTTCTTCGGAGCCGCCGCGATTGCCGTACACGTCGGCAGTGTCGAAGAGGGTGATGCCTTCGTCGAGGGCGGCGTGGACGACTTCGCGTGACTGGTCGAGATTGAGGCGCCCACCGAAGTTGTTGCACCCGAGACCGGTCAGTGACACTTGCAGGCCGGACGGGCCGAGGTTTCGTTGCGTGATGGTCATGCTCCCAACGCTACACCGGGTAGCGTTGGCGCGAGCGTGAAGGAACGCTCGGTGGTTCCACCGGTCATTTCCCGCCGTCCACGCTGAGCACCTGCTCGGTCACCCAACCCGCGAAGTCCGACGCGAAGAACAGCACGGCGTGCGCGATGTCTTCGGGAGAGCCAAGGCGTTTCAGGGCGACGTCCTGCAGCAGGCGCCGTTCGCCATCCTCACCGTAACTTTCCCATTGCTTCTCGGTGGTGGGGTTGCTGCGCACAAAGCGAGGCGCGACGTTGTTCACGGTGATGCCCCACTCGCCGGGTTCAGGCGCGAGTTGCCGCGTGAGGCCGATCTGCGCGGCTTTTGCAGACGCGTATGCCTGAATGCCGGTGAGGCTGATTCCCAATCGCGCGCCGCTGTTGCTTCATCGGCCACGGGCGAGGGTGGTCTTGAACGTCTCGTCTATGACGCTCACCGGTCACGATCCGGAGGCGAGGATCGCGTGAAGGAAGGCGCGGCGAACTTCAGAAGCGCCGGTCAGGCTTGGCTCGATGACGCTGGTGAACCATGATGGATCGCCGCTCAGGAAATGAGCGTGCAGATCGACCGTACCGCCATACCGTTCTCCCAGCTGAGTAATGACGGTATTGACGCGTTTGTGGTTTCGGCGAGCAATTCCAGCAGGGGTGGACAGGAAGTTCTGGCGGTCATCGCCAAAGGTCGGGTCGTACACGGTGCCGAGGAGGACCGGCCGAATGGGCAGGCTTTGCAGGAAGCGGTCGAGTTTTTGCTCGAAAGCCTCAACTGCTGGCCCTGTGTCTGCTGAGAGGCCCCGAATGAGGTCGTTTCCACCAATGGTGAGGAGGGCGACGGCTGGGCCGTCGACGGTGAGTCCTCGTGTCTGGCTGGGAAGGTCGTCGACGGTGGCACCGTCAACGGCCCGGTGTTCGTAGGTTGCAGGGAACCTGCTGCTGAGGTCCTGACCTTTGAATTCAGGGAAGTGAGTGTCGTTGTTGTGGACGATCAATTGAGCTGGATGGATGTTGTACGGGTTGTAGCGCCCACAATCGAGGATGGAGTCGCCGAAGGTGTAAACGGTGAACATGTCCGTCCTTTCTTTTGGAGTCCGCAGGTAACGAGCGGCGGCAACTGCTGCCACTCCACCGGCGAGGATCTTGAGGACTCTTCTGCGCACTGCGGTTTTTGTGTTCACGGTATCGTCCTGTTGAGAGTCGACGGGGCCTGAGAGAAGTGACCCTGATGATGACGAGGGTTTGCGTGATAAAAGTTGGCGGAAGGTGATCGTGTGGTGTCCTCATGGGCGTCCGTCCTGCCCAGGACATACCGCGGCTTTTCTTGGAAATTTTCCTTCCTGCCGCAGAAATCGTTTTCCTGCCTGAGTCGCTTGATTTCTTCCTGCTCACCCGAGAGTTGGCGGCCCTGCCCAGGGAAGGCCTGCATGCCCTGCCGCTGGGAGGCTTTGATCCACTTGCGCAGTACAGCGTCGCTGACCCCGAAGTCTCTGGCCGTGCCAGAGACGTGACCCGTGTACTCGGCCCGGTTGATGGCATCCCGTTTGAATTCGGCGCTGTGCGTTTTGCGGCTCGTCACGGTGGTGCCCCCTATCTTCGGGCTGATTGCCACCTGCACAAAAGCGGGTCAACCTCATCTGCCTTGCTTCATCACGCGAATTGAGTCAATGAAACAGACGCGCCGCACTTTTGGACACTGCGGGCTATCGCGGGCGTCAGGAGGCTCAACAGAAGGGTGAGCAGCAATGCCGGGCGCCTCCCTCAGGCCCTTACCTCTGACATGAGGGCCTGCACAGTCCGTGCGAGTGCCGCAGTGAGGTGGGTGTACCCGGCGCGGCTGCCGTCATCGGTTCTCTGGAAGGTCTCCACCAGCGCCTGGTAGTACCAGAGGGTGCCGTCCCGTTTTCCGGTAAAGCGGTCGAAGACGGTCTCCCCATGCGTGAGGTAGTCGAGCAGGATCGAGCGGGCGTTGTGGAGCTTGTCGCAGGCGGACACGAACCGGGCGGAAGCATCTGCATGCTGCAGATGTTCGATGTACGCCTGTTTGCGGTCCTGCCAGGCGGGCTTCTTCTGACCGGGCAGGGGCTCGGCATCGGTGCAGCCCTGCACGACCGCCAGGACCTTGCTGCCGTAGCGGTACAGGATGTCGGCCTTGATGTCGGCAGGCGTCCGCCTGGTGTTCTCGGGGCCATCCTCGATGGCGTCGTGCAGCAGCGCAGCAATGGCTTCGTCCTCGTCCGCTCCGAACTCAAGGGCGATGCTCGTGACCGCCAGCAGGTGCGCGACGTACGGGATGTCAGCGCCTTTGCGTTTCTGCGGAGCGTGCAGTTGGGCGGCGTAACCGAGGGCCGACTCGAAGCGTGCTGACAGTGGCATACAAGAAGGCTACAGGTCGCTGCGCTTCATGGCGGCCGGGACCGCCTGTCACTTCACCGCGCACCCGAACCCGAGTCCAGACCACCGCCATAGGACCGATACTGCCGATTTCGGAAAGAGGTCCAGGGGCCCGTGTGTCCGGGAAGCCATCTCACGCTTGCTGGCGTCAATCAATACCGAGGGCCTGAGCCAGGTAGGGGGCAGTGCGGCTTCGTCGCGCCTGCGCCACTTCCCGCGGTGTTCCCTGCGCGACGATCTGCCCGCCTTCGTCACCGGCTCCGGGGCCGATGTCAATCACCCAGTCGCTGCTGGCCACCACCTGCATGTCATGTTCGACGGTGATGACCGTGTTCCCCGTGTCGACCAGCCGAGTAAGCTGGCGGATCAGGAGTTGCACGTCAGCGGGGTGAAGTCCGGTGGTTGGCTCGTCCAGGACATAGATGCTCGTACCCCGACCGTTGCGCTGCAACTCCGTGGCGAGCTTGATGCGCTGCGCTTCACCACCGGAGAGTTCTGTCGCGGGCTGCCCGAGCCGCAGGTAACTTAGCCCCACCTCGCGGAGGGTGTTGAGTGTCCGGAAGACCAACGGGTCGTCTCTGAAAAAATCCCAGGCGGTGTCCACCGTCATGCCGAGTACCTCCGCGATGTTTTTGCCCTGGTACTCGACTTCAAGGGTCGTGGCGTCATAGCGTGCCCCGTGGCAGACCGGGCACGGTGCATATACGCTCGGCAGGAACAGCAGTTCCACCATGACCCAGCCTTCACCCTGACAGTGCTCGCAGCGGCCACCCTTCACGTTGAAGGAGAAGCGGCCAGCGCTGTACTTGCGCTTCTTCGCAAGTGGAGTGGCCGCGAACAGCTTGCGGACGTGATCCAACAGACCGGTGTACGTGGCCATGTTGCTTCTCGGCGTTCGACCGATCGGCTTTTGATCCACCCTGACCAGACGAGCGAGAGAGGCCAGGTTCCCGCCAAGCTGCGCGACGGTCACCGGTGAGGTGTCTTCGGCGTCCTCCTCGTCCTCTGATATGACTTTCTGACCGAAGTGTGCCATCAGGGTATCGACCAGCACCTGACTCACCAGCGTCGATTTGCCTGAGCCCGAGACACCCGTAACGGCAGTCAGCACGCCGAGTGGAAAGCGGACACTGAGCTTGCTCAGGTTGTTGCGTGTCACCCTGCTCAGTTCCAGCCAGCCGGAAGGTGCGCGGGGCTCGTGTAGTTCAGCACGTTCCTCCCGAAAGAGGTACCGGGCAGTCTGGGATGTCGTCACTTTGCGCAAGCCCTTTGGCGGTCCGCTGTAGAGAATTTCACCGCCCTGCTCCCCTGCGGCGGGCCCCACGTCGACCAGCCAGTCCGCCCGCCGAATGACGTTCAGATCGTGCTCGACGACGAACAAGGAGTTTCCGGCAACTTTCAGGCCGTCCAGCGCCGCGAGCAGCGCTTCCGTATCCGCCGGATGCAGTCCCGCCGACGGTTCATCAAGGACATAGACGACGCCGAACAGATTGGAGTACAGCTGTGTCCCGAGGCGCAGGCGCTGCAACTCCCCGGGCGAAAGGGTCGGCGTCGAACGTTCAAGCTGCAGATAGCCCAGCCCAAGGTTGAGCAGCACCTCGAGGCGGGCGGCCAGATCCTCGGCCATGCGTCTCTGCGCGATGACCTGCTCGGGATGACGGTCGGCGCGCTGGGTGTGGCCGCGCTCCTTTCCTTCGACGTACGGGCGCAGGAGCTCGGCCACCTGCTTGAGCGGCAGGCGCGAGAATTCAGTGATGTCATAGCCCGCAAACGTGACCGCCAGGGCTTCGTGCCGCAGTCGCTTCCCGTGACAGACCAGGCATTGTGTAGCGATCATGTAGCGCTGCACGCGCCGCCTCATCGCCGCGCTCTCGCTGTGCGCGAAGGTATGCATGACGTGCCGCCGGGCGCTGCTGAACGTGCCCATGTAGCTGGGTGAAAGCTTGCGTTCGGCAGCCTGCCGGGTTTCTTCAGGAGTCAGGCCGGGGTACACCGGCACGACTGGTTGCTCGTCCGTGAACAGAATCCAGTCCCGCGTCGACTGCGGCAGGTCCCGCCAGGGCACGTCCACGTCGATGCCGAGCGTTACCAGGATGTCGCGTTGATTCTGTCCGCCCCAGGCTTGCGGCCAGGCCGCCACGGCCCGCTCGCGGATGGTGAGTGACGGATCAGGAACCATCGAAGCCTCCGTCACTTCATAGACGTGGCCGAGACCGTGACACCCCGGGCAGGCTCCTTCCGGGGTGTTGGGTGAGAACCCCTCGGCGTACACGATCTCCTGCCCTTCCGGGTACTCCCCCGCACGGGAATACAGCATCCGCAGCAGGTTTGACAGGGTGGTGACACTCCCCACCGAGGAGCGGGCAGTTGGTGCACCACGTTGCTGTTGCAAGGCGACGGCAGGAGGCAGGCCATGAATGGCGTCCACGTTCGGTGCGCCCACCTGATGAAACAGGCGCCGGGCGTAAGGTGAGACGGATTCGAGATAACGCCGTTGTGCCTCGGCATACAGCGTTCCAAAGGCCAGGGAGGATTTCCCTGACCCGGACACTCCGGTGAACACCACCAGGGCGTCACGTGGAATGCTCACGGAGATGTCCTTGAGGTTGTGTTCCCGCGCACCACGCACCTGCACGAAGCCGGAAGACTCGGGAGAGAACGTCATCACCTCGCAGTATCCGCTGGCTCGCCGGGTGCGGCGTGAAAGTCGTAAGGTTGGCTGAACCCCGTCTGGCGCCCTTTTTCCTGTCCGGTAACCGGCCTTGAGTGGCTGGTCGCTTGATGACTTTCAACCCATTCCATTCTTTGAGTGCGCGCTTCTCAGCTTCCTGTTCTGTTTCTGTGCTTCTCGAATTTCCCGTAGGCGGGCGTAGGAACCAGTGAGACACCGCGCTCGTGAGGCACGATCAGATATTTGCTCTGGCTGCTTTCCTCGGAGCGAATGGACAGGCCAACGAACACCGCTGCCGGCTGCCTGTTTGCTGCAAAAAAGGCTGACCTGGCTTGATTTTCACCCCAACCGGGGTATTCCTCTCACAGCTGCGCAGTCACCTGACCCCCAGATGTGAGCCTTGGTATGAAGTGGCACGTCAAGCCGCCTGAAACCTGAGAGACTCGCGAGCAGTACGGCCCTCCGTGCCGTTCCAACAACTTGACGCTATCGATCAGAACAGTTCAAAGAGTGGCAACTGGAAGGTGCGGCTGCCGTTTTCATCTTCCAGGGCACTCACGCTGATGCCCAACAGCCGCACCGGCCGCCCGGCCAGCAACTCCTCGGTCAGTAATGTCGACGCGACCCGCAGGACCTCACGGGCGTCCTTGACGGGCACGGGCAGCGTCACCCGGCGCGTGAGCAGCTCGAACGAGTGAAACTTGACTTTC
This sequence comes from Deinococcus peraridilitoris DSM 19664, assembly GCF_000317835.1. NCBI lineage: Bacteria > Thermotogati > Deinococcota > Deinococci > Deinococcales > Deinococcaceae > Deinococcus > Deinococcus peraridilitoris. The sequence goes on along the minus strand of NC_019793.1, from coordinate 1,715,509 downwards.
AGTGTCACCACCCGGCCCGCCAGCGCGTGCCGGGCGAGCCGTGCCTGCACCCGCCCGGCGATGGGCGCCAGAGCCAGGTGGAGCTTCTCCAGGTTTCCTTCGTCCTGATCGAAGGTCTCCTCGGCACCGACACTTTTGCGGTCATCCCTTGGATCCACCGGGCGTTCGTCGATACCCCGCGCAATCTGGTAATAATGCTCTCCGCTCTTGCCGAAATGCGCCAGCAGGTCCTGCAAACTCACTCTCCGAAGGTCCGCGCCGGTCCGCACTCCCAGGGTTGCCATCCGCTCGGCGGTTTTCGGTCCGATGCCGTAAAAGTCACTTACCGGCAGTTTCGCGACCAGCTCGTCCACCTGTTCGGGCACGATCACGGTCAGGCCGTCGGGTTTGTTCATGCTGCTGGCGAGCTTCGCGACGAACTTCGAACTGCTCACGCCCGCCGTGACGGTCAGGCCATCCGTGCGTTTGTGCACTTCACGTTTGATGTGTTGCGCGATGCGGGTGGCAGATGGACCGCCTTGTCGGGGATGGGTGACGTCCAGGTAGGCTTCATCGAGTGACAAAGGTTCCACCAGATCGGTGTACTCCAGGAAAACGCCCTGCATGAGGCGGCTGGCTTCGCGGTAGGCGTCCATGCGGGGTTCGACGACCAGCAGGTGCGGGCAGCGTGCGAGGGCCGTCCGGAGCGGCATGGCGCTGCGCACGCCGTACTTCCTGGCTTCATAGGTGGCGGTGGTGACGACACTGCGCGGGCCTTTCCAGGCGACCGCCAGCGCCTGGCCTTTCAGTTTTGGGTTGTCGCGGACTTCTACGGAGGCGAAGAAGGCGTCGGCGTCGGCGTGAATGATCTTGCGGGGGCGACCTCGATCTTGAGGAGTAAGCTCCGGCCACTCATTCATTCTGTTGCTATCATAATGGATCTGTCGCGTCCCCAACCCCCGCTTCGACTGCGGCACCTCACGATTGACCGATTGCGTCAATCTGCGTCAAGTCGGGTGTCTCGGTGCGGCATGAACGTCAGCCACGAGACTGTCGCTCGTGGTGTCGACGGTTCTATCCCAACTCGCGCCCGTGCTGGCAGACGACGTCGCGGGCCGCTTTGTTTCGGAGGGCTTCACGCTCCGCGAGACATCGTCCAGGTCGTGTCGCATCGCAGGGCCCGTGGGACCTCGCGCGCTTCTGACCAGACCTCCACACTGTGCCCCCGCAGGTTGCGCGCGCCTGAGGAGGTTCACACTGAAAGCCATCGAGACGACAACCGATTCGATCGCCTTTCGGGACGTTGGTACGGCACATGAAAGAAGGAGCCGCGTGAACCGAAGAATGCTGAACGTTCTGCTCAGCGTGACGCTCACGCTCCTCCTGACCGCGCCTGCAGCGGCAGTGAGAAGCGCGGGCCACGTCGAGGGATGGTATGACGTCGGTGGGTACCGCTTGTGGATCACGTGCGCGGGACCGCACACGCAAAACGCTGCTGTTATCCTCGCGGGTGGGCTCACACGCGGGTCCGCGACATGGGACACCGTGTTTCCCGCGCTGACTCGTACCTCCCGGGCGTGCGTGTATGACCGCTCCGGCGTCAACCTCAGCGATCAAGGGCCGTTGCAGGCGAACGGGTACGCGGGTGGCGTGCGCGAGCTGCGCGCCTTGCTGGGACGGGTGAATGAGCGTGGCCCGTACGTGTTGGTGGGCTTGGAGTACGGCGCGGAGATCATGCGTTACTACGCGCAACAGCACCCACAGGAAGTGGCCGGGATGGTCCTCATTGACGGCGGCGTGCTGCGCCGAGAGTTACTGGCCCGCTACCGCGCCGCGCTGCCCCAAATGCAGGCGAACGAACCGCTTGTGGTCACGCACTTGCGCCGCGACGTGCGCGGCCACGACCCCGGCTTTCCTTCCACCGAGGATGAATTCAACCGGTTGCCGTTTCAGGGCGTGCTGGGTGGCAAACCGCTGGCGGTGGTCACGGCGGGCCGCTCGGAATGGACGGAAACGGCGAAAGCGTATGGCGGTCGGCAAGACTTGGCGAAACTCGAAACGGCGCGGCGCCGGGCATACCGGGCGCTGCTGGGAATGTCGTCCAACGCCAAACACGTGATCGCCCCGCACCGGACGGCCGGGCTCGTGGGCTGGCCGCAGGAAGACTTGCGGCTCACACTGAGCGTGATTCGGGCGGTGCTCGATTCCGCGCGTTCAGGCACCAATTTGAAGTGAGGGTGTCGGGAAAGCCGCGCGAGCCCGTCTTGGCACAATGGCAGGACTGAAGACGGACCACAAACCCGTGCGCGACCGCACTCCAGAGATCATTGCGGCTGGACGACACGTGTACGTCAGTACTGTTCAGCCTGTACTTCTGGACCATTCAGCGAAGGTCCATACCAGAACTCGCGTCCTGCTTCGGTGGAGTAGCGTACACCGGGGCATAACAGAGGGGGCATAACAGTTGCGTCAAGTTGTTGAGGGCTACGGTCACTCGAAGACGGTCAGCGCCCACGCGGTTTACCTGTACCACCGCTTCACCCTGTCCTACCGAGATGTCCAGGAACTGCTCGTCCAGCGCGGCGTGGACGTGAGCCACGAAACCGTGCGCTCTTGGTATCAGCGGTTTGGCCCCCAATACGCCGACCTTCTACGGCAGCGGGAAGTGTGGCGCGGTAAGACTTGGCACATGGACGAAGTGCGCGTGGTGCTCGGCGACACAGTGCATTGGTTGTGTCTTGGCCAGAACGGACGGCATCAGCCGCCTGGCCGCGTCTTGGCCAGAACGGACGGCATCAGCCGCCTGGCCGCTGGCGGGCGGTGAACGAGCACGGCGACGTCCTCGACGTGTGGCTACAGAAACATCGGGACACCAAAGCAGCCATGCGCTTTTTCCATCGGCTGCTCAACGAGTACGACGCCCCTGAGCAAAGGGTCATGGACGAGCTGTGGAATTACGGCGCGGCAGTGCGCGAAGTGCCCGGCTTGGCACGAGCAGAGCACGTCCAAGTACGGGCGGACGCGAGGAAAAACAACTTGATCGAGCAAAGCCATCGTTCCACACGGGATCAGGAACGGCAGCGGGCAGGCGTCCTGAAGGGCGTCCGTTCTGCCCGAGACGCAGGCAGGCGTCCTGAAGGGCGTCTTGCGCAGAGCAGCCCTCAAAGCGGTTTGAGGGCTTGCGCGCGTCCGTTCTGCCCAAGAGCAACGATGTTTTCGAAATATTGACTGCACGCAGCGCTTCCTGGTCACCCACGCGCCTCTCGAACCTGTTTCGTTGTACACGTGCTCGAACACCCGCCAAGACGCGCCGTAGCACCTTGATTTTAGGTGTGCGAACTTGGTACGAAGTGGCACGACGAACCGCTTGAGGGTTGAGTAATCCCCGAGCGGTATGGCCTTCAACCTCTTCTCCCTTGGCCACAAACAACTTCACGCAACCCTGAGGAGGTCAGGCGTGACCGGTTGCAACGCCAGAACCCGAGTCCTTGTTACCTCGCCATACGGAAGTCGCTGAGCACGAAGTCGTACACCTTCCGCTGGGGATCGTACACCGCATTGAAGCGCGTCGGGACGAGCGTGTTGTGGTCGATGGTCTTCAGGCTTGGGACGGGCAGCGTGAAGTTCTGCTTGCGCAACAGAGCCTCACGGGTCACCATCGGCTCAATGAAAATGATGCTGCCGTGGTAATCACCGACGATCATCACCCTCTCGAACAACCCAGGCTGGAACTGGCCGGGACGAGCGAACTCGGTGGCCGGGAGGCTGTGGAAGCCCATAGTGGGTACACAAACAGCCTGCGCAGGTACGCCTGGAGGCACCGCCGGCAACCAACCTTTCGGCACCTTCGACGCGTTCATCACCGTGAGGTCTTTGCAGTCGATAGCCCTGACGGCTGCCTTGTCGATGGTGTAGTAGTGCACGTCGAAGTGCGGATTTGTGTAGCGGCCTGCGGGTTCATGCCCTTGCGGATTCCACTCGACCGTGACGTTATACAGGAACGTCGCTTGCTGTACCTCGGCAGGAAAGTTCGCCTGCATCATCGTCATCTTGTTCGGGGTTCGCTCGACGGCTGCCAGGGGGAGGGTGACGCCCACCTGAATGATCTCGCCATTTGAGCCGAGTTTCGCCCAGGTGGTGACCTTGGCCCCGTTGAAGCTCACTGTTTCACCCTGAACTGCACGTGTGTTGTTCCCTCCGGCCACCGCAACCGGGAGGAGGAACATGGTGAGCATGATGGCCGCGTGTCGTTTCAGCATAATTCCCTCCAGCTTGTATTTCTGATGTCCTTCAGGCGTGCGGGCAGATATATGGTCCGGGAAGCCGGGAGCGGGGCACTCCAGCTGTCAGTTGCACTCTCGGTGCGGCGTTGCTGTTGTTCACGGATAGCGTGATCGATAGCCGAACGCCTGACCGAACGGTGCGAGCAGCCAGGTCAGGGCACGAAGGCACCACCACGGGGACGGCTCGGTCCTCGGCCGCATTTCCAGCTGGTAGGCCCGCAGCAGCGCCGCGGGCTGAAGAGTGATGGCAGGCCGTTTCCGCGAATTTTGTGGTTGTCTGTGAGGTAAGTGTACGTTTCGAAGAAGGCTCGGGTGTTGAGTGCGGGAACAAATTCCTGAATTGCGTACGAGTCTTCGGACCCCGGCTTCCAGAAGAAATGCGGAGTGTCCGCTGGAATGCAGATCCGCTCGCCCGCGCTCAGCTCGTGGCGTTCACCGTTGAGCATGAAGATGAGGTGGCCGGAATGTACTGCGACGCGGCTTTCCTGGACTGGATGCACATGCTCCGGTTCTTGCCGGTGCGCAGCGGTTGGAGGATTGATGGTGTGAATCCGGAGCAGGCTCCCGTAGGGACGCTCCCAAGGCGGCTCGAAACGCATCCCTTGTGCTGTCCTCATGTTAAGAAGTTCGCCCGGGCTGCCTGGCTCGTTGCCGCACGCTGCTTGGGCTGGCTGGAGTGCAGGGGAAGCGTCAGGACCTCAAAGACTCAAAGGACGTGCCTGATCCGGGTGCGGTTATGCGAGCGCAGGGTCGGGCTCTTCAGCTGAAGTGGGTGTGACGAGCACCCGACGGCTGATGGGCTGGACGGGCGAGTCGAAGGTGCTGATGACGGTGGCGCTGGAGAAGAACCCAACGGCACGCGCGGTTGTGTTTGACGTGTTGTGGAAGCTGTGTGGGACCATGGCTGGAATCACGACCAGCTGTCCTGTGGTGAGCTCGGCTTGCTCGTTCCCAATGGTGCCCTGCAAGGTGCCTTCGAGGACCAGCACGATTTCTTCGGCGCTATCGGTGTGACGCTCCAGGAGGAAGTCAGGGTCGAACTCCATGTAGACGACGGCCGTGCTTCGAGCGCCTACAGCGGAGTGAATGGGAAAGCTGGAGGCGATCAGCGCGTCCGGATTGCGGTCGAACCAGACGCGGTAGTTGTCAAGCTGGTTGAGGTCGGCGGTCAGCATGCAGGGGACTTCCTTTCTGGCGTGGGTTCGGAATCTAATTTCAACGTACAGGTTTGTACGTTGAAATTACTGTAATGGCCCTCAGGAAAAAAGTCAATTTTCACTGTACACTCCCGTCAGTGAAATGACCCGCAAATACCAGCAGAAGCAACGCGCACAACGCACCGCAGAAACACGAAACCGAATCGTACAAGCCACCGTTGATCTGCACGGCACACTCGGACCCGCGCAGACCACCGTCAGCGCCATCGCCGAAAAAGCTGGCGTACGCCGAGCCACCGTCTACGAACACTTCCCAGACGAAAAAGCCATCTTCGAAGCGTGCACACAGCACTTCCACGCAGCCCACCCACCACCGGACTACCGAACATGGGCCACAATCCCAGATCCCCTCGAACGCGCTCGTCTCGCCCTCACCGACACGTACGACTATCACCAAGCCACAGAGCACATGATGACCCTGGCGTTGCGCGACGCATCCCTCAAGCCCGTCATGTGGGAAGTATCAGCGACGCAGAACCACATCCGGTACTGGCAGGCCGCGACGGACACCGTGCTCGAACCATTCAGGCCGCAGGTGCTCGTGACCGCTGCTCTCCAGCATGCGATGGCCTTTCAGACCTGGCAGTCCCTGGTGCGCGCTCAGCGACTTACGAACGCCCAGGCTGTCGAAGTGATGACCGCCATGTTGCGGTGCATCTCGACACGTCAGTTTGAGTCGGGTAGCTCGGATGCTGGGGGAGGCAGATGAGCCGGGCCAGATGTGTGGTGAGTACTTCAATGACCCCTGGAAGCCAGCACCCGGATCTCAGTGTCACGCAATTCCAGGTGAAGCCGGACGTGACCCTGGAGCGGTATGTGATGGCGCACTGCTTAGGCTGCGGGAATGAGTGGAGCCTGCGTGGCCTGACGAGCATCCGAGTGTGAAGTACTTACAGCTCCCTGCGGCCGTGGTTCAGGAGTTCCGATGTACCTTCTGGATCGCGCCTCGGCTGCCTCCCAAGTGCTTGCTCGTTAACCGGAATTTAGCGGACGCTCCACTCATCGCCGTGATGCGGGCGCAGCACATGGTGTCACGCTTCAGTCACTGAGGGCGTTCGTGTGGCAGCAAGTTGCTGGCGCACTGTCTCAGCTTCTCGCATGCTCCGAACATTTCGGCCTCGGCCTTCACGCCTCGGTCTCGCCGTGTACTGCGAGGCGGGCCAGGGGCGCCGCTTTGCCTCCGCGTTTGTCCCCGCTGCCTCGAGTTCGTGCAGCGCCTTGTATGGCACTCGTTCAAGGTGCGCTTCATACCGGGTGACGCGCTCGGCTTCTCCGCCCGGCCTGGCGGCGAGGGCGAGCAACAGCGCACACTTCACGCGGTAGGTGTGCGCGGCCGTGCGAGCTTGTTCGCCACGATCCACGTCTCGGACGCGAGGAAGCTCAGCTCATTACCGGCCTGGGAGCTCCAGTGCACGCGGGCGAGCGCGACGAGGCGCGGCAAGCACGCGGCGTCAAGTTGCAGTTCCGTGACTTCCACGTTGGCGAACTCGCGCACCTCCGCCTTAATCGGCGACGCCGCGCCATCCGAGCCGCGCGCCAGCAGCTCGTCGAAATCAAGGACACACTGCATCCTCCGATTGCCACGCGCGACTCCCCTGTGTCTCGGTGGTGCTGAGATCTCAGCGAAAGCCAGGTCATTCGCCTGTCCATTCGGATCCTTCACGATCAGCTGTTCAGCGTCTTTCTTCACTGGTCAACGGCGGCCGTACTGCTTCCCACTCTGCGAGGGCAGACTCTCCTGCAGGCGTGAGCTGGTAGGAAGCGACGACCCGACCTGAACTGCCCTCACGCTGGATTAAGCGTGCTGCTTCCAGGCCTTTCACCAGCGTCACGCTGAGCCAGCGACCATCTAAGGTGTAGTACGGGCCGCGCTCTCCACGGGTGTGCATGACCAACAGCCCACCAGCACGCAAGGCCTTCAGAACGCGGACCTGGTGTTCGCTTGCCTTCACGCTCATTCCGTGAGCTTAACCCAGTACTGCCCGTGCCACTCAGACAGCGGACGCTTGTTCACAGGGGGTCTCCACGCTGCAGCCTGCCGGCTTGACCTGCAGGACCCGGGGGGCGGGAATGTGGCCTATTCGTTGCCGGGGCGCTCCTTCAGCTCAACCACAACATTCCGGTACGCTTCGTTTCCCACGTTCACCAGCCGATGATGCACCAGGCCCACGCCTGCTTCGAGAAACACCACATCATCAGACGCGTAGTGCACGTCCACATCCTGTCCGGAGTCACTTGGGTGGACATGACGCAGGTGCCCGCCCTGCACGACGATGAAGCAGAAGTCCAGGTGATGCACATGCCCTTCAAGCGCTTCCCCTGGGGCGAGCACCAAGTCCCATACACGGATGCGGTCATTTTCGAACATCAGCCGGGTGCCGACCCGGTCGCTGGAGGTTTGGGTCATGCCGTAGCCTACGGCGGATTGCGTCAAGTTGTTCGAGTTGAAGGAACACCAGGCTGTTCTTGCCACACGAACAGAAGGACTGGGGTTGGGTCGGTTTTACGTAGGGGAAGTTAAGCGGCTTGAGCATGGCAGTCAGCCTGGTGTGGTGTCAAGTAGCCAAGGCCAAGGGTCGAATGACGGCGCTGGCGGTTGTAGAAGACTTCCAGGTACGAGAAGATGGCGGCCCTGGCTGCTTCTCGTGACTCAAACGGCTCACTATCTAGCAGCTCTCGCTTGAGGGTGGCGAAAAAACTCTCTACGCAGGCATTGTCCCAGCAATTTCCCTGCCGACTCATGCTGGCTTGCGCTCCGATCTGCTGGAGTTCAGCCTGGAAGAGCCCACTGGCGTACTGACTTCCCCTGTCGCTGTGATGAATCAGCCCTGGAGGCGGTGACCGGCGCTGGACAGCCATCTGCAAGGCCGCCACCGGTAGCTCGGCAGGCATACGGTCGCTCATCGACCACCCCACGATCAACCTGGAGTACAAGTCCAGCACGACTGCCAGGTACAACCAGCCTTCCTTGGTGGGAATGTAGGTGATGTCTCCAGCCCAGACCTGGTTAGGCTGCTGAGGTTGGAAGTCGCGTTGCAGTAGATTCTCTGCCACAGCCAGTTCGTGATTGCTGTCGGTGGTGACGACATGCTTGCGCTTGCCTTTGGCCCTCAGACCAGCCGTCCGCATCAGACGAGCTACGCGCTTCTTGCTGCACTTCAGGCCCTCCTGTGCGAGTTCGATGTGCAGGCGGGGAGCACCGTAGCGGCCCTTGTACTGCTCGTGCAGTGCTTTGATCCGCAAAGAGAGAGCTGCGTCGTGGAACTGGTGTTGCGAGATTGGCCTTCCTCGCCAGGTGTAGTATCCGCTGATCGCCACCCCGAGCATTCGGCACAAGATGTCCAGGCGGAACTCGTGTCGGTTGTCGTGGATGAACGCGAAGATCAGCGACTTTCTTTGGCAAAGAAGCGGGCAGGCGTCCTCATGGGCGTCCGTTCTGCCCAAGACAGGCAGCCGCCTTTTTTAATATTTCCCGTTCTTGCCGCAGGATTTCGTTTTCCTGTCGGAGCCGCTTGATCTCTTGCTGCTCCGGCGTGAGGTGCTGACGGCCCTGCCCAGGAAAGGCTTGCATGCCCTGCTGGGCCGCTTTGATCCATTTTCGCAGTACGGAGTCGCTGATCCCCAGGTCTCGGGCTGTGCCCGCGACGTTGCCGGTGGACTCGGCCAGGTTGACGGCATCTCGTTTGAATTCGGCGGTGTACACTTTGCGGTTTGTCATGGTGGTGCCCCCTATCTTTGGGCTTATTCCCACCTGCGCAAAATCGGGTTAATCTCAGACTGGTGGTGAATCAGAACGCCGACAATGTTGCCCAGCCGTTCAGATTCAGCATGGTGGCTCAAAAAGGTTGAAGGGCGCGTCAAGAAACCGTGAAGCAGGCGACCTGAACTTCGGGTTGTCCATCTGGCCGCAGCCCCTCAGTTGCCTTGAAGCCAACAACTCGCCACAACCGGAGGAACAACCCACTCACTTCCGCATCAAAAAGTTGAGTGACATCAAGCCGTTCAGTCCTGACTGCCCGCTTTCTCCTCCCCCGCGAACGAATCAGCGAACGTCACCGGCGGATGCTGAGCTTGCGTGTTACGGTCATTCTTCCGTCTGGGTAGCGTAAAGGCGAACATCGCGCCCTTGCCCACTTCGCCTTCTGCCCAGACCCGACCGCCATGCCGCTCCACGATCCGTTTGACGTTCGCCAAGCCGACACCGGTCCCTTCGAACTCCTCGGGGGTGTGCAGCCGCTGAAACACCCCAAACAGCTTCGCGGCAAAGCGAGGATCGAATCCAGCACCGTTGTCCCGCACGAACACTGCCACTTCAGCCGGGTTCGTTCGCACCACACCTCAATCACGGCGAGTGCTTCACGTGAGGTGTACTTCACAGCGTTCCCCAGCAAATTTACCAGCACCTGCCGCAACAGACCCGCGTCACCCCAATGTTCACCCAGCGGTTGCAGGCGCCACTCCAGCTGCCGTTCCGGGTGGGCGAGCGTGAGTTGCTCGCTGATCTGCGCAACCAAATCGTCCAGGTTGACGCTTTCCCGATGAAGTTCCATCCGGGAAAGTCGCGCGAGGTCAAGCAGCTTATCGATCAACACCTGCATCTGCGTTGCAGATTGATCAATCATCTCGAATGACTTCTGAGCGCGTAGGGAAAGCTCTGAAGGCAACTCACGACGCAGCAGCTGCGCGAAACTGGCGATGTGACGCACGGGCGCGCGTAAGTCATGCGAGACGGTGTACGAGAACGCTTCGAGTTCTTCGTTCGCGCGGGTGAGTTGCAACTGACGCTGCTGCAGACGGTGAATCAGGTGCACGTGCTCCTCAGCGATGGCGAGACCACGAACAACTGCCTGGAGAACCATTCGCTCACGTTCCCTCCAGGTGTCCTGCGCGGGCACCGCCAGGAGATACCCACGCACTTCGCCCGCCACCACCACGGGCAGTACCGCGTGCGCCGCTCTGTCACTTGCGGCATTGACGAACACAGGATCATGGGTTTCCACTGCCTGCTGCAGCGAAGCGTGATGCGCTTCCTGACTCAAATGATGATGGCCGAACTCCACGCATTTCACCCAGTGGGAGCGTCGATGCTGGAAGTACGCCAGATAAACATCAGCAGTGGCTGTTTTCAGGGCCTCGATGGCCGCCGCAGCGAGTTCTTGCGTTTCACTGGCCGTGCCTACAGTTTCTGTATACACAGCAAAGGCTTTGAGGCTCAGTACCCCACAACTTGGTTCGGGTAACGTCCTGAAGGGCGATTTGATCGCAGCGTAGACACAAGAAGAGCGGCATCAAGGGAGTGTGTCGCTCCAAGAAGCCGCTCTGGCTGATCCTACCAAGCTCGGCGAGGTCATCAAGCACCATCTGCCATTCCTACGCCGAGATACCCTGCAACGCCTCGCCGACGTCGTCACCGCCCTGATTCAAGCTCGCTCGACCAAGCACGCCCAGCTTGCCCTCCATCTGCCCGGCACAGTCGGTGCCGTCAGCAAGCTGCGCCGAGTCGAGCGCTGCCTACACGACCCTCAGCTCGATCGCGACGTTTTCTTGAAGCTCCTCGTGCCACTGCTGCCCGACGAGAAGCTGGTCATGACCATGGACCGCACGAACTGGGAACACGGCGAAGCCGACCTGAACCTCCTTGTGCTGGGCGTAGTGCTTGAAGGCTTCACCTTGCCCCTCGTGTGGATGGCCTTGCCGCACGGGGGTAGCAGCGACACCGGAGTGCGTGAGCGTTTGGTCGCTCAACTTCTCAAGGTCTTGCCCGCGAAGCGGTGGCGTGTTCTGGTTGCCGACCGTGAGTTCGTCGGGGCGGCGTGGTTCACGTTTCTGAGGCGGCGCGGCATCAAACGCTGCCTGCGCATCCGAGGTGACGCTCGGATCGACGACGTGCGGCTCGACGAGGGCTGGGGGTACGTGCAGCCCGGACAAGTGGTCGCGCTGCTCGAAAAAGCGAATGTGTACGGCAACGTCATGCAACTGGTCGTCACCCGCACCGACGCCGGGGAACTGCTCGCCCTGGCGACCGACCTGAAGATCGACGAGACGCGGGCGGTGTATCGTTTGCGCTGGACCGTGGAGTGTACCTTCAGCACTCAGAAATCCAGAGGCTTCGACCTGGAGGCGAGTGCCATGACCAGGCCGGATCGGCTGGAACGCTTGTTCGGGGTAGTCACGCTGGCTTTGGCATGGTGTTTGCGTGTCGGCGTGTGGTGTCACCAGCAGCGGCCCATCAAACGCAAAAAACACGGACGCCGTGCAGTGAGCCTCGTCAGGTACGGCCTGGAGCTTCTTTCCGCTTCTTTGCGTTGGGACACGAGTGACTGCCTGACACTTTTGGCGCTTGTCATGCAGCCTTTTCCCGCTCCAGCACACCACTCAATCCAAGTTGTGGGGTACTGAGGCTTTGAGGGCATCAGTTTCGGCTTGCAACTCTTCATTGCGCCGTTGCAGCAACTGGGTTTGATAGTGAAGCTCACGGGTGCGTGCCGCGACGCGATCTTCGAGTTCCTCGTTCCGCCGTTTTGTATGCGCTTCCCGGGCGGCCATCAATGCGGCGCGTTCGTTGATGGTCACTGCCCAGATGCCAGCGATCAGCACGACCGTAGCGACGAGGGCTGCACCCCAGCCGAGCGAGCGGACGCTCAGGAAGTGCCCTTGAAGGACATCGTTGACGCCGTCACTGTGAACGTGGAACGTCGCGGCAAGCATGGCGACGTAATGCATCCCGGCAATCGCGACGCCGAGCAGGAAGGCACCCAGGACGCGCATCGTCTCCACCTGTGATGACCTTGTGAAGCGCCAGCTGCAACGCGCCCCATGAGGCACTCACTGCAATCAGGATGGACAGCGCGACCAGCGCGGGATTGTATTGAACGCTGGCGTTCACGTGCATGGCGTGCATGCCGAGGAAATGCATGCCGTTGATCGCGCCACCCATGATCAGTGCGCCTTGCCCGAACGTGAAGCGGGTAGGTTGTGGCCGGCTGGCGATGAAGAGAGCGTATCCGGACGCCAGGACAGCTGCCAACCATGAGAGGATCATTCCGGGCACGTCGTACGTGACGGTTTCGGGTAAGCGGAAGGCGAGCATGCCGATGAAGTGCATCGACCAGATGCCAAATCCGAGGAGGACTGCGCCCAGGGCAATCCAGAGGGGTGTGCGGGTTTTGTGGGTGTGGACTTGCGAGACGAGGGTGAGGGTGGCGTAGGACGCGAGCCAGGCGACGACCACGGAGCACGTGACGAGCAAGGGGTCGAAGGAGCTGGGCAACAGCGTCATGATGGTGTCTTTTATCCTAACCTGCGTCGTTGTGGGCTAAGACATTGTTGCTCTTGGTGTTGCATTGATGGGTCTTGTGGTTGGATTGGTTGCGCACTGATCGCCTGATGGGCCTGGAACTCCAGGCAAGCGTTCAGCAGGAACCAGCCGGGCGGAGGTCTGGGTTGTGACCTGGGCGGCTTGTTCGGGATGATGGGGGTGCCTCTCTGTTGCAGGGTGGTTTCCACCTGGGATGAACGGCTTTCAACAGCAAAGCCCAATGGGTAGCCTGAGTGGGCTGCTGCACGACTCCAATGCTGCGTGGTGGGCTGGTGAGTCTGGCCGGCGTGTGATCGGTTCACCGATGCTCAAGCGTCGATTCGACGGGCGTGACCGGACGGTGTTGCGGCACGACGCTGATGAGCGGATGTACACGCGAAAACGCGGGAAAATCACCTCAAGGTGAAACACTGACGTGTCACTGACTTTTGCAACACGAGAACGCCGTATTCACCGCACACCCGCGGTCGTTGCAAAACCCTTCGTTTTCGTGTCGAGACATGTGATGAAGTTGCCCGGTCGGCTGCCTTCGAAACGAACGTTGTTCAGGTTGCTGCTGTCCGGCCTGATTCAGGCATCAAGTCCTGATGTACTGGCTTTCGATACCATCAGGCGGTACCGGCCGACCGAGCAGGTACCCCTGCCCGACATCGCATTCCAGCTCGCGCAGTACCCGGAGTTGCTCCTCCGTTTCGATGCCCTCGCCCACCACCTGCGCGTCCAGCCCATGAGCGAGCGTGATTGAGGAGCGAACGAGCGCCTTCTCTGTGCTCCCGCCGGGCAGGGGCTGCACGAACGAACGGTCGAGCTTCAGCTGATCGACGCTGATGTGGCGCAACTGGCTGAGGTTCGAGTACCCCGTCCCGTAATCATCCACGGCCAACTGAACACCCAGCGTGGCGAGCTCCTGCGTCTGTGACCGCACGCCCTGCGGGTCCCGAAGGAGCACGCTTTCCGTGGCCTCCAGGATCAGGCAGGAGGGTGGCAGTCCGGTGTCCAGCAGCACCTGCCTGACGGTTGGGAGGAAGTTCGAGTGTTCCCATTGGCGTGCGGAGACGTTCACCGACACGCACCACTCCCGCTTCCCCCGCTCACGCCACCGAGCGAGCTGCGCACAAGCTTCACGCAGCACCCACTCGCCGAGCGGCACGATGAGACCGCTCTCCTCCGCCAACGGAATGAACTGAAGGGGGAAATAACCGTCCCATCTTTTTGAGGCCAGCGCAGCAATGCTTCCAGACCGCCGATTTCTCCGGTGCGCAGCTTCACCTGCGGCTGGTAGTGCAAGATGAATTCCTGCTGCTCCACCGCACGGGCCAGGCGGCTGCGCAACTGGAGTTTCTCCTGCGCCGCGCGCATCATGGCTTCCTCGCAGAAACGGTAGTGCCCTTTGCCGGTGGCTTTCGCTTGATACATGGCAGTGTCTGCCGCGCGCAGCAGAGTCTGCGCGTCCTGACCGTCCGTGGGATACACACTGATGCCGGTACTGCACGTCACCTCAAGAGCGTGACCGTCCACTTGAACGGGCTCCCTCAGTGCCTCGTAAAGTTTGTGCGCCACGCGTGCCGCGTCGAGGGTATCGTGCAGTTCGGGCAGCAGGACCACGAACTCATCCCCGCCGAAGCGCGCGACGGTGTCATCCTCACGCAGGGCACCGCACAGCCGCTCGCCCACGGTTTTGAGGACTTCGTCCCCGACGGTGTGCCCGAGGGAGTCGTTCACCGTCTTGAACTCGTCGAGGTCCACGATCATGATGCCGACGGGCGAGCCATGCCGGCTGGCGTGGTGAAGGGCTTGCTCGGCACGGTCGAGGAAACGCAGACGGTTGGGCAGTCCCGTCAGCGCGTCATGGTGAGCGAGGTGTTCAGTGTGCTGCTGTGCGTCACGCCAGTGCTGGATCATCAGGCGTAACTCCAGCTCGTCTATCACGATCGCGGCGAGGTCCGCGAGCAGCCTTTGCTCTTCCGGGGTGAATTGGCGTGGCGCGCGGTCGTACACCGCGAGGGTACCGATGCTGAAGCCGTCCGGGGTGGTGAGGGGCGCGCCGGCGTACGAACGGGCCCCTTCGAATTTCACCATCGGGTCGTCGAGGAAGCGAGGGGTGGCGTGAAGGTCATCCACCACGAACACTTTCTGCTGCATGACGGTTTCGGCGCAGCAGACACTATCGCGGTCCATTTCGTGGATGTTGGTGCCCTCGCTGGACTTCAGCCACGCTCGTTTTGCGGCGATGAAGTTGATGATGACGATGGGGACGTCCAGCAGGCGTTTCACGAGGCGGGTGATGCGGTCGAACGCCGCTTCAGGTGGGGTGTCGAGAACGTGGTACCGGTGGAGCGCTGCGAGGCGTAGCTGCTCGTCTGGGGGGCGCACGTGCTTCACCCTTTCACCTTAACCCCGTGACCACGCTGCGCAACGCCAACCCCGTGACCACGCTGCGCAACGCCGGACCTCACCGTCCGCGTACCGAGTACCTTCACGGGCAGGTTAGTCAGGTGCAGGGTGAAATGCCGTTACACTTCAAAGCTGCTTTTCAGTGGGCAGGTCACTTCAAGGTGAAGGATTCAATGAAGGATTCAATGCGGTGAGGCTTGAATATCTGACCTTGACCTTCAGGCGGACTCGTGGAAGTGCTGGAGTTCCTGATAGGCACGCTGCTCCACTTCACGCAGGTGCTCTACCACGCTGTTGTCACGCTGAATGACGTAGTCGTGAAGGCACTCTCCAACCTCGTCACTCAGCACTTCGAGTCGTTCCCACACCTGAAGTAAAGTATCGGTGTTCAGGTCATTGCGGCGGTTGGCTTCGTCCCAGACTTGACGCTGCACGCCGTAGATGGAATGAATCAATTCAGTCATTTCCGGGAGCATGCAAGAACTGTACGCGCGCCTACTGTGAAGAGCGTGCCGCCTTGCCCGCTCAGTGATTCACCTGGTCTGAATCGTCAGCCTGCCATGGCGCTGTGATGCAAGCAGGAGGGCGCTTTGGTGACTTTTTCGCTGGAATAGCGCGGTTCAGCTGCTGGGCGTGCACAAGATGGTGGTGAAATTCACCGCCTGTCTGAAGAACTGACCAGCCCTTCATCCCACCGCCTGCTCAGCACGCCATGATGTCGGTAAAGCAGCCCTCACGAAAGGCGTTCATCCGCTTCAACCTCAAGAGGTTCAGTGAGGGAATGACGCCAACCGAACCACCACTCGAACCGTGGGCTGAAGCGCTCAGTGAAGCCCAACGGGAGCAGTTGCAGTGGTTGCGCTCGCAGAAGTGCGTCGTCATCGCCACGGAAGCCGCCGAGGAACCCCTCGCGGGCTTGCCCGCTGGACTGCTGATCGAAGTGCACGTGAATCAGCACGTCGTCATCAAGGAACGCGGATCGAACGTTCCTGAGCTCTTCCGGCAGGTGTACGAAGCCGCGAAGCTCTTCCTGGCCTTTCCCGACCCGCAATAATCTTCCCTGTTGCCTGGGTGAATCAGCGCGCCGGGGTCGACAATACCAAACTGGTCAACAAACGCAATCAGCAGCGGCAATCGGCCTGCTCAAAGCGCGGTGAGGAAACGTATACTCCGAGGTGTGAACGTCGCCCTGATCGGACACGGCTCCATCGCGGAAGATCACGCGTGGGTGCTGCGTGAACTTGCGAAAGACCAAAACCAGCCCGTCACGCTCCGCGCGGTGCTGGGGCCAGAGCAACAAGCCGCCGATGAGTTCGCGCGCCAGCATGGCGCCCTGTACGCCACCACCGACTTCGATCAGGTATTGAACGACGAGCACATTCACGCCGTGATCATCTGCTCTCCGAGCGACATGCACGCTCAGCAGACCGAGCGCTGCTTGCGTGCAGGAAAGCATGTGCTATGCGAAATCCCCCTCGCGCTGTCCTTGCCTGAAACTGACCGTTTGCTCGCGATCGCCGACCAGACCGACCGCCGGTTGATGGTGTGCCACACCCAGCGGTACTGGCCGTCCAGCCGGGAAGCCCGCCGTCGTGTCGTGCATGGCGAACTGCATCCACATGCCTTGACCGGCCGCTATCTGTTCAAGCGGCGTGAGAACGTGAACTGGAAGGGTCGCCAACGCGACTGGACAGACAACCTGTTATGGCACCACGCGTGCCACGCCGTCGACCTTGCCATGTGGCTGCTGAACGCGCAGGCAGTGAGCGTGACCGCGCAAGTCGCCCTGCCCAGCGAACCGCTCGGTATCCCCATGGACCTGACGATCTCGCTGCGCACACCCCGCGATCAGCTCGCGACCGTGGTCATGTCGTACAACACGCACATGGCGCTGCACGACTACCTGGTCATCGGCGAGGAGGATACCTTACTCGTCATGGAACGTGAGCTGTGCGACCAACACGGACCGCTGCTCTTGAGAAGCGAGCACGCCCCGATTCTCCAGCAGGACGCCGAGTTTTTCGCTGCGGTGCGCGAGGAGCGTGAACCGGAGGTCTCGGCTCGGGCGGTGCGCCCCGCGATGGCAGTGCTGCAGGCGGCTCAGGAGCACTTGGACGCGCTTCTGGCTCAAGTTGGGCGGGACGCATGCCATCCTCGTCTCCCGTAATGACCTGGTTGGCCTTCCTGGGCATGGCAGATTGTGCTGCGTTAAGCGACCCCAAGGGAGATGGAGGGCAGGGGTGGCCTGAGTCTCAGGCCACCCCTGCGGCGACTGTAGACCACGTTGCAAACGCATGTGTCTGATTCTTGCTGCTGGCGACCGTGGAAACGCTGGTGAACATGGTTGATTCGGGCGTGAAGCCCCAGGAATTCCTGCGCACCTTTCCTTTGCCTGAACCCCAGTCGGCTGCGCTCCTGACGCCGTGTAGGACGGTGGAATTGCTCGATGACTTTGTGACAGCGCGCGGTGGAAATGACCTGTTGGTGATTGACCCGTCCAGACGAGGAAGCTGATCGGTGTGAATCACCTGTGGAACGTCGTATTCGCTGAGTAGCCTGGTCAGGAAGGTCTTGGGCAGCCTCAGTAGCCCGGTGTCGTTGAAGCAAGATGTCAAGCACGGAGCTGTGCTCGTGGACAGCGCCCCAGGGCTACTGTTTGACCCCAAGGGTCTTCACCGCCATCTCGTTCAGGTGCCGGTGGAAACCCCGACGAAGGTCTTCCGCGAACAAGGGATCGCAATTGATGCACCACCCGCGCAGGGTGTCGTGGCTCACCCGAAGGCCGTGCTGGTGCAGCAATTCCCGCTCGTCCCAGGAGCGGCCAGGTATCGTCGTGCACGCTGTATTTGCCAAGAAGCGCAACGGACATCGGTGGTACAGCCAGACCGCGTGCTCGATGATGCTGATGGGAGTTCGGTGGCGGTACGGTTTCGAATCGGTCACGGCGGGTCAGCCTAACCTCTTGCCGTTACGGCAACACAACCCTCACAGGGATCTTTCAGGCAAAATCAGCCTTCACGCCTTTGTTTCAGTGGTCAGACCGACGACGTCTACTGACCGCGTTTCCGAGTCTGCTCACTGACCATCTGCAGGTAAGCTTGCGCGATCGGAGCGAACTTCGCGAACCCATCCGCGGAGTACTGGCTCGGCTTGGCTTTCGCTGGTACTTCTGGGCTTCCACTCCCAGGATTGAGCAGAGCTACCGCCCGACGCGAGGTCAAGAGCGACAGGAGCGATGTTTTCAGAACGCGAAGCGCACGCGGCACGCGAGGCTTCCTGGCCACACGTGCTCGCCTCTCGAACTTCTTTCGGCATACCCGTCCCCGAACACCCGTTGAACAGTGCCGTCAAAACTTGATTCCCGGCTTCTGGGCTGGCACGCATTGACGCAGCGCGCCAACTGAGAGCGGGAAAGCCTTGAGCCCCACGGTCTTCAGCTCACAAGTTTCAAAATAAGTTGATGCAAGCCATACGCCGACTCATTGATACTTTACGGCTGATTGACGTGACACCGCGAGCTGAGCGGGTTACACCCCCGCCTCAATCCTGCGGTGCTCGCTCGACTGCACGTCATCAAGCGGTACACCGCGTCGGACACGGTCATAGTCGAAGGGGCTCAGGTCAAGCGAAGTGTACCGTCCCTCGGTGAGCAGTTCAGCGATACCCCGACCAATTGCTGGGGCGTGCATCACACCATGACCACTCAGCCCACAGGCGAGCAGGAAGTTCTTCAACTCGGGGTGGAAGCCGATCACTGCATTCTGATCAAAAGTGTTCATTTCGTAATGCCCCGCCCAGGCCTTCACCCGCTCGAGATGCTCGAAGCCCCGCACGCGCCGTGCGAGCGCGGGTTGAATGACCTCGCCGAAGAGCGCCTCATCCACGGTGAAATCGTGCGTGTGGGGATCGTCCCGTGGGTCCGGTGACGTGACCGCCATGAACAGGCCCTCGTTTGACGTACCGAAGGAGCGTGCGAACACGCCGCGTGACGCGAAGGTCGGGTCGATCAAACAAGCGAAGTCTGCCGGGGGATGCGGAGCGCGAAACACGAACACCGTGCGCTTGCGGGACTCCACCGGGACGTGCACACCGGCGAGACGCGAGACTTCTGCCGCCCACGGTCCGGCAGCATTGACGACGATATCCGGCTCAAGTTGCGTACCGCCTTCCAGATGGACGCCCGTGACACGCGCATCGTGTACATCGATGCCCACCACGCGTGCTGGCAGATACGTCACGCCCAATGACTCGGTTTTGCGTCGCAGGGCGCTCAAGGCGGTAAGGGGTTCGAACCATCCTTCGCCACCCTGCCCGAGGCAGGCGGCGCCAATACCGTCAACCTTCAACCAGGGCACGCGCTCCGCGAGCACTTCCGGTTCAAGGAAGGCAATGTCAGCGCCTGCCTGTATCTGCCGGGCGTGGGCTTCACGAAGACGCGCCACACCAGCGGGAGCGGCCAGCACAAGGTAAGGTCGTTCGACGAAGCCGATGTCGACACTTTCACCGTGAACCTTCAGGTGCTGATCGGCATTGCGGTAAAAACTGTACCCGAAGCGGGACATCTCGACGTTCAGGCCCAGGTTGTACTGCTGCCGGATGGCCGAAGCAGAACGCCCCGTCGAGGAGCGATGGTATGTGGCGTCCGGTTCGAGGACGGTGACGCTTTCAGCGCGGCCCGCGAGGGCCAGGAAATGGGCGATGGCGGAGCCAATGATGCCCCCGCCAATGATCAGGAAGGTGCTTCGCGAGGGAATGTTCATGCTTCTTGTTCTCCTGCCGGAACCGTAACACAAACACTCGCACTGAACTTTCCGGGCACCGTTATGGCTGGCAGCGCAACGTGTGCTGTGTCAGCCTGACCTTCTGATACGTATTCCTCGTATTTTGCAGCTGCATAGCAGTTGAAAAGGACTGAATACGAGCGGGAATTTTAACTTTTCAGCCACCACGGTTCCGAGTGATGTTTCAGGCTGCCACGGTAGAGCGGCCATCCTCAACCGCTTGCCCTACGAAGCAATGCAGGCAGCTGCAGAGCGCCTTGATGGCACGTTGGAAAGTCTGCTCGTCTTCCAAACCCTGCAGATTATTCTGCGGCAGCGGCTCTTGCTCGAGAAGCACGGTGATCAGGTCGTAGCAAAACGGATGCCCACTTGGGAACACCTTGCCTGAGTTCTTCTTGTCCTGGGTTGTAGAAGTAGCTTCTGTTACCGATCAGGGTTGATGGTTACGTACACGACCTTCCCGCCGGACTCCCGATAACGCTCGCCAGGCATCCACCGCAACTGCACTTCGCGGCCTGCAGTACCGTCGGACGGCCGCAACTCCACCTTGCGGCCCGCGCCGTGTGCAGAGACGATCACCGCACTCACGCGGTAAGCGCCGGGCGTGAGGAGCGGGATGTATCCAGTCTCCGCGAGTGGGCGGCTGTCGTCCAGCATATTGCCAGCCCGAATCTGCCGGAGTGTCCGCCGCACCACCTCATCCCGGCCACCGTCGAGTGACGTGAAGACTACTTCTACGACAGCGTCCTCAGGAGTGACAGCGTAATCTTCGAGGACCAGCAGCACGTTCCCAGGGTAAGCGAATGGTGAGTTCACATGCCCCCGAATCAACTCTGCTGAAGTCTTCGGCGCTTGTGCCACTGGAGGTGCCTTTGGTGCTGGAGAACCGGACGTTCCGGCGTCGTCGAGGTGAGCGTACAAGTTGAACACCTGTGTGCCCGAAACGCTCGGGGACGGCCTGAACTCCACCGTGATCGATGGGCCAGGCGTGTTACCGTCCCTGCTCAACAGGATGTTCTGCGGTGTACCACCTGGTTTCTTCACGGTTGCTGTGGCTTTGTAGGCGCCTAACGGCACGTCCGGCAGCACCTGCGTCTGGTCGAGGTCGAACCCGAGGCCGGTGTCGGTGTTCAGGTGCTTCGCACTGCGACGGAAAATGAGCGTCTTGCCTTTCGTTCCATCGGCGAGAGAGCCGACCGGCGTGAGTTTGAACTCCAGCATCGTGCCCTGGAAGTCCATGGAAGAGCTGCCTCCCCGCAAGTGTGCGCGGATCAGTTGACCGTAGTAATTGGTGGGTTCGCGGGGATCACGCGACACGTTCGACTCGACCGCTTTCAGGCCGCTGAGGCGGAGCTCGAAATTTCGGGTGATACCGCCTGCGTTGCTGACCGGTACCTCGAAGTTCCGTTCGAGTGGGTGCAGGCGATGATCAACCACGCCGAGCGCGGTCTTTAGAGGGGCGAAGGCGTTGCTGACGCCATACAGGCCACCGGGGGGCAAGTTGACCGCGTAGATGCCGTCCGCGCCGGTCCGGGCTGTGATCCTGACCTGCTCCCCTGCCTTGGTAAACCCGAAGACGTTGACCACTGCGCCAGCTAGGGGCTTCCCGGCGGTCGTCGTGATGCGTCCTGTCATCATGCCAGGTTTAGCCTTCACTGACGACGCGCTGGTGGCGTCGGCGGAGAAGCACAGTCCGGCGCTGAGTAAGGTGAGGGGTATGAAGGCCAACGCACGGTGGGAAGCCATATCAGATAGCTTACTGCCAGCATGGATGGCAGAGAGGTTTGTAGACCTCCGCATTGGACGCCAGTTCGCAGAATCAAATGGTGCTGGACATGATGCAGACGCGGCCGTTTGCGCTAGAGGAATTCAAGGGGCTGAGTGTATAAGTTGTTCCTTGGTGCTTGTCAAACCAGCGAAGGATTGAGGAGTCGAGGAAACGTACTTTTTCCCCTCCAATACGGCACTTATCGAATCCTATGCAGCTGCAAAAAGTGAGTATTCCTGAAGTGCGGTCTTTCAGCCCGACTTTCATCCCGAGTACCGGTTTTCCCGCAGCTTCGCTTGCCTCCTGTCAACAGTCGAGCGGCATACGGGCACGGCCATGCGGAAAACTTCAGGGTGTCCTGATGGTGAAGAGCGGGCAGTAAGTTCAGCTCATGCCGGAGAATCAGGCATGCCGAACACCCCAGCCAGTGACCATGCCTTGCGCGCGAGCTGTGAACGCCACCTGAATTTGAATCGTCCCCTGAGTCCGCGGCAGTGGTTCGCGCGAATGTCCGCTTCGCAGTACGCGCAGTTGCCTTACGACCAGTACGATGAAGGGGAAGCCGTGCAGCTGCTCGAGCAACGCGTGGCGAAGCTGCACGGCAGGCCCATGGCGGGCGGTGTTAGTTCTTCCGTGCTGGGAACAGCACCCAGAACGACAGAACCCAGCGGCAGACAGGCTTCCCCGACTCGCCTCCGCTCGCCCCACGTTTTGGGAGAACACCAAAACTCAAGTGGGAGGGACTTAAGCGGAGGGTGACGGGGCAATAGCCCTGCTTATAAGCGCAGTGATGAAAGAAGGGTACCAACGGCGGCGTTCTGCAACTTCGTTGAAGTGGTGAGAACTGTCGGATTTCTTTTGAGAAGGACTGGGATCAAGCGACGAGATCCTGCCGGATCGGATGCCTGTTTGATGTCTTCTTGGGATTAGCGTGTGGCTGCAGGTAGCCCGAGCACAATAGAGGCATGCCTCAGGTGACCGCAATTTTTGAAATGTCCGAAGGTGCTGAAGCGGCAGCCGTTGAACTACAGCGGATGGGTTTGAGCGCCGAGCAGGTCAGGTCGACAGTACGCGAGGATGATCCGGCGCAGGCTGGCCAGTCCGGTTCGGATACTCGTCCAGTGGCCCTGCATGACGTGGCCCGGCCGGTGAATGGGCGTTACTGGCTTGAAGTTGACGGGGATGGGCTGTCGATGTCGGCCATCGTGGACGTGCTGCAGCGTCATGGCGGTCATATCCACTGATTCCTGCGGGGCTTCGTGACGTGGACGGCATTGCGCGTGAATGGCGTTCTGTCGCTTGCGCTTCGCACACTGCGCGGCCTTACGTTCATGCAAGACAGGCAGTCGAGGTTGGCATGGTTGCCTGGCTTCCCATGCCGGCGCTCCTGGAAAGTCGGTATGTCGAGCGAAGCGCGCACCTGACGTGCACGCCCCGCGAAGCTGCGGAAAAATCAGGAGACCGGGAAACACGGCCTTGAAGGCACGTTCGGGAAGCACACACCAACCGCGAAAGAGAGCTTCCACCTGCAAATCAGCAGGCCAGGAGTTCGGACCTCCTCGGCTGCACCGACAGACCCACGCCGAGAGTGGGTTTTACTCGTGTCCTGGGTCGGGATGCTGCACAGGCCTTTCGTGCCTTTCGTGCGCCCATTTCCCTGGAAGCAACTGCAAGCAGGGGCATCGACCTCAAGTGAGCCGCTCGCATTGCCACCGGGCAGCAACGTTTATTGCACTTGTGACAGGACATTACGGCGCATGATTTGCTTTACGCTGGCAGGACACCCACCCACTCCGCACGCGCAGGAGGCCGTATGACACTGAAGCGACGAATCCTGACGGGCTGGCTGATCGCTCTTGGCCTGGGCACGCCCTCCATCGCCAGCGCCCAGAACGATTGGCGTGTCCTCACGAATGGCGCGGTCGTGCTCTTTCGTCACGCCCTCGCGCCCGGCACAGCAGACCCACCGGGCTTTCGCTTGAACGACTGCCGGACACAACGCAACCTGAACGCCGAGGGGCGCGCACAGGCCCGCCGCATCGGAGAGGCGTTCCGTGCGCGGCGCGTCACGGTCACACGCGTGCTGACCTCGCAGTGGTGCCGCGCGCGCGAAACGGCCATGCTCGCCTTTCCAGGCGTCGCGCGCGATGAAGCGGCGTTCAACTCCTTTTTCGGCGACAGCGAGAGGGAAGCCGGGCAGACAAGCGCGGCGCGAGGCGTGCTGTCGCGGTGGAATGGGCCGGGCGTGCTCGTCGTGATGACACACCAGGTCAACATCACCGCGCTCACGG
The DNA here is from genome assembly GCF_000317835.1 of Deinococcus peraridilitoris DSM 19664. NCBI lineage: Bacteria > Thermotogati > Deinococcota > Deinococci > Deinococcales > Deinococcaceae > Deinococcus > Deinococcus peraridilitoris. Next base: position 1,691,478 of record NC_019793.1, on the reverse strand, counting down.
GTATCGTGCCCGCCTCGGGGGAAGGGGTCATCGTGCGTTTCGAGGATGGCCGCCTCAAGGTGCTTGGACGTGTGACGCCGTGAAGCACGCCGCAGGCTGTTCTCAGCGATCGTGACGTTCACGCTTGCCGCCGCGAAAGGAGATCGGCATGGACATCGTAGACGCTCAAGTGCACTTCAACCTCCTCGACAGCCTGAAAGCCGGCATGACCGCCATGGACGCGGTCGGTGTGAACGCCGTGCTCTACGACGAGTACTGGGGATTCGACGAGCACTCGCGCATCCTGCCCGGGTATGAACTTCCGAACGGCGCGTTCCGCCATGTCTTCCCCTTGGCCGAGGAGGCGGCCCTGCGGTTCCCGGAACGCTTCGCGTACCTGGTGCGCTTCGATCGGCGCGATCCACAGCTCGAAGACCTGATCGCCACCATCGGGAGAATGCCACAACGCAAGGCCCTGCGGGTCGTGCCCTGGACGGAGGAAGGCTTTACGCAGTTCGCGCAGGGTGCGGACGAGCCGGTGTTCGCTGCAGCGCAGAAGCACCGGGTGCCGGTATTCGTGCTGCTGCCCGGACGCACGTCCCTCCTGCGGCCGTACCTGCACAAGTTTCCCGACGTGCCGGTGATCATCGACCATTGCGGAGTGCAGCTTCCCATGGGAACTCCACCCGCTGACCGGTTCGCGGGGTTCGCGGACGTCCTGGCTTTGGCGGAATTTTCGAACGTGTCGGTGAAGTGGAGTCACGCGCCGCGCCTGTCCCGCGAAGGGTATCCGTACCCGGATGTCCTGGCGATGCTGCTGCGCGTCGTCGAGGCGTTCACGCCCCAACGGGTGATGTGGGGGAGCGATCACACGCAAAGCAAGGACCACCATTCCTGGGCGGAGTCCCTATACTACATTCGCGACACCGGCGAGCTGTCCAGCGAGGAGAAAGCCTGGATCCTGGGCCGCAGCCTCCGCACCACCCTGAATTGGCCCGCCCCCACGCGATAGCAGGCGTGAGAGCTTGAAACGTCCAGAGCGCCAGCATGCCCACGAGGAGCGTCAACAGCACGTTGCGCCAGCGCCACGCCACCCTGCAATAATGACGGACCATGCCCCACCTGCTCCGCCGCGCCCTGCTGCTCATCGTGCTCGTCAGTCCAGCCGCGCTGCACGCCCAAGCCGCTCGGGGTCACACGGAACCGCTCTCCATCGAACACATGCGCCAGCGCAGTTACCCCGGGAGTACCCTCACCACCCGCGAGATCCTTCCGCGCGGCGCAAACTACCAGCGCCGCATCGTGTCCTACCAGTCCGACGGCCTGCGCATCAACGCGCTCCTCACCGTTCCCACCGGTACACCGCCTAAAGGCGGCTGGCCCGCGATCGTCTTCAACCACGGGTATATCCCACCCGACCAGTACCGCACCACGGAACGCTACGTCGCGTACATCGACGCGTTCGCGCGCGCCGGTTTCGTTGTTCTCAAACCCGACTACCGCGGTCATGGCAACTCCGAAGGGCAACCTTCTGGCGCGTCCTACTGGGCGCCGGATTACACAATCGACGTCCTGAATGCCTTTGCCTCGCTGCAACAGCACGCAAACGTGAATCGCGCGCGCATTGGCATGTGGGGGCATTCGATGGGTGGCCACATTACCTTGCGCGCCATGATGATCAATGCGCACGTCAAGGCGGGCGTCATCTTCGCCGGCGTTGTCGCTCCGTACGACATGATCCTCAACGACTTACCCCGCTGGGGCAGTTCGAGCGGGCCAGGCACACGTTCGGGCATGCTCGCCCGGTACGGTACGCCGAACAGCAACCCGCACGTCTACCAAATGATCTCCCCGAACAGCTTCCTGGCGGACCTCAAGGGGCGGCCCTTGCAACTCCACCACGGCACGGGGGACACGCACGTGCCGTACAGCTTCACGAAGTCACTCGCGGCAGGACTCCAAGCGGCACGGCAACCGCATGAGTTCTTCTCGTACCAGGGAGACGACCACAACCTCAGCAGGAACCTCACCGTGGCGCTCAGGCGGTCCGTGGCGTTCCTCAAGAAAAAGCTGTGACGCTGGCGGCTTGATCTGACACGTCGGCCTTACGGAAACCAGCGGTTGCTTTTCATGCCCACTGGTTTTGCTGAAGCGTGGAGGAAAGCATGACAGACGACAAGACGGACCGCATACCCGAACACGGCTCCACCGCACAGTTCGAAGAGGACGAGGCGCGTCGTGAACGCGTTGAACAGATGATCAACGACAACCAGGAAGCCGAGCTCTCCCAGGATGACTACCAGTTCGCGCTCCAGCACGGCTTGATTGAAGGGTGAGCAAAAGCGCGAAACGCAGCAGGTCCTGCGCGTCCGCCCCTTGCGCGGGCACCACGTCCGTCAAGGCGGGCTTGCCTTCCGTGAGGGTTCCCGTCTTGTCGAAGACCACGGTGTTCACGCCGGCGGTGGCTTTCAGCGCGGTCGCATTTTTGAACAGCACGCCTTCGCGCGCGGCCTGGCGCACGCCGATCGTGATGGCCGTCGGGGTCGTCAGCGCCAGGGTGTCCGGGCAGGCGATCACGATGTCGCTCACCGCGGCGATCAGCGCGAACGTGGCCGGCGCGAGTTTCAGTTGTCGCACCGCGCGGACGCGTGATGGTCGTAATCGTCTCGCATGTTGTTCCCCTTCCATTCAGGTTGTGAGGAGTGGACCTCCGGTACGGGTGCAGGCGACCGTTTGATCCGTGCTTCGTCTCACCGCACGCCGCTTGTGTTAAGCGTCTGTTTTGCAGGGCGTGACCATCCTGCGGGGGCCCGCCAACAACTGTCGCGTAGGGGAGAGACGAACCACGATGGCAACATGCTGACGTTCCCTAGGGGCGGCTCCTACCCGCCGGCAGCGGGGCGGTGTCCAAAGAGGGCCATCCCTCAAAGGCTGACCGGCAAGGCGTGCCGACGCCCGCTGCGACCTTGCGTCGGCCACTCCGTCACAGCAGTCCTCTTCGGGAATGGCTGACGGTCTTCATGAGATGGTGCCCACCTAGATCGCGGTACAGTGCTTAACCAAAGCTTGACACAAGGATCGTAATGTACGCACGTGAGCCCCTCTTCCACCTCGGCTGCTCCAGCCTCGCCGTCCGCTGTTTCCGTCTCGATCCGCCGGAACATCCTCTTGCCGTTCCTCGCGTACTTCCTGCTGCTGGCCTCCACCAGCTTCATTGCGGGCGGCATCGTGCACCTCGGGCTGGGCGAAAATACCACTTACTACCTGGCGCTCGCCTTTGTCGGCGTGGTGTTCTTCACCCTCGGGAACTACCTGCAAGAGTTCGTGCTGCGCAAGAACGCCCGCTCCCTGAACCTGGCTGCCTTCCTGCTGGTGTCTTTCGTGCTGTCCGTCGGGCTGGGTATGATCACCGGTGGCGTGCAGCACTTCCTCGATAATCCTGCGTACTCCACCGTGCTGATTCCCACTGGCGTAGTGCTCGCAGTGGGCGCGTACGCCTGGCGGGAAGGCCTGCGACCCGGCGGGCAGTACCGCAACATGATGCTTGGGACCGTCAGCTTCGCCGTGCTGCTGTTTGGTGGTCTTTCCGGCCTGTCCGCAGTTCTCGGCGGGGAAGGCGGGCACGCGCACGGAGCCGCACCCGCGGCCGAGCCTGAAGGCGGTGACCACCACTAAAATCATCCAAACCCCACGGCAACAGCGGAGCAGTGTGCCTTGACACCACACTGCTCCGCCTTCACTTCACGTACAATTCGCTGTTCTCATGATCAAATGCTGACCATTCAGTTGAACTTGAGACTTGTGGGCGTTTTACACGGGCTTAACAATTTACTCCAAGCATGAAGCACACCCGCGCCGTGAGGTGCGGCCCGCGCCAACGAGAAGATCACGTGAAGCACACGAAGTCAGGAGGGGACATTTTGAGCAATTACAGCAGGTTCGCTGCGATGATCGCCACGTCGACCATCATCATGTTCGGCCTGATGTACGTCACGACTTACCGTTGGGATCACGTCTTTTTCAGTTTGACCCGGTTTTACATGGCGTTTGTCATGGGTGCCTCAGTACCCCACAACTCGGAGTGGGTAACGTCCAGAAGGGCGATTTGATCGCGGCATAAACGCAAAAAGAGCGGCATCAAGGGAGTGTGTCGCTCCAAGAAGCCGCTCTGACTGATCCTACCAAGCTCGGCGAGGTGTTCAAACACCATTTGCCCTTTCTGCGCCGAGACACCCTGCAACGCCTCGCCGACGTCGTCACCGCTCTGATCCAAGCGCGTTCGACCAAGCACGCTCGGCTCGCACTTCATCTGCCCGGACACGCCAGCAGTTCAGTCAAGCTGCGCCGCGTCGAGCGCTGCCTACACGACCCTCAGCTCGATCAGGACGTTTTTTTGAAGCTGCTCTTGCCGCTCCTCCCTGATGACAAGCTCGTCATGACGATGGACCGTACGAACTGGGAGTACGGCGAAGCCGACTTGAACGTCCTTGTGCTCGGCGTGGTGCTTGAAGGCTTCACATTACCGCTGGTGTGGACGGCCCTGCCCCATGGGGGCAGCAGCGACACCAGGACACGCGAGCGTCTGGTCGCTCGACTGCTGAAGGTGCTGCCTGCGAAGCAATGGCGCGTTCTGGTCGCTGATCGAGAGTTCGTGGGGCGGGAGTGGTTTGCCTTTCTCAGGCGTCGGGGTGTGAAACGCTGTTTGCGCATTCGAGGCGACAGCCGCGTGGATGATTTGCGGCTCGATGAGGGATGGGCGTACGTCGAGCCGGGACAGGTGGTCGGCCTGCTGGAGAAAGCCAATATCTACGGTCAGGTCATGCAACTGGTGGTGACGCGCACGCCCGAGGGTGAACTGCTCGCCCTGGCCACCGACCTGAAAATCGACGAGACCAGAGGCGTGTACCACTTGAGGTGGTCGGTAGAAAGCACCTTCAGCGCGCAGAAATCGAGGGGGTTCGACCTTGAGGCGAGTGCGATGACCAAACCCGCTCGGTTGGAGCGGCTGGTCGGCGTAGTGACGCTGGCGATGGCTTGGTGCTTGCGGATCGGTACATGGTGCCACGAGCAGCGGCCCATCAAGCGCAAAAAGCACGGACGCCGGGCGGTGAGTCTCGTCAAGTACGGCTTGGAACGCCTTGCTGCCGCTTTGCGCTGGGGAACGAGTGATCGAACCATCCTCCTGAGCCTCGTCATGCAACCTTTTCCCGCTCCAATACAGCACTCAGCTCAAGATGTGGGGTACTGAGCATGGGTGCCGTCATGGCCATCGTAATGCTCACGTTCATGCGCAGCATGTACAAGAAGCGCGGCGTAAACCTCGGCATCTTTGTGGGCAGTGCCGCCCTGCTCCTCATAGCGGTCTGGCTGGCCCGCGCGCAATTTGCAGTGGACGACGTTTCCTGGATGAAAGCGATGATTCCGCATCACTCCATCGCGATTCTCACCAGCGAACGCGCTGACATCACCGACCCGCGCGTGCAGGAACTCGCCCGGACGATCATTGAAACGCAGCGCCAGGAGATCGCCGAGATGAAGGCTCTCATCCAGAAACTGGAGAACGAGGAGTAAAAGGTGCGTGTCGTGCAGCCCACCAGAATACGCCCGAGTGAACACCGCTGAGTTCACCCAGCGAAGCGCGACATCCTCCCGAGCCCTCACCCAACAGAAGGAAGGTGCATCATGACGAACCCCATGACCCAGCCCCTGCAAGGCATGCTCGAAACCCACCCGCAGGCCGGACAAGGCAACCTCGACCAGCAAGCCTTGCTGGAGTGTCTTGCCGCGTGCTTCGAGTGCGCTCAGGTGTGTACGTCCTGCGCCGACGCGTGTCTGGGCGAGCAGAATCTCGACATGCTGCGCCGCTGCATCCGCCTGAACCTCGACTGCGCGGACGTCTGCGACGCCACCGGCCGCGTCCTCACCCGCTGCACGCAACCTGACATGAACGTTGTCCGCACGCAGCTGCAAGCCTGCCTGGCCGCCTGTGAAGCGTGCGGCGCCGAATGCGAACAACACGCGGAGCACCACCAGCACTGCGCCATCTGCGCCGAGTCCTGCCGCCGTTGCGCCGACGCGTGCCGCAACCTCCTCAGCGGCATCAGCGCCTGAGCGTTACGCTCACCTGCTGCACACCATCTTGAACAAAGCGCCTCTCACCCTCACCACTGGCTGCGTGATTGCCGGCGCGTGGTACGACGGGAATCTCGTGTATGACCACGGCATTCGCGTCAAGAAAGCCCGGCTGCCGGAAGACGCGCCACGCCAGGAGCAACCCACCAGACCGGAAACCGGGTGGACTCTCATAGTGAAACACTCTCTGCCGCTCAGCCGTGCGCGGAGGGCAGCGTGAACGTGAACACGCTGCCGCTGGAACTGGAGTCCACGCGAATCGTTCCGCCCATCCGCTCCACCAGGCCCCTGGCGATGGTCAGACCAACCCCGCTGCCCTCTCCGCGGGTCCGCGCCGGATCCACCCGGTAAAAACGCTCGAAGATGCGCTCCAGGTGCTCGGAGGGAATGCCGCTGCCCGTATCACGCACGGTGAAAGCCACGTCGTCGCGGTCACCCTGCACGCTGAGCGTCACCCGCCCTCCGCTCGGGGTATGCCGCAAGGCGTTCGAGAGGAGGTTCGTGAGCACCTGCAAGGCCCGCTCGAAATCCGCCGTGACGTCCGGCACGCCTGATGGCACCGTCCACTCCAGCCTCACGTCTCGCTCCTCGTACGCGTCCTTGAAGCGCTCGATTCCTGCCATGACGAGTTCGGTCGCAGGGAAGTTGCGCGGGTGCAACTCGACTGCGCCGGCCTCCACCCGCGACACGAGGCTGAGGTCGTTCGCCAGGCGTTCCATCGTCCTCATTTCCCGCAGGATCGCGTCCGCGGCCCGTTCTCGTGGCATCACGCCATCCTTGAGGGCTTCGGCGAACCCGCGCAGCGCGGCCACCGGGGTGCGCAACTCGTGCGCCACGTTCGTGATCAGCTCCACCCGCCCCTGCTCGACGCGTTCGAGCGTGCCCGCCATGCGGTTGAAGTGCCGTGCGAGATCACCGAGTTCATCCTGCCCATCCTCCGGCAGGCGCCGCCGGTACTCCCCCGCGGCGATCGCGTGGCTGCCATCCCTCAGGAGCGCGACGCTGCGCACGACGCGACGCGCGGACAGCAGGGCCGTCACGGCCGCGATGAGCACCGCGAAAGGAATGGCGGCCAGCAGCGCGGACGTAAGGGTGCCCCGCATGCCGTGCTCCAGGTCGGCGCGCAGGTTCGCGCCGTCCGGGCCAATCACTGCGACCATCTGCTCGACGTGCTCGCGGATGAAGGCGGACGCGAGGAGTTCACTGAACAGCAGCAGGGTGCCCATCGCAATCACGATGACCAGCAGGTGCGACAGAAACAATCGGGCGTACAGCTTCACGCGCTCAACCTATCCTGGAACGTCCGCTTTGAATTTGTACCCCACGCCGCGGACGGTTTCAATGAAGCGCGGATGGTCGGGATCGTCGGCGAGGCGTTTACGCAGGTTCGTGATTTGTACGTCCACCACACGTGCGGTACCCGGGTAATCTACACCCCAGACGCGCTCCACCAGTCGCTCACGCGTCCAGACCAGGCCGGGGTGCTGCGCGAGCGTGACGAGCAGATCGAACTCCAGCTTGGATAAATCGAGCGGCGTGCCGTTGAGCGTCGCAACACGCGTCTGAAGGCTCAGACTGAGCGGCCCCGCTTGCAGGACTTCTCGAACGCCGGCGCGGCGCAGCAGGGCATGCACGCGCGCCACCACTTCACGTGGACTGAACGGCTTGCTGACGTAATCGTCCGCTCCGGTGTTCAGCCCGTGCAAGCGGTCTTCTTCCTCCCCACGCGCCGTGAGCAGCATCACTGGCAACTCCGGGTAGAGTTCCCGGGCGCGCACGGTGAGTTCGATGCCGCTGAGGTGTGGCAACATCCAGTCGAAGATCGCCACGTCAGCCTGCGCGAGCAGGTCAAGCGCGGAGAGGCCATCCCTGGCTTCCAGCACGTGGTGCTGCTCGGCCTCCAGGTACAAGCGCAGCACTTCCAGGATGCCGGGATCGTCATCGACCACCAGGACGGTGCTCACGCGGCTACCCACCGGATTTGTGGGCCCACCACGCGGGTGGATCCTGAGAAGTTGCCGCTCAGCGTTTGAAGAGCCACAGCTTGTACGCGTGCATCTCGTCCGCTTGTGTGCGGATGATCGCCCGGGAGAGGTTCAGCACTTTTGTGTTGTCGCTGTACTGAAGGGCGAGGTTCGCCATGTCGATCGCGCTCGCATGGTGGGGCAGCATGCCCTCGACAAGCGCGCGGTCCGCATCCTTGTTCGCCTTGAGGACCTTGAGCATCCCGTTCATATCCTTGAGCATCGCGGCGTGCATGGATTTTTCCAGGCCCCCGAGCGGTTTGAGCAGGGCGGTCATTTCGTTGATTTCTTTTTGCTGCACGGCGATGATCTCTTGGGTCCACTTCTGCACTTGCGGGTCCTTAACGGTGTTCACGACCGCTTTGCTCATGTCGAGCGCGCCTTGGTGGTGGGCGATCATCATCGAGAGGAAGGCGCGGTCGAACGCTTTGCCTTTCAAGCGAGCGAGGTTCATGTCGCCCATCTCGGTCTGCCTGGTGCTGTTCGTCGCGGGATTGCCGGTGCCGTGCCCGCCGTGGTTCATCTGGGCAAGGGCGGGGGCGAGAGCGGCGCTGATGAGCGTGGCGGTCAGGACGTACCGGTGCAGTCTGGTGTTCACGCACTCAGCGTATGGGGGCGTTGTTAAGCTCTTGTAAAACGTGATGCACACTTCGTCAACAAGCCCGGTGATCAACTCAGGCCGAGGAACGAGGGCCCAGGGCTGGTGGCCTTGATCACAAAAGTCCTCAAGCAAACTGGCTGGGCCGGTCGCGTTCGCCGGTGTCGTTGACGCCAGTCCACGCGTCTCGCGCCGCGCGACCAGGTCCAAGATGCTCCGCGCCGCTTCCCCGGGAGTCATGGTCGACGTATCCAGGCTCAGGTCATACGTCACGGATCTGCCGTCGCTCGGCGGCTGTCGGCACCGACGAGCGCGTATACTCGCTCGATGAAGGTGGTCGTGATCGGCGCCGGCCTCTCCGGACTCAGTGCAGCCGACCTGCTCACCCGCTCAGGCATTCGGGTGCGGGTTCTTGAAGCGCGCGACCGGCCGGGCGGACGGACCCTGTCGCTTCCCCTGCAGGCGCGAAGCCGCGAGCACCTCGACCTCGGCGCAACCTGGGCCTGGCCGCACCAGGGCCACCTGCGGCGGCTTGCGAGCGAGTTACACGTGGACGTTTTTGAGCAGTACGTCGATGGAAACCTGACCTTCGACCAGGAACCGTCCGCTTCCCTTCATGCTTACCCTTCACCCATGACCGGCACCTTCCGCTTTGCGGGCGGTGCCATGGCACTCGCCCGCAGGCTGATGGAACGCTTACCGCAGGGGAGCGTCGCCTTCGACACGGTCGCCACTACGGTTGACGCCAGCAGGACAGCAGTGCAAGTCGGCGGGATACAAGCGGGCCGACCTGTTGCCTTCTCCGCGGACGCGGTCGTCGTGGCCGTGCCACCGCGCCTCACTGAGCACACCATCAGGTTCACCCCCGCCCTGGACATCCCTTTGGCTCACTTGATGCGTGGCACTCCGACGTGGATGGGTTTCGCCATGAAAGTCGGAGTGATCTACCACGAGCCCTTCTGGCGCGCGAATGGTCTCTCCGGTTTCGGTGTGAGCCACCTTGGGCCCCTGCAGGAAATACACGACGCCTCACCGAGCCAGCCGGGCATGGGTGCCCTGTTCGGTTTTGTGGGGTCCAGGGCATTGATGGAAACCACCAGCACTGAGGACCATCGTGCAATGGTCCTTCGGCAACTTGTGCGAATGTTCGGCCGGGAAGCGGCGCATCCGGTGGGGTACTTCGAGCTGGACTGGTCACGGGAACGCTACACCAGCGCCCCGCTGGATCGGCAGACGCCCACCGTGCACCCAACGTACGGTGATCCCCTCTTTGAAGAGCCCGCGCTTTTCGGCCGGGTGTATTGGGCTGGGGCGGAGACGACGGCGGTGGAAGGCGGACTGCTCGAAGGCGCCGTCCGTGCTGGGGTGCGGGCAGCGCAGGATATCCTGACGCGACTCAGGTGAGCTACGGGGGCCTTGTCTCGTTCAGTTTGCGGCAGGCCAAGAAAAGCAATGACGAAGTCAGGGCTGCTGTCGATTCGCGTGCTGCGGGCACCTCCTGCCAGGCCTGACAGACACCAGGTCGTTGCCCACTTCGGCCGTGCTCACAGCCCGACCGTGGTACATCACTTGAAGCATTCTCCGTGTCAACGGTTTGCCAGTTGGAAAAGTCGCGCGGGAGGGAACGCCGGCGGGCAAGGCCACAAACGACTGGGTGGCCTGTTCTGCCCAGCACAGGCGTCAGCCGTTTTGGAGGAGGGAGAAGATGGCGCAGAGGAAGTCGTACAGGTCGTTGCGATGGGGTCAAGCGCGACTGTTGGGGCCCTGGGGAGAAGCTTGAGGCGTCTCGACGGACGCTCGGTCAGGTCACTCGGGTCGTTACTCGGCTCAGGTGCTGAATCAGAGGGCTTGAAACGTCCAGAGCGCCAGCATGCCCACGAGGAGCGTCAACAGCACGTTGCGCCAGCGCCACGCCACGACGATCGCCAGCAGTCCAGCCCACAGCCGTGCATTGTCGAAGGACACGTCGACGTGGCCGCCGCGCCACAGCAGCTCCGGCAGGACCAGCGCGGAAAGCACCGCAGCTGGAACGAACGCCAGTGCTTCCGTCAGCCAGGCGGGCAGTCGTCGTTCCCCAAGAAAAAGGATTGACGAGCCGCGCATCGCGAGGCTCACGAGGCCCATTCCGAGAATCACCCACCATACCGTCATCAAGGTGTTCCTTGCCTGCGCGAGCGAGCCCAGCGCCGCGCGGCCATGCCGACGGCAATGCCGACGAGCGTGCCGATGATCAGGTTCAAGCGGTACGGCAAGCCTGCGGTGGCGACCGCCACCAGTCCCGCCGTGAGGGCCGCGAGCAGGGTGGCTTTATCTTTCACGGTGGGAACAGCGAGGGCGATGAAAGACAGCGCGACCGTGAACTCCAGGGACCACGCGGGTGGAATGCGCGCGCCGAGCAAGGCGCCTGCCAGGGTGCCAAGTTGCCAGGTGAGCCACATGATCAGGCTCGCCCCGAGGTAGTAGGGGGCGGTGCGTTCTCGCGGATTGGTGCGCGTCATGGCGAGCGCGTAGGACTGGTCGGTCAAACCGTACGCGCCGAGGAGCTTGAGTGGGGCGGGAAGTGACGCGAGGTGTGGCGTCATGGAGGCGCTGTACATGGCGAAGCGGAGATTCACGATGGCGCTGGTAGCGACGATCAGCAACGGCGGGACTTGCGCCGCAATCATCGAGCACGCCACGAGCTGGGCGGAGCCGGCGTAGACGATCAGGGACATGCCGCTTGCCTGGGTGGGCGTCAGGCCCGCTTGGAGGGCCGCGATTCCTGCAATGGCAGCGAACGGCACGACGCCTGGCAGCAACGGCAGGAAATCCAGTACGCCTCGCCAGAAGGGAGAGAGCGATGGGGTGGTCACGCCGTACTATACGGAAGCGCTCTACCGGATCAGCGGAAAACTTCTGTACGAGGTCATGATTCGCTTGATGCGATGGGCAAGATCAACGGCCTGACGCTTATCGGACGCTCTTCAAGGAAAGGCGTGCCTTGTCCTTGCCTTACACACACGAGAAGCCGCGGGATCACCCGGCCATCAAAGGGCAGGACATAAAGGGCAGGGTGCCGAGAAACGCGCAGTCGAGGGTGCGAACAGGCATCACAGTACATCAATCAGGTAGGACGCGAAGAAGTTGGCGAAGAGCTGTCGGAAACGCTTGGAGAACCGCATGGCAAGCGCCCAGCATCGCAGCACTCTGGGCGTACGAAGGTGCTCTGAATATTCCCCGAAGTACAGCTAAAGTGCGTCTGATAAAGCGCTGTTGCGGCGGAACTGTCTCAATTTGAAGGTCTCGTAGCGCAAGTGGGCTGTCCTCCATCCTGGGTTGCCGGCAAGGCGTTCCTGCCCTGTTGGGGCAGCTTCCGTCGCCAATGGCGAATGGTCGCTGTAACGACATCAAAGGCGTGAGCAGTCACCCTACGGCCTATAAACGACGCAACGCCAATTCCTGGCGATTCATACTCTGGCCAGCCATCTCAGCATCAGCCGGATCATCACCTCGTACACCACCGCTTCAGCGGTTTCCACCAGCGCCTCGTCATCCTTTGCCAACCGTCTCGATTTGCCCAACCAAGCGAAGGTCCGCTCGACGATCCACCTTTTTTTCAGTACGACGAAGCCAGCAGGAACCTCGATGGGAGCTGGCGCAGGGCTGTTCACTTCAACCCACGTTCCCTGCCACCCAGACCAGGGGTGCTTGATGATTTCCAGCTTCCAGCCCAGCTCTTCTTTCATCCAGTTCGCGAGTTTCCCGCTGTACCCCATGTCCGCGAAGACCACGTTCATGCGTGGGAAGGTCGTTTTGAGGTTATCGAGCAGCAACGTGGCGCCAGATCGGTCCTGGATGTCAGCCTTGTGCACCTTCACCCGCATCACCAGCCCGAGGGTATCGACCAGCAAGTGGCGCTTGCGCCCATTGACCTTCTTGCCACCGTCGTAGCCTCGTGGGCCGCCCGCCTCAGTGGTCTTGACGGTCTGGCTGTCAATGATTCCTGCGCTGGGCGTGGTTTCCTTTCCCGCTCGTTCCCGCACCATCTCCCGCAATCTCGTGTGCAACGCTTCCCACACGCCTTCAATGCGCCACAAACGATGGTAGTGATACACCGTCTGCCACGGTGGCAAATCGTGAGGCATCATCCGCCAGCGGGCAAGGCTCCAAAGCGCTTTGGAGCCTGCTCTGCCCAAGACAGGCGTTCCCGCCGCGCAGGATGTAGAACAGGCCGTTGAGGATTTCCCGCAAGGACCATTTGCGTGGTCGGCCAAGGTGGCGTGCTTCAGGAAGGTGGGGTTCGAGGATGACCCATTCTTCGTCCGTCAAATCGTTCGCGTACCCTGAGGTGGCCATCCCTCAGCCTACTCCCGGACCACAAAAATACCGTCTCAGCGCTTTATCAGACGCACTTTAAGTACCTCCCGGATGAGTTGATCGGATAAGGTGGGCAGAGATGGGCCGACCACACCGCTTTCTTCGACTCACGGCACAGCAAGACAACGAACTGCGCGGGATTGAGCAGAACCCCTTGTTACGGGAAAAGGTTCGGATGCGAGCTCGTATCATCCGGCTCAGCCACCAAGGCTTCAGCCTCGAACAACTGGCACAGCACTTTGGGCGAAACGTCGAAACGATCAGTCAGGACCTCGGGCGTTTCGAACAGCATGGAATCAACGGCTTGGGGGATGGGCAAGCTCCAGGCCAGCCAGCCAAGATCACGGATGAAATGGTGACCTTCGTGCAGCACAAGCTGGCTGAGCAACGGGTCTGGAATTGCGAGCTCCTCAGCGAAGCCATCAAGCAGCAATTTCAGGTGACGATCCAGCGCGAAGCCATCCGGGTGAAGCTCCACAAACTCGGCTACAGCTGGAAGCGAGGACGCTACAGCCCGACCAAGGCACCCGATCCTGCGGTGGTCGAAGCACATGACGCCTCGATCAAGACGCTGAAAAAGGGGCTCTGGACGGCAAACTCACCCTGAAGTACCTCGACGGGACCGGCTTCAGTTTGATGCTGAGCATCTGTAGCACCTGGTTCGCTCGGGGACGCGGGAAGCAGTTTGAGATTCCCACGCGGTGGCGTCGAGGCGTCTCGAGCCGTTGGGGGTCACAAGGGCGCATCAACCTGCTGGGTTCCCTATCACTGCACGGTGAGCAGCAGCAACTGGAGTACCGCCTACTGGACGGAACATGTACACGTACTGAGGTGGTGACGTACCTGGAGACGCTCGCAAAGCAGTGCCAGCCCAACGAGTTGACCGTCGTGGTGCTGGACAACGCGGGTTTCCATAAGGGCGGCGAGATGGAAAGGCACCGCGCAGCGTGGGAGCAGCAGGGGCTCTATTTACGCTACCTGCCCGCCTATTGCCCCTTCTTGAACTTGATCGAGGGAACCTGGCGCAAGCTGAAGGGCTTTTTGATGCCCAGACGCTGCTACAACAGCCTCGATGAGCTCAAAGAAGCTCTGCTTGCTGCACTCCACCTCATGCAAGCCGTACAACTTTGAAACTCATCCGGGAGGTACTTAGGTGTTTTTGAGCTCGGTCTCTCGGTAGCATGAAAAAGAAACCTCGTCCAGGACGAGATTGTGTTGGTGGAGCTGAGGGGATTCGAACCCCTGACCTCCTCATGGCGAACGAGGCGCTCTAACCATATTATAAAGTCGGACCCTTCCTGAACTTGCAGGCCCCTTGCGGCTTGCAACTTCAGAAATTGGAGATGACTCAACGCCTGTAAGGCACGAACAAGGCACGCGGGCGAATCGTAGGCCAAGTATGAAAGAGAAAACCCCCACCCAGTGGGGGTTTTCTTGGTGCACCCGAAGAGATTCGAACTCCTGGCCTTCTGATCCGTAGGTGGAAGCTCCGCCATGGTGGCTGATGGTTTTTGGTACCCGAGTGTGCCGTTATGTCCGTGTTTCTCGGCCTTCTGCGAGCGGCGCAGTTCCCTTTGGCGGTCGCATGACCCCATTGGTTCTTGTGGGCGTAAGGCACGAACAAGGCACGACACTCCTTATCATGCTGATTCGGCCAACGCATTGTCCTTCCGAAACACACCCCAGGAATAGCGGTTCGCCCGAGCCCAGGTATCGAGCGCCGCTGAAACCAAGTCGAAGACCCGCTGATCCTCCACTCGAAAAGCGCGAGGTGCCTTGGTGGAGAAGCTCAAGGTCAGGTGCAACAAACCCCGCCCTTTGCCAAGGGCGTGCAGCACTACGTCGGAGGTGTGCTCGCTCAAGTTAGGCAGGATCGTGAGGCGTGCGCGCTCGTCCAACTCGTTGTCGCGTGGGACTGTACTCCAGCACCAAAGCGTTGTCGCGCACCTCTGCACCACGCAAGACAGGCTGTTCCGCCACTGTCGTGTGCCCGACCCTCGCGCCTTGAGCGATCCACGTGGCGATGCGGCCAGCGGGGTTGTCGTCTCCATCCATGTCCTCGGTCACCCAGGCGTACAGCCCGTACGGAAACAGGCTGTCAGCCAAATGCGTCAACTCTTCCCGAGAGCCGCACACCTCGGCGCGCACCGTGCAGACCGGGGTGTTGTCAATGGACAAACCGCACTCGCGCGCGAGGTGATAGAGGTTCTGAATCAAGCCAAGCACGGCGTACGGGGAACGTGATCGGCGATGATCGAAGCTTCCCGCATAAAGAGTTCTCCTTAAACGCAGTTGAGGACCGAAGGGCTGGGTTTCAAGTTGTTCGACAGCACGGTTGAGCAGCGTTTACGTGGATGGCGTGACCCCAGGTGGTTGCACGGAGAGCGCCAGGGCTTCACGCACGATGTGGATCGCGTTCCGATCGCCGTCCTGTGCCCAGTGCAGGCCGAGCAATTCGACCTGTTCGCTCAAGTCGCGCGCCTCGACCCCTATAGCGTACCAATGCTGCACCCAGACATGCACGACGGGCTCCAGCAGGTCGTGGAGTTGCGCGCGCGCGGTCTGCGTGAGGGCATACCAACGGGCGCACGCGCTACAAAAGGACGCGCTCCGCTCGGGATGAGCGAGGGCGCGCTCGCCACACATGGTGCAGCTGCCGATGATCATCGCCGTCATCCTGCTCTGCCTCCTGACCGCGGTGCTAGGCGTTCCGCGGTTACGCCTCCACTGTTCGTCATCGGCTGAAAAAAGGCTGTCAGCGTTTTGACAGCACCTTCGCGTGACAAGACTTAGGGTTCAAGTTTGGAAAGACAACCGCGAAGCAAGTGAACCGAGGCATTTTTCCGCCCTTCATTTGAGGCGACGGTGAGTTCAAGCTGGAACGCGCTAAGGTGGGGAAAGCGTCACGAAGGCCAGCATGCGTACACGAGCGGAAATCCTCGAACTCCTCCACGAACTCAATGTCGTCATCGCCGACGATCTCGAGGACCAGACCCTCGACTTCAAAGAGCACCCCGGCAGCGCCAAAGAACTGTTGCGGATGGTGTGCGAACACGTCGTGTGCTTCGCCAACGCCAAGGGCGGCACGCTCGTCGTGGGCGTCAAGGACAAGCTGAGCGCGCCAAATCGAGCGCAAGCGATTCGGGGCCTGCCGCCCGAGTTCGACCTCGACGACGTGAGCCAGTTGCAGCGCTCGGTGTTCGATTCCACCGATCCGCACCTCACGCCCGAGATGGAGTTGCTGGACGTGCCCGAAGGGCGGCTGTTGCTCATCCACGTCGCCGCAGGCGAGAACCCTCCTTACACCTCCACGCAAGCGCCGACGAAGCGCCGCGTCGGCAAGAACTGCCTGCCCCTCACCGGCAGCATGATGCGCGACCTGATCACGCAAGCAGAGGCGGCCGATTTCAGCGCGCGCCTGATTTCGGACGCGCTGCCCGCCGACTTGGTGTCGAGCGCGGAGATGGAGCGCCTGCGCAGCTTCGGGCGGCAAAACCGCGCCCCGGCCGAGCTGATGGTGCAGGGCGACTTGGAACTGCTGAGCAGCTTGCGCCTCGTTCGTGACGGCTACCTCACCTACGCGGGTTTGCTGCTGGTCGGGCGCCAGGAGATGCTTGCGCGCTACATCTCGACGCACGAGTGGCGGTACCTGAAGATGCGCAGCGACACCGACATCGAAATCACCCAGGGCAACAACGCGCCGATTTTGGCCGCCCTCGAACGCATCGAGACGTATCTTTCCGCGGCCAACCCGGTCACGACTTTCGTGCAGGGCTTCCAGCACGCCGAGTTCAAGACGTACCCGGACATCGCCATTCGGGAGGCGGTGCTCAATGCCTTTGTGCACCGCGACTACGCGATTCCGAACCTCACGATCGTGAGGATGCTCCCGTACAAGCTCGAGGTCGAGAACGCCGGGGGCTTCATGTCGGACATCACGCCGGAGAACATCCTGCACCACCCGCCCGTGCATCGAAATCGACTGCTCGCCGACGCTTTGAACGGCTTGAACTTGGTGAACCGCAACAACCTGGGTGTCAAGCGCATGTACAAAAGCATGCTGGAGCAAGGTAAGGAGCCCCCGCTGTACACCGCCACTCCGCAGTCGGTACGGGTGAGTTTCCACGCGCAGGAACTCGACCGTGGCTTTTTGCAGTTGATGAATTGGCTCGGCGAGCAAAGCAGCCGTCTGCAGGAGCTGATCAGCGCGGACATGCTGCTGGTTCTGCACTACCTGCGCCGCTATCGCGAGGCGGACCTCGCCACCCTCGCCGTCGCTTGTCAGCTCTCGCCCGGCGACACCCGGCACCTGCTGTCGTTCCTTGAGGAAGGCGGCGCGGTGGAGCACGCCGGGTACGGCAAGGGCTTGTTTTACCGCCTCAGCCGCTTGGCGATGGACCAGCTCGGCGACAGCTTGCGGTACGACCGCAACGCACGCCTAGAGAAGGAAGCCGTGAAGACGCGGGTGCTGAGCCTCCTCAAGGAACGGCCCCTGACCAACCGGGAGGTGCGCGAGATCAGCGACCTCGACCGCGAGGGCGTGAAACGCCTGATGGAGGAGCTGCGCGAAGAAGGGCTGGTGCGCGTTGGGGGCCGCGGTGCGGGCGCGAAGTGGTACGGAACGGGCGCGTCCAAGGTGACCTCGTTGTTTGGCGCACACTTTCCCGAAACGGGCGACGACTTGTCCGCTGATGTGGAGGAGTAGGGGCAGTGCCTGTGGTCAATGGGACGGTCAACCCCATTGTGCCCCATTAAGCCCCATTAAGCCCCATTGTGGGCACTCGGCCAGGACACAGTTTTCCGCCCACTGGCCCCATTCGTGCCCCATTTGGCCCCATTCTTTGTCAATGGAAGAAGTAGAGCTTGCAAAGTAGTCCTGTCGCCAAGCACCCTAGCGAACTCGCAAGCACGTCCTGCTCGCGTATGTGAGTAAGGCCTTTTGCAGAGCGTTGGTTAACCAACATTCAATGAGCGGCAAAACGTTGCGTTCAAGCGTCAATGGCCGAAGCGGTTCCACCAGCCGCGCCCCAACCGCCGACCCAAAAACGCCTCGAGCTCCTTGCGGTGCAACACCAGATTGCCGCCCTTGGACGCCCCGTCGTTCACGAGGTACCCCGGCAAGTCGCGCTTCAGGCCCGGCACCTCGTACGTGCCCAACCGCAACGTCACCCGGTCCCCGCTGATCTGCCACGCCCGCGCGTTCGTGCGCCACAAGTCCAGCAGCACCTCCCGCACGCGGTCCTTCTGCAGCGCCTGCACCGCTGCGAGCGATACTTCCCCGCACCACTCGTACGACCGCCCCGTCGCTTCTCCCAGCAACCCCGCCACCACCCGCGACGAGAGGGCCAGCACGTCCCCCGGCGCTTCGCCCAGCCGCACGGCGGCGAGCAGCCGCCGCAGGTACGTTCGGTAGAAGCTTGTGCCTACCCCGTGCAGGATGTCGGTCACCAGCTTGTAGTTGGCGCGGAACGCCTCGCTCGACGTGTCCGCCGGGAACTGCGCGGGCGTGTAGATCATCAGGCAGCGCTTGCGAATTTCCTCGGGGAAAGTGCTGTTCTCGTCGGCGTTCATGCTGAACACCATCGGCGCGAGGTCCTCCTCCAAGTGCCCGTGATCGGTCGTCGCCTTGATCAAGGCGGGCGCGTGCTGCTGAAAGCGGGTGCGCTCCACGTCCTCGAACACCACCGGAAAGCGCCCCGACTCCGCCTGCAAACCCCGCAGGTGCGTTGCGGTGAGGTCGGCGCTTTCGCGGAAGACGTACGTGCCGAACATCGACTTCATCAGCACCTTGAGGAGTTGCGTCTTGCCGCAGTTGGCTTTGCCGTGCAGCACCGCGAACAAGGGGTAGGCGTACGGCGGCAGGTTCTGCGCCCGAGCGGCGTTGAGGAAGTCCACCATCAGGGGGCTGGCGTACAGCCAGGCCAGCAGCGCGAAGTACAGCTGCTGCTGGCGCGCCACCGGCCCCACGAAGCCAGAGCGGTAACTCTCGAAAAAGCGCGCGAGGAGCTCCGCATCGCGCCGCACCTCCTCCTCGGGCGCGTCGAGGGAAAGGGGCTCCCCGTTCAACACCAGGGCGTCGCGCGCCCCATGCAGGGCGAGGTGCGTGACTTGCTGCGCGTCGGTGGCGCGGGCTTGGCGCACGAGGCGGGCGAGCTTGCCGAGGACGCTCGGGGGAAGCTTCACGAGCGGCTGACCGCGCACCTTGTCGAGCTGCTCCGCGACGGGCCGGTAGCTTTTCGTGAGGCGCTCGGCGCGCGCGGTGAGGACGGGCGGCGGGGCGACCACGTTCGCGGGTAAGACAACGCTGCCCGACGACTCCGCCTCCGCGTTGACGGGCAGCCGTTCGAACGGTACCTCCGCTGTGTTGGGCGGCCCCCCGGGCAGCGTGAGGCGGTTGGCGCTGTGCTCGCGCACCACTTCGTACAGGCCTTCGTAGTGCGCCCAGGCGAGGTCGTCCTCGAAGGCGGCGAGCACTTCGAGTTGCGCTGGGCCGGTCGTGAGGGCGGGATCGAACAGGGCGCGCTCGGACACGTTGGCGGAGCCCATCAGGACGAGGTGGCCGTGCGGGCCGTCCAGCAGGTACAGCTTGGCGTGCGACAGGGCGGTCTTGAGCACGTGAAAGCGGGCGGTATGCTCGCGGATGCGCCGAAACAACTCGTTTTTGGGTTCGTCGTCGAGGGCGAGGGCTTCCTTGAGCAGGCCCTCGTGGACCACCTGCTGGTACGCCCACACCTGCTCGGCGCGCGCCGCGACCTGCTCGTAGCCGAACACGCACTCGAAGTCCTCGAAACGCTCCAGGAAGCGCAAGATGGTGGGGAGGCTGGCGGAGTACGTGAGGACGCGGGCGCGGGTATAGCCTTCGAGGAGGGCGAACGAGAACGGACGAACGGCCGTGGCGCGCGCGTATACGACGCTGGTGCGCCTTTCCTCCCCGAGGGTGGTGTGCATGCCTCAGCGTACGCCTCCCTCAGGTCACGTGCTCCAGCCAAGCGCGCGCCCATGGCGGCGCGTCCGCCTCGAATGCCGCGAGCGCGTTCCGCAAGCGCGCCAACGTCCGCACGCCGCGCCGAGCGTCCTCCTCGCTGCCCGGGAAAGGCAAGCCAAACGGCACGCTGGGAAGGGCAAAGTCTTGTTCGTGCCCAAGCAGCTGCTGGAGAGGCAAAGCACCGCGCGCCGCTGGTCGTCGTACAGGTGCGTGTACACCTAGAGCGTGAACGCGACGTCCGCGTGCCCCAAGCGGTCGCGCACCAACGAGCGGGCACAAGTCGCGGAAGCGCTCTTGCTGGCCTTGCTTTTCGGTAGGGGTGCTGCCGCGTCGTGCCACTCCTCGGCGAACAACAAGGGCGTCCTGGCGTCATTGCCCCCGTGTTCACGTTGTAAAACCGCCGCCAGGCCTTACTCAGCAGCTGGGCATGCGGCAGCGAGCGGAACACTCCATGTTCAGGCACTCATCGCGAAAACGCGCGTGGAAGCTCTCCGCAAAGCCGTTCTGCCAGGGGCTACCCGGATCAATACGCGCCGTCACTCGGCATGGTGGACGTGATCGAGGCGGTAGGGACGTCCGGTCGCTGCTGGTACTTCCGTCGGTCTGCCGGGCAACCGTCGGCGGTGGTGGCGCTGTTCGGACTGCTGGCTGTTCGGACTGCTGGCGTCGGCGACGGCCGAGTTGACGCGCGAAGTGGTGTACTCGGATGACGGTGCGTGGGACTTCGAGCGCTTTCCAGCTTTGCCTGCGGATTTCGACATGTGGTACCTGCGTCCGGAAGGCACATTGGTGAGGAATTCCGGCATTGGGCTGAACTGCACGTCAAGGGCTTACAGCTCAACTTTCGTCAAGCTGAGTGACACCGGAACAACTCACGCGCCTTGAGTTTTTGCTTTTGAGCGAAGGCTGCTCCTTTTGGGCAGAAGGGCGCCGGGTATCCCTGTGTGACGACCGTGCGGTAGGGTCAAGAGGCATGTTGACGTCCTTACTGCCACCAATCTTCAGCCGCCTGGACCGATCTCGCACGGTGCTGCTGGCCGGGATGGGTGGCGGGTACGACCTACTCTGCGGCTTGCCGCTCCTGTTCGCCTTGCAAGCCGCTAGAAAACGCGTCGTGCTCGCCAACCTGTCATTCAGCAGTCTGGAGCTGACCAGTGCACGGCGAGTCACAGAAGCGCTGTTCGAAGTGACCACGACTACCCGGGCGGACTTGCGGTACTTTCCGGAGTTGCACCTCGCCCGCTGGTTCGCAAGCGAAGGAATGGTGCAGCCGGTGTATGCGTTCACGAGGACCGGGGTGCGACCTTTACTCAAGGCGTACAAACACCTGGTGCAGATGCACGAGGCGGACACGGTGCTGCTGATCGACGGCGGCACGGACTCGTTGATGCGCGGAGACGAAGCGGGACTCGGCACCCCGAGGAGGACGCCATCACCCTCGCGGCGGTACGGCAACTCACGGGGGTGGAGCAGATGCTGCTGGTCTGTCTGGGATTCGGGGTGGATACCCACCATGGTGTGCCGCACGCTCAGGTTCTGGAAGCCACCGCGGACCTCACCCGCTCAGGTGGGTGCCTGGGTGCCTGGAGTCTCACACCCGAGATGCCGGACGTGCAGCGCTACCAAGATGCGCTCGCCTTCGTGCATGACGCCATGCCGGACTTCCCCAGTATCGTGTCGACCAGCGTGCTCGACGCGATCGACGGGCATTTCGGGAATCACCACTCGCTCAGCAGCACGCGTGGCTCGGAGTTGTTCATCAACCCCTTGATGGGCCTGTACTGGGCCTTCGAGTTGGAAGCGGTCGCCGAGAGGAACCTGTACCTCGAGCGCCTCACGGACACCATGACGGTCGGCGCGGTTCAGCGCGCAATCGAAGCGTTCCGAGATGAAGTTTGCGTCCGTCCCTGGCAGAACATCCCGCTGTAAGGAACGTCAGGTCTTCAAACTCTCACGGGTCGCGAGGTCTTCAGCGCACGGTCAGGGTGTACGTGACGTCCTGACGGTTGCTGCCGGCGAGTACAGTGGGGGAGTAGGTGTTCGCTCTTCCCGAGATGCCTGAAGGCCACCTTTTGCAAGACTGCATTTGCGGCACGGCAAGCGCACGTTCCGTTTGATGCTTGCAGGCATGTGCAGTCCGTCGACCCTGACAAGACACGTCACCCCTCTGCGCCCGGCGGTACCAGTGACTCAAACGTGCTGAGCCCTGGCCCGTCACCCTTCGGTGCGCGGGCGCTAACCGGCAAGTTTAGGCCGTTGAGCTCGAGCGCGTGCCGCATACTAAAGGCGCTGCAAGGCGCAAGGAGACGCTGCTTGAACCTCGACCACATTCCCACCGTCGATCACGATGGCCTCAGGGACCTGCTGATCAACATGGGCACCGTCCAGACGATCATGGTGTGGGGTCCGCCGGGCATCGGTAAAAGCCAGGTCATCGAGGACTTCGGCCGTGAGCTCGGCATGCCCGTCTCCATCCTGCTCGGCTCCCAGATGAGCCCGGAGGACCTGGCGGTGCCGCTCATTGACCCGCAGCGGTACGTGACGCGCCTGTGCCCACCGGAGACCTTGATGCGTGACGAAGCGAGCGTGGTGTTCATTGATGAGCTCAACGCCGCCGAGCCGGACGTGATGCGCGCGTTCTTCCCGATCATCAACGAACGACGCATCGGCACGCGTTACTTTCCCGAGGGAACGCTCGTCGTGTGCGCGGCGAACCCGACGTCCTTCAACAGTGTCGCGCGACCCGTGCCGGCGCCCCTGATGAGCCGCATGTACCACGTGCACCTGAAAGTCACCAGTACCCGCGGCTGGCTTGCGTGGGCGGCTGCGAACAACGTCCATCCCCTGATTCACGAGTTCATCGCGGAAACCGGCCTGCGCAGCTTGATCGGCACACCCGGTGATGACGATCAGATCAGCACCAACCCTCGCAGCTGGGCCATCGCGTCCAGGGCGCTGCACGGTTGGAACGTCGATTCTCAACCGGACGCTGGCAGCCCGGAATTCGCGAAACGCGTGCAGAAAATCGTCCAGGGCGCCGTGGCCCGCAAGGAAGCCGAGGAGTTCGGTGCGTGGCTGTCACGCCGCACGCAAGGCCTGTCCCTGCAGGCGATCTTGCGGGGTGAGCAGCAACTGCCGGACGCGAACGCGAACCGTGCGCTCGTCGCTCACCTCATTTCGCTGTTGCGATCACGCATCACCAGTGAACTGCCCCGCCTGGAAGCGGATTTACGCAGTGAATCACGACAATTCACCGATCAGGCCGTAGCGCTCCTGCAGCGCCTCGCGCATGAAGCGCCAGAACTCGCGGGTGCCTTGCTCGCCGACGAGGCAGTTCCCGCGTGGTTCCTTGACCGGCTGGGTCGTCGACTCGCCAGCACCAGCAATTAAGGAGCTTGCCTTGACCGTCACCTTGAAGGACGTGTGGATTCCCCCGCAACTGTCACGCAGCGCTGAAGAACGCACTTTTCGCATGAGACTTCAGTCCACGCGTCTCAGCGTCGCGGGACATCGTTTCATTGAGACGTTCACGCCCGGTGAGGCGTTCATTGCCGCGAAACCCCTGGGTGCGGGCGCGCCGGCCTTGCAGACCATGCCGTTGCGGATCTCCGCGGCCGGCTGGGTGCTCGCGAGTCCCTTGCGGCTCTCCCCGCATGAACAGGTGAGTTTCCTGTGGTGGACGTACCTCGCCGCGCTCGCCGTGCACGCCGTGCGCCTTGACCTGCCACGAACCGCGGCGCGTTGGGTGGCGGATGAACTGGACCGTGACGGCGTGACCCGCTGGCGTGACGCGCCCGAAGAGCAGCTGAGTCCCCTGGTGCGCGTCGCGTCCGCTGCCCTGGTGATCGTCGCGGATGGTGAATTGCACGCCCGGGGTGACGCGCCCGGCACTTCAGATCCGTCAGCAGCAGAGGAATGGGCGAAACAAGGTCGCGTGAACTTCGGCCGCCTGGGCTGGCGTGACGCCCTCACCCGGGTGCGTGACGCCAGCTTCCCGCCGGCACTGGTGGAACCCTGGGGGCCGATGCTGGACGTCAGCGGCGTCCTCCCGCAGGGCGCGCTGGAAATCCGCGGTCCGGTCGCCGAGCAGCTCAAACGTCTCGCCCGGTCCGTGCAGGGACACGCGCGGGACAAAGGAACACCCGCCGAGCACAACGTCAACTGGATTCACGAGCATCCTGAAGTGGACGCCGCCTGGGCCTGCCTGCAGGAACGCGAACGTTCAGGCAGCGTGTCACGGCTCGCTTACCAGTTCGGGCAACGCGCGCGTGACGCCGCCATGCAAGCCGCGCAAGAACGCCTTTCACGCGAGGACCACGACGACCATGACGCGCCCAGCAGCGGGCTGGTCAAGGCAATGCAGGAACTCAGCACGGCCCTCAAACCCGTCCTGGCAGGGCACCGGGGTGACCATGACAACACGCACAACGAGCAACGCGTCGATCGGGTGCTCCTGGCGTGGAGTGACGTCGGACAAGACATCCCGCATCTTCGCCCGGCCCTGAGCGAACTGCAGCTGGAACTCGACCCGGTGCGGTGTTTGCGCTTACGCGTGAGTGGCGTCGCCCTGGATCCGCAGTCCAAGACGGTGTTCGTGAATCTCGGTGCGGGTCTCGGGCAGGATGAACTCAAGTACGCCTTCGCGGAACTCGCCTTGCACCTGGTGCTCGGTCACCCTGCGCGCGGCGCGGACAAGGACGCGGACACCTGGAATTACGCGTGTGACCTGCTGCTCGCCGGCTGGCTGGAGGACATGGGTTACGGCGCGCGCCCGGACTTCGCGCCGTACGATCCCGTCCTCAGCAAGCTCCCCAGCGCGGAAGCGATTTACTTACGGCTGCTGGATGATCCGACGAAGTTACGCCGCCGCGCCAGCTTACGCGGTCAGGGCCTCAGCGACCTGCTGGGCGCCGGTGAGGCCGCCGCGCGCGCCCTCACGGATGAAGAAGACCGCTTGTGGCGTGAAGCGGCCGCACGGGGCATGGAAGAAGCGGACGCACTGCGCTGGGCGGGCACGCTCCCCGCTGGGCTCGATCGCGAGTTGCGTGAACGCGCAGCAGAACCCATTCCGTGGCGTCCGGCGCTCCAGGCGTACCTGGGTTCGATTGTGCCGCGTCGCGTGCGTCGCCGCACGTACGCGCGACCCAGTCGCCGCAGCAGCCTCGACCCGCACGAGCCGCGCGCCGGGCGTGGGCGTGACGAGCCGGGACCGCGCCATTCGCTGGTGCTGGTCGTTGACACCAGCGGTTCCATGAGCGACCGTGACCTTGCCGAAGCGCTTGGCGGGGTGCGCACCACCTGCCAGGTGCTCGGCATTGAGCGCGTACGCGTACTCGCCTGTGACGCGGGCGTCACGGATCATGGCTGGCAGGTACCCTGGCGGGCCGGGGACCGCCTGATCCTCAAGGGCGGCGGCGGCACGTCATTGATTCCGGCGCTCGCACTCGCCGACCAGCTCGCGCTGGAAAGTGACGGCGTGCATCCCGACACGCCCATGCTGATCGTCACGGACGGCCTGTTCGATGATCGTGTTTCACCCGCCCGGGAGCATGCCTTCCTGATGCCGCCCGGCACTCGCCTGCTGTTCCCCACGCGTGCACCGGTATTCACCGTCCGCACCACCTGAGCCGCCGTTTCCACTTTGCGGTGCACCACCTCGGCGCTTGGGTCGGGCGGGACAGTTCACGCGGCGAGGTCATGGCGAGCGCGGCGGTGATTCCCTTCTGGACCACGACGCAGATCTGGTCAACGCACGGGCTGGCACAGATTGTTGACCTGGCCGAAGAATGTGCGCGAATGGTGCGGCAACGCGACGCATCACAACTGGGAAGGTGGCTGGATTCAGCGTTGCACAGCGGCGTGGCGGCTCTGAAGGGGTTCGCGCAGGGTATCTGGCGGGACTTGGAGGCCGTGCGGGCAGGTTTGACGCTGGAGTGGTCAAACGGGCCTGTGGAGGGGCAGGTGAACCAGCTCAAGACGCTGAAACGGCAGATGTACGGTCGCGCCGGCTTCGACTTGCTGAAACAGCGCTTCCTCAGTGCGTGAGCTGCCAGCGCCACCGAGAGTTGGTCAGAGCCTTTATTACTCTGACCTTATAGGCTTGACCGCCCTCATCGTGAACCCGAAAGCGCGGGTGCAGCCTGGAATCAGCAAACGCCAATTGTTGAGACGCACGGACGACGTACTCGCCGCTGCGTACAGCGTCCGTGCTTGCTTGGGATACCGGGACATCTACTCCGACTGACCTCGAATGACGGCTACGGTCATTCATTGCGCAGCTTGACAATTTTTATTTTGACATACTGAGAACAACATGGTATATTGTTGATGGAGGCTCTGCTGCAAGGCATTGCCTTTTCTTTTTTATTCCTCGTCGAACTCCGACTCGCCGAGCAGGGTGCGCTCCCCGACCGGGCGTAGGTCGCGGATGTGGCAGATGCCGAACACGGGCATGTCGCGTTGACGCTGACCATCGAACCGCCGCCCGCGAAACTGCAACTCGGCCGCGGCAAAGCCAAACGGCATCAGTTCTTGGCGAGTCGGTTTGGTCATCTTGTCTCTCAGGCGCCAGCCCCAGTTGAGGCAGTACGCGACAAGGTCTGCGACCTGCACCAGCGTCGTGAGGTCCGAGTGCACCCAGAACGGCTCGGGCAGAATGCGCGTGGCCCGCCGCCTGCCTTTGGCAGTGTCTTGAAAGTACGCGCGCATCTGGGCGCTGAGGCGCCTCGACTGCGTCTTGTCGAGTTCGTCGAACACCACGATGCCGTGCTCGTGCGCTTCGCCCGCCTCCAGGCTGTAGTAGAAGCGCTCGAACAAGTACGAAAAGTCTTTGCGTAGCATGCGGCCCTGTGGTTGAGGCGCGTCAAGCTCGACGATGCTCGCGAATACCCGCACGTCGTGCAGCGCGCACAGTTCCAGCACAAACGAGGCGTACGCGAGGCACGCTTGGGCGTAGGCGGTCAGCTCCAACCTGGTGACTTGTTCTTGCACGCCGCTGTCCCGAGCGCGGCGGCCCTTTTCGAGCAGGGCACGGGCATGATCGCGCCGCGACGATTCCTCGAGCGGGTCGAGTTGGCGCGCCAAGCGGAACGTCTTGGTTTTGAGGAGCTTGCTGCCCTTGAACTCAGGCAGCACGTCCGCGAGCGGCACGCCGAAGAAACGCAGTTGTGCGTCGCGGATCGCGAGGATCAGCTGCCACGCTTCCCGGGCCCGCACACTGATGCCCGCCAGGACCTCGTACGGCGCTTGGTGGTGGTCGGTGCCGCTCTCGTCGATGAAAAATAGCATGCGTGCCTATTATGCCCTGGCGCGCCGTGGTTCTCACTAGAAAGTCGCGGGTGGTGTTGCGGGGCAGCAACTTCGCCACTTTGCGTACCGAGGGAGAGTCGATCCAAAGCACATGAATGCACTCCATCATTCCCGGGCGCGGCACGATAATCAGCACACATGACGGACTACACCGCGCCTGATGACCTGCATTTACAGCACCTCCTCCACGCCGTTACCCTCAAACGCGAACACGAAAAGCACAACTACAAACGGATGATCGCAAAGCCCGACGATGTGCTCAAAGACCTCGTTGCGCTCGCCAACACACCCAGCGGCGAGTACGCCGGGTACGGATACCTGATCATCGGGGTGGACGACGACGGCACCGTGCTCGGCTTGCACGAGCGCGAACGGCACCTGAGCGCCGATGACCGCGAGCGACAGCTGCAAGCGGCCGCCGACAGCAAGATCGCGCCGCACCTCGCGTTCACGGTGCGGGAGTTCACGCTCGACGGCGGGCACCGCGTGCATTTGGTGATCGTGCCACCCAACGACATGGCGTGGCACATGATCGCGGGCGACGGTCCTTTGCGCGGCCACTACGTCCGGCGCGGCGAGCAGCAGCGCTTCAAGATCCGCGTCAGCGTACAACTGCCTGGCGAAGTGCTCCGGGCTGAGGAGCCCCTCGACGAACTCCTCCACGGCTCCAAGGGGCTCGGGAGGGAACCTGAGCTCTCAGTCGCTGGGCATGCACTTCAGTCTATGGGCACACTCGCTCCAGGCGCGCCGCCACGGTCGTGTTTTGTGAACCGAAACACGCTCCAAGCGATCTTCTCTGGGCTGAAGTTAGCTGTCCTGGCTCTACGGAAGGCTTTTGACAAAGCTCGAAATATAAGGCACCAATGGTTCCGAGAGCGCAGCGCTCCGATCGAAGTTCGGACCTTTATTTCCTGCCTGATCTTGAGTAGCGTCCTTAAGGGTCAGGCTCATATTTGGAATGAATTTGTTTTGCCCAGCGTTGACACTTGAGAGCAACTGGCCATCTTCTATACTCACGGCTGGGTTCTGACCCCCCTGAATAATTAGCAGTTGGGTCTTGAGCTTACCGAGTTCTTTGACTGGATCGTATTTACCCCAGGATGCCATGAACGCCAGTTCATTTGGGCCGTACAGTCGAGTGAGTTCTGTTGGCACGTTGGTTGGGGTCACTCCTGCTTTGAGGCTCCTGACAATTCCCTTTTCCGTTTCACGAGCCACGCTGTTCGGCCGAGCATCAAGATCCGCCAGTGCCGTGTCGTACATATTGCGTCCTCTGCCATCAATAGATACCAGCCCAACTACTGGGACCTGTTGAGCAGCGATCGAGCCGACGAGCACCCCTTCGCCATGGCCAATCACCACGATTTTCGAGAACCGACTATCTCCCTTCAGCGTAGCAAGCCAAGCTCTTGCGTCATCGGCGTACTGATCGAAGCTTGTCGGAGGCGTGCGCTTGGTTGGGTCAGGATTGACTCCTCGCTTTTCAAAGCGAAGCGAAGCAATTCCTTGTTGGGCCATTCCCTCAGCCAATAGCTTGTAATGGTTGCTGCCGATCGCGCCACCAGGGAAGTTTCCATCACGGTCCCAATCTCCAAATCCGCTCAGGATGAGAGCCACTGGAACAGCTCCAGCAGCTGACGTCGGGAGTATCAAGGTGCCTTCCTGATCACCAGAGGTGGTTTTGAGCGACAACACTTGTTCAGTCGCTGCCCGAGCATGGAACGCCAAGAGAACGAGTGTCGTGAGGGAGATAATTGCTAGTCCGAGTTTCTTTTTCATGTTCACTCCTTCGTACGGCACATTGTTGTGGGTAGTGTTTCTGTGCTTTGACCGCTAAGGTAGCCATATATCAACTTTGGCCGCTGGCGCTGGTCATACACAAACGCCCGGACGTTCCTCCCGTTGGCCGTCATGGTCATGAACACCAGATCATCACCGCGCGTGAAAAAGGCATTCTGCAAAGGACAAAAGCCGGGATTCAGTTGATAGAAGCGGTTGAGGGCCTGCTCGAAGGCGCCCAATTCCACGCCTTCGTACGCGTACACGCTGGCCTGCCTGACTTCAATCCCAAGTTCCTGAAACGTCCCCTCGAAGCCCGGGACCAACGAACGGTACTCCGCTTCGCCGAGTGCGCGCACGGGAAACTCCTGCGGCTGGTTTTGAACCTGCCGTGGGGCACAGCCCGTCAGGCATACCACACAGAAGAACCCGGCAACTGACTTCCTCATCTTTGATTGGGGCTCAGCACCAGACGCGGCGTCACAATGATCACCAGATCGGTGTTGCGCGTTTCGGTGCGGGTGGTGGTGAAGAGCTTCCCGATGATCGGCAGATCACCCAGCAGGGGCACTTTCTGGGTCGCTTCGATCTTGCGGTTCTCCAGCAATCCACCGATCGCGATGGGCTCCCCATTGCGGACCCTCACGGTCGTGCTGGCTTCCCGGCTGGAGAACTGCGGTACCCCCTGCGAGGTTGTCCCGGTCGGCGTGGAGACGCTGATGCTGAGGTTCGCTTCGACGGTCCCGTCCGGCGCGACTTTCGGCGTCATGCGCAAGGTGATCCCGGTGGTGATGTTCTGCACGCTCTGGGTGTTGTTCGCCCCGGGCACGATCACCGGGGTGGTCTGGGTGGAGTTGATGCGCGCCTCCAGCCCGTCCAGCGTCGTCACACGCGGCTGCGCCAGAACCCGCGCCGCCCCGTTGGCTTTCAGGGCGTTCAGTCCCAGCGAAAGGGTGAGGGGACTGCGTCCCACTTTTCCGAGGTTCAGCAGCTGCGGCGCGTCCCCCTCCGTCAGTTTGAAGGTGAAGATGCTGTCGTACTGCAACCCCAGCGAGGTCGTCAGGTCCTGGTTGACTTCCAGGATCTCCGCTTCGAACATCACCTGGGGCCGTTCGGTGTCGAGCTGCCGCACCAGGTCGGTGATGAGCTGCCGGTCGGCCGGATTCACCAGGATCAGCAAGGCCCGCTGACGCTCATCGACTTCCACCCGCACGTTCGCGTAGAGACGCGTGACCAGCGCGGCCACCAGGGCAGGCTGGGCGTTCGCGAGCGGCAGGAAAATCGGCGCGCGCTCGTCTTTCGGGATGGCGGTCAGGGTGTTCGCCGGCAGGATGGTCAGGCGTTTGTTGTCCGGCGACAGGGACACCGTCGCGCCGACCGGGAGGGTTACGATCAGGTCCGCGCCGCGTTGCTTCCACTGGGTGCCCTCGGGGAACTTGGCGCCTTCGCCGAGGTGCACGTTCGGCAGCGTCACGGTGTTCGCGTTCGGATCGACGGTGTAGCGGATGATTTCCGGGCTGACGATGACCAGCCGGCCATCCTGGGTGGTGGGCGCGACGGTCGTTTCCTGCGCGAAGGCAGGCGAGAGCAGCAGGGCGGACAAGGTCAGAATTCGCAGGGACTTCAGCATTCAGTGCTCCAGGGTCACGGGGGACGATCCGTCAGACGGATTGAAGGTCAGGGCCGGCAGGTCGAGAACGTGCCCGCCCTTGAGAGAAAGGGTGGCGGTGGGAGAAGAGCGCAGTTCGCCGGCTTCCCCGAGAACACGGTTGTTGTTGTCGTCACTCAGCGCCAGCAGGCGAACGGGGACGGCTGGATCGAGATTGCTGAGGGCATACGTACCGTCACTCGCGACGGGCGTCCAGCCGATGACGCTCCCCGCGTCATTCAGGGCCAGCACGTACGAGCGTGGTGAGTACGGCAGGGCCGCGCGGGCACTCACGAGTCCCCGGCCGAACTTGTCATCCTCACCGAGCGGTCCGAGGTCCGTGGCGCTGTTCAGCAGGGTACTGCGCAACAGTTCTTGCGGAACGTCACTCGACAGAGCCAGCGCGGCAATGCCGGCCACCTGCGGGCTGGCCATCGACGTCCCCATCCGCATGCCGTACCCGGGAGCGCCGTTCGCCAGGTCAGTGGAAAGAATGCCGTCCCGCACGCCATCCGCATCCTGATCTGCCGCCGCGTCTCCACCGTAGGCGGCGAGTCCCGTGCCCGGTCCCTTGCTGGCGTATCCAGGCTGGTAGGTGTGCTTGGGGCCCGCGACGCCCGTCACGGCCAGCACGCCCGGGTACGCCGCGGGATAATGGAGGGCTCCGCCGCTGTTCCCGGTCGCGGCGACCACCAGGACGCCCGCGGCCTGCACCCGCGCGACCGCTTCGCGCATCGCTTCACTGTCGTCGGGCGTACCGAGCGACAGGTTGATGACCTGCGCCGGATGGGGGTTCGGGTGATCATCGAGCAGACCGGCCGCCCACAAAATGCCCTGCGCGACCGTGAAGGCGCTGCCGCCTTTGTCCCCGTCGAGGACCCGCACGGGCACCAGTTTGGCTTTTGGCGCGGCGCCCGTCACCTGACCGTTCGCGGCGATCAGACCGGCAACGTGGGTGCCGTGTCCGGCGCGGTCGTCCGCGACAGAATCCTCGTCGACGAAGTCATAGCCGGGCAGCAGGTTGTCCTGCAGGTCCGGATGTCTGAGTGCGATGCCGGTGTCGATGACGGCGACGGTCATGCCATCCCCTTGCGTGGCCTGCCAGGCGAGGGGGAGTCCTTGCAGGGCCCAGAACCATTGCTTCCCCAGGCCAGAGGTCGTCGTCTGTCCTTGCGTGCTGACGGCGTCAGACTGAACCAAGTGATCGAAAGTCACGTTCTCGACGCCGGGCAGAGGCGTCAGGAGGCTTTTGGCCTGTCGAGCTTCGGCGGAAGTCCGGAAGGCCAGGCGGGTGAGATGCAGGGACGGCAGTGAGTCGGCCCGATGTACCCCCAGCAGGAAGTGACCGCGCAAGGCTGCGGGCTCATGACGCACGATCAGGGTGGTGAGGTCGTCTTGATTGCCCACCGACTGGACGGTGACGCTGCGGAGGGCGGCAGGTTCGACCTGGGCGGCTGGGCCTTCTACCGTGCCGCGGACCGTCGCCGCTTCACGCAGCAGGCTGAAAGTCGAGCTGGTATAGCCGCCCACGTTCACCCGCAGGTGCAGGGCGCCGTAGGTGGTGCCGGCGCCGAGGTTGACGCGCAGCTGTCCGTTTACCAGGGAAGGCGTGAGGATTCTGCCGCTGGCGTCCACGCTGACTCCAGTCAGGGTCCCGCCAATCGGCCATCCGGCCCCGCGGAGCGTCAGATTGCCGCCGTCCAGCACGACCGCGTCGATGCGCGGTACGACGGTCGTATTGCCCACCAGGGGCGTCCCTTCGACCTGGATGCTGTGATCGCCCGCCAGCGTGGTCTGGGGCAGCTGAAGGGAAGCCCCGCCTGCCGTCACGGTCGTCGGAACGCGGTCGGCTCCGAGCTTGAATTGGGCGTTCTTCGGGAAGCTGCCGATGACGCTGAGGGTCTCGCCGGGCAACGCGGGGTTGGGGAGCACCGCAGTCAATGAAAGCGGAGGAGGTTCTTCCTTCCCACCGCAAGCCGTCAGCAGAGCGGCGGTCAGGAGGCCCAGCACACCCGAGGCGCGCTGAGCCTTGCTCCCGAATCTCTGCGTGTTCATTATTGGGCGGGAACCACGAAAGTCCGCGGAGCGCTGAAGGAAAAAGCGTCTGCTTGTCCGTTCTGGTTGAAGCCCACTCCCGCGACCCACCAGTAGTAGGTGCCGGCGTTGAGTGGCGCTGCCGTCGCGGGGTAGGTGGCGCTGAGTTTATCGGTGGTTTGCGGAGCGTTCGTCCAGAGGATCTTCGCGGTCGCGTCGAAGGGATTCTTGTCGAAGACGTAGTAGAGGTACCCGACGGCTTCGCTGTTGGCGTTCCAGGTGAGGACGGGTTTGCCATCCAGCAGGATCTGCCCGTCGGCAGGGGAGGCACTTTGCTGCGCGATGGTCATGAAGCGCGCGTCGTCGGCGTTGCTGAGACCCGTTTCGACGGTCTGGTTCTGGGTGATGGCGGTGACCACCCCCAGCAGTGGCCCTTTGGCTTCTTCGGAGGTGATTTTCTTGCTGAACTTCTGGGTGCCGCTGGTGGCGGCCGCCTGGTTGCGCATGCGGGTGTAGGGTCCGGCGAGATCGGTTTTGCCGAGGAAGATCCCGTAGCCGTCCGCACCGGGGTAGGTGGGCCAGCCCCACTCGACCGCGAGCGTGCGACCGCTGTCATCCGCGAGTGGTCGAAGGGCAGAGGTGGCGGCACGCGGGGAACGTGGGGGTTGGGACTGCGGCTGCATTCCCGCCGGGGGCTTCACGGTATCGACGTTCAAAGCCTGAATGACAGCGGTGTCGAGACCATCGTGACTGTCAACGCTGCTGGCAGCGACGCGGGTGTCCGGGGGCAGGTTGAAGCCCGCGAGGTAGGACAGGACCGGTGAGCCGGGATTCTGGATTTTGACGCGGACCGGGTCACTCTCGCCGGAATTGCCGCTGGTGTCGAGGGCGACCGCGTATACCTCGAGGTCGCTGGCGTTGGGGTACTGAGGGGTGAACCAGGACACCACGTAGGGTGCCTGCGTGGCGCTGCCGATCAGGACACCCTTGTTGGTGGCACCGTGCGCGCGGGCGTACACGCTGATCTTGGCGACGCCGCTGTCGTCCTGGGCGCTGAGCTGGACACCGACGGTGCCGCTGAGGGGTTGTCCGCTGGCGGGTGAGGTGACGGAGACCGTGGGAGCGCCCTTGTCGACCTGATTGCAGGCGACCAGTGTGAGCAGCATGGGTAACGCAAAGATCTTTGTGCCTGAGAAAAAGTCGACCTTACTTCTGAGAAAGCTGAGCATCACTCTCAGTCTTTCACAAGGGGGCATCTCGAGACTGCTAGTTTGCGGCATGAGACCTGAGTGAATCATGAAAGACTGTGAAGATGACTCATAAACGGAAAACTCCCTCTTCATTTTCTCAAGGAAGACGCGCTCGGAATTGGAGAGCCATATCTCTTGCGGCTCTCTATACCATCAGCAGTAATCTTCCCCTTGGCTTGGCCGCAGCCATGCCCTCATCGTTCAGCCGTCCAGGTGCGGGTGCGTCTCGCCTTCCCCTGCAAGTCACTTCTTTCGACGCGCCTGGATTCGGTGAACTTGCTGACGCCATCAACATCGCCAACGGAAACCTGTACGTGGATGTGGGCGCAGCGTCCCGGAACACGACCCTCCAATCAGGTGATGAGCAACAGGGCCTTTTTGGTAGTCAGTGGAACCTCAAGGAGCGCCTACGACTCGCGGGGTTCCATAATGCGCTGGCGTTGAGTCAAGCTCCTGCTTCCTTCGCGCTGATGAGTGGCGATGGGAGTGCGCGCTCATTCATCAAGATCACACTCGCCGACACAGAATTCACGAGTAAGCCTGACTGGATCAAACGCTACCGCACGCTGAACTCCTCGTCAGGGGTCGTCTTTTACCGCTCTCAGGCCCAAGCCGGCACCATCAATCCCGAAACTTGGCTGGTACTTCTGCGAAGCAACAACTCTACATTTGCTCATCTATACGAACCAGACGGGACGCGGGTTACGTTCAATGACAGCAATGCAGGTGAGTATGCCGACTATATTCAAACACTGCACGAACAATACCGTAGCGCGACTGCAGCCGTCAGTGATACGGAAGGGCGTTCCAGTACCAGTCCAAAAGTTGACCTGACCTACGGTAAATCAGGTCAACTTTCTCAGACTAAAGACGCCTGGGGCCGTATCACCACGTACCTCTGGAACACCAACGATGCCCTTGAGAGTATTCGTTATCAGCCTGACGGGAGCACCAAAGAAGCGAGAAAAGTCAGCTTCGCCTACGCTGGCGATCAACTCACAACAGTGGATTACTACACCACCGATGGCTTTGGCAATCCCTTGAAGCGATCGTACTCATTTGGCTACGGTGCAGCATACACAGCAGGTCCGATAGTACTGCAACGGCTCACGCGCTCGGTCCCACCAGCACCAGGCCAAAGCAGTACCACCGTGACCACAACCTACATTTACGAAAAGAGCCCTCAGGGAACCCCTCGCATCAAAACGGTGATGGTGCCGGGTCTGGAGCCCATCAACTACACGTTCACCACCAGCACTGCAGCCACCGGCCTGAACGCAGAGTACTTTCAAAACAAAGACCTTGCCGGAGTTCCTGTACGCAAGGTGGAACCATTTGCTGAGGGATTCCAGGTCAACTGGGGCTCTGGTGCGCCCGAAGGCATCAGCACCAACGCAACTTCCTGCCGGAGTGCCAGCGTCACCGACTGCTTCAGCAGCCGCTGGACGGGACGGATCACGGCTCCGGCTACCGGAAGCTACACCTTCACCGCGTACAGTGATGATGGATTCCGCGTTTGGGTACGAGGGAAGCTCGTCATTGATCACTGGCAGAATGACTGCTGCGCCGACTACTCCGGAAAAGTCGAGCTTGTTGCCAACCAAGCCTACGATATTACCGTTGAGCATTTTGACGGCCAGGGAGATGCACATTTCCGCTTATCCTGGACCCCACCGGGTGGGTCGAGCCAACTGGTTCCCGCGAGGGTACTAACGCCAGCCACCTCAGGCAATGCTTCCTTCCTCGACGCTGTTAAAGTCATCGTCCAGCAAGGCGATAAACGCTCAGAGTATCAGTACGATCATCTTGGACGTTTGCGCCAGAAGAGCCAGGTGGACAGTAATCCTGCCTTAACGACAAACGGCACCGAACCTTACGAGAAACCAACCAAAACCCTCACTTGGAGATACCGCTATTACGACAGCGGGTATCCAGCAACCGTTGAGGAACCTAGCGGAAGAACAACGCATTATGCTTACGACGCTCGCGGTAACCTCACCCGACGTGCGGTATACATTTCCGATCCGTTCATCGAGGGTTCATTGGTCTACGCGCCAAGCGTGGCCGTTGCTGGAACGCGAAGCAACAACTTGTACGCACCGGCTGAAGACGTCATCTTGAACGCCAAAGTTACCCATGACAGCTTGGACTCCAGTAAACAAGGTGTACTTTGGCGTACGACCCTCGAGCAGACGGATTCAAATCCGTACAACGGAACAGGGGGCGGGCGTGGCTGGGGAGGATGGTGGGCGCCTCAACCTGTGACACCCGGTTACCAGGATGACGCTGGCCGATCCGCTTACCAGATGGCGGCGGCGGCTGATTTCGGTGGCACGAATAATGCCTGGAGCGGCATGATCTCCTACCGTCAACACGGCATTCC
Source organism: Deinococcus peraridilitoris DSM 19664 (assembly GCF_000317835.1). NCBI lineage: Bacteria > Thermotogati > Deinococcota > Deinococci > Deinococcales > Deinococcaceae > Deinococcus > Deinococcus peraridilitoris. The sequence goes on along the minus strand of NC_019793.1, from coordinate 1,655,002 downwards.
GTTGGAGGCTGGCAGGTACCTTGTCTCCTTCAATGCCCGGACAGTTCCCGACAGCGGCCGAGCACAGAACCTGGACGTACTTTATGGGCTGGATAACGCCGTGGGTGCGTGGGCCACGCTCACCCCGAAATGGCAACGCATCGAGCAGGACTTCCTGGTAAAAGAGACCATCAATACTGACCGGATTTTTCAAGCTGGTGAAGGGCTTCTGAATAATCCTGCATGGCAGATTGCCGATATCCATGTGACTTACCTTGGCAAATGGGAAGGCGTTGGCAGTAATTCGGAAATTAGGTTTTCCGCGCCTCGAACCAGCACAACAAGCGCAAATCACATCGACTTCTATAAAGTCTGGGCGGTCAGTAAGGCCGACATGAACCGAGCGTCTGCACCTGTAACGATTCAAGTGCAATCCCCGATTGAACGAATCGACATCTATGGCATTGGCAGAATCAATGTCGCCCCAAGGACAGACGCCAGTGCTCGAACAATTCAGTTTGGTGCCACGGTGAAGGGACGAGATGGTCGAGTGATTCCTAACTCCAAGCTGGTCTGGTCGACATCAGGCGGGACTATCAGCCAGGCCGGACTTTTTACTGCCCCCCCTTGGGAAGATATCAATCCATATGATTCAGTTGGACCAACGAAATCGTGGGTTGTGAGTGTCTGCAGCCAGGAAAATAGCAATATCTGCCAACAAGCTTACGCGAATGTTGGTTACTCCATCCTTGACTGGGTATCGGGCTGGAAGCACGACGGTGAGACATACCGAGACAACAGCTACCTGGGCTACAGAGTTCAGTTCGTCAATCCTACTCCACGGATCAAGGAAGCCTCTTCTGTTCGCTGGACTACGTCCGACTGGCGGTCAAGTATTAGTGGTAACGGATGCGCTTATTTCCCAGAACAAAGCGTTTGGGCGCCTGGCCCTTACGCCACGGACATCCGCGCTCAAAGTGAAACTTATCCTGAGTTGATCACTACACCAACAAAAACTTGGTGGGTGCGTTTCGGTACCCTATCAAACTGCCCTTCTCTCCCAGGTGTATGGCCTATAACCGACTGGAACGTTCGGCCCACCGTACAGAAGTTGTTTCGTTACACTCCATCGATTTACGCATTCGGTACCACCACCAGCCCCTCAAACGAGGAAGTGATTACCAGTGACAACTCGGTGATCGTCCATGAAACGTCATCCGCTATGGTCTCCACAGCGTCGACTGATTCGTCCGGGGCTTATTTTGTTGCTCAGAACAGTACCACCGCTCTTCAACCTGTTTCCCTGAGCTATAGCGCGGCGACTCCGAGTGCACTGATCGGTGACGCGCAGGCAGGATCAGTAAGCACGGCGGCAGTTGAGCAAGAGCCTTCCAGGCTGCTGAAATCTAACTTCAGCGAACTTGAGAACTTCAATTACGATGACAACAACCGACTTGTCTCGCACATCAAACCTAAGTTCGATGTAAATCAGACAACTGTCCAAACTGACGTCAGGGACTCCTTGATATTTCCCGCACATTATCAAGACTGGCGGGAAGTTCACACTTATCAGAACCACAGTGTCACGATCAACGGGCAGACGTTCAATGCCACCAAAACTGACTCAGTCTCGACCCAAGTCGGAGCTTCTGGTGGTCTGGAGGGGCAGTCTTTCACCCCTGGTACCGAACGAAGGACTACCACCCACTCCATCGATACCTTTGGACGCGTTGCGCACGTTGAACTTAAATGGGAAAACAATACCCAATGGCGAAAAATAACTTTTGGGTACCCGGACCCTAGCCTCACTCCTGCCAATGCCATCCTTCCAGGTGTCAACGCTGATGGAAGCGCACGGACAACGACCAGCACGGCCCTTCAGTTCGCCGATTTAGCGCAATCCGAAACAACGAGCACCTCTGACGGGCTTGAAAAGAGACATGAGTTCGTGTACGACGCCTTCGGGTCTGTCGCTCAAGACACCCTCAAGAACGGCATCGCAAGCGATGACGCCACCGTCGCCGGATCGACAGACTTGATCATCTCACGATCCTTCAATGGATTCGGTCAGAAAACCTGGGAGCGAACTTCCCGTCAGGTCGGTGGTGTCGCCAGCCAGCAAGTGTGGTTCTACGCGCCTGGTGGGGAGTTGCTCAGCACCTGGACCGGACGCAACACCAACCAAACCAATTACTCGTACAACAGTAGCGGCCTTCTCGAACAAATGCAGCGGGGCATTGGTACGGGGAGTGGGGCGACCGCAAAAATAACAACGGCGCACCAGACCATCAAATATATGTACGATACGTACGGTCGTGTGAACCTCCAGCAGGAACTCGGCGAGCCCGGAGCAACCGGAGAAACATGGTTCGACGCAACCACGAAATACGATACGCTCGATCGACCAGTCGAAATTACTCTACCTGATGGTGGTAAAACTATCCTCGCTTACGACCATCATGGTGAACTCGGGTACAAATCCACCACCAAACTCACGCAAACGTGGAACCGGAATCCGCTAGGACGGGTCAGATCAGAGACACTTACACCCTCGCACGGAACCGCACTGACAATCGTACATATCTATGACCAGTTCGGTCGATTGTTGAGCTCCACTCCGACCGGAGCTGAGGCGAACAGCATCAGCTCCACGGCCGACCAGGCCACCACCAGCTACCGATATGACACGGAAGGCAACCTACTGGCGACTGTCGGCCCGGCCTTGCGAACCAACACCCTCAATGATGGCGAGGCTTACATCGATAACCGCAGGCCGGGAGTCGCGTATCAGTACGACACACTGAACAGGCGCACTAGCGAAACTACAGCCCTTACCGGAGCAGTCGATTTTGATACTGCCCTCACCGCTGGGCAGGCGCTCGAGGTCATCACCAAATACGACGGGCTGGACCGACCGACTGAGATCATTGACAACAACGGTCAGGGCACTGCAAGTAAGAAAAACTCCGAGGTCAGCCGCACAGGTTACAAGAAAACCACACAGTATGACCTGGCCGGGAACGTCACTGTCGTGATTCAGGATGTTTCACGCTCAGGGGACTTCGGGTACACCACCGGCACGGCTACATTAACGACCCGAACGTACTACGACGCAGCCGGACGCGTCCTGAAGAAAGTGGACGCTGCCAACCATACCCGCAGATGGGAGTACGACCCGCTCGGGAACGTCACTGCCGAATTCGATGAAACCGGAAAAGTCATCAAGGGCTTCGAGTACACCAACGACGGTCTGCTGCAAGGAACTTACGAGCCTGTCATCAATCTGGGCGGATCGACAAGCTTCACCCCTGGCAGCAGTGCCTTCAATCTGACCGAATGGAACGTATATGGTAACCGCCCATACCCCACGACGACATTCAAAGCGACGACAAAAGGCGGTACGGGTACGCTCCAGGCAGATGACCTTCCGGTGAAGTCCACGGGAGGGTCGGCAACTGGAGGCGTGCAGACCTCCTACACCTACGATTACGCTGGACGACCGACAGTTGTGAACACGGCAGGTCGCAGTACTTCAAGAAGCTACGATCACGCTGGTCATCCCACGGTCGTAAGCGACGCTGATGGATTCGTAACGATCAATGAGTACGATCACGCTGGACGAGTCACCAGAGAAGTGCAGGCTGCCCGTTCGACTGTCGTGAATGGCGTCACAAAAACCAATGATGTCGACGATAAAGCTGGACTTTCGCAGGGACTGACCAGCACCTTCAGATACGATGTCTTCGGCAACCTCACGTACAAGCTGCAGCGTGGCCTGATCACCGAATACGCTTACAACAGTCTTGGTAATCCCATTCGTGAGAGTCGTCCGCGAAGCTCTGGAGCGGCGCAATACAAGTACTACGCCTATAACCTTACCGGCATCAAAACAGCCGAAACCACTTTTGATTACCAAGGTGATCTCGTCACCAGAAAACTCGATGCACCTAAGACACGGGATAACTTCCCACTCGTCAGCCGAGGGAGCGTGCAGGTCTTCGAGTTGGATCGCCATGGGAACACCGTGAAACGCGCTGCTCTTGGGGCGAACGGCACCAGATCCTCCGAAGATCACTTCGCTGAGTTTTGGTTCAATGGATTGGATCAACCCGTCAAACGGGAATTCAGTGGCTATGGTGGTCTGGATACGGAAGGAAATCTCGAAGGGTTGTACGTGCAGCAACGCAACTCACTCGGGAAGCCAGAAAGTGACGCCAACACACAACGCATTACGAGCTACGACACGTACTGGACGTATAACAACCGAGCTCTGCTGGAAAGCAAATGGGATACCTACTCAACTGACACGAAAAAAGGGAGTACATATATTTTCCCGGAAGCAGCCAAACGCAATAAATTCACGTACACCTATACCACGACCGGTAAGGAGGCCACGGTCACACGTACCGTAAAAAGCGTCCTCAAAACGCTGTATGACGATCCAGATCTGCTGAATGACGACATGCTCTTGGCAGCCAGCATCGGGATAACCTCAACGCAATACAACGAACGCGGCCTTCCGAGGAGCATCACCGTCAGCGATCAGAGTCCTGCGGGAAGAAACGCGCTCACTGCAGTCACCTACCGGACCACGATCTACGGCTATTACGCGAATGGCGCCAAGAAGACCGCGAGTATCCATAACGTTGATCTCGCGAAAGTTCGAGACAACAACAGGGTCGCCTATACAGACTACAAGTACGATCAACTCGGTCGACAGGTAGCGGTGTTTGATTCGAATGGAACGGACCTTCCCGCACTTCCAGAGTGCAGCAGCACCTCGGGAACGTGGAATGCGAAGTGGCGGCCCGGTTGCACTGCTGACAGCATCGGCACTGGAAGTGCAACCACCACCACAGCCTACGAAGCGAATGGTAAACGTACATCCACGACCACATGGGCCAACGGATTCAGCGCAACGCGCAGCGATACAGCTACCATTGGTGGCCTTCCATACTTCAGTGAGGAAGCACGTTCGGATACCACTCGCGTCATCAAGTCAACTGCGACCTATACCAGCTACCGACCGGACGGTCTCACTGCGCGTACACAACGCACGACGATGAACCACCAGAAGGACGCCGCTAACGGTACGATCAACACCATCACGGAAACCAATACCACGACGTTTCAGTACACGCCCGATCAAGCTGACCCGACATACTACCCGGATCAAGCGGAATACAAGCGCACTGACCGGACGGAATGCAGCAGCACGACCAGCAGTTGCTCGGGTGGGTACACCACCACCAAAGTGAGCAAGTACAACTTGAATGGTGACCTCACCAGCGAAACGTACAGTTACTCCAACGCGAGCGGAACATTTACAAACCGCGCGGGTATGAGCAACTCATTCACGACCACTTATCTTCTCGACGCGCGTGGGAACCGATATGCAGTACAAGACTCCCGAGCTGGACGGGCGAAGTACGATCATGAACCCGAAAACTACAACGCCTACCGAAAGCGTTACGATGCGGATAACCGCGTCGCAGAATTCTACAAGCTCATTCCGAATGCGGACATTAACAACCCACGAGCAACCACTGAAATTGCGCCGCAGAAGGTTCCCCTTGCAGCGTACACGGAGTTCTTTTATGACCCTCAGGGCAGGCAGGTTCTGTCGAGTACCAGTGGTCTGATTCAAAGCGGAAGCGAGCGAAGAACACTCGTCTCCCGGGAAACAAACTCGACCTTTGCGGTTGATGACCGCGTCGTGACGGTACGGAAACGTGAAGGAGCATTTGGTGCCAAGCGCGCCGTTAACGTCCTTGGCGAAGAGTTCTACCAATCTGTCACCACATACTCCACCAACGACGCCTTCAAAGATGAGGCTTATACCCTTGCCGATGGACTCGAGGACTCCCGGCAATGGATCGGTGTAGCACTCTTCAATGTGCCGGCGAGCGGTGTCATGCAACCCTTGGAGGCGCCCGTAGAGCCGGTGTCCTTTACTGTACGTCTGGATCCGGTAAGTATCCTTCCACCCAGTACAACACCAGTAAGTACCCCAGCTCCTGAGGATGTGAAGACTCCTAAGAGCGAGGAAGAAGCTGAAGCACAGACGCTCAGCCAACCTGCGCTGGGTATCACGACACTCCACTTGCAGGCACTTCCCGATCTGAGCAGCGTTGACAAGACGAATACCTCGTCAGCGAGCGGGAAGAAATCGGTTCAGCCGGAGACGGGAAGTGCGACCGATTTAAAGACCACCAGCTTCGGTGTAGCACAAGCGCTCGACGCTCCGGTATCAGCCCTTCCAAGCACCATTCGCAGTGTCAACGTGCAAGCGACGGCCGAGCCTCTCGCCTTAAGCAACAGTCTCCTGCCGAACCCGATTGCAATTACCGAACCGATCCATGCCGGTACACCAGCGGTTGGAACGACACCAGCCGATGGCATACCCAACATCACTCCGCCAGGTACAAGTGACGTCGCGACGCCAACCATCCCGAGTATTACTCAACCAGGCGAAAATCTCATGGCGGTGCGCGCGCCCGTCGGGGTACAGCAGACTAATGTCAAACCACTCGGCATCGTTGTTAACCCATGCAACGAGTCTTGCGGCGAAGACCGGCCTTCAGAAGATGTTGCCGGGAGTGCCGGTGACACTCAGGATGAGCAAAAAGCGCGACTTGGCGACGGCTTCAAAGTAACGGACCCAGCGGAGGTCCTCAAAGCGTTGCTGGAGAATGCAGGCTTCTCAAGCTTGGAAGCTGACCAAATGGCTGGTCGCTTCATGGCAGAAGCCGACTGGATGCCACGCGATGACCTCATGGATATTGTTGTGGGCCTGGCTGATGGCTTTGACTTAGGAGCGCTTGATAAGAGCAGTTTGGGTGGATTGGTCGAAGCCATGACCAGAGCTTCCGAGCGTCCATATAATGCGTGCTCTGGCTTATTCTGTGGAGGATCGACACCAAGCAAGAAAACCTTTTGGGATCGCGTACTTTGGGAACTGGGTATAAGAAACCTACCTGAAAATCCGGAGGAATGGCAGGAGCAGTTGCTGGGATTGGCAGATAATATTAGTCAATACCCTGGAGGTGGGCCTAGTGGTAAAGGCCTGTCACTCTTGGTGGGGAGTAAAGCGGGTGTGCTCCTCATTGGTATGGCAGCGAAAGCTGGGCAATCCGCAAAGATCTTACTTGTAAACGGTACAAAAATTACCATGCATGGCAAGCCATTTCAAAAGGAAGTCGATTTTGTTACAAGCACACTTGCGGGTCTCTATAAAAATGTTGATATTCGGGGACGGGAAGCACCTGGAGCTGACTTGATTCTCGATGGCGTACGCTGGGAGTTGAAAACGCTTGAAGCCGCAACGGTAAATGCTGTCCGACAGAATATCAGAAATGGCATTGATCAAAGTGATAACCTGTTTATTGACGGCCGCAATATTGGACTGACTCTCAAAACTGCTGCAGATGCTGTGGCGGCGCATGTAGGGTCGGGTAGGATGAAGGGACTGCAAGAACTACGAGTATACACTGTTGACGGAATTTATACATGGAGGGCAAAATGAGCGGTGGATTTTATGCAGTATCAAAGAAGATGAAACTTGTACTGAACTTGGGCAAGCTAGTTTGCTATGACGAAGATGGGGAGCCGGTAAAATGGCAGTTCACCGGCTGGATTGACCATTCTACGCGTAATAGAACAACGAATAGTCAGCTCTGGGACGCATTTTCCCACTTTATTGCACATCTGGGTTACCACCACAATGATGAGGCGATAATCGTAGATGAGAGGATGTTAAACAGCATTGTCGGTGACGACGATTTTGATGATTGGCACTATCTTGAATCGATTTCAGAAGTGTTTGAATTACCCACGCTCGACGATCTATAGGTTTCTGTGGGTTTCTGACGCAATGTTCGCAGTGACGCCGTTAAAACTGCTGCTTACTCGCAAGGTAAATTTAAAACACGCTTGCTCCGGCAGGCGTGTTTTCTCTTACTGATCCCTGCTCGTCTCGCTCACGATTTTGGACGGTTTAACCTATTCTCTGGCAGGAGCTAAAGGCCACCCACGAATAGAGCCAAGGCATTCCAATGCACGGCGGCTACGCGAGCAACGCTCCCCAGAAGGGTAGAGACGCATAGTCTGCATCCGAAGTAACCCTGGCCGCAAACACTTGAGCCCAGTGCTCAAAGCCAGCTGGATCGGCTTCAAGGAGGACTGGAGTCAGCTCATTCAGGTTGTGAAACGGAACGGCCGGAATGCCTGGAGGTCCTCCTAAGTGCACTCTGCTACCGGCGCGTCCCTGTCAGGAAGGCCAGGTAGAACAGCAGGTTTGTACTTGTGGGCGCACAGTTTCAAAACAAATGTGGGTCAAAGGACACGCCGAAAAGCGTGTCCTTTGACCTTCACGATGAACGGGTGGAACGGTGGGGCCTGCTGTGCTCAGGGATAGAGCAGGCCACATTGTCGGTGTTGCCCGACCTGAGTCACCACCAGTCCCAGGCGATGGCGCCCCGTTCAGCATCAGGATTGATGCGTTCGAAGCGCACTTCGTCACCGATGAGGGCGGCGTACTCCTGTTCCCGTGCCTGCTGCCGCCACAACTGCTGGTAGCGGCGCTTGTACCGCCGTCCACCGTGACGTGCGAGGACGTTCAGGCTTTTGTACAGCAGCGTCCGTTTGACTGAGGCGAGGGACGGCGTTGCGCCCAGATAGAGTCGACTCCAGACGAAGGACGGTCCGGGGTGTTCACGCTGGTAACGGCGGGCTTTGCGTGCCCGCCAGCGGTCTTTGGTGTAGCCCATGGCCAGGAGCCTCCTTTTACGCTCCTAGCAACGCCCCCACCACCTTTCGCATGACGTCAGCTTGCCCCAATCCCACCGGCGTCACAAGGCCCATGGGGTGCCATGAACTCAGCTCGGTTCCTCTTTTTTCTTGGGGAGCGGGTGGCTGAACGGACTCTCCGGGTACTCCGGGTCGCTGTTCGTGCGGAGCGCCTGGACCTGATGCTGCTCGCGCAGTGAGGCCGTTTCCCGAATGACGCGCAAGTGTCGTTTGGCAGTGTTCACCGCGTCATTGGTGTCCGCGTTCCTCAGGGCCCACAGGCCGAGGTGCATGCTCAGCGCGTCCGCTTCCTCTTCACGAACGTTCTCGTTGGACATCAGTTCGCGCAGCAGGTCGTGTACGATTTGGCGGTCACGCTTTTGCTGAAATTGCGCGCGGACGTGCGACGGCAGGTTCCGCATCGGCACGCCCAGCCCGACGTAAGGGGGTTTGGCTTGCAGGCGCGTCGGGAGGTACCCGGGTGAAGTGCGCCATTGGCGCACTTCACCGTTATTGTGTTGCGCTTCGGCGAGCCGGCGTTGCCGTTCCACTTCCTGCATTTGCAGTTCGGCAATCCGTTTGATACGTGCCAGCAGCAGGGCCTGCATGGCCAATCCGAATTCGGGTTCGATCGAGAGTTGGTCGAGACGGTGGGACCGCATGGCCAGCAGCAGCGCGATCAGGTCGTAGGGGGTGAGACCGGTTTCTGCAGCCCAGCTGCTGAAGTGCTGCTGGATTCGCTCGTGCTGGTCCGGATCGAGTTCGATGGGGTAGAGGGCGCGGAGGATGCTTTGCTGGATGCGGTGTTCCGCGTCATCCGGCAGGGGTTCGTGGCGCCGCAAGAGGCGCTGGGTTTCGAGCGCCTGGTATTCCAGGTCGAGCAGTTCTGCGTTGGTGATCGTGTCGCCGCCGAGGACGGGTTTGCGCATCGGGTGCTCCTTTGGTTGGGAAACGCTTTGCTGGACTTTGTTTTAGCATGCTTTGTAGAAAACTTTCTGTGGTGTTGAGGTGAGGGGGTTCCTACGGTGATGCGGTGCCCACCTCGACACGCGCCGCTGGGACGAACCGCAAACGACCCCGGCATCCCATCGACCATTCCGCCCGGCTGGGTCGGGTGGTGCAGCGCTTACGGGAGGAGCAGGAGATGTCGCAGGAAACACTGGCGGACCTGGCGGGCATCGACCGGACGTACGTGAGCATGCTGGAGCGCGGGTTGCACCGCGTGTCGCTGGAACTCGCGGCAGCAGTGGCGGGCGCGTTCGACTTAACCTTGACGCAGCTGATGGAACGGGTGGACCGTGAGCCAAAAGTGAAAGTCAAGCCGGCTCGTCGGGCTCAGACGAAATCTCCCAGCTGATGTTTGGTTGCCGGAGATGAGGATCGGTGCACCCGGTTTCGGCACAAAAGCAGATCATCCTGTAGACTACTTTCTACATGAAGTGCTCATCTTTGGTTTTGTCTGGCCTTCTCCTGACACTCAGCGCCTGCAGCTCCACCCCCACCGGCAGCGTGACCACGAACGATACCGCCCTCACGCTCAGTGGACGCGTGGTGAACTGGCCCGGTGGTCCCGCCACCCTGGAACTGCGCACCTCGACTGCGGTGCTGGCGCGGGGCACCGTCAGTGAGACGGGCGACGTCAACCTGGTCCTGCCTGACGCCAGCACCATGAGCTCCACCCTTATGCAGGTCGATCCCAGCACGTTTGGCAATTGCACCAGCACCCTCGTGTACAGTGACCTGCAAGCGCGTTGGCGGAACTTCAAGGGAGTCGGTGTGTACCGCAACGGAACGTCCCTCGGCTCGGTTGGGCGTGGGTACGGCCTGACTCGCTTCGACCAGGCCAAACCAGGTGATTACCTGGTGCGCTGGATGTACGTGGACCGCCCCCTCAACGTGGTCGGTACGTACAGTTGCGCTGGCCACAAGGAAACCGTCGACTTGCGCTTCAAGCCGGGCTGGAACGCGTACCTGCAGGAGTACACCACCAACTACAGTGCCAGCGGCGGCTACTACGAGATCCGTACACACAGTGGCAGCGATGCGACCGCCCGCTGGGGCTTCCAAAGCGCACAGGGCGCCGGGCAGTAACTTCTTCCGCGCATGAAGCAGAACGTTTCCACCTCACTGCAGCGCCCTTCCCAAAAAAGCACCTGGCTCGTCCTGACCTTGATCACCATCGGCGGTGCGTACACCTGCTCGCCGGACTACTGGTTGTCCATCGTGCTGCTCATCGCGGCGGGCAGCTTGGGCCTCGTGACGCTGCTGTACGCGCGCGAACGCACCTTGCCGTTGGCCGTGACGGGCGCGTTGACCGCCGCCAGCCTGACCCTCTTCGTGGTGTCGCACGCCCAGGTGCTCGGAGCACGACACCACGCGGAACTCGACCGTCAAGTGGCCGAGCGACAAAGTTTGGAACGCGAACGATTGCGGCAAAGTGCGGAAGCGCAAGGCTTGACGCGCTTGCGGCTGGAGCAGGCCGCCCAGAAGGAACAAGCGGCGCGGCAAGAACAAGCCCGCCAAGCGGCCCTAGCGCAACAAGAGCGGGCGCGGCAAGCCGAGCAAACGCAACGCGCTCGGGCAGAACAGGCCGAGCAGGCGAGACGCCTTCAAGCTGAGCGGGCCCAGGAAGCCCAGCGGCAGCGCGAGGAAGCCCAAAGGCGCGAGCAAGTCAGCGCCGCGCGTGTCGCCGCGGCAACCGTTCCCACGCCCACCACCGTGCCGAACGAGGAGGCCGTTTTTCGGCGGCGCTGCCTGGACGCCATCGCGTCACAACTCGACGTGGAACGCGTGTCGCGCTCGCCGGGTGGAATGCTGTCACCGGAACGCTGGGGGCCGCCACAGGACAACTTGTGGTTTTGGAAGCCGAACGTGCGCCGCTGGGACACGGGCGAAGTCCAGCAGTTCACCTGCCGCACGAGCAATGACCGCGGCTTCGAAGTCTTTCCAGGAATTTAGAAGTAAAAGAAAAGCAATGAAGCTCAGCGGGACGTCTATTCATGCGGACGTCCTGCTGAGCTTTTATCCAGAGGGCCTTGTCGGCCCTCCATGACGACGCACGAGGCTGAGGAAATTCTGTGTCGCTTCACGTGCCTGTGAGGCCTGAACTGTGAGGTGCTTGTACTCTCATACGACTTCCGGTTGAATGAGTACTAACCCATTCAATCCGGGCTGGGCGAGTAGGAAAGGGATACGGGTTCCTGGCGTTGAAGTAAAGTCCGGCGCACTCCCGGACTTTACGGAAACAGACGGAATCTGTATCAGATGCAACTCTTCAACTTGGCGTAGTAACCCTCGTCGAGCAGTTTCTGTTCGTCAGGCTTGAAGTACTTGCGCCAAACCGTTTCGATGGTATCCCCCAGCAGCGTCGCCGCTTGCTGCACATCCTTCACGTGACCGCTCGCGACGATGAATGTCGCTACGCAGTGCCGGATGAGGTGCGGTCGGAAGCGCTGCTCCATCCCCTCCAGTGCGGCATCATCCACGCAGTCCAAGCAGTATTTGTGGCTCATGGGGGTCCAGAGGTACGCCCCTTGCTCATCCTTGAGGGTGGAGAGCATCGGGAACACCAGCGGCGTCGTGCGTTCGAAGTCATCGCCAACGAACAAGCGCAACTGCTCGCGCCACCACTCAATCCACTCGCCCGCCTGCTCAGGCAATTGCAGCTTGTATTCCCGAATGCCACGGCTGTACGAGCCGTTCTTGAGCTCGTCGCCGACGAACTGTACGTGCCAACCGCCGTGCTCGTCCCGCTTCAAGTTCTTGCCCCACCGCATCTCCCGCCAGTTCCGGCCGCGTACGGGCATGTAGATCCCCAAACCGAAGAACACCGCCGAGAATTTTCGTTGAAACAGTTGGCGACTCGACGGTCGACGACCGTCGGTCGTGCGAGGCGTCATTGTCTTGCAGCGTTTGGCCAACTCCGCAAGCTCGAGGGGCGTGCGCAGTGGGATCGACTCAGCCTCCACGTACTGCTGCTTACTCTTGCCCTCGGCCAGCGTGGCTTTCCCTTCCGCAACGAACACGGACCAAGGTGCGTCCGGGTGCTTCGATGTCACGTCAAATTTCGTGTCGAGTTGATCGATTGCTTTGAGGTACCGCGCCACGTTTGCGAGCGCCGAACATGTTGCCCGAAACTGTGCGTATCCGCCTTTGGTGACACGCTCAAAGTACCACGCGCGAAAGCGCAAGAAGCGATCGAAGTCCAGTAGGTCGTGAAGTGTCAAGTGCTGCAGCTTCTCCTCGTTCACGAGGAAGTCCACCACGCGGTTAAGGCGAGTGCGGGTGTTCTCGCACGACACGGGACGCCAGCGGTGCTTGCGGAAGTAACGGTGCCCAGGTCCCGCATAGTTGGAGTCCGTGAACGCACTTCGAAGGCCCTCGAACTCGGCCCACAAGCCGCGCGGCCATTCTTCCGCCCTGAGGCCCTTTTGCCAGCGACCCTTCTCGACTTGGCGCATTTGAAGGGCCGCTTTCGGTGCGACGCCCGGCAAGTTTAACAAAGTGCTCAGGGAGGAATGCACCCGTTTGAGGTCCGAGCGTAAGTTCGACAAGCGCTTGCGGTCCGGCCGACTCAACACCTGATCCTCGCTGAGCCCGAGCCGTCGTCGCATGCCGCGCTCCAGATCATGCCCGATCTCTTCGAAGTCGCGCGCAAGGAAGCTCAAGGACACGCGAGACAAGTCTTCGGTGCCCTTGAAACCCAGGGCCGCGTCAAAGCAAGCCCTTCGGTGGTTGCCGAGGTCGCTCGCTGTTCGGTCCGCATTCGTCTTACTGGCGTCCTTATCATGAGGCGAAGCAAGAAAGATATTCAAACCATCGAGCAGAGTGAGCTGTGTCAGGTCACGCGTCCCGATGAGCTGCAGCGTCATTTCTCGCGTTCGAGCGGAGGAAACATCTTGTGCTTTTTGCCCGGCTTTCAGCGGGGCAGCCATGGCACCCGCGGCGACGAGCCGGGCCTGCACTTCGGCCTTTCGCGCTTGTCGTGTCGTGTGCTCGGAGATCTGACTGCGGCTTGGGTCCTGGGGCGTGAGTGTGGAGGCAATCGAACCACCGGGGTTCACGCTGTCGGTATTTGTTGAGGGTGCAATTGGGGTTTCGTTCGGCGCGGTTTCCAAGTGGTCGAACAAGCTTTGTTGTGCTGAAACCTGGGTCATGACTTCTCCTCAAGTGTGATTACTCGCTCGTGTTCAGGAACAATGCAAGTGGGGATGGCAGGAATTCGGTGACTTCTTCCTGAAAAGGCGCGCAATCGGGCGTTCAGGAAGAAGTTGGAATGTTAACGTGGTAAAAGGACCAAGCTCTTCCTGAAGAAAAGTGGGCAGGGAGCGTCAAGGAGCGTCAGGAACACCGTGCTGCACGAAGGGTCAACAGACCGCATCGTCAAGCAGGCGCAGGAAGCGTCACGGAACGTCATGATGCGTTCCTGAAAACGCGAATAGTGTTCCTGAATGCCGTGCTGGACGCTACTTGCCGGGTTCCTGTTTTTTACCTGGTTTGACGCGGATGGCCAGCAGTGACGCCGTCAAAATGCGGGGAGACGCGCCCACGTAAGTGACCTGCAGCTCACCGCGATCGATCATGCGGTCAATGGTGCTGACGCTCGTTTTGGTGATCCGCGCTGCCTGTTGCCGCGTGACGAGCAGTTCTGGCCAGGCGTACGTTTCAGCTTCGCTGACTTGCGAAATGTCATGGTTTTGCATTGCTTCCCCACGGTCGGCAGCCGACCACAGTATTCTTTGGTGTGGTCGTACATGCCGTGGCGCTTTTCAGCGCGTGTCATCGATGATTACGTTGATGGTTGTCGGTACAACTACGGACGCTTCATCAGTGTTGTGGTGGGGCGCAAACCTGAACAGCAGGGTGAAGAATTCGCAGTCGACTGAAGGGAAGAAAAATGCACTCACGGCGATTTTTCTCGGATTTCCCGAGAAAAGCAGAGAGCTTAAGTCTCGCTTCCATTTTCCTGTCTTGCATCGCGGCAAATTGTGTAAAGACCTGCCGGCGGGCCAGAATTCGACTGAGGCGAAGTGAGGCGTTTAGACGTTTCAAGTTCGGCACTTTTGAAAACAAGCGAAACGCTTGCTCGCAATCGTATTCAATGCGATCGTTAATCGAGTCGCGCGCCTGTTTTTTGTAAAATGCTGCTTTCGACATAAACACCTCCTTCGCTTACCTGCCTGTTCGGCTGTATCTTGAATGTACGAGCTGGACTCGAAGAATACAAGGGCTATCAGTTTCTCGGCTTCTCGAGTAAACGAGCTGTCCAGCAGAAATCCTGGATCAATATACGCAATAGCGTATCCGCCGGGTTTCTGCAAGTCAAAACCTGCCCGGAGTTAATGCCGGGGAGCTACGACTACTCAAAAACCGGCTTTGCAACGCGGTTTTTGCAATTAAGTGCCTACACCACCCACGAAGCTTTGAAATTTCAGTACACTGCGAATGTTCAGTCGGCGCCCTGACAGGCCACCATCGCCTTGCAGCCCGACGACAAGCCACGGTGCACGCGGCACCTCACCGTGCCCTCGCGTTTCACTTCAACCCAGCGCATCCTTCGCCGAACCCGACCGGGTTCGGACTTCGTCATTCCGGAGCTGACCATGTACACACCCCGCACGCCCCGTCCACGAGCTGTTCAGACCAACTCCCCTGCCCTGAAAAGGTCACGTCCAGCATGACTTCACGTTCTCGACGCAGCAACGGAGAAGGCAATATCCGGCCACTCCCCAGCACCAACTGGAATTGGCGTCACACCGTGGGCACCACCGTGGATGGCCGTCAGCTCATGGAAAGTGGCACCGAACCCACCAGGCGAGAAGCAGAGCGAGTCTTACGGGAATCCATCACCGACTTTGAGCGTGGCCTCACCCCCCTCCCGAAATTCTTGACCGTCGAGCAATGGCTGCGTCAATGGCTGAACGTCAAACGCGCCGAGCTGGCCCTCACCACGCACGCCAACTACAAACACCTCATCGACCGGCACATCCTCCCAACTTTGGGTGACAAGCGCGTCCAAGTCCTGAAGCCCAGTGACTTACGCGAACTGTACGCCCAGTTGGTCGAACGAGGCTACGCCAAGTCCACCGTGCGGCAAGTCAGTGTTATCCTGAGCTGCGCTTTGCAGGACGCGCTGTACGACGAGATCGTCGTCCGTAACGTCGCGCAGTTCGCTCCGCTCCCCAACACCAAAGCACCCGAGAAGGCCCGCGCGTTGGACGTTCCTGAAGTGCGGCAGTTTTTGGCCGTCGCGCGAAGCCATCACCTCGGTGTCCTGTTCGAAGTGGCCCTCGCGACCGGCTTGCGCCGCGGGGAAATCTGCGCCCTCAAATGGCGCTGCGTCGACCTGAATTCCGGGACCTTGCTGGTCCGCGAGAATCTTCCCGTCGTGAACGGCCGCCCGGTGCCTGGTCCCCTCAAAACCGAAGCGAGTGCACGTGATATTCCCCTCGCTGCGGAAACCGTGGCGCTGTTGCGTGACCATTATGAACGACAAGCGCTCTATGCTCCTCACGCGGAGTCGTTTGTCTTCACGAACCCGGACGGCTCCTTCGTTAATCCCAACACCTTGTCCCGCTGGACGCGTCAGCTCGCCGTGAACGCCGGGCTGGGCCGTGTCCGCTTTCATGACTTGCGGCACACGCATGCCAGCCTGCTGCTGCGGCGTGGCGTGCCCGTCGAGGTGGTATCGCGTCACCTGGGGCACACCAACGTCGCGTTCACCCTCAGCCGCTACCGGCACGTCTACGCGGACGAGGGTCGCGTGCATGCCGTGGGGCTCAGTGCCCTGCTGAGCGGCGGAGCGACGTGACCACCATCGCGCGCCCCCGCTCCTTCCCGCACCTGACTCCCCCACACCTCACGTTCCTGCAGGAGCGCGGCATCTCACCCAACGTGATTGGGGCGCGCGGGTACGGCAGCATTCACGACACGGAGGTCTTGTGGCAGATCGAGCCGCGCTTCGTCGGGTCGCAACGCCCGCACGGCCAGACGCTCGTCATTCCGCATTACCGTCTGGGGCAACAGGACCCGTTCGTGTTCAGCGTCCGTTATGGCGACACCCTCAACGGGGACTTCCGGCACCGCCAACGGCCCTACGACGTGCACCCCATCTTCGACCTGCTGCCCCTGCACAGGGAAGGCCTGCTCGATCCGTCCCGCCCGATCGTGTTCGTTCCGAGCGTCCTCGACGCGGACGCGCTCACGTCACGCGAGGGCCAGAGGGTCGTCCCGATCGCGCTGGAGGACATCGCCCGTTCCACCTCGACCTGGCCGGAACTCGATGAGGTGCGCTGGGAAGGCCGGCCCGTGACGCTGGCGTTCCCGGATCCGCACGCCGACCCACCCTTGCTGCGCGCCTTGCAACGCCTCGCGCGGGCCCTGTTGGGACGCCAGGCCCAAGTGCGTGACCTGTCGTCGGATGATGAAACGCAAGGCGGAGCGCGGTTGTTTCGCGGTGCGGCCTTCACGGACCAGAAGGTCCTCACCTTGCATCCTGAAACACGTCAGGAAGTGCTGCTTCCGGACGGTTTCGAGGAAGTCAACGGGAAGCTGTGCGAAACCGACGACAACAAAGGCAAGGTGCTGTACACCGGCCGGCTGTACGTCTCCGCGATTGGGACGAACGTCGCGACCGGCGAGCGCCTGTACGAAGTGAGCTTTGACGATGGCGGGCAACTGCAGGTCGTCACGGCGCCCAGCCGAACCTTCGCGCAGTCCGGCAGCCTGATCAGGCTGCTCAATGCGCGGGGCGCGTTCGTGCACAACGGTAACGCCGCGAAACTCGTGAAGTACCTCGCGGCCTGCGCCGCGCACAACATCCACACCCTGCCCAAGCGCCTGGTGAGCGACCGGCTGGGCATGCTGCCCAACGGGATGCTCGTGACACCCGCAGGGAGTACCGGCGGGCGTGTCCAGTACATCGGACGGTACGCCGATCACCTGACACTCCGTCCGGACGACAGCGCGTACCAGGAGGCCCTGCGGGTCGTCGCGACGTGGGAAGGGACGTCGGTGCTGTGGTGGCTGATCGGCCAGACGCTCGCTTCACCCTTCCTGCGGCGTCTCAAGCCGCGCCGTTACCCTGCGACGTACCTTGCGGGGGACTCCGGAACGGGCAAGACGACCAGCGGGAACTTCGCGCAAGGCGTCTGGGTGATGCCCGGTGAGGAACCGTTTCAACTGCAGGGCATGCGCACCACCCAGGCGGGCATGCTGCAGACCCTCGAGCAGCTCGGTGGGCTGCCGCTCTTGATCGACGAAGCGCACACCTGCCCGGACAGCGCGGGGTTGGAGCGCACGGTGTACTCGTTCGCGAACGGGCAGTCGTACGCCCGTGGTTCCGCACACGGGCAAGTGCAAGGCGGCGGCTTGCTCGGCGGAGCAATTCTTCTGGTCGGCGAAGCCCGCCCGGCCTTTCAGCACGCCGGAAGCCACAACCGCCTGCTGCTCCTCAGCGCCGATGAGCATCCGCCGCTTGGCGCGGATGCGGGACGCGCGACGCGGCTCGGGCAGGAACGTGCCCGCGTGCTGGAGGACGCCTGGGAACGCGGCGCCGGGCACCTGGGGCCGCAGGTGGCCCGGGTGGTGCTGGAGGACTGGGCGGCGTTCGAAGCGCGCGTGCGTGACAGGCGCGCTCAGGAGGACCTGCGGGCCCTGCAGGAGTGGGGGCACGCGGTCGCGGCCGTGCAGGCGACCCTGAACGTGCTGTTCACTGCGGTGCTGCGCTGCCCTCCGCCAAGGGAGGTAACGGCGTTGCCAGTTTTCCTGAGTGAGCAGCTGCGCGCGCACCGCAGCGCCAGTAACCCGGCGAGAGAAGCCTTCGAGGACCTGCGCATGCTGATCCTGCAGGCGCGTCGACATCAGGGTCCGGGTAGCGTCACGCTACACGTCGGGCGGGAGTTGATCGCGTGGCAGGACGACGCGCACACTTTCGTCCTGACGGGCACCCGGGCCTTCAAGGGTCGCCTCGGTGAACTCGGGGTGCAGTTGCACGGCAAGCGCTGGGCGGAGCAGGGTTGGATTGCTCCGGATGCGAAGAGTGGCGCAAGTACCCGCTCGGTGTACTGCGCCATGACCAAAGGACAGGTGCGCGTGCTGGCCGTCCCGAACAGCGCAGTCGTCGGTGACGGCTGACCAGAGGTGTGAGGTGGGTGGAAGGTCAGGAAAGCCTCGCTGAGCGCGGAGTTCCGGGGTGTTCTCCCATCTCACGTCCCATCCGCGCGTGCGTAGGCATGCGACTCGCTATGGCGCGCAGTTAGAGCGAACATCCCACACCAGGCGCAGCGACACGCGCGCTGGAAAGGGAAAACGCATGAAGCGACGCGACAACGGAGAAGGCTGTGTCAAGAAACTCCCCAGCGGCAGTCACCGCTGGCAGATCACCCTCGGCTTCGACGAGCACGGCAGGCAGATCCTCAAGAGTGGCACCGAGAGAAACAGGAAAGACGCGGATCAGGCGAGGATTCAGGCGCTGGCGGACCATCAGCGCGGCCTGCTGCCCATTCCCAGCCAAATCACCCTCGCGGACTGGTTGCCGAGATGGCTGGAGCTCAAACGCCCGAACCTCGCGCCGAAAACCTACGCCAATTACAAGTACGCCATCGAGAAGCACCTGACGCCGCTGCTGGGCAAGAAGAAGCTGCAGGACCTGAAACCGAGCGACGTGAAGGGCGCGTACGGCCAACTCGCCGATCGGGGCTTCTCCAGGAGCCTGCTGCACCAAATCCGGGTGATCCTGCGCCAGGCACTGCAGGAAGCGTTGCTGGACGAGCTCGTCGCGCGGAATGTTGCGGAAGTGGCGAGGTTGCCGAGCTTCAAGCGCGGCAAGACCGCCAGGGCGCTGGATGCCGGGCAGCTCCAGGACTTCCTGGTGGTTGCGAGAAAGAGGCGACTCGGGCTGCTGTTCGAGTTCGTGGTGGCCACCGGACTGAGAAGGGGAGAGGTGGTGGCGTTGCGCTGGGCGAACGTGGACCTCGACGCTGGAGTGCTGCACGTCCGCGAGAACGTCACGGTGGTGGACGGACAGCCGGTGCTGGGCCCTCCGAAGACGGAGTCGGGTATCCGCACGCTGCACCTCGCACCGGAAACCGTGGCGCTGCTGCACAAACACCGCAAAGCACAGGACGAGGAGCAGCGCACCACCGAGGACTGGCGTGACTCCGGGTCCGTATTCACGAACCGCCGCGGAGAGCGATTGCATCCGGATACGCTCAGCCACTTCGCGAGCGTCATCGCGGACAAAGCGAAACTGGGTGGCGTGCGTTTTCATGATCTGCGGCACAGTTACGCTTCGCTGATGCTGTCCAAAGGCGTTCCGATGGAAGTGGTGAGTGAGAAGCTCGGGCACTCCCGGCCGAGCACCACGGCGGACATCTACCGGCATGTGTTTCTGGAGGAGCACGAGCGGCACACCTGGGGCTTGCCGGACCTCCTCACGCCCGTGCCGCTCAGGTTGCGCAGCGCGGCGAAGCGGCACGGGATGGAAGAAGAACCCGCCGCTTGAGGATAAAAGCAATCGGGGCCGCTTCACTCGGCGGCCTCTGTTTTTTACTGTCTCGTGCTGAGCTTTGTAGCTAGCATAAACACGTTTGAAACACTCCTCGCGTTTGACTTCTACTGAGTATGCATTGGATGTTGTGTACCATCTGGATTCAGATGATGCCGCAGCGTAAGCCGTAGAAGGTGTGTTCAAGCAGCTTTCGCTGTTGCCACCTCTACCGATAATCAAAAAATATTCGGGCAGTCAAGCAAACAGTTAATTATGGTTAGAACAGAGCGGGCTGCCGATCGTCAATTCGAATAACGTGCTCAGCACGATTGAAGAAGGCAAGTGTACGGCCCCGACCATCTAAACAAGCCCGCACTCGCATAATCCAGCCCCGGTTCCCGTTACTAAACGGCACGGGTGCGTCAAACATCTCCATTATGTCAGGCGCAAAACTTGAGGTGCGGAGGGCATGCTGCTCCTCGACGAGGAAGTTTCGCCCAATTGGATAGGATTTTGCATGCCCGTGGTTGACACTGTCCAGGACGAGACCTTTGGCGTTCATAAGCACGCCAAACGAAGGTACGTCTCGGTGCCACATCACACGTCGCAAGGCTGCTTGTGCCGAGGCGCCGCTACGAGTGACAAGGAAGAGGGCTGTCAGCGGGCTATGGCCGTGAACACGGACAGCCTCCTGTAGCAGATGATTCGGCATCAGGAGTAAGGCTGCAGCCGCGTCGCACAAATCCTCTTCGTGGTGCTTCGCTGCTTCAGGCGAGTGATGGAAGATGTCCTTGAGCCGAGCTCTCAAGTACCCGTCTTCCGATTCTTCAAAAAGGTGGTGCGCAATCTCATGGAGACCGCTGAATCGGGCACGCTGTTCAGCAACCTGCTCGTCCACTACGATGAAGCGCTCGCCTGAAGTTGTGATGGCTTGGTTTGAGCGCCCAGCTACCACAGTCACGCCAAGCCGCTGTGCGAGCGCACGGTAGTCGGTGGTGAACTCGTGCTCGGCATGCCGACGTTCGACTTCTCGAAGGAATGCGTCACGAATTTGGTGAAGGGAGAGCTCGTCGTCGAGCACGCCGGAAGTGTAGCGCGCTCAGCGTTGCCAGGCTGTCAACTTTGCTTGGCTGCCAAGGCCCGACGCAAATCCACGAAGATGGTGAGCCAATCGTCGGGTTCTTCAGGTCGACGGCCACGTAAGCGAATGCCGTTCAGCATGTTCTGCCAATCGCGGTCGTGCAGCTCGGGAAACTTCTCTCCGTACTCGTTGATGAAGCGCGCAAGCGCAACGTCGAGATTGACGGTGGAGTGTTCGCCTGTGAGGCCAGCGGTAAGGTCCTCAAGGGTGACGCCGTAAAGGTTGGCGAGCTTGATCAGGACGTCCAGTGTCGGATTGCCTTCGTCACTTTCGAGCTTAGAAAGGTACGTGACGGAGATGTCCGCCTCACGGGCTGCTTCGCGCATGGATTTGTTGCGCTCGACGCGAAATTGCCGCAGGCGCTGGCCAAAAGTGCTATCCAACATGCTCTGTCTCAGTTGACAGAATGGCGATAGTGTATTTCATCAGTTGACACCCACATTGGCTCATGATACCGTCCACTATAGAGGTACTAATCGTAATTTTGATAGTCCTCAGTTGACGGATGCGGTTAGTGCAATCCCTATCACCCACGATCAGGAGGACCCATGACGACACCCTCGACCCAACACAACGACGATCACGGCCGCGACAAGGTCACGACCATCATCGTCAACGGCCGTGAAAAGCAAGTGACGGACAAGGAAATGACGTACGACCAAGTCGTGCATCTTGCCTACGACAACCCGCCCAGCGGACCTAACGTCCTGATTACTGTCACGTTTCGCCGTGGCCACGGAGATAAACCTGAGGGCAGCCTGACTGCCGGGTCCAGCGTTCGCCTTAAGGAAGGCATGATCTTCAATGTCGTCCTCACTGATAAGTCGTAGTTCGGACCTTACCCGGCTCGTCAACGACGGATACCGGGTGGAAGTCCGCAACAATTACCTACTGATCAGGGACGTCCCGTACGTGAATGCCGAACGCGAGGTAAAGTTCGGCATTCTCGTTTCGGAGCTCACCCTTGCCGGCGACATCACGACCACGCCTAGCACACATGTTGCCTACTTTATTGGGGGCCACCCCTGCAGAAGTGACGGCACCAAACTCTCGGCGATCGAGCACCAAACGTTTACTCAGCAGCTTGATCACGAATTAACTGTTCACCATTCGTTTTCGAGCAAGCCGCCTCAGGGGTATGGGGACTACTACGACAAGATGACTACCTACGCTGCGATCCTGAGTTCGCAGGCGCAAGTCATCGATTCCACGGTTACGCAGCGCGGACGGGTAACTCTGGACGAGCAGGCTGAAGCGGCGGAAGATTCGGTGTTCCATTACCGCGACACCGCTTCCAGCCGCGCGGAGATCAACCTGTTGGCTCGCAAGCTCGAGGTCGAAAAAATCGCCATTGTCGGGTTGGGTGGAACGGGCGGTTACATGCTCGATCTCGTCGCCAAGACCCCCGTCAAACAAATTCATATCTTTGACGGTGACACCTTCTCGAATCACAATGCTTTTCGTGCTCCTGGGGCGCCTACCCTTGAGGACTTGCGCGACCGGCCTCAAAAGGCCGCGTACTTCCACGACATTTACTCCCGAATGCACCGCGGCATCGTGTGCCACGATTTTTACATTGAGCAGTCGAACGTGCACCTGCTCACAGAAATGGACTTCGTGTTCATTTGCTTGGAAGGTGTCGCGGCGCGCAATTTGGTCGTTTCCGCGCTCCGCGCCGTCAACGTGCCGTTCATTGACGTTGGGATGGGGTTGTCGGTTGTTGACGAACGGCTGCTCGGCTCCCTTCGCGTGACGACGGAGACACGTGAGCGCACGGCCCGAGGCGTGAGCCCCCACCTGCCTTTGGGCGACGTGCCCGCGGACGACGTGTACTCCCGCAACGTCCAAGTGGCGGACCTCAACGCCCTCAATGCCGCCTTGGCAGTCATTCGGTGGAAGAAGTTATGCGGCTTTTACGCCGATTTCGACAACGAGCGGCACAGCGTGTACAGCATCGACGGCAACCACTTGCTCAACGAGGATACGTGACAGCACTTCACCACGAGTTCGTGACCGCCATTCCCGCACGCTTGGAGGACAGCGTAGTGTACGTGAGCATCGTGTATGCCACAGTCGCTCACAAGTGCGCTTGCGGTTGTGGCCAGGAAGTTAACCTCCCCCTTAGCCCGACTGACTGGTCGCTTATTTACGACGGGGAAACGGTCTCGCTCTCTCCGTCCATCGGCAACTGGAGCTTGCCCTGCCAGTCTCACTATTGGATCAAAAACGACAAGGTGGTGTGGGCGAAGGCATGGAGTCAAAAACGGATTGAGCAGGGCAGGAAAGCGGACCAGCGAAAGAAGGGCAAGTTTTTCGCAGCCCGATTCAAGCGTGAGCAACAGGATTAACATCGCAAAGCGCCCACTTGTGAGCAATGACCGATCAGTAACGCTGGTCGGTCATTCCTCCTTTGTGGATATGAGGTCCGCTATCTGGCGCAGAGTTCTTTCGACACCGCCTTCCTCGAAGACGACCTCCACCTCGAAGGGTTCGTTTGGCGCACCGAGCAAGTACGCCCGGACCCAAAACAGTCCTTCCTCGAAGCCGACGACCATCAGGATATGACGGTCGTCGAACAAGCCGAGCTTCAGACCGCGCCTAAACCAAGCTGCATCCCGCTCCGCCTCCGCGAGCTGCTCGTCGGAATGAATGAGCCAGTTGCCGCACCAGTCCGCGTGGCCTTGCAGCACCTCCCCAACCGCTTCACTCCACCCCAGCGTGAAACGCGCGTCGATGTCGAGCACGCCGCGTTCCTCGTCGTGCTTGTACCACCACGGCAACCCGCTCGTGCCTGCCAGCAGCACGTGCAGCGTGTCTTGAAAGTGATGCCCGAAGATCAGGCCGCCCCGCGTGCGTCCCGGCAAGCCGAGTTGCCGCTGTAGGAACTTCCAAGCGGTCGCGTATAGCACCACCTTCTCGATGTTGTCTGGCTTCGTGGAGGACGACAGGCGGAATTTCGGCCGTTGACCCAAGGTGCGTTTCAAGGCTCGCATGAGTTGTGATGTTCGCTCTAAATGCCCAGGCGAGGGTGTGTAAAGGCTGTGGTGCGCTTGTACCAGCGAGGCGTTTTATGGGGCAGTGCTACCTGCAAGCCACCATCTGTATTCAGGGTGGCGCGGCCCGGGCCTGTACCTTCCACGCACTGCTAAAGTGCGTCTGATAAAGCGCTGAGACGGTATTTTTGTGGTCCGGGAGTAGGCTGAGGGATGGCCACCTCAGGGTACGCGAACGATTTGACGGACGAAGAATGGGTCATCCTCGAACCCCACCTTCCTGAAGCACGCCACCTTGGCCGACCACGCAAATGGTCCTTGCGGGAAATCCTCAACGGCCTGTTCTACATCCTGCGCGGCGGGAACGCCTGTCTTGGGCAGAGCAGGCTCCAAAGCGCTTTGGAGCCTTGCCCGCTGGCGGATGATGCCTCACGATTTGCCACCGTGGCAGACGGTGTATCACTACCATCGTTTGTGGCGCATTGAAGGCGTGTGGGAAGCGTTGCACACGAGATTGCGGGAGATGGTGCGGGAACGAGCGGGAAAGGAAACCACGCCCAGCGCAGGAATCATTGACAGCCAGACCGTCAAGACCACTGAGGCGGGCGGCCCACGAGGCTACGACGGTGGCAAGAAGGTCAATGGGCGCAAGCGCCACTTGCTGGTCGATACCCTCGGGCTGGTGATGCGGGTGAAGGTGCACAAGGCTGACATCCAGGACCGATCTGGCGCCACGTTGCTGCTCGATAACCTCAAAACGACCTTCCCACGCATGAACGTGGTCTTCGCGGACATGGGGTACAGCGGGAAACTCGCGAACTGGATGAAAGAAGAGCTGGGCTGGAAGCTGGAAATCATCAAGCACCCCTGGTCTGGGTGGCAGGGAACGTGGGTTGAAGTGAACAGCCCTGCGCCAGCTCCCATCGAGGTTCCTGCTGGCTTCGTCGTACTGAAAAAAAGGTGGATCGTCGAGCGGACCTTCGCTTGGTTGGGCAAATCGAGACGGTTGGCAAAGGATTACGAGGCGCTGGTGGAAACCGCTGAAGCGGTGGTGTACGAGGTGATGATCCGGCTGATGCTGAGATGGCTGGCCAGAGTATGAATCGCCAGGAATTGGCGTTGCGTCGTTTATAGGCCGTAGGGTGACTGCTCACGCCTTTGATGTCGTTACAGCGACCATTCGCCATTGGAGACGGGAGCTGCGCCGACAGGGCAGGAACGCCTTGCCGGCAACCCAGGATGGAGGACAGCCCACTTGCGCTACGAGACCTTCAAATTGAGACAGTTCCGCCGCAACAGCGCTTTATCAGACGCACTTTAGGTTATTCAGCGCTTCGCTCAGTGCAGGTGCGGTCAGCTCAGCCACCTCGCTCCAGCGGCGCAAGAGCGTCAAGCTGGTCGTGAAGCTCGCACCCTCTTCGGTGGCAAGGAGCTTCAAGGCGGCTCCATCGTCGGTTACTACGCCTACAGGATGGGGCGTCGTGTTGAGAGCTACCGCCATCGTCATCGCTTCTCCGTCATCCAAGCGCGCTCGCGAACGTCCTCGCCACGTCATCCCGGGTGGGCGGCCCCGTCTCGTTGGGCGGCGCGGGCGTCAGCCAGCCCGCCCGCGTCGCCCAACGGGGTGCGTCTCCTCGGTGTGCGTGGCCGTCCTGCCGATCGACTCGCGACTGCTGCCGCCATGGGTGCTCACGCGGGATCATGGTAGCCCTGGACCGCAGACCGGCTCGAAGCCTACGAGCCAGGCCAAGGAAAGGGAGCGTGCCAAGCCGCGCTCGCCAAGGCCACGCGGGACGCCGCTGCGGAACTCCGACGGCACCAGCGCGAAGCAGACGCGGCGCTGAAGCGCAAGGTCACGGGCGTGGTCGCCGCGGCGCAACGCAATCCTGATGCCCAGGCGAGAGCGATCAACTTCGCCGCGGCGTACCTTACCCACCACGCGCCCGAGTTCCTGACGGACGGCTGGAGCATGCGGGTGTTCGTGGGTTCCTGTCCCGCGTGCGACGAGTGGGGTGCCTGGTTCGACTTGAACCTGTTCTTACCCGTCCGCACACCCCTGGTGAAACGAGAGCACCCGAATGCGCCGTGGCGGAACTGCTGTCCGTCGTGCAGCAACGTCTACCCCTGGCCAGATCCCGTAGGTGTCAAAGTAACCGGAAGTCAGGTGCGTCAAAAGACGTCCCAGTGAAGGTTCCTGTGCGGCTACCGGTTACCAACTCCGAGCACGAATACTGGGTCGCGGAGGTGCTCTTCGTCACCGACGGGCCGGACGGCTCGACACACGAGGTCGCCGACGCGGTTGAAGGATGAAGCCCGTTCGTCATTCGAGTCACCGAAGGTAGACGCCACAAGGCGGCGGACAGGTGCGCTCACGGCCCGGCAGTGTCTGCTCTCGTGGAAGTTGATCGTACCGTTCGGGCGGTGCCGACCGTGCGGCAAGTTCTGATTTCGTGATTCTTCGACGGCCGCTCAATGGAAGCGGCAGACCCTCACCCAGTAGCACGAGGGCCTGCTTCACCATTCGCTGAACAACCCTGGAGCGTTCGTCAACACCTTTATCATCACTGGCTTAGTCCGCGTCGCTGGCTTGAGGGCAGGAGTGACGAGGGGCCAGGTATGGACCTGCGAGTCGCGAGCGCACCAACGGACGTGGACGAGCTACGTCAAGGAACCATAATATGCGTCCAGGACGCTGCCCGTTCACATTTATGAGAAAATCAGCTCCGTAATGTTGAGGCATGACGCCTAAAACCCGCATCGCGGCACACCCTCTGCATCGAACCTACGCACCCACTCTGGTCACGGCCGTACGACAGCGGCTGTGGGAACTGGGCATTCCGGCGCACACCGCATCGCAAAGTTTGCTTAGCAACCACGGGAGTTACTTGTCCGTGCTCGCGACCACGGTCGACCGTGGCCGTTCGACGACCGTCGGTACGGCCCTCCGTCTCATGCGCTCGGTGGGACTGATGATCGTTGCCGACGACGGTCACGCGATTCGCACACCGATTGAGTTCTGCGTGCGGCTCAGGGCGCACATGCGTGGGGCTGGACGTACACCTCAAGACCTCGCCAATCGCCTCTGTGCCGACCCTCGTACAATTCGCAAGTTACTGGCGGACCCGACGAACAGCAACCTGGAACGAGCATTGGACGCGATGATCGCGTTGGGCGTGCAGCTTGACATCGTGAAGGACGACGCGTGGCCGGGTCTCTGACGACGCTGTCGTCCTGGGTGACCAGCACGCTGGGCATGTCTTGTGGACTTCCTCAACGAAGGGTCATCACGCTCGAACGTTCGTGCGGCACGATGCGTTCGTGAAGGCGCCGATGTCCCGCGAACAGATTCGCGACCGCATGGCGAACGTTCGCCGCAGCGACACCGACATCGAGCTCGCCTTGCGGTCCGCGCTGCACCGTCGGGGGTTACGCTTTCGCAAGAACGTGAAAGGCTTGCCCGGATCGCCGGACGTCGTGTTTCCCAAGTGCAAGGTGGCGGTGTTCGTCGACGGCGACTTCTGGCACGGCTGGCGCTTCGAGGAACGGGGACACCGACTCAAGCCGTTCTGGCGGGCGAAGGTCGAGCAGAACATGGCGCGCGACCGACGCGACGTCGCCGCGCTGGAGGTGCTCGGCTGGCGCGTGCTGCGCGTCTGGGAGCACGAGATACGCAAAGAGCTGGACGACGTCGTCGAACGCGTCGTCCAGCTCGTCACCCGCCCCGAAAACGGACCTTCCGACTCAACCTGCGACGGGTGACGCCTGGGACGCGAGGTGAACTGCGACCGACTTGGCGACGACGCGCGCCAAGTCCACCGGAACCGCGTTCCCGATGTGGCGCCCCAGGTTCTCGAAGGTCCAGCGGCCGTTCGGAGGAACGAACTGGTAGGTGCGTGGAAACGTCTGCAACAGAGCCCCTTCGCGCAGTGAAATGGCGCGGTCCTGCTCGGGATGCCCGAAGCGGCCGTTGCCGAAACCGTAGAACTGCGTGGTGATTGTCGGCGAGGGACGATCCCACGACATGCGCCCGTACACGCTCGGGAAGGACTTACCCGTGCTTTTGCGGTGACAGTCCGCAACGAGCGTCTCGTCCCAGTCGCGCCACGTGCCGTCGGGCCGAGAAGCGCGGATTCTCTGGAGGTTTCGCTCGGTGAGACCGGCGGCCCAGTGCAGCGGGTCGGCCTCGTGACGCTGACCGGCCTTCAAGGGCGGCAGTTCCGACAGGACCTCGCGGACCGTTCGGTACGTCTCGGGCGTGTGAGTGGGGGGAAGGAATTCGATCGGCCCGAGGCGGGACGCGAGTAGCAACAGCCGCTTGCGGTTCTGGGGGATGCCGTAGTCGGGGCAGTTCACGTCGCGCCACGCGACGTGGTACCCCAACGACTCGAGCCGGTTCAGGAAGCCCTCGAACACCTCGCCGCCGTGGAAGGTGGCAAGACGGGTGACGTTCTCCATCGACACCACGTCGGGCTCCACCCGGGCGACCAGGTCGCAGAACACACTGAGCAGCTTCCAGTCGCCGTTCTGCTTCCCCTTCGTGTTGTTCGAGGAGAATGGCTGGCAAGGCGCGCAGCCCACCAGGACCTTCGTGTGGCCCGCGGGGTAGAACGCCCTCAAGGTGTCGGCCACGTCGAGCTCGTCGACGCTTTTGGCGACGAACACGCTGCCGGGGTTGTTGGTTTCGTAGGCGTACCGACAAGACGTGTCGACGTCGAGACCAGCGGCTACCCTGAAGCCTTCTCGGACGAAGCCGTGAGTGACGCCGCCGACGCCGCAGAAGACGTCGACGACGGTGGTGTTCGCGATTGCGCTGCGATGGCGGGGGGTTCGTCGTGGGGTCGGCACCGTGATCGGCCTCACTCTACCAACCTTCACGCGCGAGGTCACGCCGGGACGAGCACCCTCGTGTCGACCAACGCGCGTAGGTGCCGGTCGAGTTGCTCGGGCACGCGTCCGCCCACGATGGACACGCCGAGTTCCATGTTGCGGTCGAGCGCAGCGTCGGTGATGTTCGCGCTGGTCACCAGACAGGCGTGGCCGTCCACGACGACGCACTTGGCGTGCACCGCCCCGGTCTTGGCGGCGGGATTCCATTCGTACAATGTCGCCAACGGCACGCGCGACCTCAGCAACGCGATCGAGTCGACAGACAGCCGCCCCCCTCGCTCGGCCGACGTCTCGAGCAGAATCGAGACGTTCACCCCTCGCCCGCAAGCTTGGTTCAGGGCCTTGACGACACTGTCGACCACGTACGCCACGTAGCTGACGAGGAAGACACGCTCGTGCGCCCCGTCGATCAGTTCGAGCAGGACGCGTTCGGTGTGGCGCACCGACAGGAATGGGGACGTCGGACCGGTCCAAGCGAGGGCGACCTCCGACGCGCGCCTCAGTTCGCTCGCCGTGGATACCGCACCGCGCAGGGCGCTCGCGAGCTGTGCTCCCGGGACGGGCTCCGCCATCCAGCCGGCGCCGAGCGAGGAGACGACCTCCGACGCGGCGCCAGGCAGCACGTGGTCGAGTTCGCGAGGAAGATCGCTTCCCTCGACGTAGCGCGCGAGCTGCTCGACGCGCTCGGGCGGAAGCGCAGCCGCGAGACGCGCCACAGCCTGCCACAAGCTGCCTGCGGCGGGCGCCGGCACGTCACAGGCTCCCGAAGAAGGCCGCCGTCGAGCATTCGAACGTGGGAACGAGCAGCGCCCGGTCCAGGTAGCGATTGCCTCGCTCGCACGACGTTTCTGCCACGAAGTTGCACGCATGGCAGGCCGCGGCGTGCAACGAACGGTCCTGACCCGGGTCGTGTTCGGAGCACAAAGGATCCGAGGAACAGATCCTCGCTCGTCGAAGCGCCTGGATCATGATCCGGCCGAGGTTCTCCGGTTTGCCGAGCTCCACCAGGCCACCCAGCGTCCCGTCCGAGTCGGGGGCGGCGGTGTAGAGCAAGATGCCCGCCATCGGGTCGCTCGGGTCGTCCTCGGCGTAGATGCGCTCGCGGATACTGGCGGCTCCGTACCCACACTCCAGCGCGAACTCGCGGATCAGCAGGTGCGACAGCGTATGCAGCATCGCGAAGCGGACGCCCGGGTAGTTAGCTTCCGGGGGAAGCTCGCGGCTCGTGCGCCAGCCGCGATGCCCGCGTCGCAAGCGTTCGTCGCGCTCGCCGACGGCGGACCACCCTTCCCAGGCGCGCAACGTGCGCTCGTCGAACCTCAGGAAGACCCCCTCTCCGTGTACCTCGGACGCGGGGACCCAGCGGGGCGGGTCGGCGGTGAGCGAGGCGATCCGTTCGTGCGCGCTGATGTCGCGGATCTCTTCGGGCGAGTCGATGCGCGAGAACCCGAGGAGCGCGTTCACTTCGCGCAGCCGCTTCACCAGCGACACTTCCGACAGGAAAGCCTCGAACCCGGCGGGCACCGCGACCCGCTCGCTGAGAAAGTGGGGCCATGCGGACGACGACGAGGGGCTCGTGAGCACGGTCCACTCGGGCCGCTTCATGTCGCTTTCCGTCACGCCGTCCGGTTCGGCACCGCCGGCGCCCGACCGCTCGCGCTCCATGGCAGACCAGACGTCTTCGGGCGTCACCTCGTCGAGCACCGGGTAGCGTCCTCGCTTGCGCAACGTCTTCAGCACTCCCTTGAGCTCGCCGACGTCGTCCGCTTCCTTGAGGTCTTCCCAGGCGTCCTGCACGAACTGGCCGAGCCTGTCCTCGGCGAGTGGGATGGCGAGGGCCGAGAGCGTCACGGGGAACCAGGCGTTGGTCGCGCCGAGCACCACCGCGCGCGGCCTGGCCTCGCAGTCGCTGTCGTAGCGATCGAGGTGAGGGTGCCGCCCCCGACAGGCGGGAAGCGCGCGGCGGCCTTCTTCGCCGAACGCGTGGGCCAGGGACTTCGCGGATTCGCACTCGTCGCAGCGCACCCACAGGTTCTCGGTCTGCAAGGACGCGCCGCGTTCGAAGAACCTCAGGGTTCCTCGACAGGCCGAGGGCCCGCCGTGGACGAACCAGTGCCAAGGGAAGTCGTCGAGGTGCCCATGACCGCAGGCGAGCAGAAACCGGGCGGGTACCGCGTCGCTCTTCTTGCCCTTGTCGCAGTTCGTGTGGACGAACGAGGTCCGCTCCGGTCGGAACGGGTCCGGGTCGAGGTCGAACAGGCCGGAGTCGTACTCGGCGAGCAGGCCGCAGCGGACGCAGCGCAGCCAACGTGGGAACGGCCGGACGGGCACCCCTTGATGCGCCTCGGCGGAGAAGGGGTCGGCGTCGTCCTCGGCCACGGGAGGTTTGCGCAGCCGCTCCACCTGCGGTCCCAGCGACCGGCGCACCGCGGCGAGCAAACGTGGTTCGTCCAAGACTTCGCACAGGCTCTCCCGCCACAGGTCGAGCCCCATGGTCACGACCGAGAGGTTGGGCAGGTCGACGAGTGCGCCTGGGCCGTACGTCCACAGGAGCTGACTCGGGCGGACGGTCCCGACGGGCGCGGTGGTGGGTTTGCTCATGATTCGACTCCTTCGTGCTCGGCGGGCGCGGCCCGCCAAGCGGGACCGTCGGACATCGCGGACTTGTCCATCACAAGGCGTACTCCCGGCTCGACCTCACGCATCGACATCGGCACCGTGAACTCGGCCCAGGGTGAGGCACCCGGAGCCTGCAACAGCGGGGCGACCGTGCCGCCGCCTTCCTGGTAGCCCAGCACGCGACCGGGACGCGACGCTTCGCGGATCCAGCGGTCGAAGCGCGCGCGGGCCATGTCGCGCGCGTCGTCTCCGGCGGCGCTCCTGCCTGTCACGAGGCCGGCGCGGCGCTCGACGATCGACGTGGCCGCCGCGGGTTCGGGGCTCGGCCCGCCGCCCAGCACCGCCGCGCCTTCGTTGGGATTGAGGCCCGCGTCGTCCAGGCGCACCAAGCTCACGAGCGTGCCGGTGAGGCCGCGGTCGAGCGCGCGCGGAGCGAACGGTGTGACACTCTGCGCTTCCACGTGCTGATAGAACGTCGCGTGGTAGTGCTCGAACGACTCGTAGTGCGAGAGGTCGCGCGGACGCGACCAGGACAGCACGGTGACGACCAGTCCGGGAAACGAGCGGCCGACGCGGCTCGTCGCCTGGATGTACTCGGCGGTCGTCTTCGGTTGCCCGTTGACGGCCATCACCCCGAGGCGGTTCACGTCGACCCCCACCGACAGCATGTTCGTGGCGAGCACGACGTCCACGGCGCGCGCCTCGCCTTTCGACCACGCCCGCTTGTGCTTCGTCTCCAGTCGGTCCAGCGTGAGCGGGATGTCCCGGTTCGACACGCGCGACGTGAGCTCGACGACTTCGCGCACGGAGCGCTGCGCGAGCCCCGGGCGAGCGATCTGGCTCATCTGGACGCGGAACGAACGGGTCTGCACGTCGTCCTCGGAAAGGCGCTTCATGCCGCCCAGCTCGCGCAGCGCGTTGAAGTATCCCACGAGCGTCATGTAGGGATCGGCGGCGTCTCCGAAACGTTCGAAGAGCGCCTGGGCTCCGGTGAGGAGAGCGACGTACACGCGGATGAGCATCGCGGGCTTGGACGAGCCGGGCGCGCATACGCCCAGGTAGAGCCTCCCCGGCTTCTCGTCGGTCGGGGTCTGCTTCGAGAAGAAGTTGTCCCCGACGTCGAGACCGTGTGGGGGAAAGACGGCCACGCACCGTAGGAACACCCCGTTGACCTGCTCGGCCGCCTTGCGCACCGTCGCGGTCGACGCGATGACCTTGGGCCGAACGGTCGTCCCGTCGTCGAGTTTCCACGAGCACAGCGCGTCCACCGCCGTTTCGTACAAGCCGACCATGGTTCCCAACGGTCCCGAGATCAGGTGGAACTCGTCCTGGATGATCAAGTCGGGCGGCCGAATCGCTCGAACGTTCCGGACCGTCGTCTTCGGGAGGCTGCCTTTCGCGGGATGATTGCCGGTGCAGTCCGAGTCGGGCCAGAGCAGGCCGTGCCGAGGGCACTCGCGTTCGACCCGGCCGAACAAGGTCCTCACCTCGCCCTTCCACGCCATCAGCGCGAACTTGTCGACCGTGGCGATCAGCATGGTCGGGGGCCGGTGGTACAGCTCCTCGTCGACCACCACGACCGGGAGCCCGTCCCCACGGGTGTCGGAAAACGGGCAGGCGTCGGCGACGTTGGGGCAGTAAAGGTGCGTGAGGCCCCGCTCGCGGTCCACCACGACGTCGCGCTTCGGCTCGATCGTCGATCCGCACCACGGACAGGTCGTGAGCTGCGCCGGGCTCGCGCTGCGCGGGCGCTTGCCCTCCTTTTCCGCCTTGATTGCCTCGTGCGCTTCCGCGACCGTGTTGGGCGTGCTCTTCTGCCCGACCCACAAGCCGATCCGGAACGGCGACCGCCCCCACACGTCGGGTGCCGCCGTACGCAACTGCTCCATCGCGCACAACAGCGCGCTCGCGCGCTGGAACTGCTGCATCGTCAGCAGGCGCAGCGTGTACCGCATGACCACGGCGAGGCCGCGAGACGCGTCGAGGCCACCGAGGTCGGGGCGGAGACGGCGCATCGCCATCGCGAAGGCCGCCACGCCCAGGTACGCCTCGGTCTTGCCGCCGCCCGTCGGAAACCAGAGCAAGTCCGCCTCGCCCTCCACCGGGTCGGTGCGGTCCTTGTGCGCCGGATCGGCGAGCGAGGGAATGCCGAGCAGCACGAACGCGAGCTGAAAGGCGCGCCACGAGTGGTTGCCCGGGGTGTCGACGTCGCTCGGCGAGAGCGTCTCGCCGCGACGACGCCGAAGCGAGTAGATGGACCGGACTCGCTGGTCGGCCATCGCGAGGTTCGCGAAGCGGAACGCTGCGAGCGCTTCGTCGTCTCCCCGAAGTACGTCCACGCCCACCTGCAAACGGTCGCGCACGTGTTCGCAGCGCTTCAGCGCCTCCTTCGCCGTGTCGTCCCAGCCGTCGACGCCGTGACCCACCTTCGCGCGCTGGGCTTCGATCCAGCTCGAGTACGACGCGACGAAGGCGTCCAGCCCGGAGGTCAGCGCGTTGCGGTCCATCGCCGCGAGGCGCCGCATGTCGAGGAAGTCGCTCGGCAGGTCGTCCTGGGGAGGCGTTTCCGTGATGGGCACTTCGTAGCTGGGCATCACCCCTGTCCGGACTTCCGTGGCTCGCTCAGGATCGCCGGGAGCGACGCGCGCCGCGACGGCGACGCCGTGACCCACCGCGAACTCGACTTGCTCGCGGTACAGCATCGCGAGCGCCTCGCGCTCCGGATCGCTTCCGTCCGGCTCGAGGGGCGGACGGCGCCGGAAGGAGCCGACTCTGCCGAGGTCGCGGACGACCAGTTCGGGCTGAAAGAGCCACGCGGCGTCCACGTTCGCGTCCGGAGTCCGTTGGGTGTTCACCAGGAACAGCGTCACGAGCCGATCCCGGCCGTTCGGATGGAGTCGCACGCGTCCGCGGACGACGACCGACGGGCAGGCGGGGTCGGGCGCGACGGGCTCGACGACGTCTCCGGCGAGGTGCAACGCGAACTTACCGCCCGACGGCCGCCGCTTCCAGGCACGCAACGGCTTTTCGGTCCGCTCGTTCACGTGCCGCTCGCTTTCGCGGCGTTCGTAGCGGCCCCATGTCGCTTCGACTTCGACGTGCGTGGTACCGGCATCCAGACAGAAGGTCATGCCGAACGAAGACGGCACGATCGACGCGTTGCGCGACGCGTCGAGTTCGGCGACGTCGTCCTCGGGACTCGTGCGACCCGACGCTCCCCCCAGCTCCTGACCCGGGTCCGCCGCCACACCTTCGCGCGGGCGTAAATCTTCCGGCTCCTCGTCCTGGTCGTCCTCGTTCGATAGAATCGGGTTCGCCGTCGTGTCCACCGGAGCGAGCTTCCCGACCAGGTAGCGGTCGCGCACGCTCATCTCGACGATTTCCTCGTGCGGTCCGTCCGCGGGCCCGAGCAGGTCGTCGACGACGGCAAGCCTCAGCAGCTCGCGCAGGTACGCTTGGTCGCGACTGGTCGGCAACTCCGCGTAGCCCATCCCGAGGCTTGCCCGGATCGCGGCCTCGAACGCCGTCCAGCCGAGGCGCGAGGCGAGGAGGCGGGGATCGTGACCGCCGAGGCTCAGCGACTCCAGCGAAGGTTCTCCGTCGATCGCGCGAGTCACGTCGAAGTAGTAGGTCGTTTCGGAAGCGGTGGAGCGTACGCGGAAGATGCCCCCCACGTGCACGGCGCGCCACTCTCCACCGTGCTCCTCCGCGACGAGCACCGCGTCGCCCTCCTCCAGGTCGCGCCACCGCTCCTTGTCGCCCGGGAGGACCAGCGTGTGGACATCGAGCCGCGTCCAATCGTTGCGGCCGATCAACCACGCGTTGGGAATTCGCGGCGGTCGCTCTTCGGGAGCGCCTCGCCGGCGCCGTACCTCGTTCGTCATGCGGAATCACTCCTCTTCGTCGGCGCGGAATCCAGGAGGCTCGGTTGTCGGTCGGTCGACGTACCCTTCGAGACTCGCGTCCCCGGCTTGGTGGGCTTCACGGGGATCTCCGCTTCGGCCTGCTCTTCGTCGTAGCGCTCCTGATTGAGGTCCGCGAGGCGACGCAGGACCTCGAGGCGAGCCGCCTCCGAGACAGTGAAGCGCCTCCGGTCTTCGGGGGGCAGGAAGGGAACGTCGTGGAAACCGTGTTCGAGGTCGAAATCGAAGCCGTACAGGGCTGCGAGTCGCTCGTCCACGAGACGGTGGACGCGTCGCAGCTCAAGGATGGCTTCGTCCTCGACTTCGGGATCGTGGAACATGTTGTAGAGGTCCGTCAAGCCGACGTCGAATGAGGCGTGACCTCGCTTCCTAGCTGCCCGCAGAGCCGCACCGAGGGCATGCAACTCGTTGTCCTTAGAGGGAAATGGGAAAGTCTCGAAGCAGTCGGTCGGCGTGTAGCGAAGGTCTCGCTTCATCCGCGAACCGTACTTCCACGCCCAAACCCCGTGGATCGACGAGTTCAGGATCGCGTAGCTGTCGTTGTCGAACAGCGTGATTATTCCTAGTGTGTTAGCAAAGACTTGATAGTTGGAACAGAACTCGAACGACGGATACTTGGTGGCTCCGGTCGCGAAACAAATTACTTCAGCGGGTGCAGGTTTTTGCTGGCTCCAATCACGGGGGTGGCTCCAAAAGTTCGCGCCCCGTCCAATCGAATGGTACAAGCCCGTTGCTTTCTCTGCATGCTGCCACCACCGTAGGGCTCGGGCCTCTCTCTGTAAAAATCTGCCATTCTCATCTTTCCGCTGACGGTCAGGCTTGACGTCCCTTTCTACGATAGTTAGAACGCTGGGATAATCCTCAGCTGCGTGCCCTGGAAAGTCTGACGGCACGGTTCCCACCTTTAACCAGTTTCGCCTTTGGACCTCGTCGGCACTTACCCAAACTCCTTCAGCACCACGTGAAAGGGGCCAATCCCAGAAGTTAATGACCCATCGGGATGCGTGTTGCTGCGGATGAGTTGTAAGATCGTCTCCAATAAGGTACGGGAATAGCACTTCACGATTCTCTGCCGTCTCGAGTAGTCGACTTGCAACGTGTGGCTCAAGGACGAAGCCCTGCCCCAGGGTGATAGAGCCTTGGAACGACTTGCCCTCATTCGATTTCAGGGGCAGTGCCTTTTTGTCGGCTTGGTCGGTCAGGAAAGCTGAAATTAGCTGAACGTCGCGGTCGAGAAGGATCTTCTTGCCTCCCCAGTCACCTTTCGTGATGTGAACTCGGCTAGTCACGACTGCAGCTTTGCCAGGCCAGGACTCGTTCGGATGTGCCTCGAAGATGACTGCTTCCTCTGACGTTAGTCGCGCCAATCCGATTTCTCGTGTAGCGCCTTCGGCAATGGTGTTCACGGCGATCAAGCCCAGGTAGCCCGCTTCGCGGAGAAGGTCATGACACGACAGAAAGAAGTAGGCCACAAGGTCGGCCGACCCCTTGTTGCCGTCGGCATGGAAGCTCACCAGGTAGTCACGGAACGCCGCTCCCATAGCGCTCGTAATCTTTTGTCCACCGAGGAAAGGAGGATTACCGACGAAAGCGTCGAAGCCGGCATTGCCGCGGACGAACACCTCGGGAAACTCGAGCGGCCAGTGGAACGGTCTGTGCCGACGCTTTCGGGTCGGCACATCCGTCGAGAGAGCCGCGCGCGCGCGCGCTGCAACGGCCGCCTCTCCCGCATGGTCACCTTTCAGCATACCTCCGACCTCGTTCGCTAGCACAATCAGGGCGGGTTCCAGGCGTTGAGGAGCGGCCGCGTGGCGCAGCGCCTCACCGATCATGGCGTCGGCGGCTAGGTGTGGACGTTCGAGGACGGAGCGCGCCTCGGCATCGAGTTTCGCCATCTTCTCGACGTCCTGGATGTCGAGGATCGGGGTGTCGCGCAGCCGACTTCGCGCCGAGACGGCTGCCTTCACGGCACGTTCGACGTCCCCTGCGAACAGGAGCTGCTTCCCAGTGGGCGTCATGGCGAGTTCCGTGAGTTGCCTCAATGCGTGCAGGCCGAGCAGGCTGTCTCCGTGGCGAAGGTTGTGGTCGAGGAAGCCGAAGGGCCGGCCTTTCGCGAGCGTCACGAGCCACAACGACAACTTGGCGAGTTCGACGGCGAACGGATTGATGTCCACGCCGTACACGCAGCGCTCGGCGACGAGGCGACGAGCGAGCAGCAGGCGCTCCTCCGCGTCGTTCGAGAGTGGCTCCACGCCCTCGGAGGTCTCTCGGACCTCACCGAAGGCGTCGACCACCTTCCCGCCGGCTTCGGCGTTCGCCCAACTCTCGACCACTCGATCGCCGAGCCAACGACAGACTTGCACCAGGAAAGCGCCCGAGCCCATCGCCGGATCGCACACCTTGAGGTCGAGCAGCTCTCCTGGCGTCTTGAGCCGCCAGTCCTCGCGTGGCAGCCCTTGAGCTGGACCATGGTACGCGAGTGGCGTGAGCGTGGTCGCGACCACTCGTTCGGTCAGCGCCTTCGGCGTGTAGTGCGCGCCGGTCGTGCCCCGTTCGTCTCCCGAGGTCACGGCGAAGGCGCCGGCAGGGTACACGATCGGCTCCCCCCACGCGTCGAGCCGCAGCAGGCGCGCGAAGGGCAGGACGCGTTCCAGCAGGGCGCGGTCTCCTTCGCACGCTTGCAACAGGCGGGCACGGTCGGTGTCCCCGACTTCCTTGGCAAGCGCCTTCGTCAAGCCGGGCTTGGCGCGGCCGGTCTTCTTGACCAGGAAGTCGACGAGCTTGGCCGTTCCGTCGAGCTGGGCGGATTCGAGTTCGGCGAGCTTCACCGAAGGATTGCGGAACTTGGCCGATCCTTCGAGGCCGAGCGTCGGCTCCGGGAGGCGCGTGACCGTGCGTTCCAGCAACCCTTCGTAGACGTGGCCGATCTGTTCCACGTCGAGAGCGCGGTACGAGAGCACTTGCGCCCCGTCGCCGCGCTCGAGTTTCTGCAATGCCGAGAGCAGCAGCAGCACGGTCCTGTTGTCGATCGGGAGAGGCTCGGCGCCCTTGTCGCGCCAGCTCGTGTCCTTGGTGCGGCCTTCGAGGAACGGGAAGCGGTCCGGGTCGAACAGCGAACCGCCGAGCGCCGGGAGACGCAAGGATTCGTGCTCGACGCCGCCGTACACCGCCCGAAAGGTCGCCAGCAGGCGGCTCCAAGCGTCGTGACGCCGCTCCAGGACCGCGGGGCCGTCACGATCGGCGGCCTCGTCGAGTTGGCCGCGCAACGTCGACACGGCGTAGCTTTCGTCCCAGGTGGGATCGCCGAGGAGAAGCAGGCCGCGCTCCTCCGCGCACAGCAGGACGACGAGCCGCATCATCACCGTGAGGCCGGCTTCGTACAGTTCGGTGGGGGAAACGTCGTGCAGCAGCGCGTCCCCCTTGTCGCGGTTCGCGCGGTCGATGGAGTGCACGAGCACTTCGACGGCGCGCTCGACCTGCTGGCCGAGGGTGGACGTGACTTCCTCGCGGTACTCGGCCGAGCGGTCCAGCAAGGCCCACGGAGTGCCCTCGTCTCGGCCGAAGAGGCGACGCGCGTTCAGCAGGGAGTGGAAGGCGCGCAAGGTCACGGCTTCTTGCCACCAGTAACGGGCGTACCACGAGACGTGGCCGGACACCGATCCGAGCGGCGCGTCCACGAAGGCCCAGCGTTCGCCGTTCGTCACGATCGCCGAACGGACCCCCAGGCCGCGGCACAGCGTCACCGTGCGTTCGAGCGGCGAGGAGGTGCCGCGCGCCCGCGCGAGCGGCTTGTCGAGGGGCGTGTTGGGATCGTGGACGACGACCAGCAGCTTCGGCGCGTTGTCGGCACGTCCTACCACGAAGGTCGGACGCAGCGCTTCCCCCGACTCCGGGACGACATGGACGAACGTGTTCCCCTCCGGGTCGACGGGCGTCAGCAGAGGGGGTCCGTACGACAGGACCTCGTCGAGCACGATCTTGACCCACTCCCGATGCAGGCCGGCGAGCAGCGGGTCCTCGTCGACGACGGCCTCCCGCCACTCCCTCCAGGCCTCGTGGACGCGGCGTCGCGTCCCGGGGTCGAGGGTGTCGAGACCTTGCTGGAATTCCGCGCCGAGGACGTCGGGCGCGAACCAGGCGCCGGCGACGTCGACCAGGGAGAGCCAGTCGAGGGTGGAGTCCGTTTCGGAGAAGAGTCTCATCAGGCACGCCCCCGCAGTGTGGAGTCGGGAACCAGAAAGACCACCGCGACCGGGAAGGTGCGGGGGGTGGGATCGGCATGCCGCTGCCGGGTCGCTTCGAGTTCTCGGGCGCGCTCCTCGGGAATCCGCCGCAGGCGTTCGCGCAGCGCGGCACGGTCTCGTTTGAGCTGCTCGGCTTCGGGTGGGGAGAACAGCATGGGTTGAATCGGCTCCTCGTGTTCGATCTCGCGGCGCAGCGCGGCTTCCAGATCGTCGAGCACGCGCTCGACGTCCTCGGCCTCCGCTTTCGCCCGGCGTTCCAGGGTGTTGACGAGCGTCGCCATGCGGTCGCGCGTCCGAGCCTCCACTGCCGCCAGGATCGACGTTTCGTGACGCCCGAAGCGATCGGCCAGCGCGTGGAACAGCCCCTCGTTCACCTTTCCTGGCGAGGACGCCCGCTCAAGTTCGCGCATGCGGAGCACCTGCGGGATGCGTACGAAGCGGTCGTGCCCCAGCTCCCCGCCGGCGAAGGTCAGCTCTTCGTGGAGTCGGCGGTGGTCGCCGCCCGTGACGACCAGCCTGGACCACACGCCGACGACCGGCACGGGGAGCAACTCGTCGGGAACGGAACGGACGGTGACACGGTGCAGCCGCTTGTTTTCCTCGAGAGACCACACTTCCGCGCGCAGCAGGCGGAGCGCGAGTTGCACGAGGTTGTGTTCGAGGTGGGCCAGGACGACGTCATCGCGTCCTTTGGCGACTTGGTAGTCGAACGTGATGGAGCGACGCACGTTGGTGAACGGGTGTTCCAACCCGGCGCTCGCGCGACCCCATGATCCGGTCGCGACGGGGACGTCGAAGACCGTGCCATCCGGTGCACCGGGCAAGGAGACCGGCACGAGCGGCAATTGATGGTCGAGCCGGAGTGCGAGCTTCACGGCACGCGCGACGCGTGCCGGTTCCAAGCCGAATTCCTCGCGCGCTTCCATCAGGCGCGCGTGCAGGTCGGCGACCCGGTCGCGCAGTCGGCGTTCGACCGCGAGCGAACCGCGGGCCACGTCCGCTTTCCGCTCGGCGTCGCTGGTGTCGAGGCTGCGCGCACGACCGAGCATGGCGTCTTCGATCCGACGTGCGAGCACGGGACCGACGCTTCCGAGGTCCTGCCGGATCGCGTCGACCTTTGTGGCAGCTCGCATCAAGAATTCCGAGTCGTCGACCTCGCGGGTGTCGCTCGCACCCGCGGTTCGCTTCCCGACCGGGTGCCAAATCGACACCGTGGGAGACCGCTGACCGTGGCGGTCGACGCGCCCGTTGCGTTGCTCCATGACGTTCGGGTTCCAAGGGATCTCGAGGTGGAGCAGGGTGTCGCAATGGTTCTGCAGGTCGATGCCTTCTGAAGCCGCATCGGTCGCCAGCAATATTCGCACGGGCGACACCGACGGGTCAGCCTGAAAGGATGCCTTGACGACCTCACGCTCGTCGTGCGGCAGACCACCGTGCAACTTCGCGAGCCGTTCGCCCGCGTACCCGTTCGCGGCGAGGATTTCCTCCAGCCAGGTCATGGTGTCGCGGTACTCGGTGAAGATGATCACGCGACGATCGCTCCATTCGCCTTCGGGGCGAACTTCCCGTCGTAGCCAAGCCAGCACGGCGCGGGCTTTGGCGTCGGGCCTGTTCTTGGCACGTTCCGCCCACGAGGTCAAGCGTTGCAGCAACGACTTCTGCTCGGAGGTGAGCAGGGTCGCCACGGCGCTCGCCGCGTGCGTCGCCTCGTCCTGGAGACGCTCGGCTTCGACGTCGTCGGCTTGGTCCTCCTCGGCGAGGAGGAGGGCCCTGCGCAGGACGCGGTCGTCGAGATCGCCGTGTTCGCGGCGCTCCCGTGTTCCTTCCAGGCTGGTGCGGTGTGCGGCAAGGGTCCTGGCGAAGGCGCGCGGCGAGGAGAAGAGGCGTTTTTTGAGCAGCTTGAGCACGAAGCTGGTGGCGTACTCGTGCCGCGTGCCGCTCGAGGTTTCGAGCCGGGACTTCGCGTACTCGGACAGGACACCGTGAACTTCGCGTTCCTCGGCGTCGTATTCGACGTCGAGTGCGCGCAACTCCCGGCGAGGATAGAGCGGTCGTCCTTCCGAGTCCACGAGTTCGCTTTTGAGGCGGCGCACCATCACCTGCTGCAGTTGCTTCGGGTCCGGCTGAACCGAGCGTGAGAAGCGCCGGTCGTCCAGGAGTTCGAGCAAGGACGTGAAGGACTGCTGGTACCCGTTGTGCGGGGTCGCGCTCAAAAAAAGTTTGTGCTCGAAGTGCGGCGCGAGCTTGCGGATCAATCGGGTCCGCTGGCTGTCGACCGCGTAGTTGTCGCTCGCGGCCGGCGCCACGTTGTGGGCTTCGTCGACGATCAGGACGTCGAACCGCCGGGGGTACGTCGTGTGCGGCGGCAACACGTCGTCGATGAGACGCAGTCCTTCGCCGCTCTTCGCCCAGTCCATCGACGTGATCAAGCGCGGGTACGACGTCCAGGGGTTCGCGTGGATGCCGCGGCGCCGGCGGAAGTCGTGCAGGTAGGCGGTGTCGACGATGCGAAACTCCAGGCCGAACTTCTCGCGCATTTCGGTTTGCCACTTCACCTGCAGCGAGGCGGGCACGACGATCAGCACGGTTCGCGCGCGGTGTCTCAGCAGCAGTTCCTGCACTACCAAGCCCGCCTCGATGGTCTTGCCAAGGCCCACGTCGTCGGCGATCAACAAGTTGACGCGGGCCATGTCGACGGCCCGCGCGACGGGGTCGAGTTGGAAGTCTTCGATTGTCGCGCCGCTGCGGAACGGCGCTTGGAGCAACGCGCGGTCGGCATTCGTGGCGGCGCCCCAGCGCACAGCGTCGAGAAAGGCGTCCAAGTCCTCGGCGGCGTCGGCTGCCGCGGGCTTGGGCAGCCCCGCCCGCTCCAGCACCCTCGCGCCGGGCTCCAGGTCCCAAACGACGTCGAGTTCGTCGCGCGGGCCGTCCTCGTCTACCGACGTGACGCGAACGAGATACGAGAGGTTCCCAGTGTCGAGGGAGGCCGCGCGCACGTCCCCGACGATCCAGCGGCGTCGGCGAACCTCTACAAGCTGACCGGGTTCAGGAACCATGCGACGGCCTGCACGGTTCGAAGCGATTCTGTGCGAACATTACTCGCAGACTAGCTCAGCATTTTAACGGAATGGCAAGAACGTGAGCCACTCGTCGTTCTCGACGCCGGATGCTTTCGAAGACGTGCATGGTGTTGTCACGAGTGACGGGGGTGCCATCAAGCGCGTGGAGGCACGACAGCCGCGCCCATTCCCGAAGTCAGGCCGGCCGTGATGGTCCGGCACGACTTCGATAGCTACGCCGGATAGCAGCCTTCCTCCGCCGTGTTGCGAAACATAGCCCATTGAAACGGAAGGACTTTGCGAGAGGAGTAGGCCTTTTCGTCGAGGCGGCCTTGCTGCGTGAGGTGGCCACCCAACTGAATCGAGAGGCGAATTCTCGGATCAGAAGGTTGTCCGGCTTGGAGGGGGCCCCTCGATAACGGCGTCGACGCACGCGGTCGTGCGTATGGGTCCCGAGGCGAGCCTCACCTGGGGCGGCAACTTCAGGTCTCTTCATGGCGGGCGCGGCATACACTGACCCCGACATGAGAGAACGTGACGACCGCATGATTCCCGACCATCCTGTCTACCGGACCTTGCGCGAGTTGGGTTGGGAGCTCGTCCTCGGATTCGCCATTGAGGTGGGCCGGACGACGCTGCGCGCGGACGCCGTGCTGCTCTTCCAAGGTGGGGTGCTCGCCGTGCTCGAAGTACGGACGCGCCGCCAGGGAGACAACGTCGAATCACGACAGCCCGTCCGGCTCGCCGAGGTGCTCGGTGCTCCCCTCGCCCTGCTCGTGCTTGGCGACGTCGTGTACCAGCTCCGCGACGTCCCTGGCGTCGTCCCTGGTCGACTTCACACGCTACCGACGCCCGAGGCCACCCTCGAACTCCTCGGGCCGCTGAAGAGGCTGTTCGTCAGGCCT
Source organism: Deinococcus peraridilitoris DSM 19664 (assembly GCF_000317835.1). Classification (NCBI taxonomy): domain Bacteria; kingdom Thermotogati; phylum Deinococcota; class Deinococci; order Deinococcales; family Deinococcaceae; genus Deinococcus; species Deinococcus peraridilitoris. The sequence goes on along the minus strand of NC_019793.1, from coordinate 1,610,977 downwards.
GTGCCGCCGTGCGTGACCGTGGCAACTGCAGTGGCTAACTGGAAGGCGAACGGTGCCACGCGCACGGGTGTCACGTACCTGCCCGCTGTCGAGTTCTACGCCGACGAGTACGAAATGGTGTGCCCCAGAGTGCCGCTCACACAGTGCACGCTCATCGGTGGCATCTTCGAAGGGATTCTCCGAGAGACGGCGGTAGCCAAGCGCGCGCCCAAGGCACGTAGCCTGAAGCTCCAAGGCCTCATTGACTGGTGCACCGCCAACGGCTTTCTCACGGTCGGTATTGGAGCCTGCACGCCCCATGACATCCGGAAGAGTAGGAACGCTCTCCACCCTAACCTTTTCGTTCGCACGCCCGTTGGTCACGCCGTTGCCACCAACGTGGCGCGCGCCCTCGCCACCGCTGTCGACGACCTAAACGCGACGGTCTGAGCGTCCGCGCTGGGTGCGGAGTTCGTGGCGGGCTTCGTGCTGAGGTGCACCATGGCGCCTTTGCCGCACTGAAGTCAGATGCAGGGTCCATCGCCCGGTAAGGTGGCCGAGTCGGTCAAGGGCGTACGGGTTGCCGCGAAGCATCACAGGCAACGTGCCCACCCTGTCGTCCGCTTCGGCGCGTTTTCGCCCGCGTGCCGCGAACGCATGTGCTCTCATGGGAGGGCATGGGCGTCGACATCTACTTCAGCGACCACTTCAAGGTCGATCCCGACGCGCTGGAGACGTACGGCGCGTTGAACATCTCTCTGATTAACGACCTCCCGATGTTCGTGGACCCCTTCCTGCTGTTCGAGAGCGATCAGCCGGAGCTCAACGACCTGCACTCCGAGGTCATCAAGTACGTGGTGTTCCTCCGCGACCTCGTCAACCGCGTCCAGTCCCTCCCAACGCCAGTCATTGAGCGTCTGTTCTACTTCCCGGAGGTCAAGCAGAACTGGCTGGGGTTCAGCAAGACCGGCAACGGCGGTAGCGGCCTCGGCAAGACCTTCGCGCGCGCCATGATCCACAGCATGCGAGGTCCCCTCAAGAACTTCGGCGAGGAGGGTATTTCCGACTCCCCGCATGTCGAGAAGTTCGCGCTAATCAAGGACGGTGTCGGACGAGACCTGATCAGCGACTTCACCGTCAACCTCGTCAAGAAATACCTGCTGGAGTACACGCAGGCGTTCGCCCTCAAGCACGTCAAGGTCTCGCTGCGCAGGACGTTCACCATCGACAAGGTCGAGTTCGACTACGACCGCCGGGCTTGGAAGCGTGGTCGCTACACACTGCCCGTCTACAAGGGAGACTACGTGCTGCTCACGCCGAAGGCGATCCTGACGCGCGACGACACATGGATCAACCGGACGGACATGATGGACCGCTTCCTCGACATCGCCGTTGCCATCCCCAACTCGCAGCTCCGTCACGCCCTCGGCGAACTGCTGATTGAGGCCCTCAGAGCGAGACGGGCGATCGGTAAGTCCGAGATGAACGACGTCGCCGCCACGCTGCTGGAGAAGTACCCGCAGATCCTCGACGAGTACATCAAGTTCAAGGAACTGGAGGGCGAGGGCGCCGTCGCGCAGAGCGCCGAGCGGGTCCGCGGGGTCGAGGACCAGTTCATCCTCTCGATCCAGGAGATCGTCGCGAAGCTCGTCGAGACGGGCTTCTACGCGATCCCATCGCTGCCGAACAAGATCGGCGCGAACTCGTACGAGGAGGCCATGCAGCGCGTGGCGTACCTGAAGTCCGTGATCGAGGACAAGGACGGGTACCGCATCTTCTTCAAGGACGGGCAGCGCAACGTCAAGGAGGACGACATCCAGGTCATGTTCCGGCTAACGTGGCTGGGCTCGCCGTTCGACGTGAACCGTGAGGTGAATAATGGGCGCGGCCCCGCGGACTTCGTGGTGTCGCGCGGTGCGGCAGACAAGACCATCGTGGAGTTCAAGCTCGGCTCGAGCAGCAGCTTCAAGAAGAACCTCAAGCACCAGACGGACGTGTACGAGAGGGCTGGCGACGCTCAGAAGAGCATCAAGGTGGTGCTGTGCCTCGACGCCTCCGAGATTCGTAAGGTGCAGGAGGTGCTGCGTGACCTGCGCCGTGAGGATGACCCGTCGGTGGTGATCATCGACGCGACGCCCGGCAAACCTTCGGGGTCGAAGGCGGATGGGATCAGCTGATCCTCGAAGCGACGGCTGCTCACCGCGCGGGCCGTCGGTTCTCCACCCGCTCGGCCAGCCCTGCGCTGTGGAGGCTTGCGATGGGACGCGCCATTGGGCATTTCGGGCACGAAGCCTAACGATCAGAGGTGTCGTGCCCCTGCCTCAAGGCGCTTTCGGGGCTGAACCCGGAAGTTATGGTTTCGCGCGCAAGAGGGGGCAGCTTGATGGTGCGTCGCGCTCGGTCCTGTTGTGAGATTGCATGCGAAGCCTGGTGCGCCTGGGCTTTGTCCGATGCCCTTGCACTGACAATTTGACTGACACTTTCGTGCGAGTTACGAATTGTTAAAGATCAAAAAACAAAACCTCGTCTGGGACGAGGTTTCATTGGTGGAGCTGAGGGGATTCGAACCCCTGACCTCCTCATTGCGAACGAGGCGCTCTAACCATATAACAAAGTCGGACCCTTCCTGAAGTTGCAGGCCCCTTGCGGCTTGCAACTTCAGAAGTTGGAGATGACTCAACGCCCGTAAGGCACGAACAAGGCACGCGGGCGAATCGTAGGCCAGATACGAAAGAGAAAACCCCCACTAGGTGGGGATTTTGTTGGTGCACCCGAAGAGATTCGAACTCCTGGCCTTCTGATCCGTAGTCAGACGCTCTATCCAGCTGAGCTACGGGTGCGTGGGTTGTTTCGCTTGGGCATCCGCCTTTGCGCCTATAGAAGGTATCAAGGGTTTTTGGTTGTGTCAAGGGTGGAGGTGAGGGCAGGCTCGACTGCCGGGTCAGGTGCTGAGTGATCCGGTCGTCGCACGCAGCGTCATCTGAGGCCAACATGCCCTCTCCATGCTCGATCTCTGCCCGGCAAGGTGGTTCTCTTCTGGAAACTCTGAAGCGAACACCACCCTGGGGCTCCTGCACGAGTTAGCCCGAGTTGGAACGAGGAACCCGTTGTTCTCGCATACGTGTTTACAACGTGAAGGGCATCCTGCTCGGTGATGTACATCGGAATCCCAGTTGGTACCGGTCGGGCGCCTCTCGGTATCTGCTGCCTCCATTCCGAGCGGACGCTTCACTCTCGATCTTCAATACCAGCAGTTCGCGGAATGGACCCGAAAGTGTTCAGCCGTGCTTGCGCCGTCTCATGGAAAGAAACGTCATTACGAGCGGAGGCGTTACGGCGATCAGTAGGCCAACTGCAATGATGACTGCTCCTGCCTGTCTTGCCTCGCTCGTGCCGCTGTCCGTCGCCAGTGTACCCATCACCAGGGCCAAGAAACCCATCCCGATGAGCCAGGTCACAGCGAAGACCCACAAGATGACCTGCGAGGTGCGTTGCCCACGGTCACTGGGTTGAGCAGGAGATGCTGGTCTTTTCAGGAGTTGCCAGAGCAGAAATGTGAGAATCACCCAGGAAAGCAGGAACGGAACGAAATTCGGGACTTTCAGGCCGATGGCATGGAAGCCGATGCTCAGGACAGTTGCCAGCGCCAAGGAAATGATCGGCGCGAGGAGCAGGCCGGCGGCGACGGAGAGGCCGACACGAAGAGGGCTCATGACACGACGCTACCGCATGGTCCAAGCGTCACGACCCACACTTGCGGCCTGTCGAGAAAGACGCCCTTCTTCAGCCATGTCGGGTCTCAGTACCCCACATCTTGAGCTGAGTGCTGTATTGGAGCGGGAAAAGGTTGCATGACGAGGCTCAGGAGGATGGTTCGATCACTCGTTCCCCAGCGCAAAGCGGCAGCAAGGCGTTCCAAGCCGTACTTGACGAGACTCACCGCCCGGCGTCCGTGCTTTTTGCGCTTGATGGGCCGCTGCTCGTGGCACCATGTACCGATCCGCAAGCACCAAGCCATCGCCAGCGTCACTACGCCGACCAGCCGCTCCAACCGAGCGGGTTTGGTCATCGCACTCGCCTCAAGGTCGAACCCCCTCGATTTCTGCGCGCTGAAGGTGCTTTCTACCGACCACCTCAAGTGGTACACGCCTCTGGTCTCGTCGATTTTCAGGTCGGTGGCCAGGGCGAGCAGTTCACCCTCGGGCGTGCGCGTCACCACCAGTTGCATGACCTGACCGTAGATATTGGCTTTCTCCAGCAGGCCGACCACCTGTCCCGGCTCGACGTACGCCCATCCCTCATCGAGCCGCAAATCATCCACGCGGCTGTCGCCTCGAATGCGCAAACAGCGTTTCACACCCCGACGCCTGAGAAAGGCAAACCACTCCCGCCCCACGAACTCTCGATCAGCGACCAGAACGCGCCATTGCTTCGCAGGCAGCACCTTCAGCAGTCGAGCGACCAGACGCTCGCGTGTCCTGGTGTCGCTGCTGCCCCCATGGGGCAGGGCCGTCCACACCAGCGGTAATGTGAAGCCTTCAAGCACCACGCCGAGCACAAGGACGTTCAAGTCGGCTTCGCCGTACTCCCAGTTCGTACGGTCCATCGTCATGACGAGCTTGTCATCAGGGAGGAGCGGCAAGAGCAGCTTCAAAAAACGTCCTGATCGAGCTGAGGGTCGTGTAGGCAGCGCTCGACGCGGCGCAGCTTGACTGAACTGCTGGCGTGTCCGGGCAGATGAAGTGCGAGCCGAGCGTGCTTGGTCGAACGCGCTTGGATCAGAGCGGTGACGACGTCGGCGAGGCGTTGCAGGGTGTCTCGGCGCAGAAAGGGCAAATGGTGTTTGAACACCTCGCCGAGCTTGGTAGGATCAGTCAGAGCGGCTTCTTGGAGCGACACACTCCCTTGATGCCGCTCTTTTTGCGTTTATGCCGCGATCAAATCGCCCTTCTGGACGTTACCCACTCCGAGTTGTGGGGTACTGAGATGTCGGGTCTGGCAAGCGTCGACTCGGGCAAGCTGATGGCAGGCAGTGCTCAACCTGGTCTCCTTGTTTATGCACCCCCTGGCGTGACCGAGCCCAGCGGTCATCTCGCCCAATTCCGTCCTGTGACCCACTTGAACGACAGCACTCCCGTATGATGAGCACCCCAGGTGACATGACCGACATACGACTTCCAGCGTCACTCCACGCTTTTCTCCGCACGTACGGAAACACGTTGCTGCTTTCTTTCCTCCTCGCGTTCATTCCGCTTGGTGTCCTTGCCTTCGTGGCAGCGCACTTCTCGGGCGCGGACGGCTTTGCTTTCGAGCAGCCTCTTCAGCAGTGGATCCGTTCCCAGCGGACTTCCACACGTGATGTGTTGGCCGTGGCGCTCCACGTGATCGGGGGCGTCTGGGGAATGATGGCACTCGGACTGGTGACGACCATCGCGCTCTACCGCCTGCAGCCCCGATTGGCCTGGTTGCTGCTGAGCAGCATGCTGGGTACAGCCTTGATCGGCGTCACATTGCGATTCGTGTTTGACCGCCCACGCCCGGCAGGCGACTCGCTGGTCAGTGAGCCGGACGGATCGTTCCCCAGCGGGCATGTCATGGTCCTGACCGCGCTGGTTGTCGTGTTGTGCGCCGTGGTGTGGCCCACGAAAGCGCGATCAGTTGCGGTGGCGATTGGGGCCGTGGTGGTGGTGATGATGATGTGGTCGCGCGTGTATGCCGGCGTGCATCACGTAACCGATGTCGTCGCAGGCGCGCTGTTCGCTTTGGTGTGGACAGTGGGACTCACGCGTGCGACCCGCGCACACCAGGTGCTCCGGCAAGGCGCCCCTGGCGTGCCTCGCGCAAGACCTTGACGGGGTACCCGACGGTCTGATCCTGGAAACACGGGAGTGGAGGCCGCCAGATCAAGGTGATCGTTCGGGCCGGTGCTCAACTTGATGGCCGCACCCCGCGAGGAAGCCTTCTTTCAGGCTGCCTGGATCGGGAATGGCGCGTCAGCACCCACAACCCCCGTCCAGCAGGCCTGCCATCAGAACGCCCGGCCACGGCCGCCCGAGGGAGCAGCTGCGCCAATGTGGGCACGCACGTCCTGGTGGCTCGTACGTTCGATCCATCAAACCCTGCGTCCGGACAGGGTGCAAGGTGAACTTGAGGCACTCCAGGTCCTTTGGGAGTGTCAGGTCCTTTGGGAGAAAGTCGCGCTTTGCCACATCCCACCCTGCAGTCGAACACACTACACTCAATGGGTGTCCTCACCGCAATACGCCTCCACGCTCGACGCGCTCATCACGAATGCCGTGCTGATGGAGAACCTGTTCCAGCAAGCCTCCATCGGATTTGCGCTGTACGATCGGGAGCTGCGCTTCGTGCGCCTGAATGAGGCGCTGGCAGAAATGACCGGCCAGCCCATGGCGGACCACCTCGGACGCAAAGTCACCGAGGTGCTTCCGTCGCTGCCCGCATTTGTATCAGAAGCGTACCGGCAGACCCTTCAGGATGGAGTTGCCCGCAACGGGCTGGCCTTCGACCTCGAACTGCCCCACGCACCCGGAGAAGTCTTTCACCGGGTGGTCAGCATTCAGGCGGTACGGGACGCGCAACATGGCATTGTCGGACTGGCCGCCAGCGTGGAAGACCACACCCAGCGCGAGCGCCTGCGGCGAGACTTGCACATGCGGGAAACCCAGGCACGGCAGTTGCAGGACGTCACGACCGCGCTTTCGAAAGCCGTCACGGCGGGTGACGTGAAACGCGTGGTACTGCAGCAGACGGTGCGCGCCACCGGAGCGTACGGAGGCACGCTCATCAAAGTGCTCGACGAGCAGACGCTGTACATGGTCGGCAACGTCGGGTACGACGATACCGTTGAGCTGAAGTGGCAGCGGTTTCCTGCCAACAGCAACTTTCCCGTCGTGCACGCCATCAAAACCAGACGTCCGGTGTTCGCCACCCGAAGTGAAGTCAAGACGCAGTACCCGGACCTCTCACCACTGCTGAAGCCCGAAACCCGGGCAGTCGCGGCACTTCCCCTGCTGTCCGGTGACCAGGTCCTCTCAGGCCTCACGCTTTGCTTTACAGACGAATTGGCCATCGCTCCTCAGCAACAGGCGTTCATGCTGTCGCTGGTCGAGCAGTGTGCGTTCGCGCTGGAGCGTGCCCGGCTGTATGACGCAGAATATCAGGCACGCGAGCGGGCCACCCTGCTTTCCGAAGCGAGCGCGGCGCTGTCAAGCTCTCTCGATGTTCAGGAGACCCTGAGCCGCATTACTTCCCTCGCCCTTCAGCACGGGGCCGACTGGTGCGCGGTGCATCAGGCTGACGGGCGCGGACGCATGCAGCCGGTCGCCGTCGCGCACGAGGATCCTCGAAAAGTCGAGTTGCTCCGGACGTTCCTCAGCCGCTTCCCGTCCGATCCGCAAGTGTACGGCACGGGTGCGTGGGTGATGCGGACAGGGGAGTCCGTGCTGATTCCCGTCGTGCCACCCGCGATGATTGACGCCCTCAGGGACGAAGAGCAGCGAGCTGCGGTGCGGGAGATGGGTTTCCACTCGTTGATCGTGGTGCCCATGACGGCCCAGGGTCAACGGATCGGGGTGCTGATGCTGGCCACCACCCAACCGGAGCGTACCTACGGCCAGGAGGACCTGAAGCTGGCTTCCGAGCTCGCGCAACGCGCTGCGCTGGCGCTCGAGAACGCCCGACTGCACGAGAATCTCCAGCGTAGCGGGGAACGTTACCGCGAGCTGCTCGATCACGTGCCGCAGATCGTCTTTACTGTCAATGCCGAGGGTAAGGTAGAGCAGGTCAATCAGCGCTGGGAAGAATACACCGGAGCGTCTCTTCTCTGCGCCCTGGAGAGATGGATCGACTTCTTTCACCCGAACGACCGGGAAAGAAGCCTTGACGAACGCGCCAGACGCATTCAGAAGAGTGAACCTTACTCGTATGAAGCGCGTTTGCTGGGCGCAGACGGCGAGTACCGCTGGATGCTCATTCAGGCACAACCCGTGCATGACGCCCTGACGGGCGCCTTGCGTGGGTGGGTGGGTGGGATCACTGACATCCACGAACGCAAGCAAGCCGAACAGGCCGTCCATGACAGCCGAGCCCGATTGCGTTTCGCGCTTGACGCCGCCGGGCTGGGTGACTGGGAGCTGGACTTGCGCGACCACTCCTCCTGGCGTTCCCTGAGGCATGACGAAATCTTCGGGTATCCGCAAGGGCATCCGACGTGGACGTACGAGACGTTTCTGGAACATGTGGTTCCACCAGACCGCGCGGAGGTCGACTTGCAGTTCCGCCGGGCGCAGGAACTCGGGGAACCCTGGGAAGTGGAGTGCCGGGTGCGCCGCGCGGACGGGGAGGAGCGCTGGATCTGGACGAGGGCGCGGACGCTCAGCGACCAGGAGGGCCAGCCGCACCATATGCTCGGCATCGTCGGAGACATCACGGACCTCAAACGGGCCGAAGCCGAGGTGCGCGCCCTCAACAGCACCCTCGAAGAACGCGTCGAGCTGCGCACTCAGGCGCTGGAAGCACAGAAGGCCTCGCTGGACGCCTTCGTGTCGTACGCCGAAGCGGTCGGGACGCAAACAGACCCGCTCGCCTTGGCGCGGGAGGCACTGACCGTCCTGCAGGCCCGCTTTGCAGACGCCAGCATTGCCTACTACGAGCCCGAGGGTGAATTGTGGAAAGCGCGCGTCTGGACGCAGGATCTGCGAGAGGACATCGTTGCCCGGATCACCGCGGGTGTGTCCTCGGACTTGCCTCTGTTCGCCCGCACCCTGGGCGCCCGCCAGGAAGTCTTCGTCGATGGCTGGAATCCGCAGCAGCAGGTGGACATCACCGAGCAGTATGACTCGGGGGCCGCGTATCCACTGATCATCAACACTGGCGTCGCCGGTATGCTCCTCATCGGCCTGAGGAACACCCCACAGTGGTCCGAGCGTGACCGGTCGGTCGTGCGGGCCGTGGGGCGCAGCTTGAATCTGGCGCTGGAACGCGCGCATCAGGCCACCCGGCTCGCGCTTCAGAACGCTGAGCTGGAGGCGCGCACCCGGGCCCTGGACGGTTTTGCCAGCCTCACCCGCGACTTTACGTTGCAAAGCGACCCGCTCGCCCTGGTACGCCGCGCGCAGGAAGTCATCATGTCCATGCTGCCCGACGGCCACGCTGCGTACTATGAATTGGAGGGAACAGTCTGGCGCTTGAGAGCGATCGTCGGGGAGTTTGGCAATTCCGCCTTGCAGGCGGCGGTGGAGGCTGGGATTCCTTACGAGACCACGCGAAACTTCATTCCCCCATGGACCACCGGTCAGCCTTATTACCAGGATCACTACGACACCCGCACTGACAACCTGGCTGAGGTGACGCAGCACTTCGCGGCGAGCGCGGTGCTGCCGGTGATGGTCACGGGCAAGCCGGTGGGGGTACTGGCAGTGGCGCTGTTTCACCAGCGCCATTGGACAAGCACTGACAAGGCAGTCCTCGAGGGTGTCGTGAGACACCTCGGGCTGGCCCTGGAAGGAGCGCGCAGTGTCGCGCAGCTCGCGCAGCGTACCCGTGAGCTGGAGCGCTCCAACCGTGATCTGGAGCAGTTCGCGTACGTCGCGTCGCATGATCTGCAAGAGCCGTTGCGCACGATCACCAGTTACACCGAGCTGCTCGCCCGGCGTTACGGCGGGCAGCTTGACCAGAACGCCGAGCAATTCATGCGTTTCACCGTGGACGCCGCGAAACGCATGCGTCAGCTGGTGCAGGATCTGCTGACAGTTTCCCGCCTTCGCGCCGAAGATCAGCAGTTGTCCGAAGTGAATGCCAATGAAGTGATGGAGCTGCTCGTTCAGGACTTACAGGAAGCGATCCGCCAGGGTGGCGCGTGCGTCCGCTGGGACGAGTTGCCTCACGTTCGGGTGGACGCGGTGCAGTTTCGTCAGCTGCTTCAGAACCTCGTTGGGAATGCCATCAAGTTCCGCCATGCCGACGTGCCGCTGATCGTGCATGTCCGTGCGGCGCGGCAGGGTGGCTTTCAGCATTTTGAGGTGTGCGATAACGGCATTGGAATCGAGGAGCGTTACTTCAAGCGCATCTTCACGGTCTTTCAGCGCCTGCATGGCCGCGAGCAGTACGACGGCACCGGGGTGGGCCTGGCCATCTGCAAGCAGATCGTGGAGCGCCACGGCGGTCAATTATGGGTGGAGTCACGCCTGGGGGCGGGCAGCACCTTTCACTTCACCCTGCCGATCTCCCATGGTGAAGCGGATGTTTGACGTGCTGCTGGTCGAGGACAATCAAGCGGACGTGCTGCTGGTGCACGAAGCGTTGACGGACTTCGCTCCTGCAGTGTGTCTGCACGTGGTGGACGACGGCGAGCAGGCACTGGCATTTCTGCGTCGCGCAGGATCGTTCGCGGGGGCGCCGCGTCCACACCTGATGCTGCTGGACGGCAACACGCCTCGGAGAAATGCCGTCGAGGTGCTGAGAGAACTGCGGGGAGATCCCGAGTTGGTGGGGTTACCGGTCGTGGTGTTCAGCACCTCTGCCGCTGCAACGGATATTGAGCGGAGTCTCTCAGCAGGAGCGGACGGTTACGTCGAGAAACCGTTGGGCCTGGGTGAGTTCCTGACTGCGGTGCAAGACACGCTGCGGAGCTGGCTTTCGGCGCAGGAACGGCCCTGTTCCTGAATTGAGGCTTCCCTGCTGAGCGGTCCGGCACGGGGGTGTCATGGGAACATCTGCCGGTCATGTCCGGGCACGCTGGGTGCCCACAAAGTCCCGGTACCACTTGGCGCTGTCTTTCAGGGTTCGTCGTTGGGTGTGGTAATCCACGTGGACAATGCCGAAGCGTTTGCTGTACCCGAAGGCCCATTCGTAATTGTCCATCAGGCTCCACGCGAAATAGCCGGCGACGGGTACACCTGCCTGCATGGCGCGGTGAACTTCACGCAGGTGCGAGTCCAGGAAGCGCACGCGCGCTTCGTCGTGCACCTCACCGTTTTCCAGTTGATCGTCGAACGCCGCGCCGTTTTCGGTGATGTAGTACTTCTGCACGGCGTACGTCCGGTGCAGATCCGTGAGCAGCCGGTACAGTCCCTCCGGGTATACTTCCCAGCCCATGGCCGTGCGTTCGATGTCCGCGTGGGGCGGCCCGGCCCGGCTCGCGCCGTCCTGGCTGACCCACTGCCGGAAGTAATAGTTCACTCCCAGGAAATCCAGGGGTTGCCGCGCGGACGCCAGCGCTGCCGGATCGATGTCCGGAAGGTACGCGGCATAATCTGCCAGGGCGCGCTTCGGGAATGTTCCGCGCAGTATGGGGTCGAGGTACCAGCCGTTGATTTTCTCGTCTACCAGCAGCGCCGCTTCGGTATCCTCTGCGCTGCTGGTGGCGGCGTCCACCGGATACAGATTCAGCACCGTTCCCAACTCCGCGCGGGAATTCTGCGCCCGCAGGGCCTGGACCGCGCGGCCATGCGCCAATTGAATGTGGTACGACGCCAGCAGTGAAGTGCGCAGGTCCCGTATGCCCGGCGCGTGCCGACCGATGTGGTACCCGAGTTCAGCCGTGCACCACGGCTCGTTGAAGGTGGCGTAGCTGGACACACGGTCGCCGAGACGGGCGTGCACTGCGAGTGCGTACTGCGCGAACCAGTCGGAAATATCCGGGTTGGCCCAGCCCCCGCGGTCCTGCAGGGCCTGCGGCAGGTCCCAGTGATACAGCGTGACATGTGGCTGCAGGCCGCGCGCGAGGGCGCCGTCGACCAGACGGTCATAGAAGTCGAGTCCGCGGGTGTTGACTGTGCCGGTGCCCTGCGGAAACACGCGCGGCCAGGCGACGCTGAAGCGGTAGGCGTTGAGATTGAGTCCGGCGATCAGCTCCAGGTCCTGTTCCCAGCGGTGATAGTGGTCGCAGGCCACCTCACCGGACTCGCCGCCAAGAACGTTGCCGGGAACGCGCGCGAAGGTGTCCCAGATGCTGGGTCCTCGTCCATCCTCACGGGTGGCGCCTTCGATCTGGTAGGCGCTGGTGGCCACGCCCCAGGTGAAATGCGCGGGGAACGACAGGGCGTGACTGTCAGGCGGGGTGGACATGGGACCTCCTTGATGCAAACAAAGGGCGAACAACTGGACGCAACGACGCCCACGTTACCCTGTCGCTCAGGTGACTGCCGCTTCAGCGTTCAGACAGGTTGTGTTCCGGGGGCAGATGCGTCCTGATGGAGAGCGGCTTTCCCGCGGCCCGCTCCGTGGCCCGCTGCCTTTGGCTTACCCGTTGCCTGCAGTCACCGCGGGTGTTCGCGCAGCATATGCCGGTAGAGCTGCTCGACTTTTTCCCGTGCCCAGGGAGTCTTGCGAAGGAACTTCAGGCCGGAAGGCACCGTCGGGTCGTGCTGAAAGACCCGGACGTTCACGCGTCGGGCGAGTTCTTCCCAGCCGTAAAACTCAACCAGTTCCACTAGGATCCGCTCGAGGGTGACGCCGTGCAAAGGATCCTTGGATCTGAATTCAGGCATTTGCTCGATTATGAATCACCGATCGACCAGCATGTCGGTCCCGACCGGGCTTCCGGGCTGGGTGTCGAAACTCGTGCCCTGTCGGGTCCGGCTGCTCCGGCACTGGGTTTACTTGCTCCCCGCGCTGAGAGCGTGCCCAAGTGCAGGCCAGGCCCCAGTGGGCGTATCCCCCTTTGAACGTCTCACAGGTTGGCCTCTCCAGAGGCCTGCTTTCCAGGGGCTTGGCCTGCACGCGCTTTTGGGCACTGCCGCGCTCCGCTCGGTCAGGGTCATCGATCAGTGCCCCGGGCCACCGCTTTAAAATCGTTCAGCAGGACGCGCGGACGAAGCAGACGGGCCTTAAACGCGGAATCGCTCGATGTCCGCGCCAGGGGCCTCGAGCGGTTACTTTCGAAGGAGGCAGATGACGATCGACGCACTGGAGGGGTCCCTGATCGTTTCGTGTCAGGCTGAGGCGGACAGCCCGTTTCGCTCGACGGAGTTCATCTGCGCGTTTGCCCGCGCGGCCGTAGCTCAGGGTGCGCGGGCCTTGCGCCTGGAAGGGCTGGCAGACGTTCGCGCGGTGCGCGCGCGGGAGCAGGTACCGATCATCGGCATCGTCAAGCGTCGCGTGCGTGAGGTGTTCATCACCCCGACCGTGCAGGATGCCCACGATTTGTGCGATGCGGGCGCGGACATCGTGGCTTTCGATGCCACCCACCGCGCGCGTGCAGTGTCGCCGAACTGGTGCAGGCCGTGCAGGCCCGCGGGAAAATCGCCATGGCCGACGTTTCCACCCTGGCCGAAGGGCTCGCGGCGTCTCATGCGGGTGCCGACCTGATTGCCACCACCCTAAGCGGGTACACGCCTGATTCGCCGAAACTCGCCGGGCCGGACTTCGAACTGATTCACACGCTCGTCTCGCAGGGCGTACGCCCGGTGGCCGAGGGCCGCATCCGTACCCCAAACGAAGCGCGCCGGGCCCTGGAACTGGGTGCTCGGGCAGTGGTCGTCGGCAGCGCCATCACCCGACCGGACGTGGTGACACGCTGGTTCGTGCAGGCGCTGCCCGAGCAGCGGTGATGGGCGCGCTCAGGATTGCCCTGGCCCGACAGCTGCACCCGACGCTTGCGGAGATCACCAGGTCAGGCGTGAGAACTGGACCCGCCCGCCGTTCAGGCGCACGACCCCGTCTTTCCGGGTGGTGGCGAGCAGCAGCCCGTCGGGCAGGTCCGCGAACACGTACGTGCGGGCGAAAGGCAGGGCCAGCGAGAGGCGCAGGGTGTAGGCCGGTTTGGCGTAGATGTTCAGCCGGTCGCCGGTCGCTTCGAGCAGGTGTGTGCCCGTGTGCGTGTAGCGCGCCTCCTGGCTCACGGAAGGTCCGGCGCGCAGAATGCGGGCGAGGACGGCGGGGTCCTGCACAGCCCGAAACAGCCGGACCGGGCTGATGAGCGACTGCCACTGCCGTGCCTTGACGTTGTACACCGGTTCGGACGCGCGACCGGAGAAGAGATAGGACTTGGTGACATCGTCCCACAGCACGTCCTCCAGGACGAGGTTGGCGCCGGGTGGGTGCGCCGCACGAAAGGCGGGCGGCACGCCCCAGGTTCGGCGTGCCCGGCTCGTGAGGGCCGGGTAACGGGAAAGGTCCTCGGCCCGCACGAGCGTGACCGCACCCTCCTGCGCGGGGCCAGCCTGAAACAACAGGTTATCCACGATGCGCACGGCAGCCAGGGACAGGCGGGCCCGGGCACCCGACACCGGATTGACAAGCCAGTGCTGACCCTGAGGTGCCCGGTCATCCAGCGCGATCAGCACGCTGCCGCGTCCGTCCGGTACGAGGCGCGCCTGACACGCCGGGCAGTCGGGAAGGCGCACCCTGAGGCGCCGCTGGGTGCGCTGCTGTACCAGGTGGGTGTCCTGGCTGCCTCGCACAAGCCACCATTGCCCGTCGCCGCTCACGGACAGCGGCCCAGCGGGCGCCGGCCACGCCGCGAGTTCGCGGCCCGTGACGGCCCCGACCACCCGCAGCGTCGTGGATTGCTGGACCAGCAGGCGGCGCTCGGAAATCGCCAGAATGCGGCCCTGAACTTCCAGGGAATCGAGGATTCTTTCCGCGACCCCGTCGAACGACGTGACGAGTACATGGTTTCCACGCCGCTCCACCACGGCAATCGCGCCGTCACGAGGAATCAGCAGGGCCTGCGAGTCGCTCAGGCGCAACTCGCCGACACTGCGAATCCGGGCGGTCTGTGCCGTCGACCCGACAACGCAAAGGAACAGCAGCAGGACCGACAGCGCACGGCGCAACATGGTTCATTATGTGCTGACGTCGACCGCCTGACCCCACGCGAATGGCGTTGGTGAACGTGCGTTGGGGTGCTTCTGATCGGGCGTTGACGCCGCAGGCGGTACGGTGCCCGTATGCCTGCAGGACCTGACCAAGGAGAGCACCTGACCCGGGAACGGTGGGAGCTGCTGGAGCACCTCGACCGTCTGACCGACAAGCCGATGATCGCCCTGGCCTTCGTGTGGCTGGCGCTGCTGATCCTAGATTTCACGCAAGGACTGAGCGCGCTGTGGCAGAGGGTGGTCAGCGTCATCTGGGTGTTCTTCGTCCTGGATTTCCTGCTGTCATTCTCGGTGGCCCCCGACAAGCGCGCGTACCTGCAGCGCAACTGGCTGACGGCCCTGTCACTGATGCTGCCGGCCCTCCGGGTGCTGCGGGTGTTGCGCGCTTTCCGGGCTTTGAGGTTGCTGCGCGCGGTACGGTCAATCAACCTGCTGCGCCTCGTGACGACCGTCAACCGCAGCTTCCGGGCTCTGGGAAGTGCCGTGCAGCGGCGTGGCCTGCCTTTCGTGGTGGCGCTGACCCTGATGCTCACGGTGGTGGGCGCCGCCGGAATGCTGACCTTCGAAGAAACGCTGTTCCGCAGTTACTGGGACGCCCTGTGGTGGACCGCGATGATCATGACGACCATGGGATCGGAGACCTGGCCGCAATCCTCTGAAGGCCGTTTTCTGGCGTGGCTGCTCGCGATGTACGCGTTTGCGGTGTTCGGCTATATCACGGCGGCCATCGCCAGTTATTTCGTGGGCCGCGATCAGGACGACCGGAACGAGGCGAACGTCGCACAGACGCTGCGCGACGAGCTGGCCCTGCTGCGACGTGAAATCGAGGGACTGCGTCAGGACCGCTTTCAAGGACCGTCCTGAACGTGCCGCCTCGGTGGGGTCTGCCGGACTTTCCCCTGGTCGGGCGGGATCTTGTGGCCGTGGCCCACTGGGGAGCGGGACGACGGCCGCTTGTGGAATTGCCCTCTGCTTTTTCGCACCCCACCCCGGACCGGGTGCGTTTCGTGACCGACGATATTCCCTCTTTCTGGATGGCGCGCAGCGGTGGTCCAGGCTGGGCAGAGCACTATTTCAGGCAAGGCACGCCCGGTCTGCGCGAGTTCCGCCACCGTCGGCCGCAATTTGCCGCGCTGGAGCGCCAGGTGCGCTGCCGCCGCCGCTTCTATGACAGCGTCCGTGAAGCCTCGCTGGCACTGCACGCCGATCAGGCATGGCGAGCGCAGACCCGTCAGCATTGGCGCCTGCTGCAAAGCTGGCTGCCCGAAGCGCGTTTTCCGGAAGTGTACGTGGTGATGGGCGGACTGTTCACGGCCGGAACGGCCGGTCTGGACGGTTTGCTGCTCTCGGCCGAGTTCTTTACGCGTGGTGCGGGCGCCGACACGCCTGAACTCGGGTCGTGGGAGCGGGCGGCGCTCCGGACCGTAGAGGAGTTGCCCTTTGTCATCACGCACGAACTGGTGCACGCCCTGCAACGGCGCGCCAACCCCAATTTGGGTCGGCTTTCGCTGCTGGGCCGCGCGCTGGAGGAAGGCGTGGCGGATTTCGTGGCTGCCCTCGTAACAGGGACGCCCCCTCGCACCGATTACTTCGAGTATGGCCTTCAGCACGAGGCGCAGCTGTGGCGGGAATTCCGCGCAGTCATGCGGCGCCCGGACACCCGGGCCTGGCTTTATCAGGGACCTCGGGCGGTAAAACGTCCGGCCGATCTGGGGTACTTCGTGGGATTCCGTATCGCGCAGGCGTACTTTGCGCGTTCGGGGGAAAAATCAGCCGCCCTGCGCGAACTGCTCGATGTGCCTGATCCGTTCACGGTGCTGCGGATAAGTGGCTACGGTGCCTGACGGCCCACAACGTTGAGGAACGAGCGCCCTGCAGACCTCGCGGACCCTCGGGGCCCTTGGTGACGGGTCATCTTTGTAGCCCGGCACTACATCGTACGCAAGTTCCTTCAGACAGGCTTCATAGATGCACGAAGTATCTACGGCGTAAATCCAAAAGTACCTCGCTCGGATAGGACACTATGGAAGGCCAAGACAACCAAGCCATTCATTCTCTGGAGGAACGTCATGAGCGAGAAGAAGTTGGATACCGTTATCACTGCAGCCACCGAAACCCCCAACAGCCGCCGCAAATTCCTGGGCAGCATGGGCCTGATGGGCGCGGGTGCCGTTTTGGCTTCTTGCGGCCCTGCCCTAGCGCAGCCGCCCGCCTCCACCAAGCGGGACGTCGACGCGGCCATTCTGAACTTCGCCCTGAACCTTGAATACCTGGAAGCGGCTTTCTATGCGGCGGCCGTGGGGCGCATCGGTGAAGTGAGGGAAATGGGTGGCGGCATGGAAATCATGCTGCCAGCAGACTTGCCGGCGGGTGGCATGAACTTCGGGCCGATCGTTTCGTCTGCAGGAACGACGCTCGTGAGTGCCGAAGCCGTTCGGGAGTATGCACGTGAAATCGCCGACGATGAAATCAGGCACGTCAGGTTCCTCCGGAAGGCCCTGGGAGCCAATGCGGTGGAGCGGCCCCGTTTGAACCTGACCACCTCCTTTTCGACGGCAGGCAGCGTGGCCAGCAACCAAGCGATTACCGGCTTCAATCCCTACGCGAGCTCGCTGGCCTTCCTGCTGGGCGCGTTTATCTTCGAGGATGT
Organism: Deinococcus peraridilitoris DSM 19664; assembly: GCF_000317835.1. NCBI lineage: Bacteria > Thermotogati > Deinococcota > Deinococci > Deinococcales > Deinococcaceae > Deinococcus > Deinococcus peraridilitoris. The sequence goes on along the minus strand of NC_019793.1, from coordinate 1,593,508 downwards.
CGGCGTGACCGCCTACAAGGGGGCGGCACCACTCATGACGAACGCCGATTTCCTCTCGGCTGCCGCCGGTATCTTGGCAGTCGAGGCCTACCACGCCGCCGAGATTCGCACGGTGCTGTACAACGTTCGCGACGTCACAGTCGGCGCGGGACTCAACACCGGGCAGGTCGTGCAGGCCATCTCCAACACGCGTGATGCTCTTGACAATCGTCCCAACAACGCCGCTGACACGGACCAGGGAATCGTCAGCGCCTTGGAAGGTAACCCAGAGTACGTCAGGGTTGCGCAGTCGAACATTGTGCTGGCTGACGAGAATGCCATCGCCTTCAGCCGCACCCCGCGCCAAGTTGCGAACATTGTGCAGCTCAACGCTGACGCCAAGAACTTGGATGCCAGCTTCTTCCCAGCCGGCCTCAGCGTCGGCAAGTTTGGTGCCGACTTCACTTTCCTGCTTTCGCTGTAAACCAACCTCACTCGGGGCATTAGTAACTTCCTGAAATTGCTCTAGCCCCACGACTTGTGTTCTGAACCGCTGAAACTTGGCCTTCTGGCGGCTTGACAGAACAAAAATCCCGGTGGAATTCCACCGGGATTTTCTTGTGGTCAGGCTCAGGCAGTCTCAGCGTGTACGCCGTATAACTCGCCGTACTTGCCGCGCAGGTAATTCAGGTACGGCTCGACCGTGAGCGCCGAGCCCGTGGTGGCCAGCGCGATCTCGTTCGCCGAGCGGCTGCGGCCAAAGCGGTAGATGTGCTCGGTCAGCCAGCCGCGCAGGGGTGCGAATTCCCCGCGTGCGATCTGGTCGCTTACGTCCGGCACGGCCCGGCGGGCCGCGTCCCAGAACTGCAGGCTCAGCACGTTGCCCAGGGTGTAGCCGTGAAAGACGCCCCCGATCATGCCGAAGTACCAATGCACGTCCTGCAGCACACCGTCGCGGTCGTCAGGGGCGCGCACGCCGAGGTCACTCTCGTAGCGCGCATGCCAGGCGTCGGCGAGGTCACGCACCTCCAGCCGGCCCTCGTGCATGGCCAGTTCCAGCTCGAAGCGCAGGATGACGTGCAGGTTGTAGGTCAGCTCGTCGGCGTCGGTGCGGATCAGGCTGCGGCGCACGACGTTCACCGCGCGGTACATCTCGTCGGCACTCACGTCGTGAAGCTGCTCGGGAAAGGCGGCCTGCAACCTGGGAAAGTAATGCTGCCAGAAGTGCCGTCCGCGGCCCACCACGTTTTCCCACAGGCGCGACTGGCTTTCATGCACCGCCGATGAGGTTCCGCGTGCCAGCGGCGTGCCCTCGAAAGCCGAATCCACGCCCTGCTCGTACATGGCGTGTCCGGATTCGTGCAGGGTGGAGAACAGGCACTCGGTCAGGTCGTTTTCCTTGACGCGGGTGGTGATGCGCACGTCGTCAATCGAGAAGCGCGTGCAGAACGGGTGATGCGTGAGGTCCTGGCGCCCGCGTGAAAAATCGTAGCCGTAGTCGCGGATGACGCTTTCCCCGAAGGCGAGCTGCTCCCCGGCCGGATAGAAGCGGTGCAGAAAGTCGGTGCGGGGTTCGGGCCGCTCGGACACTGCCTGCACCAGTGGAACGAGGCCGGCACGCAGTCGTGAGAACACGTCCTTCACCTGCGCGACGGTCACGCCTTCGGTGGCGTTGTCCACGAAAATATCCATCGGGTGGTCGAATTCGGGAAAGAACGTGGCGTACTGCCGGCTGAGCTCCAACGTCCGCTCCAGCCGGGGCACCAGGCCCGCGAAGTCGTTCTCGGGTCTCGCGCGCGTCCAGGCGCCGTAGGTTTCGTTGGCATGCTGTGAAAGCTGCACCACGAACGCGTCCGGTACGCGGGTGGCCCGGTCGAAGTCGTGCCGGGCCACTTCGATCAGCCGCGCCTCCAGACCGTCCGGGTCGAGGTGGGTTCGTTCACGCTCCAGCCGCGACAGCAGGGTGCCCAGGGCGGGATCGGTGGCTTTCTGGTGACGCAGGCGCGCGAGCAGCGCACTCTGCCGGGCGCGCGCGGGTGCGCCGCCTGCCGGCAGGTATGTCGAGCGGTCCCAGCCCAGCACCGCCCCGACCGAGGTCAGGTCGGTGATTTCCTGTACCCGCTCCCGGAGCTCCTGAAAATCTGCTTCGAAGGTCATGCCGCACTGTAAACCAGTCGGGGTCCGGGAAACAGACCCGGGGAGCACGCGTGTGCCCGCTGCGATTCTCAGCTGCGCGCGCTACAGTGGCGCCGTGCAACGTCCTCCCTTCACGGCCCTGGCCAGCGTGTACGACGCCATCATGGCCGACATCGAATACGACGCCTGGGCGGATTTCGTGCTGGATTACCTGCGCGCCGAGGGCGAGGTGCCCCGGAGCATGCTGGACCTTGCCTGCGGAACGGGCGCGTCGAGTGGTCCCTTCGTGACGCGTGGTCTGGAAGTCACCGGGCTCGACGCGTCGGGTAACATGCTGAAAGTCGCCGCCGAGAAGCTGCCCGGTGTGCGTTTCGTGCAGGGCGACCTGCGCCACTTCGAGCTGGGCGAGCAGTTCGATCTGATCACCTGCCTGTTCGATTCGCTCAACAACCTTACCGAAGCGCACGAACTGGGCCAGGCGCTGTCGCGGGCCCGCGCGCACCTCAAGCCGGGCGGCGTTCTGGTGTTCGACGTGAACAGCCGCCTGGGCGTGCGTGAACTGTGGGAGGACGACGCCATCGAGGGTCTGGCTACCATGCCCGACGGCCGCGAGGTGCACTATCACTGGTCGCATCACTACGATCCGGGGCGTGACCTGGGCATCGTGCAGGCCTTCTGCCGTCTGGAAGGCGAGGAGTTCGTCGAGGTGCACGAGGAGCGCGGGTATGATCCTGCCGACCTGGAGCCCCTTTTGCGCGCGGCGGGTTTTGGCCGTTGGCAATTTGGTGAGTTCCCGGATTACGCCGCGCCGGAAGCCGACACGGCGCGCTTCTGGACCTTTGCCCACAATGCCTGGCCGGGAGAAGGCCTGCCGGCCGCCGGACCGGAGGCGGCGTGAGCGCCACAGGCGTGAGCGCCACACCACCCGTGCTGGTCCTGGGTGCGGGCGGCTGGGGCAGCGCGCTCGCGGTGATGCTGACACGTCACGGACGCCCGGTGACGCTCTGGGCGCGCCGGGCTGATTTCGCAGAGCAGTTGCGGTGCACGCGGGAAAACACGACCTACCTGCCGGGTGTAGCGCTGCCGGACGGCGTGCAGGTCACTGCCGACCTGGGTGTGGTCGGGGCCTTTGGATGGGCACTGGTGGTGGTTCCCAGTGCCGGGGTCGAGGAGCTGCTTTCCGTGTTGCCACGGAGCCTGGGCGTGGTGCTGTGCGCCAAGGGCCTGTCGTCCGACGGGCGGCGCCTCAGCGAACTGGCCGCCGATCTGGGATTTGCACGCCGGGCGGTGCTGTCGGGCCCCAACCATGCCGAGGAGGTCGGGCGCCTGCTTCCGGCGGCCAGCGTCGTCGCGAGTCCTGACCAGGAGTTCGCATTGCAGGTTCAGCAGGCCACCCTGACGCCCACGTTCCGGGTGTACACTTCGCCGGACCTGCCCGGCGTGGAGTTGGGCGGGGTGCTGAAAAACGTGATGGCCCTGGCGGCAGGCATGGTCGACGGACTGGAGTTGGGTGACAACGCCAAGGCGTCCCTCATGACGCGCGGGCTGCGTGAGATGGGACGTTACCTGGCTTCGCAGGGAGCTCAGGAAGACACGGTGTATGGACTCTCCGGGCTGGGCGACCTGATGGCCACGGCCAACAGCCGTCATTCACGCAACCGCGCGGCGGGTGAGCGTCTGGCGCGCGGCCTCGATCCGGCGCAAGGAGGGAAGGTGGTAGAGGGTCTGCGCAGCGCACAGCTGCTGAGTGATTGGGCGCAGGCCCACGGCCACGATTTGCCCATCGTGAAAGCCGTGCGTCAGGTGGTCACGGGCGCGTGGACGCTCGAAGAAGGCGTCGCGGCCCTGATGGGCCGCGACGCCAAGCCCGAGCGGAACTGACGGCGTCTCGGGCGTGGTTTCAGGCGCAATCGGTTGCCCCGAGTTCGTGAAGGTGCCGCTCGGGCTTGTGGCTTGAAGACCGGTCATTCCCGGCCGACCGGCAACGGGGAATACACGGCAGGCGGCTACCCGATGATGATGGATTTGTCTTCCGGGTAACGCACCCGCGGACCATGCTGCCGCCGCGCAAGGGCGATGGCGAACGTCAGCGGGCCGATTCGCCCCAGGAACATCAGCACGATCAGCATCACCTGACCGATCGGCGATACCAGCGGCGTGGTGTTCATCGACAACCCCACCGTTGCGAACGCCGAAAATGCCTCGATTCCACCAGCCCACTGAAACCGAGCGGTGGGCCAGCTTTCCGCCTGCCTGAAAGGAAGGGAAGTTCAAACATCGGGGACGGGCGGTGGCGCCGTCCGGCAGCGTTCATGGTCCAGAGCAGCTGCGGCAGGAGATCCCACAAGGTTTGTGGAGGGGCCTCGCGCAGTGAACCAGGGCTTTCGGACCCACCCATTCCCTTCGGCATAGGCAGCCGTCAGGCACACAAACTTAACAGTTTATTAACAAGGGCCGTGGGTCAGGAATCGGTGACCACGCGCCAGCGGCTGGTGAGGCTGGGCAGATCGATTTCACCGAGTTCCAGGCGCAGCTCCTCGCCCAATGCCGTGGAAGTCGTCAGTGGGACATCCAGCGCCAGATCACCCAGCAACACGGTGGTGACCGCTCCCCGGCGCTCCACGACCACGCCCTCACCTGACCAGCCTGGCCGGCGGCTCAGGTACACCAGCGTCCAGTGGCGATTGGCCGCGCGCTCCGCCGCGCGCACCGCTCCGGCTGCGAGGTCGGCTTCGGCGATGCGGGCGGCAATCTCGGCACCCGTCAGGGGCCGTTCACCCCGCAATGCGGCACGCAGCTGCTGGTGCACCACCAGATCCAGGTATCGCCTCAGGGGGCTGGTTGCCTGCGCGTAGGCCTGCAGCCCGAGGCCGGCGTGCCGTCCCGCTCTGGGCGAAAATCGGGTGCGGCTGAGCGACTTGCGCCGTGCCCATTGCTGTGCGAGCTGTTCGCCTTCGACGCGCGCGAGCGGCGGGTCCTGCGCGGCAAACGGCAGCGGCAGATCGCGTTGCTGTGCCCAGGTTGCCACCGACTCGCCGGCCAGCATCATGGCTTCCTGCACCACCGCCCGGCTCTGCAGGGGAGGCAGCGGGGTGATAATCACTTCACCGTCGCGCACACGCACGCGCACTTCGGGCAGCTCCAGCATGACCGCTCCGGCGGCTTCACGGCGAGTGCGGGCCGTGACGGCCAGCGCTGCCAGCTCCTGCAGGGGGCCCGGCTGCCCGGCGTCCAGTGCCCGCTGAGCTTCGGCGTAGGTCAGGCGCGTCACCCGGATACGCGTCAGGTGTACCTCGGCGCCCTGCGGCTCGAAGGCGGCGCTGAGCTGTACGGCGATGCTCAGCGCCGGCGACGTATCGGCGAGCCCCAGTCCCAGCTGCCCGGTGATGGGTTCGGGCAGCATCGGCACGGTGGTCTCGGGCAGGTAGAGGGTGGCGCCCCGTTTGCGGGCCTCACGGTCGATCTCGCCATCCGGCGCCACCAGGGCCGCCGCGTCGGCCACGTGAACCCACAGGCGCCAGCCTGCTTCGCCGTTTTCAAGGACCAGGCGCTCCAGGCTGAGGGCGTCGTCAGGATCGCTGCTGCCCTCATCGTCGATGGCCAGTGCGCTCAGGTGCGACAGGTCCAGCCGCTCCTCGCCGGGCAGCGAAGGGACGGGCAAGTGGGGTGCCGAGAGTGCCGCGCCGAAGCGTGCCGGGTAAGGATGGCGCGTCTCGTCCCAGACTTTCAGGGAAAGCAGCAGCGCGTGCGCGTTTTCCGGCGTTTCCGGGCGCCCCAGTGCATTCAGGGTGCGTGATTTCTGTGCCCGTCCCAGCGCGAGCGCCTCGACGTCGGCGAGTCTGCGCGGGTCGCTGACCTCGCCTCGCCGCAGACCGTCCAGAAAGACTTCCCAGGCGCGTGACTCGTCTGCCCTGGCCTCTTTCTGGGTCAGGGTGGCCTGCACCTGCGCGGCGCTTCGTGGAACGATGTTCGACGGTGTACCGCCGAAATACGTACCCTCCTGCACCCAGCCCCACACTGCCAGCGCGCTGTCCGGGGTGAAGTCGCCAAAGGCCAGCTCGGCCACGTCGGAGAGCGGCAGCGCGGCGCCCTCCATCAGTTCCCAGACTTCGGCCGGTTCGCCCACGAGCGTGCGCAGGGCGCTCAGGCTGGTCAGCGGACCGGGATGCAGGACCAGCACGTCTTTGGGGCGCACGCGCACGGTCCCGCCGGACGTTTCGATGTCCAGCTTGTCTCCGGTTGTGCTGCTCACGCGGGCCGGCTTTTGTTTGTAGAGCACCAGGCTGGCGTTGTGTGCCACGGTTGTGAGTTCGGTCATGTGGGTCCTTTTGACGTTGTGGCGCACGGCGAAGCGCTCTGCCGGGCTGCTCTGCCTCTGCGAGGGCGCATTCTTCGCCCTCGCAGTCCAGGTGCTTTGGGCATTGTCGCGCAGACGGCTGCCGGTCTCAAGGGCGCTGCCTGAGGACTTTTTGCCCCGCGGCAGCGAGCCGGTCTTACCACTGCCCCGCCGTCCACAGCCCGAGTGCGGCGGCCAGCACGCCCAGCATCAGGCTGCCCAGCGCGTTGAACCACGCCCGCCCCCACGCACCCTGCTCGGTCAGCCGGACGCAGTCGTACATCCAGGTCGAAAAGGTCGTGTAGGCGCCCAGAAAGCCGGTGCCCACCACCAGGCGGTCGGTGGGGGAGACGACACCCTCGAGCGTCAGCCCGACCAGCAGGCCCAGTGCCAGCGAACCACTCAGATTGACGCACAGGGTGCCCCACGGCCAGCGCCCCAGCCGCCCGGAAACCAGGGAGTCGACCAGAAAGCGTGCCGCAGCCCCGCCCGCCGCGGCCAGCGCGATCAGCAGCGCCGTCACCGCAGACCTCCGGAAGGTGCAGACGAGGACACGTCGCTGCCGGTCCCCAGGCGGCGCCCGATGGTCACGCCAAGCAGCGTCGCCGTGAGTCCGAGCAGAACACTCCCCAGCGCGTACGCCAGGGCCAAAGCGAATTGACCGGCGCTCGCCAGCTGTACCACATCGAGGGTCAGGTTCGAGAAAGTCGTGAATGAACCCAGCACGCCCGTACACACGAACAGCCGCACGCCCTGGGGGATGCGGGGGCGGCGCAACAGCAGTGTCAGCACCAGACCGAGCAGAAAGGCTCCCGTCACGTTTTCAGCCAGAATCACCAGGGGCAGGGTGCCGGGCCACCCCGGAAAGGCCTGAATCAGCGAGGCGCGCAGCAGGCCCCCGACCGCCCCGCCCAATGCCACGGCAGCCAGCTGCCACAGCAAGGCGTGCGGCCCGCGCGACCATGCGGTCGGGGAAGGAGGGCCGGCAGGGCGGTGTTCCTCGGGGACGTCGACAGAAACCCGGTCGCTGGATGAAGAGTCATGGGGCTGCAGGATTTGTACGCCTCGTTTCTGGCCCAAGTGTACGCCGTGCCGCTCAACCGCCATCCTCGATGGAAGAATGTAAAACTCGACTTGACAGAATGTGATATACAGGTTTACAAATAAGACAGGAGGTGGTCATGAATTCACAGGATGACTTTCGGGCACGTGTACAGGCCCTGGTGGCCGAGGGCAAACTCACCGCCGCAGAAGCCGAGACGCTGCTTGCCGCCCCGTCTGCTGGCGTGCAGCGCACTGCCGAAGTGCCCGAACAGCAAGCGCCACGCCGTCTGCGCATCGCGATGCAGGGTGCCAGCGTGCAGGTTTACGCCGATTCCGGCCTCACCACGCCGCAGGTCACAGCCGAAGGCGAGGGCCGTATCGAACTCCTGGCCGGTCCGGACGGCTGGACGCTGCGGCGCGAACGCGAAAGCGAGGGCTGGTTGAATCGTCTGACGCAAGGTCTTTTTCGGGAAAGTCTCAAAATCGAGCTGCGTATTCCCGAGGACTTTCGTGACGTGAGCATCGATCTGGCCGGCGGCAACGTCCGTCTGCACGACCTGAATGCTCGGGTGCAGGGCAAGGTGTCCGGAGGAAACCTGCACCTGGGGCAGGTCAGCGCCCTCAACGTCAACGTCACGGGCGGCAACCTGCAGGCCACGGCCACCCTGGAGGAAGGCGAGCACAGCGTGAAGCTGACAGGCGGCAACGCCACCCTCAGCGTGCCCAACGCCGCCTCCGTCCGCCTGAACGCGCAGGTGGTGGGTGGCAGCCTGCGCACTCACGGCTTCGCCGTGAAACGGCGGGACACCAGCCCCGCCACGGCGACCTATGAAGGGTATACCCAGGGCAATATCCGTCTGAACGTATCGATCACCGGTGGCAACGCCACCCTGACAGGTGCGGGTGTCAGCGCGTCTTCCGAAGAGCATGACGGCAAAGGAGAGGTGAGCGCATGAAAGAGCAGCTTCGCCGGGTGCTGGAGATGGTGGCGCGTGAGCGCCTGAGCGCCGAGGACGCAGGCGCGCTGCTGGCAGCCCTCTCACCCAGACTGGATCTGGGTCCACGCTGGGCGCACCTTTTCGCCTTGCTGGGCGAAGACGGTTTCAGTCCCGAGGAACTGGCAGTGCTGCTGGAAATCAAAGCAGGATTGCGGCGCCCGGTGCCCGTGGGTGATTTCGAGTCGGTGATGGAAGACGTGCCCCGTCTCGTGCGCGACGCCATGCAGGGCGCCTTTGGCCGTCCACGCGGTCCCGGCGGTCCAGGGCGGCCCGGAGGACCCTTCCGGGAACACGGCGAGCGCCGGTCCGGGCGACCGGGCAGCATCCTGCGCGTGAACGTCGAGGATGTCGACGGCAGCGAATTGCGCGCCAATCTGCCGCTGTCGCTGGGTGAACACGCCGCCAAGCTGCTGCCGCCGCGGGTGTTGGCCGCGCTCGAGCGCAGCGGCATCAGCAGCGAGGCCCTCAGCCTGATGCTCAGCGCCAACCCCCCGGTGGGCGAGCTCCTCTCGGTCGAGGCCGCCGACGGTTCGGAAATCAGCCTGCACGTGGAGTGACCTGGAGTGATCCTTCGACCTGCGGCCAAGGGCGGGCAGCATGACCAGACGCTACGATGAACTCATGCCCAAGCCCTTGCCGCTGCCGTTTCCCGGGGTCAGCGAAATGCCCCTGGTGACCGAACTGCGCTTTCCCGAATCAGGCGTGACCGTGCAAGGCGAGTTCGAACTCAACGAGTTTGCAGTTCTGAGCCCCGAGAACCTGGAGTTTCTGCGCCTCTATATCAAGGTGCGCGGCAACCTCAAGGAAGTCGAGCGCATCCTGGGCGTCTCCTATCCCACGGTCCGCTCGCGTTTCGACGCTCTGCTGCGCGCCATCGGCTACGAACCCGAGGAGCGTGATCCGCGCGACGAAACGCTGGCGCTGCTGGAACGCGGTCAGATCAGCCCGGAAGAAGCCCTCAAGCGCCTGCGCAAGTAGCTGGCCTGACCGGGCGCGCCCGGTCACCGGTCAGGCCACTTCGGGGTCGGCCTCGCGCTCCTCGATCCTGCCGACGGGCAGTTCCACGTACACGCTGGTGCCCACGCCCACGGTACTTTCGACCCAGATGCGGCCACCGTGCGCGTCCACGATCGCCTTGACGATGGCCAGGCCCAGCCCGCTGCCGCCCTGATCGCGCGAGCGGGATTCCTCGACGCGGTAAAAGCGGTCAAAGAGCCGCCCCAGGTGCTCTTCGGGAATGCCCGGTCCGTCGTCCTGCACCTGCAGCCGCAGATGGCTTCCCGTCTGCTCGCTGCGCAGCGTCACGCAGTTCGCTCCGGCCTTGAGGGCGTTCGAGACCAGGTTGAGTACCACCTGACGCAGCCGGTCGGGGTCGGCCAGAAACTCGACTTCCTCGCCTTCGGCGATCACCTCTGCCCCCTGCGCGCTCGCCAGGGGGCGCACTTCACGGGCGATGTCCTCCAGAAAGAACCTGGCCAGCATGCGCTGATGCCGCAGCTGCATCACGCCGCTGTCCGACCGGGCCAGTTCCAGCAGGCTGGCGATCAGGCCACTGAGACGATCGGCCTCGTTCTTGATGATGGTGATGCTCTCGGCCTGCTGCACCGTGGGCTGGGTGCGCCGCAGCAGGTAACCGGCGTGCCCGCCGATGGCCGTCACGGGGGTGCGCAGTTCGTGGCTGGCGTCCGAAGTGAAGCGGCGCTGCACTTCAAATGAGCGCTCGATGCGGTCGAGCATGCTGTTGAGGGCGTGCGCCAGCGCCTCGACCTCGTCGCCGGTGTTCGGCGCCGGAACACGCTGGCGCAGGGTTTTCTCGCTGATCGACTCGGCCGCCTTGCGCACCAGCCGCAGTGGGCGCAGCGCGCGGCCCGAAAGTGCGTAGGCACCGACTCCGGCCAGCAGGATGCCTGCGAGCGAGACCAGCAGCATGATGAACTGCAACTGCCGCACCGTGCGGTAGACCGGAGTCAGGTCGCGGGCGAGGTGCAGTATGCCGCTTGATGGTTCGGCGGTGTTGTTCAGCCGGTCGATTTTGGTAAACGGGACCACGCTGGACAGCACCAGCACCGGAATGCCCTGCGCGTCCCGTGGACGCCTCAGGGTCTTGATGGCCATGATCTGCAGATCCTTGCTGCGTTGCAGGCTCGCCAGTTCGGCGCGGCTGAGCTGCAGCACCGGCGGATCGCCCCCGCTTTGCCCGCTTTGCAGGTTGTACGTTCGCTCTTCGCTGGGAAGAATCGAAATTTCCAGCTGCTCGGTGCTGATCTCACGCACCTGATCAGGGGTCACGCCCACCATCTGATCGAAGCTGCCATACAGCGAGATGTCGGCAAACACCGCGTTGGAGTTGAAGTTGAGCGGTCCGTCGAGCCCGAAGCGGTTGCTGCGCAAACTGATCTGGCGGTAGTCCGAGCGCAGCTGGTCGCCGATGTTGCGCACCAGGTTGCTTTCCAGCACCCACACCACCGATACCGCGATGATCAGGAGCAACATCGCCAGCAGCGAAGTGTAAAACAGCGTCAGGCGCCAGCGCAGGGTCATGCGTTCAGGTTAGCGAGTCTAAGGATTAGCAGAGAAAGAGCACAAGTTTGTCTGAAGGCGGTCAGGCGTCTGGGTGTGGGATTTACTCTTCGCGCAGGACGTAGCCCACGCCGCGTACGGTGTGAATCAAGCGGCGTTCGCCGCCTTCCTCAAGCTTGCGGCGCAGGTACCCGATGTACACGTCCACGACGTTGCTGCCGCCGGTGTACTCGGGCCAGACTTTCTCTTCGATTTCAAAGCGTGAAAAAACCTTGCCGGGATTGCGCGCCAGCAGTTCGAGCAGTTCGAATTCCTTGGCGGAGAGTTCCACCCGGCGTCCACCACGAAAGATCTCACGTCCATCGAGGTTCATGACGAGGTCGGCCACGCGCACTTCACCGGTGACAGCCGGGTTGACGCGCCGAAGGTGCGCGCGTACACGGGCGAGCAGCTCTTCGATCGAGAACGGCTTGACGAGGTAGTCGTCAGCGCCCGAGTCCAGGCCTTCGACTTTGTCCTGAATGTTGTCTTTGGCGGTCAGAATGATGATGGGCGTGTTGCTGGTCTTGCGGATACGGCGCGCGACCTCCAGGCCGTCGAGCACCGGCAGCATCAAATCGAGGATGACCAGGTCAGGCGAGACTTCACGGAATTTGGAGAGGCCGGTGACCCCGTCGAACGCGACTTCTGTGGCGTACCCTTCGGCCGCCAGTTCGAGTTCAATAAAGCGCGCGATGTCTTTTTCGTCTTCGATGACCAGTACAAGCGGCTTGCGTTCCATAGCGCCAGTCTAGGAAGCGTTCTCATGAGAATTCTCACCTTTATACTCAACTGATTTTCATGGTGACATTGCTAGGCGGCAGCAGTACCTGCGCCGGAAGCTCCGAGAACGGAAAATCAGGAATCGTGAGCGCCATCGCGGACAGGTAGGTCGCGCGTGGGGTGAGGCGCTGGGTTTGCGCGCAGGTCAGCGTCGCGCCGGCATCAGCAGCGTCGCACAACCGACGGGCGAAGTTCATGGGCAGGCCGTAAGCGGTGACGCTGCTGCCCACCGTGCCGATGATGACCTCCCCGCTTGCCACGCCAACGCGCAACTGCAGCTTAAGACCGTGCCGGGTCGCCGCAGCAAGGCTTGCCACCCGTCCGTGAGACTCGAAAGCCGCTTCCAGCGCGAAAGCGGCCTGCCAGGCCGGCCATACGGCGACCACCGCGTCTCCCTGATGTTGCAGTACTTCTCCGCCACGCGCAGCGCAACCGAGAATCAGCACCTGCAGCAGTTCGGTCATCAGCGCGCTGTACGCCTCAAGCGGCAGTGCATGGGCCAGGGCAGTGCTGCCCACCACGTCAGCGAACAGGACACTGACCTCCTGCCGAGCGGCAGAGGTGGCTTGGAAGTTCAGGGGCAGTGGTTTGGGCATCAATAGGACCTGGGACAAAAAGAACGCCAGCGTCAGCGGGCGTTTCAGACTTCCTTCATCATGCCTCAGACCGGGCGGCTTTGTCTACCGGCAAGAAATACGTGTCAGACGGCTTTAAATGCCGAAGCGCTATAATGATTTCGAAGCGCTCCCCATCCGGTTCGGAGGACGACCAGGCCCGCTCATGCCCAGCTCATACCACAAAGCCGTGCAGTGGTGGCGTGGTCCGAAAGGACACCCAGTCTCCCGCGCGCAGCGTCGGCAGACCCGACAGGCTGCCCAGCACCAGCGGCAGGCGGGCGCGGACCACGGTCAGGCCCCGAAAGACTTCCTCCACCATGCCCACGCCCTCCACCGCCGACACGCCCAGCAGGTTCAGCTGCTGGGTTGGAACGCCCGCTGCCTCGCTCCCCAGATTCAGGGTGTGCATGGCCTCGGTCACCCCATGCACGATCACGCGACCGTTCCCCGGTTTCACGGCGTACGGCCCCGTCCGGTCGAACAGGTACAGCACCCGTCCGGCAGCGGCGAATTCCAGCAGCGGGCTTCCTTCATGCTGCGGGTAGAGCGTGCCCTCGGCCGCGTACGGAGCGAAGCGTGCGACGAATTCCTCAACCGAGCTTTCGAGCACCATAGCCGACATTGTAGAGGGGCCTCGCTGCTGCGCACCCGCGACCGTGCGGCGAGGTCTGGTCGGCCTTCGCTCAGCTGTCCGTGTCCTGCAACAGGTCCAGGTCCGGGAGGGGCCAGCCGCGTTCTTCCAGCAGCTCGTCAGCGCGCTCCAGTGCGAAGGTGCCCTCGACCTCGCGCAGGGTATGAATCAGCACCAGTCCCACCAGCCGCTCCAGAAAGGCCCACTGCGCCGATGAAGGCGGCCAGGTGTCACGGGCGCGGCGCAGCACCGACAGAGCCTCACGGTCGTCGCCACGCGCGAAGGCCCGGCAGGCAGCGTCGGGAACCAGCCTGAGCCCCCGTTCAGATCCTTCGGGCAAGCCGACCGGTCCTTGCGCGGCGTCCACCGGGCGCGCTCACGCCACGGTCCGCCAGACGACATCAGCGATCACGGCCAGCAGCATCGCCAGGGCCAGCCACATGTTGGCATCGAAAAAGGCCACGTTGACCCGTTGCAGGTCGTTCGGATTGACCAGCCGGTGTTCGTAGAGCAGGATGGCACCCATCACCAGCGCACCCAGGTAGTAAGGCCAGCTCGCGCCCACCGCCAGGCCCGTTGCGATCAGCAGGCCGAAGGTCAGCGCGTGCGAGGCGGCCGCCAGACGCAGCGCCCGTGCAACGCCGAAACGCGCCGGAATGCTCTGCACCCGAAAGCGCCGGTCGAAGTCGTAATCCTGCGTGGCGTAGATCACGTCGAGACCCACCATCCAGAAGATCACCACCAGCCACAGCAGCAACGCGCCCCAGTCGAAGCGACCGGTCACCGCGATCCAGCCTCCAGCCGCCGCCGCGCCGTCGGTGACGCCCAGCCACAGGTGGCACAACCAGGTGAAGCGCTTGGTGTACGGATACAGGATCAGAAAGAAGACGGCCAGCGGCATCAGCGCCAGACACAGCGGATTGAGCTGCCAGGCCGCAAAGCCCAGCACCAGCAGGCTGACCACCGTGAGCCACACTGCCTGCACGGGCGTGACCTTGCCACGCGGAATCTCCCGGCCCGCCGTGCGCGGATTAAGCGCGTCGATGCGGGCGTCGATCAGGCGGTTGGCGGCCATGGCAGCGGTGCGTGCTCCGGCCATGGCGAGGGTGACCCAGAGCAGCGTCCAGGCGCCGGGCCAGTACGAGCCGCTCGTCTGCTGCGCCGCCAGCAGCATGCCGGCATACGCGAAAGGCAGCGCGAACACGGTGTGCTCGAACTTCACGAAGCTGAGCAGCGTTTTCAGGGGCAAGGCAGGAAAAGCCACAACGCCCCAGCATAGCGCCCGCCGTGACCTGTGCCCGCGGCAAACGTCACGAAGCGCCACAACTTCCCGACAGCTGCACTCAGAATGCCTGGGGCGAACTCGTGCGTACCTGCACGCCATCCACGTCCACGCTGAGGGGCAGCACTTTACCGGTCAGTTCGTGCTGGCGCATCACACGCGCCAGAAACGCCGTCAGGCGGGCCTGCACGCGCGCTTCACGGCGGTCGTACAGGCACAGCACGCTGGGCCCCGCTCCGGACAGGGCCGCGCCCACCGCCCCGTGATCGCGCGCGCCTTCCAGAATGTCGAGCAGGCCCGGCACCAGCGGTGCCCGGAAGGGTTCGTGCAGGCGGTCACGCATGGCCGCCCCGATCACCCCGAGATCTCCCGAGACAAAGCCTGCCGCGAGCAGTGCCGCGTGCGACAGTGCGTGCACCGCGTCCGCCCGTGAGTAGTTCACCGGCAGCACCCGCCGCGCCTCGGACGTGCGCAGTTCGAACTCCGGGACCAGCAGCAGCACCCCGAAGTGCGCCGGAACCCCGGTGCGCACGAAGCGCACGCCCTCGCGGTTCATGGTGGCGATCACCGCGCCGCCCAGCAGGCAGGCGCCCACGTTGTCCGGGTGCCCTTCCTCACCGGACGCGAGGTCGAGCAGTTCCTGCATCCCCAGCGGCTCTCCCAGTACGGTGTTTCCCGCCTGAAGTCCGGCCACCAGGGCCGCCGCGCTCGATCCCAACCCGCGTGCGAGGGGCACCTGACTGCGGACCGTGAGGCGCAGCGGCGGCAGGGGGCGCCCGACGGCCCTGGCGGCCAGCAACGCCCCCGCGTACACCGCGTTGCTCTCGTCGAGCGGCACACCCGGCAGATCGGTGACCACCTCGGGGCGCGCCGCGCGCTCGACCTGTACGGTCGTGTACAGGTCGAGCGCGAGACCCACGCAGTCGAAGCCCGGCCCCAGGTTGGCGCTCGACGCGGGCGCCCGCACGCTGAAAGGCGCGAAGTCACTGATCAAGTCAACCCCACAGCACGCGTTTGACGGCGTCGAGCGTGGCGTCCACCGCCTGAGGCTCGATGCCCACGGCCTTGAGTGCCGTGCCGGGGTCCTTGAGGCCGTTTCCCGTCACGACCGCCACCACCCGTTGCCCGCGCTCCAGACGTCCCTGCGCGTGCAGCTTGATCAGCCCGGCCACGCCTGCCGCCGACGCCGGTTCGCAGAAGACTCCTTCGCGCGCCAGGCGCAGGTAGGCACTGAGCAGCTCGTCATCGCTCACCATGTCAAAGAGGCCACTCGTGTCGGCCACCGCCGCGCGGGCGAGGTGCGCGCTCGCGGGGGCGCCGATGCGGATGGCCGTGGCGACCGTCTCCGGGTTCTCCACCCGGTCGAGACCGCGCGCGAGCGGAGCCGCGCCCTCGGCCTGAATGCCCCACAGGCGCGGCAGAGCAGGGATTTTGCCCAGCTGACAGTACTCGCGAAAGCCTTTGTGGTACGCGCTGATGTTCCCGGCGTTCCCGACGGGCAGTGCCAGGATGTCGGGAGCCTCGCCCAGAACGTCGCAGATTTCAAACGCGGCGGTCTTCTGGCCTTCCAGCCGGTAGGGGTTTACCGAGTTGACCAGCACGATCGGTTCGTGGTCGGCGATGTCACGCACGAGGTTGAGGGCCTCATCGAAGTTGCCGCGCACCGCGACGAGCTCGGCACCGTACATCAGGGCCTGAGCCAGCTTGCCCATGGCGATGTTGCCGTCCGGGACCAGCACTACGCAGCGCAGCCCCGCCCGCGAGGCGTAGGCCGCCGCCGCCGCCGAGGTGTTGCCGGTGCTGGCGCAGATGACGCTCTGCGCGCCGTCCTCGATGGCCTTGGCGACGGCCATGACCATGCCGCGGTCCTTGAACGACCCCGTGGGGTTGAGGCCCTCGAACTTCAGGTGCAGCTCGATCCCCAGTTCCTCGGACAGGCGGGGCGCGTGAATCAGAGGCGTGCTCCCCTCGTGCAGGGACAGCAGCGGGGTGTTCTCGGTGACGGGAAGCAGATCGCGGTAGACCTCTAGGATGCCGGGCATGAAACCTCCAACTACTGGGCATGCTACGGCAGGCGAGGATGAGGGAGAGTGTCGTGGGCAAGACAAGGGTTAGGAGGCATCCGAAGGCGTGGGAGCAATAGGCACTGGCGTACCTTTCAGCCCGACTGTTTGACACGATCATGAGATGAGTCACATGAGTAGCTATTTAATATTTATCTCACTGTCAAATGCTTTTCAAGATATTTGCGTGTAGAACGAATTTTTTCCGATTCTTCACACTCGTTGTTCTCATTTGCCCTCACAAATTAAAAATCTTACAATATTCTTACAATTGAAATCGGGGGCTGGGAAGCCTGCTCTGTAGACGGTCACCTTGAGCAGGGGGAGCAAATGGTGAGACCGACCCGGCGGAGGAAGCTATGAAAAGATTCCCGGTCGGCGCGTTAGTTCTCACCACACTGATGGCTTGTGGGCAGATGCCTGATCAAGCACCAACAGTCAAAGCACCTCAACAGGGCGCAACAGTCAAACCGCTTGACACCGTCAATCTGGGCGATGTCAAAAATGGAACTGTTGCGTCAGGTGACGTCACCAAAACAAAGAACGAGACTGGAAAGGTGCGACTGTATATTGTCGCCGATGATAATGGCAAGGACAAAATACCGGGCTGTAATGCTGATGCCAGCAATCCGGTCACTATCACGCTCTCTTCCTCTAGCAGTGTTGTCGTCGTCGGTTCCCCGGCGAGTGTAGACGTATACGGCTGTGGTGATACGAACTATGGTGAAGTTTCGTATAAAGTGGTCTCCAACGCAAAAGCTGGAGAATCTTCGATACTGACAGCCAATGCGTCAGGAGGAATAAAAAAGAAAGATGCTATAGGCACTTTTACCGCAGGAAGCTTCAAAGTTACGGTTACCGAGCCTAAAACAGATACCACGCCGCCGATCATCACACCAACGGTAAGCGGAACGCAAGGAGACAATAGTTGGTACACGTCCGACGCTACGCTCACCTGGAGCGTCGTTGATAATGAGAGTCAATATACCAGTACTGGCTGCGACAGCCGTACGGTTTCCAGTGATACGTCCGGAGTTACGTTCACTTGCACGGCTACGAGTGCTGGCGGAACCACTGAAAAATCGGTCACCATCAAGCGTGACGCCACCGCTCCAGTGATCAGTGGTGAAAACATCGTCAATACCACTTGGCGGAATACCTCGCTGTCCTCACCCGAATTCAGCGCGTCCGACAGCGGATCGGGCCTGACAGTCAGCAGCCCTGCAAAGTTCACGCTCACAGCAAGCAGTGAATCCGCGAGCGCGACGGAACCGACGCTAGTGTCGCAGACGATCAAGGACAATGCGGGGAACACGGCCACCCGTACCCTTTCGGCCCTGATCGACAAGACTGCGCCCACTGTCAGCGCGAACGTGGCCGACACTGCCTGGCGCAACGAAGATTTCAATGCCGACTTCACTGCCTCCGACAGCCTTTCGGGTCTGGCAAAGGCGAGTGACGCCAGCTTTACGATTACCGTCAGCGCCCAGTCCCCCTCCGCGACCACGCCGTCGGTCGTGACGTATACCGTCACGGACAAGGCTGGCAACAGCACGATCCGTCAGGCGTCGGCCATGATTGACAAGACCGCGCCGACCATCAGCGACGCCGACGTTGTTGAAACGGCCTGGCGGAATACGGACCTGAGCCGAAGCTTTACCGCAAGTGACGCCCTGTCCGGCCTGAACACCGAGAGCCGGTCTTCGTTCACGCTGACTGCCTCGGCCGAGTCTGCCAACGCGTCGAGTCCCACGATCATCACCGAGACCGTCACTGACCGCGCCGGAAACTCTGCAACGCGCATAATTTCGACTTTGATCGACAAGACAGCACCCACGCTGAGCGCCAAACGCAGCGCGAAGCCGAATGGCGATGGCTGGAACAATACCGATGTCACGGTTTCCTTTGAGTGCAGCGACGCCCTGTCAGGCGTGGATGGGAAATGCCCTTCTGAGCAGACATTCGGCGAGGGTGCAAACCAGAGCGCGACGGCGAGCGTCTCCGACCATGCAGGGAACATCGCCCGCGTCACCGAAAGCAACATTAACATCGACAAAACTCCGCCCACGATCTCGGCGTCCGCTAACCGCAACCCTAATGGTGCGGGCTGGTACAACGCCGACGTCACCGTCTCCTTTACGTGCAATGATTCGCTCTCCGGTCTGAGCGGCAGCTGCCCAGTCAGCAAAGTGCTCGGCGAAGGCGCGAACCAGAGTGTGACCGCAAGCGTCACCGACAAGGCCGGCAACACGGCCAGCGCTTCGCGGGGCGGCATCAACGTCGACAAGACCGCCCCGGTTGCGCTCCTGACGGCGAGCGGCACCAAAGGCAACGGCGACTGGTACGTCGGAGACGTGAGCTTCAGCACTGCCGGCTCCAACGACGCACTCAGCGGGCTCAGGGACTGCACGGCCATTGCACCCCTGACCACGGATACCAAAGGGACCGAGGTCGGCACCACCTGTACCGATGTAGCGGGCAATACGGCACAGGCCAAGCTCACCGTCAAGCGTGACACCGTTGCACCCATCATCAGCGGTGCGGACATCACCGAAGCTGCCTGGCGCAACACCGACCTTTCTGCAGCCTTCACGGCCAGCGACGAGACGTCGGGTCTGGCCAATCCTGGTGACGCCAGTTTCACGCTCACCGCGTCGGACGAGTCCACCCTGAGCGCTCTCACCACCGTGCGCAAAACTGTGACTGACGCCGCCGGCAACCAGGCCGTGCGCGTGCTCTCTGCCAAGATCGATAAGACTGCCCCTGAAGTCACCGGCGCGCCCGCAGCGCAACCCGACGGCACCAACGGTTGGTACAAGACCGATATCCTGGTGAACTTCACCTGCACTGACGCCCTCTCCGGCTGCACGAGTGCGGGTGGGACCGACACCGTCACCACCGAAGGCAGCAACCAAAGCACCAGCTGGACCGTGACGGACCAGGCGGGTAACAGCCGTACCGGTAGTGTCACCGGATTGAAGCTCGACAAAACCAAGCCTGTCGCTACGCTGACCCGCGTCACCCTGCCCAATGCGCAAGGCTGGAACAACGACGACGTGAGCCTGAAGCTCGGCTGCACCGACAACGGATCGGGCTGCGTGAGCGCCGAAAGACTCCTGACCGTGACAGGTGAAGGCGATAACCTCAGCCTCAGCAGCACGGTGGTGGACCTCGCCGGGCACGTTTCAGAGACCGTAATGGTGAGCGGGATCAAAATCGACCGGACCAAGCCAACGTTCGATCCTACCTTCCCAAGCCAGATTCTGCTGGGCGTTTCCACCAGCGTGGACCCCCGTGCAGGCGATACACTGTCGGGCATCCTCAGCGCCTCCTGCGGTGCACTTGATACCAGCAGCGTCGGCACGAAGTCGGTGACCTGCACGGCCACTGATAACGCTGGGAATTCGGAGACCAAGTCATTTTCCTATAACGTCATCTATGACTTCAAAGGTTTCTTCCAGCCGATCAGCATGGGCGCACTCAACGTGGTCAAAGCGGGAAGTGCCGTTCCGGTGAAGTTCAGCCTCGGTGGCAACCAGGGCCTGGACATCATGAGCGCGGCTTCTTCAGCGGTGACCTGCAACAGTGCCGTACCACTTGATTCCGACACCCCGACCGTGGCAGCCGGAAACAGCAGCCTGAGCTATGACGCTGCCTCTGGCCAGTACGTCTACGTCTGGAAAACCGACAAGACTTGGAGCGGCTGCCGGCGTCTGACCTTGACTTTCAAGGACAACACCAAGCAATTCGTCGATTTCAAATTCAACTAAGAAATCTTGCAGGCGGGGTCGGGCTGTGAAGCCCGACCCCGCTCTTCTGCCGTTGGCCGTGTCGTGGCCAACAGCATAGGTATTAAGGAAAGACACTTTGCGCCTGGGTTACACTGGGCGGCACCTATGGAAGCAAGGAAGACCGCCACACAGTTTCGCGGCCTTCTTCAGCGCATGTTGCAACTGCAGACCGAAAATTCTGACGGCAACAATTCGCAGCGCTCTCTTCTGCGCGCTCAGGCCGTGGTCGCCTTCGTGCACCACGAGCCCGAACTCACGCTGGTGCTCAGCGGACGGGGCTCCAGCGTCGAGGTGAACTGGGAGCTGCCCCCCACCCCTCCCGACCTGATCTTCGAACTGCCCACCGCCGAGATTGCACACCGCTTCTGGCTGGGCGAGCTCAACGTGATGGCCGCTATCACCTCCGGGCAGATCCGTATGCGTGGCAACCTGCTCAAGGCCATCGCCCTGTTGCCCTCGGCGGCGGGCAGTCAGGCCGCGTACCGTCAGGCGGTCCTGGAGGAGTCAGAGCCGGGTGAAGGCGCTCCGCTCGTTTGACTCACGGGGCGTCAGCGAGCGCCTCTTATAGTTCGGTCTATATGCCGGAAATCTTACAGCGGCTCGCGCGCACTGCGGGCCTCATGACCAAACTCAGTCTGTCGGTGCTGGCGGTGACGACGTTGTCCGTCACGGCGTGCGCGCAGAGCACGGTGCGCGTCACCGTGACGCCGGGCGTGCGCGAAGGGGAGAGCAGCCTCACCCTGGGCGTCACGCACACCCAGTACACCGTGCAGGACGGTCACGGTAACGCCGAAGCGCTCGCCAGTGCCCGCGCCCTGCTGCCCAAGATGGGCCCCTTTCAGAATCAGCACATCATGGGTTGGGGCGCCCTCAATCCCATGCCTGCCCCCGGTCAGTACGACTGGAGCAGCCTTGACGCCCGCATCGAGCTGATTCGCAAAAGCGGCGGCACCCCGGTTATCACCCTGTGCTGCGCGCCCGACTGGATGAAGGGTGGGCAGGCCGGACAGACGAACTGGTCGAATCTGGAAGTCGCTCCCCTGGCCTCCCATTTCGACGACTTCGCGCAGCTCTCGGCCCAGGTGGCACGCCGCTACCCGGACGTGCTGCACTATCAGGTCTGGAACGAGCTGAAGGGCTTTTGGAACCGCACCGAGAACCGCTGGGATTACGAGGGGTACACCGCGCTGTACAACGCGACTTACAAGGCCCTCAAGGCCGTCAATCCCAAGATTCAGGTGGGTGGCCCTTACATTCCCTTCCGGCCGGACGCCGACGAGGCCGGGCGGGTCCCGGCGCGCGACGCCTCGTTGCGGGGCCAGCCGTACGGCAGCGTGGACCAGCGGACCCTGGACGCCTTCGAGTATTGGAACAAGAACAAGGTCGGCGCGGATTTCGTTACGAACGACCTGGGATCGTACAACAAGAACCGCCCGCCAAGTGATCCCTTCGCTGCCACGCAGCTCTACACCGACATAATGGCGTGGTTGCGGGCGCGCACCAAGCTGCCGATCTGGTGGGCCGAATGGTACGCCACCTCACACAGTGCGCCGAGCTTTTCTCCTGAGCAGCAGAACGCCCTGATGGCGGCGACGCTCGTGCGGCTGGCGCGCTCCGGGGCGAACGTCGCGCTGCGCTGGGCTCCGCAGGGTGAAGGTGGACGCTGCTGTGAAGGCAGCCAGGAGAGCCTCTGGAGTGACGTACGTCTGGCGGGCGGCGGCAGGCCCTTTCCGGCGGCGGCCACCACGCAGTCGTTTGTCGAGCACTTTTCCTCGGGGACGCCGCTGGTGAAGGTGCAGTCGTCATCACGCAGCGTGATCGCGCTGGCGTCCGCCAAACGTGTGATGCTGGTCAACACCACGGCGGCAGATGTGCGGGTCACGATCAATCAGCGCCCACCCAGTCTGCTTAAGCCGTTCGCGGTCGCTTTTCTGCCTGTTCCCTGAGCAGGCGCGGAAGTCGGATACAAGAGGCGTCCGGGCATTGCCCGGACGCCTCTTGCTGAGCGCGAATTTACCGCGGGAAGGCACCTGCCGAAGATTTGGGAGCGCCGGACTCCAAAGTGAAGTCACGGTTCCAGGGGTCATCCAGGCGGGGGTTGGCCCAGACGGAGGTGCCGAGACGGCTGCTGTCCTTGACGCCGTTGATGGTGACTTTGTACTGACCGTCGAGCTGGTAGAAGACGTTGCCGCTCTGGTTGATCGGACCATCGGTCCACACGGTGTCCTTGGTGGCGCCGCTGCGGGTCACGATGATGTTGTCGCGCAGGGTCAGGATGTCCGTGCCGCACCCTTCGCCGCAGAAGACCCCGACGTTGGTATTGAAGACCGTGTTGTGGTTGAAGACCGTACCGGGATTGGCCCCCCAGCTGCTTCCCCAGCCCCGGATGACGAGCGCTTCACCGCGGCCGTTGGTGTTGAGGGGCGCGTAGATGTTGTACTCGAAGCGGTTGTACTCGCTGCGGTTGCTGCTGCTGCCGCCCAGTTCGGTGAAGGTGGTGTCGTTGATCGAGGTGTTGTGGTGGAAATAGTTGCGCTTGGCGTAGTACAGCTCCAGGGACGCGCCTTCCACCCCGTAATCCTCGCTGCAGGCGGTGTTGCCCTCAAAGTAGTTGTGCGCCACTTCGTTGTCGTTGCCGTTCACCAGCACACCCCACGCGCCGCTGTCGTTGTCGCCGCCGTCGTCGTTGTTCTTGCTCATCACGTTGTTGTTCGTGAAGCGCGAGCGCAGGATCTTGTTGTTGTTGGCGCCGTCCTCCAGGTGCACGCCGGCGGTCAGGCCGTACGCTTCGGCATTCTGCAGGGTGTTGTTGTTGCTGCCGCTCACGAACGAGAAGCCGATGCGCCAGCCGATCGGCCCGTAGCAGCGTCCGCTGTCGACGCTCCGGGGTTTGTCAGCGGTGGCGCGGAGATTGGCAATGATCTTGTGACTGCCGCGCACGATGACCGCACCCGGGTTGCCGTTACGGATGAGGGGCAGGCTGCCGCTGCCGTACGCGTCGACGATGATGCGTGCGCTGCTGGTGCCACTCCAGCGCAGGTTGAGGGGACCGTTCCAGCTGCAGCCACGCTTGAACAGCAGGCGCTCGCCGGCGTTGAGCCAGCTGTTGTTCACCTTGCCGACACTTCTCCAGGCGCTGCCGGTCGAGGTGCCGCTGTTGCTGTCACTGCCGTTCGAGCAGTCCACGTAGTATGTCCGGCCTCCCGAGTTGGGAACGGACGCGCTGCCGGTGGCTCCCCCCGATGATCCGCCGGTGCCATTGATGACGGCTTCGGTGAGGCCGATGGCGCTGCTCTCGGTGTTGCCGTGATTGGTGACCCGGATGTAGCGCGCACCCTGGTCGGTCACGTTGTAGCGCTCCAGGTTGTTGGTACTGCCGCTGCTGGTGACTTTGCTCAGCACTTTGGTCCAGTTGCTGCCGTCCCGACTCAGTTCGACGTCGAAGGTGGCTTTGCGGTTGGCACCGCGGTAAAAGGCCAGGCTGACCGCGTCGATGGTCTTTTCGCTGCCCAGGTCGAAGCGGATCCAGCTGCCGGTGCCATTGGCGCCCCACCAGCTGCTGAGCGAGTTGTCGTGGGCCTTGCCGGGCGTCGCCGTGCTGCTGTTGCTGCTGCTCGCCGTCGCCGACGTGATGCTCAGCGCGCCATCGCTGGGGAGCGCCAGCAGGTCGATCTGCTCGTCGCCGTTCTGTACGGTATTTTCCAGCTCGGAGGGTTCAGGCGGGTTCGGCTGGGTCAAGGTGCCGCAGGACGCCAGGACGGCGCTGAGGAGGCCGAGACGGATCATCAAATGAGCATGTGGGTAAAACATTGTGACTCCTGAAATAGCGGGTGTTCGTCAGGCAGCAAAAGGGGAATTCCGTCAAGGCTGGGGCCTGTGAAACGGTGAACTGCTCGTGCTGACACCAGCACGCCAAGGCGTGCTGGTTGAATACCCGGTGTCTGCATTTCCTGACAGAACCTTGCAGTCCCGAAAGTGCAGCTACCCAGTGAGGATGACCTAAAGGTTTATTAAAAGAATTTGCCGCGAAGCGCGACCCTGCTTTTCTCATCTTTTACAGAAAGTGAGGGTTAGTGTATTGGTTTATGGTTCATTTCAATGATGAGAGGCTGACGACCAAAGCGTTCTCCCCTGACACAAGGCTGACGGACGCCCTCATTGTTTCCACAGAATCGCAGACGCGAGGTGGCTCTCACAAAGTGCACAACATGAGAAGGTGAACGTGCTCATTTACCGATCCAACCGGGCAGCTGTTGGGTTTGGGGCATGAACTCGAAGACGTGCCCCTCCGGATCGCGAACCACCAGGCTCAGGTCGTCGCGGCCGTGTTCAAGACCGGCCGCCTGCACCAGCCGCTCTACCGCGTCCACATCCGCGTACAACCGGAGCAGCGCGTGGTCTCCACCCAGCATGTCGGCCAGCCCGACTTGCGGGTCCCAGCAGTACAGCCAGCGCTGCGGCGTGCCGTTCCCGTCCCGCTCAGGCTCGCGCGCCAGGGTGAACTGCGCGAAATTGCGATCTTGCTGTGTTTTCGCCAGCGCAAAACCGTAGGCACGCGGTAGGCGCTCCAGCATGGCCTCGAAGTCGAAAAAGGCCAGCGCGGCTTCTCGCAGGCCCACCACCGGCAGCGCGTGCGCCGGTCGATGCAGCGTCCAGGGCGGAAAATAAGGCTGCCGTTCGTCTTGCAGGTTCACGGCGCGCAGCTCCAGGCCGTGGCCGAAAGGATCAAAAAAGTACACGCCCACGTCCGGCTGCTCGTCGGTACCCAGGTTGATGGCCTGCCAGGGCAGACCGTGCTCGCTGAGAATCTCCTGGCAGCGCTCCAGGCTGTCCTCGGGCACCTGCCAGGCGTAATGCAGATGTGAAGCGCCTCGTGCGCCCAGCCGGGCCAGCCGCTCGTCGTTGCGCTGCCGGCTGATGGGTTCCCAGAGGGTCAGGGTCTGGTGCGCATTCACCGAAAATTCGGCGACACCCCGCCTGGCGTCGTGATGCACGGCCTCCAGCCCCAGGACCTGCGAGTAGAACCGCACGCCGCGCGCCAGGTGATTGACTTCCAGCGTCAGGCCGGCAAGATCGAGAATCGGCGACGTCATGGTCCGAGGGTAAAGCTCAGCTCTTTCTCCGGAAAAACAGCAATGTTTCAGGTTGCCCGCGAGTGGACGCGCGACGCGCCGTCCGGCGTTGACCGCTCGTTCGGCAGTCGGGTGCCGTCAGAAGTTTCCCTGCTCGAACACCTCACGGATCTGCTCACGGCTTCGGCCCAGGCTCAGCAGCACGATGAGCAGAATGCGGGCCTTGTGGGCGTTGAGAAAGGAAGCGGGAATGGCGCCGGCACCGACCAGGGTAGCGCCACCACCTGCGTAACCGTACAGCGGCAGCACCGGCCCGGCGTGCGTGCGGGTGGCGATCACCACCGGACGTGCACACGCCGCGATCAGGGCAGGCAGTTCCGGTGGCAGATTGCCGGTGCCCAGGGCGGCAATCACCAGGCCGTCGGCGCGCTGTGCCGCTTCGTGAAAGCCTTCGCCCTGCCAGCCCGCGTAGGCATAAAGAATCTCGACGCGGGCGCTGACCTCCGGGGGCGCAAAGACCGGCCGCTCTTCCGGGCGGGCAAAGAAGCGCAGCCGCTTGCCGTCCACGCGCCCGATAGGCCCCGGGTAACCGCCGAAAGCGCCCAGGGCCGTGGTATGGGTTTTGGTGACCGTGCGCGCATCGAAGACATCCCCACCGAACACGGCCAGCGGACCGCGCCCCCGGGTCTCCGGATGCAAGGCCACTTCGGCGGCGTCACGCAGATTGCCGGGACCGTCCCAGGACGCCTCGCCCGCGTGACGCATCGACCCGGTCAGCACCACGGGAGCATGGGGCGTCAGGGTCAGGTGCAAAAAATAGGCCGTTTCCTCCAGCGTGTCCGTGCCGTGGGTCAACACCACTCCATCGAACGCCCTGCTGACTTTCTCGATCAGGTGACGCAGCCGCTGCATGTGCTCGACCCGGATGTGCGGGCTGGGCAACTGAAACGGCTGGAAGTCGGTGACCTGCACGCCCGGCATCTCGGGAATGGCAGGGGCACTTTGCGGCGTGACGCTGCCCGACCGGGCATCGAAATTGGACGCGATGGTGCCGCCGGTGTGAATCAGCGCGAGAGAAGACATAAGACGTGCCACACCTTAGCGCAAAGTGCCCCCGGCCCATTGGGCCGGGGGCTGGGACGCTGCAGGCTTACGACGCCTGACCCAGGGCGCTTTGCCAGACCTTGCGCTCGTTGTCGGCATTCTTGCGGTGTAGTTCGAGGATTTGCTCATTGCCACGCGCGGCGTGCGCTTCGATGGCCTGGGCGCTGGCCGTTTCCAGGTAGGTCAGCCGCATCAGCTCGCTGGCCGTCATGCCGTCGCGGGTGTCGCGCACACCCCGCTCACGACGAAAGGCAGCCGAGTTCATGTTGAGGACGCTGCGGTTGGACAGCGAGCTGACCTGCTGAAATACGCTGCCCTCCCCGCCGTGCCGAGCGACCGTGCTCATGAAGCGCTTGCGGGCCTCGACGCTCTCGAGCCGGGCACTGAGCCAGCGTCGCTTTTCGCCTTCCGGGTTGCGCTCGGCGATTTCGGCTGCGAGGCGCACGTCACCTTCGAGATAGCCGGCGAGCATTTCGCGGGCGCGTACACGCCAGCGCTTGGCTTCGGGGGTCTGCAGTGCAAAGGCAAGCAGCGAGAACTGGTCGTAGGACAGCGTGGGTTCGGCGCCGTGCGGCGCGCCGAAGTCGTAGTGACCTGTTCCCAGGTCGTATTTGGCACAGAGCAGCTCCCAGTTGCCTTCGTCTTCTCCCAGGGCGCGCAGGGCGTCAAGGGCACTGAGCCGCCCGTCGGGAGAGGTGCGGGCGGTGTACTTGCCAAGTTTGGTGAGGGAGACCGCGTACATCCGTACCTCCTGTTGGGCAGTGTCAGTCATGTAAATATATTGCCACAATTATGCTTTTAACATAATAAGCTGGCTTACATCCGCCCTGGTCAGCGTGGTGCCGGGAGAGTATAATGCCCGTCTGACAGCGGGCGCTCGTAGCTCAGTCGGATAGAGCGGGGGACTCCTAAGCCCTAGGCCACAGGTTCGATTCCTGTCGAGCGCACCAGCACCAGGACGCCATTTCTTCAGCTGGCGTCCTGTCTTTTTTTGCCCTTTGACGGCAACATGACGGCAACGTTTCCCTCACCGCCCTCGGCTGCCATCACCCGATCCACCGCACTGCCGAACAACCGCGACGCGGACCAGGCGGTCGCCTTGCGCATCCGCTTGCTCGAATGCACGTACGTCTTGAGGGTAAAGGCGATGTTCTCGTGTCCCATCCGGTCGCTGATCAGCTTCAGCGGCACCCCTGCCTCGTACGCGATCGAGGCGTAACAGTGCCGCAGGTCATACAGCCGGATGCGGGGTACGCCGGCCGCCTCCATCACCGACCGGAATACTTTGGCGAGGTAGGTTTCCGCCCAGGCTTTCCCGACTGGTGTGGCGAACACCAGGTCGGTGTGCTGCCATCGGTCCCCCGCCAGCTGGCGCTCGAGCTGCTGGCGGGATTGCCAGGTGCGCAACACGTTGATGGTGTCCTCATCGAGGTCCACGGTCCGGCGGGACTTCGGGGTTTTCGGTTCGCCGATGTCCGCCTTCCCAGCGATGAAGGTGATGGTCTGCCGGACGTGCAATTCATGATGCTCGAAATCCACATCCTGCCAGCGCAAACCGAGCATTTCCTCACGCCTCAGGCCGGTCACGAGGTTGACGTGCAGAAAAGGGAAGAGGCGGTGATCGTTCGCCCGTGCGTACGCCAGCACCTGCTGCGCTTCCTCCGCCCACCACACCAGAATCTGCTGCGCTTCGGTCTTCGGAAGGCGGAGGGTGCGCGCGGGATTTCGGACGATCAACTCCAACCGTTCCGCCTCGGCGAGGGTCGCCCGCAGGCGCTTCACGGTCTTGCGGTTCTGGTACGCCGTGCGCTTCTTCGTCCACTCGTTCAGCGCGGCCTGCAGCCGGGCCGGGGTCAGTTCGCGCAGCTTCACGTGGCCCAGCGTTTCAATGGCCGGCGCCAGCGCTTTGTGGTAGTCGTCCATGGTGTTTGGCCGAACGGTGAGGCTCGCATGGTAATGCTCGACCCACCCGGCAAAAGTCACGCGGCTGGGTTCGGTGAGGTCGCCCGCGTTGCGTTTCGCCAGCTGCTCGGACAGCCAGTCGCTGACGTCTTTGCGCTTACGGCTGATCTTGCTGATACGCCGCGGGTGCCCCTGCTCGGTCCGGCCCACGGTGATCCGAGCTTCGTAGCGGCCGTCCTTGCGTTTATAGATGGTGCCTTCACCGTTCGCACTTTTTCTCATGGTTACTCTTACTTACATTCTGAGAAGGACAGTCACGGCAATGACGGGCAGGGACTTCTTCATGTGCTCTCCAAGTCGTGTGGTTCGATGCTGGCACTGGGGAATACTTGGCTTTTCTGCCGTAGTTGAGCTTCTCGCACTCAGTGTTACATTTTTTATGCGTAAAAACATACTTGCGGATACATATACGCTGTCGGCCCGTTCACTTCACACTTTATTCAGAAACCGTGGCTCGACAGGCTGAATTCCAAAGGCCTGTGAGTGATGTGAGAGTTTACGCGTCAACCGATCTGGCCTGTCGCTAGAGTGAGGACAAGTCATAGAACTGCAGTCCAATGGGGAGATACCAGTGGAGCAAGAGCGCCTCAGCAAATCCGAACTCGCTTTGAATGATCCTGTTTCGTTTGATGCCCTTCTCGGCAGCGGCCGCGCCCGTGAACTCCAGGGCACGCTCATCTCACGTGAAGATCCACTGGGTCGAGCGCGTTACGCGATGTGCCTCGGAGCGCAAGGTGATCTCGCTGCATCGCTCTCGACCCTGGAGGACGTCCCGGGGAACCTGGCGAGCGGCTGGCGGCTGATGATGCTGGCGCAACTGAATTTGCATGAGCAGGCGATCCGGCTCGGCTTCACGCCAGGCGGATCGCGCAGGGTAGACCTGGAGGGGTCCTGCCACGCCTACCACGGCTTGTCCATGGCGTACACGCAATCCGGCGACCCTCAGGCCGGTCTGACGTACCTGCGCATTTCGCTGGCGTTCGCACAGCAACTCGGCATGCAGCACAAGGACGACATCTTGAGCCTGGAGCTGGAACGGGTCAGCAACCTGGTCGGTCAAGCGAACCCGGACCGGTTGCGCCTGGTTCTGGCGCGTGACTCGATCAGTCCGCGGCGTCGGGCGTTCGGCGAGGCGGTACTCGCTGAAGGATTGATGCTTTCGGGAGACTACGCGCATGCCATGGAGATCCTCCAACGTGGGGCGACTTATCATGAGCAGCAGCGGGAGCTGCTGAACGCATTGCTGCTGCACACCGGGGAAGTTCCTCGTGAAGGGGAGGCTGGAGGCGCAGGTGAAATCGCGCGCGGCATCGTGGGTCTGCTGATGCATGACGAGGACATCACCCTCGGTGAGATCACCGGTGAGCCCGAAGCGACCTACGCACGGTTGGTGCAGGCGCTGGCGTACGTGCGCCGGCCGGGCATGGCGGCGGTGGGTGCGCGAATGCTGGAGGGGCAGGTTCCCAGGGCGCCCGATCAACGCGCCTTGTGGGCGTTCGCCCTGCTGGGCGCCTTAATGCATGGCGCGCCCTGCCGTGATCCGCTGGCATTGCCGGGCGTGCTGCGCGGGGCCCTGGAGGCGATGCCGCGGACGCATTTTGTGTTGCGGTTGATGCATCGGATTGCGCCTGAGTACCTGGTCCTGGCCGGGCTCGCGCCGAATGCTCACCCGGATGTCTCGGCGCTCGTGGCGTCGACGCCTCTTCTGGTGGGTAAGCAGGTGGCGATGGGACGGATCCGCTTCGAGATGCCCGGCCGGGTCGGGCGGATTTTGGTGTTGCGCTACCTCGCTCCGGAGCTGGCGGAGCTTGAGGGATTCACGACCACCGAATTCAGACGGTTCACGGACCAGCAGTCCAACATTGGCTTCGGCCATCCGGTCAACATGGGGTTGGTTGCGCGTAGTTTGTTGCGTCTGGCCCGCGCTGCGCGTGATTACGGCGCAGTGGATGAGATTCACAGCTGGAACAACGCGTACGAAGGTGTGCTGGAGATGCTTTCCGACGATGTACGCGTTCAGCTGAAAGGTGCGCTGCGTGTGGCGACCAATCAATAAGGCGAGACGCCTGACAAACCGTGACAGGTTTTTGGTGGCATTTGGTCACGTGACGTTTTAGGCTGGCGGTATGTTGAAAAATCTGTTGTC
Organism: Deinococcus peraridilitoris DSM 19664; assembly: GCF_000317835.1. NCBI lineage: Bacteria > Thermotogati > Deinococcota > Deinococci > Deinococcales > Deinococcaceae > Deinococcus > Deinococcus peraridilitoris. Next base: position 1,563,005 of record NC_019793.1, on the reverse strand, counting down.
ACGGTTTGTCAGGCTCGTCATTGCCGCCTTCACGATCGCTGCTGCTGCTGCTCCTGCTGCAGCGATTCCTCCGTGCGGAGGGGATTGCTATTCCTCGCTGACGATGCAGCAAAGTTGGAAACCGTTGCGCTGAAAAGCTGTCTGGGATTGTCATGCGGGCGCCCTCAGGCGCCTGTATGCTTTCGGTATGGGTATCCAGGCACAGCACCTACGCGTCGCGGTCGCTCCACGTGGTGGGAGCTGTAACACTCCGTTCTTGTTGTAGGGAAATGGAGTTGTTGCGTGAGCAGCCAAGAGGCGAATTCCGAAGAGCGACTGCTCATCAGGTGGGTGAGCCTGGAGGAACTGGAGGAACTCTTACGCTTGCGTGCTGATCTGCGTTCGGTGGGGGAGGGCTATTCCTTTACCATCATTGCTCGTGACCTTCCCGAGTACGCGGTTCTGCAGGCGCGGCTGGGCCAACTGAGAAGTCCACACGCACAACGACGCCCACGTAACGAAAATCCCTGAGTGCTTCGCGTGGGATGTGGGTGGACGTAAAGATGTAGAGCATCCCGCCGTGTTCCATCAGGATCCAGCTCGGGTCCGAACGGACGTGCTTGTCATGAGTGAGGTCGACGGTGAGCGTGACCTTGTAGGGCGCTGGGTACTCGCGAATCGGGAATTCCCCATATACGGGTCGGTCGAGTTCGATGTGCTGGACTCGCCGGTGTTCGTGCACGCGCCGTAACTGTTCTTCGATGTATTCCGGAGCGACTAGGTTGTCGATGAACAACTCGCCGGGCTTGAAACCGATGAGTTCTTCGAACCGTCGGGTGGTGATTCCAAGCACTTGCGCGTAGACCCGCAGCCGGTCACGGTCGACTTTGCGCCAGTCTTTGACGGTCATGCGTTCCCAGGCAGAGACGACCGGCTGGGTGATCTCCTCACCGATGATTTCACTGATGCGTTCCGCGATGCGCTGCTGGGTGAAGTCGTCACCGAGCGCCAACCGGATGCGTTCGAGCTCGGTGCGAGGAATCTTGTCCTTCGCTTTTTTAGGCACGGGGGCCTCTGGCCAGCGGGAAGTCGGTGCAGTGGGATAGGACATGACCATATGCACCCCTATACGCGTTGACTTTTACGCACGTTCCCGTATGCGTCACCTTATAAGCGTAGACCCATAGAAAGGCCCCTCACAACAGGTGCAGACATGCAACACGGCTTCTAATCATGCGTTGACTTATATGTTTGCAGGCATATATAATTGTGATGGAGGTGGACATGACGTTGCGCGAACTTCGCGAGGCCCAGGTGGATGACCGTGGAAAGAAGCTCAGTGGCGACAGGATCGCTAAGAAGCTCGGGGTCAACCCAGCCACGTATTTCGCCTGGGAATGGGGAAACGCGCTTCCCAGCGGCGAAAACCTGTTCAAGCTCGAAAAAATTTTGCCCGGTTCCATGCGTGTACTTATGGATCGTTGGGAAGCTGAGCGAAATGAACAGGAAGACGTCGCATGAGCGGCGTACAGCGGGACGTCCGACATGAACGTGACGCCATGACTCCGGAGCTCAGCATCGACGCCCTGCTGGAAGACGTTGCAGAACGAGCTGCCCGGAAAGCCATAGCTGAAACGGCACCTGCCACTGCTCAACTCACCCCGGACGACGATGGCGTCTTTACCGTCCAGCAGCTCGGCGAATACCTGCAGATCGGCAAAAGCGCCGTTTACGCGCTGGTGCATTCCGCTGAGTTCCTGACGATCGTCAAAGTCACCCGTGTAGGCAACCGCACCCTGATTCCCCGTTGGCATGTCCGCCGCTGGCTCGACCAGGGCGGACACGTCACACCCGAACCGATGCCCGAAACGGCACGACTCAAACTCACCGCTCCCGCCCCCAAGGGCGTCCGGCAGCGCCACGCGCGCTGAAGCCAAACGCCGCGCTATTGGGCTGGCACCCGAGCGCGGCGAAAGGAGAACACATTCATGGTACAGCCTTGTCCCCACACCCTGCAGCGCATCGACGGTGAACGTGAACGATTGGTGCAGCACCTCAGCCCGGAAGTCGTCGCCTGGGCCCGCGCCCGGCTCGCTGGCGTGAGTTGTGAGCCGCTCGCCGCACCGCTCGACGCCTCCGACTTCATCTTCGAGGACGTGACCGGATGAGCTGGCTCGTCGTGAACCTCGGCAGCAGCGTACACACCTTCCCGCTGAGTGACCTGACGCACCTGGTGCCCTGCATCGCCCACGTCATCCGTGCCCATGTCAAGAGCACCACGCCCGAAGTCAGGGAAAGCGAAGTCTTCAGTGACAGCGAAGTCGCTCGCGCCGTCGTTCGTACGGCCTTCAGCCCCCGCGTGCGACTCGCCGGCCACACCCTGCGCTGCGTCGACATCGTGGACGTGCAGGTCACGCACCTCACGGGTGACCGCAAGCGGATTTCTCTTTTGCGGCGCGCGATTCGCCTCGGGAGGCTCTATGACGAGCTGCCCGCATGACGAAGCACTGCCTGCGGATCACCCGCTCACGTTGCTCTGGGCGGCCCACATGAACTGGGAGCGCGCCTTCGACCGCAGTTGCCACGCCCGCCTCGAAGCGCTGAAGCCGGGCGCACCCGACAACCACCTGGAAATCCAGGCGGCCCTGGACGCCGAATCCGCTGCTCTGAGTGAGCTCAAGTACGTTCGCGCGCGCTTGGCGCTGACCTTCCCATGCGAGGTGGACTGATGAAGCAATCCGAATCCATCGCACAACTCGCCGTCGCGCTGGTCACTGCGCAAGCCAACATGCAGGTCGCCATCAAGGACGCGACCAACCCGGCCTTCCGAACCAAGTACGCCGACCTCGGCGCCGTCTGGGACGCGTGCCGAGCAGCACTGCAGGATAACGCGCTGTCGGTACTGCAGGCGCCCGTGGCGTGCGAGAGCGGCTTCGCTGCACTCGAGACCATGCTGCTGCACGCTTCGGGGGAGTTCGTCAGCAGCACCGCCCAATGCCGCCTGGTCAAGGACGACCCGCAAGGCTACGGCAGCGCCATCACCTACCTGCGCAGGTACGCCCTCAGCGCCATGCTCGGCATCGTCGCCGATGACGACGACGGCAACGCCGCCAGCGGACAGACGGTGCGGGCCGCACCCAGCACCACGCCCACCGAGGGCAAGAAGCTCAACGCCACCCAGCAGGCCAGCCTCACCAAACGCCTGAACGACGCATTCGCGGGCACCCCGCACGAAGACACCAACCACCTGCAGTTCGCCACCCGCACCCTCAAGCGCAACGTCAAATCGTTCGCGGAAGTGACGGTCGACGAAGCGGCCATCCTGACCGAGACCGCCAAGCAGCTCGCCACGCCCACCGCGCGTGAGAGCGAAACGGAGGGTGACCGACGTGCGCAAGCGTGACGTGCCCCGCACGGGCACGGCCCGCATCGCCAAACGGGACAGCATCAACCTCGCTCAGCACCTCAGCAAACGCTGCGGACTCACGCGCGCGGAGCGTCTGGACTTCACTGCCTGGCTGGTCGGTCTGCCCGCGCATTCCCTTAGCAGCACGGATGACCTGACGCCCGGTGAGGGCGCGATGGCACTGGAGCGCCTGACGGGCACCGTCGAGCTTCGGCCGCTGGTCGACCAGTGGCGCGTCGCGCGTCACACGGAACGTCAATCCATCCCGACCGAAGACGCCACCCGCGCGTACCTCGGCAACTGACCCCCGACCGGGAGCGCTCTGCGCTCCCTTTCACCCCTGGAGGACGTATGACGCAGCAGTTTCCGATGTACGCCATTTTTACCGTCGAAGCCAGCCGCGCCGAAGTCAAGGACACCCACCACGCCGGGTGGGTCGCGAAGTACACCATGTCGCCGGTGGGGGACTTCCCGTTGCTGACGATGCTCGCCGCGAAAAAAGCCGATGGGCTGAAGCTGGTCGTCAAGCACCGGGAGCGCACATACGACGAGAAAAACCACACGGTCCCGGCCACCTTGCACGGCAACACCACCATCCACAACAAGGACGGCACGATGACGTTCCCTGTGAGCGTCAAGCTCGACGAACTTCACGCAGCGGGCATTGGAGTGGATGAGCTGCTGCGCGTGTGCGACCTGCGCCTGGAGTGCACCGCCGATGGCAGCACGCCCGCACAACCCTCGCTCGATGAGATCGCTCGCCAAGGCAATCAGCAAGACGGGGATGACGAGGAGGACGATGACGAATGAGTACCGTGTTCGTCACGCCCGAACACCTCGCCACTCTGCGCGCGGTCGTGAACCGACGGCGCATCAAGCGTGGCCAGGTGCTGCCCATGCTGGCCCTCGAACGCGCACAGAAACGCGTCGATGCCGGCCAGCCCTGGAAGTACACGTGGGTCGAACTGAGCTCCAACCAGACGCAGGAGCTGCTCGCGCTGTTGGCCACCGAACTGCAGGAACGAGGTGGGCCATGAGTCGGCTCGGTGACCTGCTGCACGCCAGACTCGCCATGGCCGCCAAGCTGAACCGCACGCAGGGCCTGGCGTTGCGCAACGGCTTGCAGATCCGGGTGTCTGCCGCGCCTGACACCCTGACCCTCTGGCGCAACGACGGCGACTTCAGCGGAGAGAAAGCCGAGCGCGAAGGGCGCGTGTGCGCCCGGCACCTCGGCTGGACCGATTACACCCTCGACTGGGAGCAGGGCGAAGTGCGCCGCTTCCTGAAAGTGAAACGAGGTGAGCCGTTGCTATGAGCATCGACTCGCCGCCCGAGCAGATCACGCCACAACAGGAACTCACCTGGACGATTGAACTGGCGTCGTCACATGAACGTGGCGAACACCGGGCCGTGAAGAACGCACTGCGTGACCTCGCCACGCACTACGGACAGGACGTCGCCGACCGCATCGCTCGCAACGCCGGGGTGTCGTCATGAGTCCCGGCGCCGTGAAGTGGGCCTACGACCAGCACGTAGGCAAGAACAAGTTCCTGCTGGTCACCCTCGCCATGTACGCCGATGGCTTCGGAGTGTGCCGCATTCCCCTGACCGACCTGGCCGGACTCATTGACCGTGACGAATCCACGGTCACCCGACAACTACGGCAATTGGTCGAAGGGGGCTTCGCGGAACGCATCGAGCAGGCAGCAGCAAATGGCGTGCAACTGGTGAGCATCACCAAACTGTGCCTATCAGCCAAGTACGCCGAAGAGCGTAAGCCGCACAAAGCCGCTGAAATGTACCCCCGCAATTTCCAGGGGTACCCCCGCATTCTCCAGGGCGGAACCGAGAAAACCCCGCAAAATGAGCCCCTGCAAATTGCAGGAGTACCCCCGCAGAATGCAGGACATAAAGAAAAAGATTCTTCTTCTTTAGTTCCTAACAACAACCACCTTACTGGCGCGCGAGAAGACCACCAGCGGCACCTGCTGACCATCCGGGATGCCGGGCTGTCGTCGGTGTGGTCGTCGTGGGTTCGGCACCTCGGAGCAGCCCAGACCACCCAGGAAGCCCAGAGTCCCCACTGGGCGAAATGGATTCAGGACGGCCTGAAGGCCGTCCTGGCCGAAGGTGTCGAGCAGACCATCGCGGGTGGAGCGAGCATCAACAACCCCTGGCGTTTTCTTTCCGGATTGATGAAAAAACAGGCGCAGGAACGGCAGACGGCCAACAGCGCGCAGACCACTCAGGACAGTTCCGCTGCCGTGCGCGCCGCATTCGAAGCGGGCCGCCGCGTGCGGCTCCCGAACGGTGACGAGGCGACCATCATCAGCACCGGTTCGAGCTGCATCTACACCGATCACGCGGTCTTCGAGACCGTCCCGCTCGCTCAACTCAAGAACTGCGAGGTGCTGGCATGACCGTAGCGAAACGCAACACCCGCTTCGAACCCGTGATCCGCGAAGCCTTCATCGAGGGCCGCGCCCTCCCGCACGACAAACAGGCGGAAATCAGCGCCCTCGGCAGTGTGCTGCTCGATGAAGACACCTGGCCCATCGTGGGTGGCCTGCATCAGGACGCGTTCTACTTCGAACGCAACCGGCTGATCTACCGCGCGATGCACGTCGTCGCGGGCGAGTACGGACCGAAGAAGATCAACCTCGTCACGGTGCAGAGTGTCCTGCGGGACATGCAGGCGCTCGATAACGCCGGTGGCCTGACGTACCTGATGGCCCTGAGTGACAACACGCCCACCGCGGCGTACGCGGAAACATACGCGACCATCATCCGTGAGAAGCACATCAGCCGCCGCGCCATCACCGAAAGCCTGAATATCGTCCGGCGTATTTACGACCAGCAGGAAAGCCTGGAGGAGATCCTGGCGAGCATGGCGAACCTCACGAGTCTCGCCGAGCAGGGACGCAGCCGCATGCTCAACGGCGCGGAGGTAGACCAGGAAGCCATCGACACCGCCGAGCGCTGGATGAGTGGTGGCAACAACGACGCGCAACCCAGCGGTTTTCATGACCTTGACGACCAGATCGTGGGCTTCGAGAAGGGCAGCCTCAATGTTGTGGCCGCTCGTCCGTCGATGGGGAAGACGGCGTTCGCGCTGTCTGTCGCGCATACCATCGCCAACCGCCGCACCGGCCGGGTGCTGATCGCTTCCCTGGAGATGCGTGCGCAGCTGCTGGCCCTGCGTCAACTTGCCAACCTTGGGCGGGTGAATCACGAGAAGATCCGCAAAGGCCAACTGAAAGGCCCGGACCTCGAACGCCTGCGTGCCGTGGCAGCCAAACGCGCGGACATGCAGCTCGGGTACATCGACCGTCCGGACCTGACGGTCGCCCAGCTGCACCAGGAAGTGCGCATGTGGGCGAACGTCGGCCCTCTCAGCGCACTTGTCGTCGATTACCTGCAGCTGCTGGAAGTACCCGGCGTGGAGGACGAACGCCAGAAAGTCACCCGCATCAGCCGGGCATTGAAGAAGATTGCGATGGAATTCGACATTCCGGTGATCGCCCTCTCGCAGCTCTCCCGAGCGGTGGAAGCCCGGCAGAACAAACGCCCGATGCTCAGTGACCTGCGGGAATCCGGCGCGATCGAGCAGGACGCGGACGTCGTGCTGTTCATTTACCGCGACGAGTACTACAACGAAAAATCCGATCAGCCCGGGATGGCCGAGATCATCATCGGCAAGCAACGCAACGGTCCGGTCGGCACGGTGAAGCTCGGGTACAACGCGGAGCGTGTGGCCTTCTACAGCCTGGCGCCCGAACAACCGGGGTTGATGTGACGGCAACCACCTACCGCGCTCCCTTCCCGTATTTCGGTGGGAAATCCAAAGTGGCCGCCCGCGTATGGGAACGCTTCGGTGACGTGGGCAACTACGTCGAACCGTTCTTTGGCAGCGGCGCCGTGTTGCTCGGTCGTCCTCACTCTCCACGCACCGAGACCGTGAACGACCTCGACGGCTTCATCTGCAACTTCTGGCGCGCCGTACTCGCTGACCCTGAAGGTGTTGCCGCCTGGGCAGACCATCCCGTCAATGAACTCGACCTGCACGCCCGCCATGCCTGGCTGGTCGCGCAGCGTGAACGCCTGACCACGCAGCTGCGCGAAGATCCCGACGCCTTCGACGCCAAGGTGGCCGGCTGGTGGGTGTGGGGCATCAGCCAGTGGATCGGCTCGGGATGGTGCACGCAACCCAAATGGGAAGGCCGCGCGAGCGCGCAGCGCGAACGGATCTGGTTCTCACCGCACTGCCTGCCTCCCGTTCGGGTGCGCAGTGTGCAGCACGACCTGTTTGGAGGTGAGTCATGAATCGGCTCTACGACTTCGTACGCTCTGGCGTGCTGACCCTCAAACCATCATTCCAAGCGCCCGTGATTCAGCAGGATCAGCAGCACCGTGGACATACGGTCAAAGGCCTGTCGGAGCTCTATGGATCGTTCACGGAACACTTCATATCTGCCAACGGTCGCCGTCAATACACAACCGGCGGGCAACTGAACCTTGAAGTCAGCCTCAACCTCGTGAAAGTCAAAAGTAAAGTTCCGCTCCTCGAAGTACGCCAGCAGCGCGTGTTGTTCGACGGTCAGGTGGGCGTGCCAGGCAGCCGCGTCCTCGAAATCCATTGTCGTAGCTTATCTACTGGCACACCGGGAACTGCCTGATGTCCCGCAAACAGCAGCTCCCAGACGCCCCACTGCCCCTCTTCTCCTACCTGCACGGCGGTGAGCACCTCGCCGGGAAGATGATCGTCGATCTCTTCGCGGGCGGTGGTGGGGTGTCCCTCGGCATCGAAACGGCCCTCGGACGCTCTCCCGACGTGGCGATCAACCACGACGAGGAAGCCATCGCCATGCACCAGGTGAACCACCCCTACACCCGCCACTACCGCAGTGACGTGTTCGAAGTCGACCCCATCGAAGCCACCGGCGGGAAACCCGTCGCGCTCCTATGGCTCAGCCCGGACTGCAAACATCACTCCCGCGCCAAGGGCGGCAAACCACTCGACCAGAAGATCCGCTCGCTCGCCTGGGTCGGCCTGAAGTGGGCCGGCAAAGTCCGACCGGACGTCATCGTGCTCGAAAACGTCCCGGACTTCCGCCATTGGGGACGCCTGGTCGCGCAACGCGAAGCCCTCAAAGGCCCGGACGGGAAGGTGCTCTGGCCGAACAAACCCAAATGCAAAGGCCACGCCTGCCGTCGCTGGCAGCGCGGCATGCCCAAACAGCACCCCCCGCGCGGGGCCATCAAGCTCGCTGAGGACGGCCTCACCTGCCTCGTGGCCGACAAACGCCCCCGCTACCGTGGCCGGACCTTCCGGACGTTCGTGCGGGAGCTGCGCGCCCTCGGGTACGACGTGGACTTCCGCACCCTCGTTGCCAGCGATCACGGTGCACCTACCATCCGTGAGCGGTTCTTCCTAATCGCCCGCTGTGACGGCAAAGCCATCAGCTGGCCCGAACCGACCCATGGGCCCGGCCTGCTGCCCGTGCGCACCGCGGCCGAGTGCATTGACTGGAGCATCCCGACCCGCACGATCTTTCAGCCGCACGCCCGGCGCAAGAACGACCTGGAACCGAACACCCTGCGCCGCATCGCCAAAGGCATCGACAAGTTCGTGCTGGGCGCCTCCCGGCCCTTTTTGGTCCAGTGCAACCACGGCGGTCACGACTTCCGGCAGCGCAGCGTGGACGCCCCACTCGTGACGATCACCAGCAGCCGTGACGCGAACGCCGTGGTGACCCCGTACTTCGCGCCGATGTCCTTCGGCAACGACCCGGCCGCCGTGGACGCTCCCGCGCAGGTCATCACCACGCAGGGAAACAAGCACACCCTGATCGCGCCGCACCTGACGAAGTTTCAGGAGCACAGCCCTGGTCAGGCAGCCGACGTGCCGCTCGACACGGTGCTGTCTGGCGCGACCCGCTTCGGACTCGTCGCGCCGCACATCACCAAGTTCCGCGAAGGCAGCATCGGCAGCGGCGCCGACGCGCCCCTGCATACCGCGACTGCGGGCGGCACCCCGGCGCGGCCTGGCACCGGGAACGTGCACGGACTGGTCGGCGCGTGCCTGGTGAAGCACAACGGTGGGTACTGCGCGCCGGAGAACGCCAGCCACTCACTGGAGGAACCGGCGCCGACCGTGATGGCACAAGGCGGACCGCAGGCGCTGGTGAGCGCCAGCCTGATCGGCGTGGGTGGACGCGCCGGGCAGTCCCGGCCCCGCACGGCGGCCGAGGCGATGCATACCATCACCGCCAAGGCGGACACGGCCCTGGCGGCGGCCTACCTCACCCAGTACAACGGCACGGCGACGGTGCAACCCATGGACGCCGCCACGCCGACCGTCAGTACCGTGGAACGCTTCGGTCTCACGACCGCGCACCTCACCACCTACTACGGTGACAAAAACGCGTGCGGAGACGCGCGTGGTCAGGAACTCGAAGCGGCCCTGGCGACGCAGACCACCGAAAACCGCCACGGGCTCGTCACCGCGCACCTGCTGCGCCAGTACGGCAGCAACGACGCCCGGGAAGTCGGTGACGCCCTGGGCAGCATCACCACCTGCGTGAAAGACGGTCTGATCACCACCCACCTGCATGGCAGCCTCGACGCGCGGACGCTGGCGGGCGCGCGTCGGGTGTTCGCGTTCCTGCTGGCGTACTGTCCCGAGGCACTGGACAAGGTGTCCGCAGAGGACCGCGCGCAGCAGCTCGTCACGCTCGAAGTGAACGGCGAGAAGTTCGTCATTTACGACATCGGCATGCGGATGCTCGAACCACGTGAGCTGTACCGCTGCCAGTCCTTTCCGGATTCGTACGTCATCGACTTCAGCGTGAAGGGCAGACCGCTCAGCAAGGCCGCGCAGGTGCGCATGTGCGGAAACAGCGTGCCGCCAGCTCTGGTGAAGGCCATCATTTCTGAACTCTTCTCACAAGCCCAGCAGCAAGCCGCCGACTGACCCGGAGGTCATATGCACACTGCCCGAGAACTCCCACCCATGCCCGCCCGCATCGCCAAACTACCCGTCGCCCGCGGTTACCCCGTGCCGTGGTTCGTCCAGTGGTTCGGCCTCAAGCCCGACTTTCGTGTGGTGGACAGTCGGAAGGTCGATAAGGCTGTCAAGGAAAACCGCTGCTTCGTGTGTGGCGAGAAGTTCCTGCCAGGCGAACCCTATGCGTTCGTGATCGGCCCGATGTGCGCCGTGAATCGCGTCGATGCCGAACCACCCGTGCATCACGAGTGCGGTGAGTGGAGCATCAAAGCCTGCCCGTTCCTGTCCCGCCCGCACATGAACCGCCGTGAGGATGACATGCCGGAAGGTACCCGCGAAGCGGCCGGCGAGATGATCAAACGCAACCCTGGCGTGACCGTCCTGTGGCTGACCATGTCCTACACCATCGCCCGCGTTCACAACGGTCGCCTGTTCGACCTCGGTGAGCCCATCAGTGTCGCTGCCTTCAAGGAAGGGCGTCCCGCCACTCCTGAGGAACTGCGCGACAGCGTCCTGTCCGGCCTGCCAGCGTTACGCGACGCAGCCAGGTCCGACGGGTACACCGGCTTGGCCCTGCTGAACATGCAACTCGAAGTCGCGTCGCGTGTCCTCGGAGTGAATCTCGACAACCCCGTCACCGCACCGTGACCGCCCAGGGGCAGTGAACACTGCCCCGCCTTCGCATCAGGAGGACGTATGACTGCTCCGAACATCACCGCCGAGTTCCTCTACCGTTACCGCGCCACGTGTGTGCGTGTCGTCGATGGGGGCACCGTCATTCTCAAAGTTTCCTTGGGCTTTTTTGCTTCGCTCGATATTCGCGCTCGCCTGTACGGCATCAACGCGCCCGAACTGCGCGGCGCGACATACGAGATGGGCCGTGTCTCGCGGGATTACCTGCGGGGCTTGCTGTTCGAGGGCGACAAGCCCCGTGAGCTGCTGATCCGCACGCACAAGGACAACACCGACAAGTACGGCCGCACCATCGCTGAAATCGCCGTCGTTACCTCCAAAGGCCTGCTGGACGTCAACGCGTCGATGGTCGAGCAGGGCTTCGCGCTCCGGGTGGTGAGCTGACCATGCACGAACTGATCCGCAAGCACCTGAAGCGCATCGAAGCGGCCAGCAACCGCATGATCGGCGCGGCCCTCGTGAAGGACATGCTCGTCATCACCGAAGCCGGACACGAAATCAGCGCGAGCTGCGAAGCCATCGACATCCTGCTCGACGGCGAAGCGCCGGACGTGGAGCTCGACTGTGGCGCCTGAAGCTTCCCCGCTGGCCATCTTCCGTAAGTGGGCGGCTGACCCTGACCTTGTGGTGCTCGACACTGAAACGACCGGGCTCGACAGCCACTCCGAAGTCATTGAGATCGCCGTGGTCAGCGCCAGTGGCGAAGTCCTACTCAACGAGCGCGTCAAGCCGATCAACGGCGGACCGTGGGCCGCGTCGGCAATTCACGGAATCACAGACGCGGACCTGGTGACTTGCCCTGAGTGGCCCTTGGTGTGGCCCCGCCTGGCTTGCCTGCTGGAAGGTAAGACTGTTGTGGTTTACAACGCCTCGTTCGATCAGCGAATGCTGCGGCAAAGCTTGTCGTGGGCTGGCGTACCACGGGAGGAGTGCGAATCGCCTGTGCTCTCTCATTGGCAGTGCGCGATGGGTGCGTACGCTCCTATCCACGGCGACTGGAGCGATTACCACGGCAATTACCGCTGGGCCCGTCTCGGCGTGGCGTGCCTGACTGAAGACGTGCAGGTGGACGACCTCGACGACGCGCACAGTGCCCTCGGGGACGCCTTGCGCACCTTGCGGCTCGTGCAGGCCGTGGCCAGGCGTGAGGACGCCAGCCTCACGCACCTGTGCCTGACGTGCAGCGGCCCGACGGACGACTGCGACTGCGAGGCACCCGCATGATCACCATGGTGGACAAACGAGCACAACCGGTGATCTTCCAGACGCGCATGGTACAAGGCATCCTCCGGCACGGCAAAACCCAGACGCGTCGTCTGCTGAAACCCCAGCCCAGCGCGATCGACGCGGTTGCGGCGCAATACACGGAATACGATCGGGGCCATGTCACTGTCATCACCGTGAGCGGCTTGGAAGTCGTGAGCCCGTACGGTGTCCCGGGTATTCACTTGTGGTTGCGGGAGACCTGCACCCTGCTCGCCATGCCAACCGGGCTGGAAGGCGCCGACCACCTCATTCGTGGACCACTGCTCGGTCAATCACTCGCTGACCGCTATGGTGTGCCGCACCTGGCCGGTTGGCAGCTCGCCGCCTGGCATGACGGCACACCTGACCCGGGCGGCTGGGCCACCAAACTCCGCCGAGTGTCCGGTATTCACATGCCCCGCTGGGCCTGCCGGGTCGTGCTCGAAGTCACTGCGATCCGCGCGGAACGCTTGCAGCGCTTGACCGTCAGTGACGCCCTCTCCGAAGGTGTCACGGCGCTCGGTGCCGACTGGCTCCGCGCGAACTTCCCGGAGTACGACCGCGAGTACGCCGACTACCTCACGCGCGACGCCGTCTGCCTCGCCCGCAATGAACCCATCAGCGACCAGCCGAACGCACCCATCCGCCGCGCCGCACCCCCCCTCGGCCCAGACCCCATCACGAAATACGCGCGGCTGTGGGACACCCTCAACCCCGCGCACCCGTGGTCCACGAATCCCTACGTGCGGGTCGTTTCGTTCGCTCGTCTGGAGGCCTGACATGCCCCGCAAAGCCACCCGGGTTCCGCCAACCCTGCCGTCCGTCACTGTTTCGCCACAGCAGTACTTCGAACTGCACGTTCCCGGTCGGCCCACCGTGAAACTCACCGCCTACAACGAAGACCACCTGGCGCGTCAGGTCATGCACCGCGACCTGGGTGGCACCACCTCCCGCAAGCTCGCCCATGAAGCCTGGATTTCATCGGTCGGCGCGATTATCGAAGATTCCCGCGGTACGACCCTCAAGCACCTGGAAGCAGGTTCCGCATGAAGCACTTCGCTCTGGTGATTTACGAAGGGAGCGCGCCGCGCAAGCTCGTGTTGCGCGTCCTCGCCGATGGGAAGCACGAACTGCGCAGCTTGCGTGGCCTTCCGCTGGGTGCGGTGCTTTACCTTTTGAATCCCTACGCCCTCAAGCAGGAAACGCCCGTCACGCTTCGCCCGTGGTGGCGTGGCTTCCGCCTCACGCCGGCCATTCGGGTGGAGCAGGACGACAAGGTCAGGCAGGTCGCTCGATGAAGCTTTCCCTCAAAACCCCACAGGAGATGCGTTCATGACCACCACCCGGCACGAACAGACGACCCTGCCTCCCGCGGACGGCCTGACCCCTGAGGAGAAAGCTCGCCTCGCGGCGCTGGAGCAGGTCGTCGGGTACGGCCTGCGGTCGTTCATCGAGATGGCTCAGGCGCTGCAGGAAATCCAGGAACGCCGCCTGTACCGCGAGCAGTACGTCACCTTTGAGCACTACTGCATGAAAGTCTGGAATTTCTCCCGTACCTGGGCGTACCAGATCATGCAAAGCAAAGAAGCGGCGCTGCTCGCCCTCGACCACGGAGTGCCCGTTCCTACTGAACGGCACGCTCGCGCGTTGATCGGCGTGAGTGCCGAGAACCTGGAAATCGTCGCGAGCGTGGTGAAGGCCGCTACCGGCAAGGAGAACCCCACCAGCGCTGACTACCAGGCGGTTGTGGAAACCGTGCGCGACCTCAATCACGGCGCGCACATCCCTCACCCTGCCACAGGTGAACCCGTGCCGTTCAAGGACCTCAGGCCCGAAGAGCGCACGGCGGCCGTCACGAAAGCCGTGAAGCAAGGCGCCACCGACCGCAAGCAGTTCCAGGGCAAGGACGACACCCGCCCGCTCGATTACGCCGAGCAGATGCGCGAGTCCGGCGCGCAGGTCGGCTTTTTCGGTGGAGGGGAGGGCTGGCTGTTCCAGGTGTTCGACGCCAGCAAAGGCGAGATGCTCACCGGTCCGTGGGCCAAGAGCATCTTCGAGGCGGTGCGGGCGTGGCGCGCGAAGTACGAGCCCGACTACCAACACCCCAACACCCCCACGGACCAGCAAGGAGACCGCGCATGATCGTCGCTCCACACTCCGTTCAAGCTGAGCTGCTGCTGATCGCCAACGGCGACGCCGCCAGCGTCACGACCCTCGCGTGGCGTATCCTCGAACGCCAGCACCGGGTGGTCAGCGACGGAGCCGTCCGGCTCGCCGCGGAGTCCCTCACGGCGCGTGGTCTGCTGCAGGTTGAGGAACACCAGCGGTTCCGCTTTTACCTCGCCACCCTGGAGGGTGAAGCGGAAGCGGACCTGGTCTTCGAAGCCAGGAAACGCGAACGCAAAGCCAGCCGCCGCGAGGCGAGCCATGCTTGAAGCCCGGCAGGCGAACCGCCAGCACCTGCAAGCGCACCGTGTGCAACGCCGCCGGTACCAAAGCGCACCTCGCACTCGCCTCTGGAGAACCCAGCGGAGGGCCGCGTGACCAGCGCGGAACGACGCGTCAGCGCGGCCGGAGAAACCTTGACGTTCACCATACCGGCCTTGCCGTGCTGGCGGCGTACGAAGGACAAACTCACCGGCAAGGTGCGTGAACGGCGTGACTTGCCGCAGGTGCTCAAACTGGTCGGCTATTACTCGAAGGGCAAGGTGCCCAACTGGGTGCGCTCAAAGGAATACGACGCCTGGAAGGACCACGTGCGCCTCTTCGCGCCTCTGAGGATCAAGCGCCTCAATCCACGCGATAAAAGTTCACGCGTGCAGGTGGACGTCTTCTGTTACTTCCCCTCGGCTAACCACTCGGACCCCGAGAACATTCGTAAAGGGATCGTGGACGCGCTGTTCGGCAGACGCCAAGGCAAAGACGACCAGTGGGTGTTCGGTTACCACCACTGGCCCGAGTACGACGGCCGTCAACCACGCGTGGAAGTGCACGTCACCATCCACGACGCGCAAGGAGAACTGGAGTTATGAAACGCGCCGCCCACAGCCTGATCATTCTCGCCGCGGTGCTCAACTTCATCGCGTTCACCCTGACCGGCGAACGCATCCCGGTGTACGTCGCGTTCGTCGCCCTGTTGTTACTGCTCGTCATCCCGCAGGGCGACGGGTCCAGCCGCTCGACCGACGAGCAGCCCTACGAAACCACCACCGAACGCGAAGCGCGCGAAGCCGAGGAACTCGAATTGCTCACCCGCGCCGAGGAACGCGAAGCCGCCCAGCAGCACTCGCACGACAGAAATGACGGTCGGTCATGACGCTCGAATGGAGTTGGGACGCGCAACGCTTCGATCCGAACACCCACCCGTGGCCGGCTTGCGTGGAACCCTGGTCGTTCTTGAAGGCCCGACCGCGCGACCTGTCCTTCGGCTTCGTTCACACCCGCCGAGGCAAACGACACGTGTACGCCGGTTCATGGCTGGTGCACTTCCCGAACGGCGACTTCGACGTCATGACCGACGCGGAATTCGCGCAACTGCGTGGTCACGCGAACGGCCACGCGTACACCCCGGAAGGAGGCCTGCCAGCATGACCTTTACAACCTTGCTCGCCGAACTCTACCCACCGCGCCCACCGGTACGCACAGCCCGACAGAGTGCACAAGCCCGTCAGGGCCAATTCATCATGCAAGGCGTATTCGAAGCGGCCCGTCGTCGGCGCGCCAAGAACCAGCGACTGCTCGACGAGGTCAACACCGACCATGGCGACACCGAAGCCCTGCTCGAGGAACTGGGTCGGTGATGAGCGACCTGCCGCCACCCCCGTACAGCCCGGCGCGCTGGCATCTGATCCGCTTCGCGGAACGCGCCCGGGTGTCAGGAGCCAGCCGCGCCAAGGCGTACTCGTACAGCCGTGACGCACGTGAGGAACAGAACCTCATCGCGCGCGCCATCGCCCTGGGCCATGTCATCCCTGACCGGCATCTCGTTCCGATGAACGTTGAACCCAAACAGCAAGCGCCGAGTCCACTCAGCGAGCAGCTGATCAGCACATACCAGGAACGACAGGCCGCCTTGAATGACCTGCTGCGTTACGCGGAGCGCCTGATCCGCCACCCGGAACAGCTCGACCTCGACGACCTGAGCAACGTCGCCCAGCACGTGCGGTCCGCTGACCACCTGCACCGTCGGGCACGAACCGCCTACAACAACGCCCGGATGGTGGGTGAAAATCACCTGGCAGGAACCACCCACTTCATTGAGATCGACGACGTGAAGCTGTACTTCGAGCTGGACTTGAAACGCACCCTCACAGCGCCTGACCGTGACGCCCTGCGGGTCGTCAACGCCGACACCATCGAGGATTTCACCGGCTACCGCGCGGGAGACGAAGCCTGGCACGACCTGGCACGCTGGGCTCGCTTGCACAACGGCCGCACGTGGACGGGCAGGCCGCTTGGTGACGACCGGCAGTTAATCTGGCGCGAAGATCGGGGGAGCTTGGTCATGCGCTCGCACGTTGCGCGTGACTATCCGAAGTTGCACTACGCCCTCGAAGCATTGCGGCGCAGCCTGACGCCGTACTGGGATGACCCGAACGCCGCCGAGGAATAGCGAGAGGCCCAGTCTATGCCGAGCCTCTTCGCTGCTGCAGGAAGGCTACTCTTCGACTTCGCCCGTTTCGGTTTGTATCAGTTGCAGGTTCAGGGTGTAACCAAGTGCCTGCGCGATTTCCTCAGCACGCTTCGGAGTGATGCCCTTGGTGCCGCTGATCAGCTGGCTGAGCTGGGCAGACGACACGTCGAGCTTGCGGGCCAACTCCGCTTTCCCCCCTTGCTCCCTACTACGCAGACGTTCGACCAGGCTGAGATCAGGACGCGAGGTGGGTTGAAGCGCCAGCAGGCGGGCTCAACCACTTCTCCTGCAGCGCTTCAAAGATTTCGCGCAGGTCACCTAAGTTGTTGGGCTTATGCAGGAAATCATCTGCGCCCAACTCGTAACAACGCTCGCGGTCTGTGTCGGTTTCCGAGGTGGTGAACACGACCACCGGGACATGTTGGTAGGTGGCGTGCTGCTTCATGGCCTGCAGGACCTCAAAGCCGTTGACGCGGGGCATGTTGAGGTCCAGCAGCACCAGACGGGGTAAGGGCCCTGGCTGGTGGGTGAGGTACTCCAGCGCTTCGTGTCCGTCGCTCTTGTGAATGACCTGGCGTTGCAGGCCGCATTCCTCGAAGGCGATCATGGCGAGTTCCACGTCGAGGGGGTTGTCTTCGACCAGCAGGATGGGGGGCATCAGGAACTCCTGTTCGCGGGGCGGCTCCACATGAAGGGTAACTTTGCAATCCTCCCTGAGTATATGAAGAGCATGTGGAAACTGGATTTGAGCTGAACGCAGAGCGTATCAGAAGGCTGCAGAACAGAGCCTGCATACCAGCCAAAATCATGGTGTTTCGTCGCTCTGCCGGTCGCTGCCCATCCCTACTGAAAACATCGGAATTAGCTGTAAAAAGACTTCAGGGGGTGTGGGCCGCTCGGCCTATCACGCGTTCCATCTGCCGTTTACCTTGATCGAGAGATGGATGAGGTTCTGGCGGAAATTTACAGCCTGTATGACGAACTGCTGCCCCTGGCCGTGAAATGGGGTGAAGCCGAGCGCCTGCAAAGCCACCTTGATCGAGTGAGGCAGGTCATCCGGGACGCTCCCATCGTTCCGCTCGCGCATACCGGCGTTGCGCTGCACAGCATCCTGTACGACCTGCAGGACTTCAAAAGCGAATTGCGCCAGCGGTACTGGCAAGCCCAGGCCTCCCGACCCTCACTGCCCAGCTAAACGAAAAGGAGTCATGCCGCCAGTCTCGTGCGACTTGCGAAGTCCCCACGACAGGCCAGCTGTGCAGGGCACTTACCGGGGCTTCGGTAAGCTGAAGCCGAACGTCGCGCCCTCACCCGGTTTGCCTTCCGCCCACACCCGCCCACCATGCCGCTGCACGATGCGCCGCACATTCGCCAACCCCACCCCGACGCCCTCGAACTCCTCGTGGCGATGCAAGCGCTGAAACACGCCGAACAGCTTGTCCTGATATCTCGGGTCGAACCCAGCGCCGTTGTCCCGCACAAATACGGCCCACTCGTCGGCACGGTCCTCCACCCACACCTCGATCACGGCCTCGTCCTGCTTGCTGGTGTACTTGAGGGCGTTCGACAGCAGGTTCAACATCGCTTGCCGCAGCAGCTCGTGATCTCCTGGGACCAGCGGCAACTCGCTGACCTGCCAACGAACACGCCGCTCCAGCACGTCAGACTCCAATTCAGTCCGCACCGCCGAGACCAGCGCACCCAAATCCACCAGCTTCACACGTACCGGTTGCCTTGACGTGCGCGACAGGTCGAGCATCGCGTCAATCAAAGTGTTCATTCGTTCAGCAGCGACTTCCACCACCGTCAATGCACGAGCGGACTTCTCATCAAGTTTGTCGCCCAGAGACTTGCGCAGGATGCTGGTAAAGCCAGTGATGTGCCGCACCGGCGTACGCAAATCGTGGGACACGCTGTACGAAAACGCTTCAAGTTCCTCGTTGGCCGCTTCCAGTGAACGGGTACGTTCCCGAACGCGCGCTTCGAGCTGCGTGTTGAGTTCCTGGATCGCCGCTTCGGCGAGTTTGCCTTCCGTGATGTCCTGCACCAGACCCAGGATGTGCGTGGGCGTGCCATCCTCGCTCCGGAGTACTTCGCCACGGGCCCAGATCCAGCGCACTTCCCCGTCTGCACGGCGGATGCGGCACTCGAAGTCCCAGGCCTCACCTCGCTCCAGCGCCACGCCATACTTGCGGGTCACGTCCTCCCGGTCTTCGGGAAGAACGTGCGCGATGAACACGTCGTACGTCCAGGCCGGATGCCCTTGCGGATAGCCGAAAATTTCGTCGTGCCGCAAGGACCGCGTGGCGCTCTGATCGCGCACGTCCAGTTCCCAGTCGCCCAGACCGGCCGCGTCAAGGGCGAAGCGCAGGCGGCTCTGGCTGGCGAGCAGCGCGAGCTGCGCGCGTTCCTGTGCGTCGCGCTGACGGTCGGCGCGTTCCAGAGCGAGACCGAGGGTGCCCGCCGCACGCGCCAGTAAGTCACGCTCGCCGTGCTGCCATGGTCGTGCTGCGGCGTCGCGCCAGATGACCAGGAAGCCTGCCAATTGCCCCTCTGGCGTTCTGATGGGTTCAATGCCGCAAGCCAGGGCTGGTGACGGCATCTCACTTCCGCGAGCGGCTCGGTAATCGTCGACGTAGAGGCCGTCTTGTTGCTGTGAGGCGCGCAGCATCAATGGCGCGTCGCGCAGCCTGCGTTCTTCACGCCGCAGGAAATCGAGGAGTTCCTGCGGCGCTTCGCCCCAGACTTGCATGACGTGCAAGCGGTCGCCGCTGAGTCGCACCACCAGCATGCTGTGGGCGTGCAGCACAGGTCCGAGCTGCGAGAGGGCGCGTTGCGCAACCTGCTCCGCATCCCGCGCATTCTGCAGCGCTTCCCCCAGGGCCGCCAGGACTTCCGCGCGGAGCCTCGCTTCCTGGAGCTCCTCATTGCTGGAGGCCAGCTGGGCGCGTTGACTGGCGAGCAGAGTAGCTTGCTCGGCGCGCTCGATGGCGACGCCGAGGCTGCGCACCACCGCTTCCATGACGCGGCGGCTCAGCTCTGTCCAGCCACCTGGCCCGAAGCGGGCGAAGCCCAGCACGCCCCGCACCCGTTCACTCGTCCTGAGGGGCAGCATGGCGATGGCACCGACATGGGCCGTGGTCTCAGGCGCGCTGCAGGTGCCAGTGTCGTACAGATCCTGGTAGTACGGCTCACCCGACTCGTAGGGCGACACGACATGCGTGGCGGCAGCGTAAGGCAGGCCCGCCTCATGCTGCCGTTGCAACGCTTCGTCCCCGTAGTCACCCAACTGACGCTTGACACGCCATACGTCTCCGTCCAGTTCGTAGTAGACCGTGACGCCCCTGGGCAGGTATGCGCACAGCAATTCCTGCACCCGCCGGATCAGATGGTACGGATCGGTGTCCACCGTGAAGTTCCGAGTGAACTCCTCAATGATCGCGAGGGCTTGCAACTCCGTGCTCTGCGCTTGAAGCTGCCGCTCATGCATGACGCGCTGGGTGGTTTCTTGCACCGTGACGAGCACACCGCCCACCTCGCCACGCTCGTCACGGACAGGGCTGTAACTCAGGGTGAAGTACGCTTCTTCTTCCTCGCCGTGCCGGGTCAGCACCAGGCGCTGGTCGGTGAACTGGAAGGTCTCACCGTGCTCTCGCACCCTTTGATAGATGGGTTCGTTGAACGTCCAGACTTCCGGCCAGCACTCCCGGTTGCCCTGCTCCAGACCCGCCGGATGCCGAACGCCCATCACGTCGCGGTAGCCGTCGTTGTAGAGCTGCACGAGTTCCTTGCCCCACAGCACGATCAGCGGTGAAGGGCTGGCGAGCACCACGCTGACGATGGTTCGCAGGCTCTGCGGCCAGTGCTCCACGGGACCGAGTGGCGTCTGCGCCCAGTCGAACGCGCGCATCAGCACAGCCATCTCAGTGTGACCAGGGAACAGGTGCTCAGGTTCGGGCAGTGGGTTCGGAGGGCGTGTCACGTGGTCATCCACATCATATCGGATTGCCTGGCGGCACGAGCACCCTACCTTGAAAGCTTGGAAAACCGAAACCAATTCTGATCGACCGACTGCAGCAACTCCACGTACCCCTGGATA
Organism: Deinococcus peraridilitoris DSM 19664; assembly: GCF_000317835.1. Taxonomy (NCBI): domain Bacteria; kingdom Thermotogati; phylum Deinococcota; class Deinococci; order Deinococcales; family Deinococcaceae; genus Deinococcus; species Deinococcus peraridilitoris. Next base: position 1,541,944 of record NC_019793.1, on the reverse strand, counting down.
TCAGTCGGCTTCATCAGGTACGCGTTCGCCCCCAAATCATAAGCCAACCCGATCTCCTCAGGTCGAGCGGAATCCGACAGCACCAGCATCGGAATCGACTTGAATGCAGCGTCACTCCGGAGTTTCCTCAGCACCTCAAAGCCACTCTTACGCGGCATATGTAAATCCATCAGCAGCAAATCCGGCCTGAAACCATCCGAAAGCCGCGCTTCTCGCTGAAGGTCCTGGAGCACCTGCAAGCTGTCGTGCTCGACCCGTAAACGGACGTCCGGGAGGATGCGTGCCATCAGTTCTTGCAGCAACTCGGCGTCTGAGATGCTGTCGTCAACCAGCAGGACATCGTAGAGCTTGGCGTCAGTCGGGTCTATCATGGTTGCTGCCAGTATAAGAGCGACCGAGCAAATGGCAGGTTCTGCACTGCCACCCGCCGATCAATACGAACGCCTATTTGTTGCGTTCAGTCAGGCGGTCCGGGAACTCCACGAACAAGAGGGCTCCAGCCTCACCAGTCGGCGCTGCTTCCGCCCAGACGTGCCCGCCATGCCGTTGCACGATTCTCCGGGTGTTCGCCAAGCCAATCCGTTCGCTCGCCCCTAACAGCGAGCTGGGCACGTGGAACACCTCGAAGTACCGCTGCGCTTCCTCTTCACTCAGGGAGAGGCCGTTGTGCCGCACGCTCACCACGGCCTTGCCTTCACGCATCTCGCCCTCCACCTCAATTACTGCGCCAGACGTGTCTTTCGTGGCGTCCAGCGACACCGCGAGCAGCTCACCGAACACCTGCCGCAGCATCATCGGGTCCCCCACCACGTACGGCAGCGTGCCCAGCACCCACTTCACTTTCCTGCCTTTCAGCAGCGGCTCCAGATCACTCCGCACCTGCACGACCAGCTGATCAAGCGCGACGGGTTCTTCGATGAGTTCCCGGCGTTCCAGTACCGCCAGCAGTCGAAGCTCATTCATCCGGCGCTGCACGTGCTTCGCTTCTTCCCGCAGTTGAGCGAACAAGGTACCGACCCGCTCGTCCACCGAGGCGCTCAAACGTCGCTCCAGCAACCCCATGAAGGCGTCCACGCGGCGCATCGGTTCACTCAAGTCACGCGCGACACCAATCGCGTAGGCGCGCAGTTCAGCGTTCAGGTCATGCAGGTCCCGCGTTCGCTCTGCGACTTTCCGTTCCAACACGCGGGTGAGGTCATGGTTATTGGCTTCGAGTGTTTTGCGTTCAGAGATGTCCTTGAAGTACACGGACAAGCCGTCCGGAGTGGGGTGAATGACCACCTCCTCCCAGACGTGCAGGATCGGTGAGCGGGTCTCGACGCGCACCACCCGCCGTTCCCGTGCCGCTTCAAGGTGCGCGAGGTACGCTTCACTCCCGACCGCTTGCGGAAATTCTTCCCAGTACACTTTGCCGAGCAGGTCCTCGCGGCGTCGGTTCCACAGCCGCTCGGCTTCTTGGTTGACGTACGTGAAGCGCCACTCGTGATCCACTGCGTAGAACGCGTCACTGATGCTTTCCAGGATGCGGACGAGCTGCTGGTGTTCGAGCAGCTTCCGGGCATGCTGCGTGCTGCGGTCCAGCGCCACGGCACACTGCACCGCCAGCGTCTTCAGGAACTGCTGCTCCGCCCCTGAGAATTGGTGCGGCTCGCGGAAGTCGAGCACCAACACGCCCAGCGCCTGTCCGTCCAGCACGATGGGCAGCACCGCACACCCCAGAGGACTGAAGGCGCCGGTTTCCTGTTCCAGCTGCGGGTACTCTGCTTTGAGCGTCTCTGAGTCTTCGAAGAACAAGGCTTCCTGACCTTGGATGGCGTGAATGGCAGGGATGTGCCGGTCGAGCGGCCCGTCCTGCCAGATGGTCTTATGCTGCTGTTCATAGCCTTGCCGGGCAATGAGTTCCAGTTTGTCCTGCGCCGCGTTGATCAGCAGTACCGCGCCCGCGATGGCGCCGAGGCTGCTGATGGCTGGCCGCAAAATGATCTCTGATATTTCGCGCTGAGGCTGGATGGGACTGAGGGCCCGCGCGACCGTGTGGAGCTCATCGCTGAAGATGGTAGGGGCCTGCCGGGCGGGTGAAGCCATGCAAGGATGTTAGCGTCCTATGAGGATCCGGTGCCCGACCGTGCCATCCTGATTGGAGCGCAAGAGCTTGAAGTGGAAGCTGTGGCGCCCCTCTAACGGACTCCTGCGGGGCCAGCGACCGAATGTTCGCTCAGCCACGACCACCAAGGGCTGGCCAACAGTCTCGACCCCACTTACTGCGCGGTGTACCTGTTCCGTTGAGGTAGCAATGGCACGCGATGCAGTTGGCGAACCGAAGGGGAAGGCGTGTTCCTCACGCATGAGCTTGGCGAACAGGACGCGGAGATGAGCAACGCACGCCGCACGTTCACCGCTTGACAGCATTCACGCAAAAGTCGGCAGAATTTTCCTAGAGTCCACAACTGCACCGAAACTTCAGCGCCCCCACGGGCGCTTCTTCTTTGGAGTGCTATGCCGAAATCAGAGAAGTGGCAACACGTCAAGACCACCACCGTGCCCTGCATGGAACACGCCCTTGCGCGCACCGCCCTCGAACTCAACCACTACCGCCTGCAGCAGGCCGAGCAGATCGAAGCGGGCGTTGAGCGCACCGACATGCAATACCGCCGCCGCATCGTCGGTGATGACATCGTTGTGGAGATGCGTCCCCGGCGAACTGCGGTGTCCACCTTGGTGGACACCACGTCATCATAACGAACTCGCAAGGCGCATCACAGAACAGTAGTTCGGGAGGTGGCATGCGCATCATCAACCAGGAGCACGCCCTCGTCCGGCCCGAACAGCTCCAACCACACCCCCGCAACCCCAACTTGGGCGACGTGGACGCTATTGCCGAAAGTATCAAGGCGAACGGCTTCTACGGCGCAATCATCGCGCAGCGCTCGACGGGCTGCATCCTCGTCGGACATCACCGGCATCAGGCGGCCAGGCGGCAGGGCGCCACCCACATTCCCGTAATTTGGGTGGATGTGACCGACGCGCAGGCCATCCGCATCTTGCTGGCTGACAACCGCACGGCCGAACTGGCCGAGCGAAACGAAGAGATGCTCGCTCAGATCCTGCAAGACCTCGCTGGAGACGACGGTGGCCTGAGCGGTACCGGCTACGATACCGACGACCTGGGCGAGCTCCTCGTCAGCCTCGGTGCCGCGGCCACTACCGCCGGCCTCACTGAGGATGACGCCGTGCCCGAGGTGCCCGGCACGCTCACCACCAAAACTGGCGACCTGTGGGTGCTCGGCCGCCACCGCCTCCTCTGCGGTGACAGCACCAAAAGCCAGGACCTCGAGCGCGTCATGGACGGACACCAGGCGGACCTGATCTGGACCGACCCGCCCTACAACGTCAACTACGAAGGCGGCACCGACGAGCACCTCACCATCCTCAACGACCACATGCCCGCCGCGCAGTTCCAGGTGTTCCTGCTTGAGGCCTTCACCGCAGCCGCCAGCGTCGCCAAACCCGGCGCGTGCATCTACATCGCGCACGCCGAAAGCGAAGCCAGCACCTTCCGAGCCGCCATGCTGGGCGCCGGCTGGCTGTACAAACAGACCCTGATCTGGGTCAAGAACCACTTCGTGCTCAGCCGTCAGGACTACAACTGGCAACACGAACCCATCCTCTATGGCTGGAAAGCCGGCGCCGGGCATTACTTCTGCGGGGACTTCACCCAGTCCACCGTGATCGACGACAACCCCAACCTGCAAAAGCTCAGCAAGGACGAACTCATCGCCTTGCTCGAAGCCCGGCGGGACGCCACGCCCAGCAGCGTGATCTACGAGGCCAAACCCCTACGCAACGAAGACCACCCCACCATGAAACCGGTGCGGCTGGTCGAGCGCATGATCCTCAACAGCAGCCGCCGCGGTGAGCGCGTCCTCGACTCCTTCGGCGGTAGCGGCACTACTCTCATCGCCGCCGAGAAGACCGGCCGCATCGCCCACCTGCTGGAACTCGACCCGAAGTACTGCGACGTCATCGTCAAGCGCTGGGAAGAATACACCGGCCACGTTGCAACGCTCGAGGGAACACGCTCAAGTTAGGCAAGCAGGACTGATGGCCTGAATTACACTCACCGCATGAACCCTTACCGCATTACCGTCCGCATCGACAATGGTCGCGTCATCAGTCCGATGCAGGGTACGGTCATAGAATCAAACCACCCGGACATTAAAGTGCTCATCGAAGCGGTATTCGATAACGGCAGCGCCCCGAGTCAAGGCTTTGCCCCCGAGCCCTTCGTCACAGTGAACGGCGCGACCTTTCCTGCTCGTCTCGTCAGTCAAAACGTCCAGCATCCGCTTGAGATCATCCTTGAGATCCCAGCTCCCTGACACGCCCTCTGGCTTCGTCCCACCCCTGGTGATGCGCGAAATTGCCCGGGCACATTCAGAAACGCTTGTTACGCTGAGGCATGGAAGAACTTTTTGTCCGACCCCAGGTGCCCCCTCACGTGGTGGAGCAAATCAATAAAGCGATGGCGCAGACTGATCACAAAAACACCAGAGTCACCTTTGACGATCGGCAACTCCCTCTGGGGTACGGAACAGTCTTTACATTTTCGAATTCCGAAGCAGTCAAAATCCGGGCGGCGATGGACTGGTACGAACAGCAACTCGCCTCGAAAGGCTATCGAGCAGGACTCGCCTAGGATTTTAATGACCCACCCCGCCACTGCGCGGGGTTTTTTCATGCCGTAAGGAGGTGACCAGCCATGCCGACCACCGACAACAACGACCTTCCCAAGCGGCGTGGCCGTGGACCCAGGCCCAAGTACGACTGGACAGAATGGCGGCGCAAATACTACACAGGCAATCAGACCCTCGAAGAGCTCAGTGTAGAAAAGGGTGCGCCGGGCATTGACAGCCTGAAACGCCGCTCCAGCGAGGAAAACTGGTCAAAGCTGCGTGAAGAATTCCGCCACCAGGTTGACACCGAACTGCGCGCCATTCAGAAGGATGTGGCGGTGCAGGTGCGTGACCGCGTCGCCAAGATCGGCCAGGCCTTCCAGACGGTCGCCGTGCGCGGCCTCTCGCACCTCGACCCGCAAAAGCTCGAAGCGGTGGACATCGCGCGTTTCGGCAAGTACGGCGTGGAAATCGAACTCAAGGCGCGTGGCCTGGAGGAAAGCACGGTGGTGCTGCGCGCCTCGGAGAGCCTCAAGAAGCCCAGCGACCTGAAGAACCTCAGTGCCGACGAACTGCTGGTGCTGCTCAAGAAAGTACGTGAGCAGACGTGACGCGCGCCCGAGTGCGAGAGCCCCAGTTGCCCGAGTGGCTGACCGAGGACATGCTCTTCGAAGCCATTCTCGAAGCGGAACTGCGTGAGCGTGGCGTGCTGCTCCCGGAACCGGAAGTGCCCGTCACGCCGGAAGTCGTGCCGCTCACCCTCCAGGAGTTCGTGCGTCAGTTCTGGTCGGTGCTGGAGCCGGCCACGCCTCTCAAGTGGGGCTGGGCGCTCGACGCGATGTGCCTGCACCTCGAAGCCGTCGCCCGCCGGGAGATCAGGAAGCTGATCATCAACGTGCCGCCCGGCACCATGAAAAGCAGCCTCACCAACGTCTTCTTTCCGGCGTGGGTGTGGGCGGAAGTCAACCCTGGTGAGCGTTTCCTGGCGGTGTCCTACACCGAGTCGCTCAGTATGCGCGACAGCATGAACATGCGCCGCGTCGTGACCAGTAGTGAGTACGTCGAGCGGTACGGCGACAAGGTCCGCCTCACCCGCGACCAGAACGCGAAAGGCGAGTACGACACCACCGCACGGGGACGCCGGGCCGTGCGGCCCATCACCAGCGCGACGGGTGCGCGCGCCGGCATCCTGCTGATGGACGACCCCAACAACGCCGCTGAGATTCATAGTCCGCCGCACCGCCGTACCATCAACAACACGTACGACCAGAGCCTCAGCCGTCGTGGCAGCGACCCCAACACCTTCGCGCAGGTGCTCACCATGCAGCGCCTGCACGCCGAGGACCTCTCCGGTCACCTGGAAAGCAAGGGTGGCTGGACCGTGCTGCGGCTGCCTGAACGCTTCGAGCCCGAGCACCGCTGCGTGACGCCACTCTGGCAGGACCCGCGCACCGAGCGGGGCGAGCTGCTGTTCCCCGAGTACCGTGACGAGCAGGCCGTGCGTGAAGCCGAACACGACCTCGGCACGTACGGCACCGCCGGGCAACTCCAACAACGCCCGGTGCCGCTGGGCGGGGGCATCGTGAAGCGCCACTGGTGGCGGTACCACGCGCCTGCCGCGCTGCTCGACCAGTTACCCCCAGTGCGGGTGAGGCTGCCGGACGGCAGCGAGGTGGAAGCCGTCGTGATCGCCACGCCCGAGCAGTTCGACCGCAAGCTCACCAGCTGGGACATGACCTTCAAAGGCACAGCGCAAAGCAACTACGTGTCGGGAGGAGCGTGGGGTGCACGCGGCGCCGACCGCTTCCTCCTCGATCAGGTGCGCGGGCAGTGGGGATTCGTGGAAACCAAACGCCAGATGCTCACCTTCACCGCCCGCCATGCCGACATTCAGGAGCACCTGGTGGAGGACAAGGCCAACGGCCCGGCCATCATCGACGAACTGCACACCACCATTCCTGGCCTGATCGCCTGGGAACCCGAAGGCAGCAAGGAGTCACGGGTGCACGCCGAATCCCCCGTGATCGAAGCCGGGAATGTCTACCTCCCGCACCCCACGCTCGCTCCCTGGGTGCTGAACGACTACTTGCCGGAGTGGGACTTGTTTCCCAACGGCTCGCAGGACGACCAGGTGGACCAGACCACCCAGGCGCTGCAGCGCACCCGCCCGCTCCGCGTTCCCGTCGACGTTGCCGCCGTTGCCGCCGCGCAACTCACCGTGCCGGACTTCAGTGCTTACCCATGAAAGGAGGTGACGTTTGAGCCTCATCCTCGGACCGGACGGCACGCCCATCACCAGCGAAAGCCGCACGCAGGACGCCACTTCGCCCGCCACCCTGCGTGGCGCGGACCTCCAGCTGGCGTACCCTGGCGTGCGGGACGCCTGGGGTGAAGGCGTGAACGACCCGGCCGTGCGCAACGGCTGGACGTACGCGGGCGCCAACGGTCAGGCCCTCCCGGTGGGACAGTACGGCCTGATCCGCGAACTCGAACGTCGCCGCTGCCGCGCCGCGTACTTCCAGAACGCCCTCTTCCGGGGCGCCGTGCAGATCATCGCGGCCTTCCTGAGCGGTGACGCGTTCAGTTACGCCGATCCCGACGACAAAACTGCCGCGCTGGCCCTGGAGGAATTCTGGCAGGCGAACAGCCTCGGGGAACTCTTCGGTGAGCGCTGGCTGATCGAGTACCTCCTCGATGGCGAGAATGCCACGCTCTTCCCGGAGCAGGACGCCGGTCCGGATCTGCCGTCTCGGGTGGCGTTCCTGGACGTGGATCGCACCTTCCGGCTGGAGTCCAGCACCGCCTTCGGCACCGTCGCGAGTGACATGGTGCAAGGCATTCACGTCAGCACCGGTCCCGGCGTGGAGGAACCCTACCCGCTGGGCCGCTTCACCTGGACCGCGAATGACGCGCTCTGGAACGACCCGCGCGGCTGGCCCGTCGCGATGGGCGCCGTGGATCCCGCACTCGCGTACATCGGGCTGCTCAACCACCGCCTGAACGTGCACGGCCTGCAAAGCCGGGTGCTCGGCGTGTACAAAGCCGCCCTGAATCCCGCGGGTACTGACGCGAACGGCACGCCGGACGGTGGCGTGCACCAGTGGCGCATGAAGACCGGCGCGTTCCGTCAGCTTCCAGCGCAAGGTGGCATCGTGCCGCTCGTCGTGAAGCCCGGTTACACCGACCAGAACGGCAACCGCTACGACGGCTTCAGCGAAGAGCTCGACTTCCCGAAGCCCGCCAGTGGCGCCAGCGACGCCAGCACCGACCAGCGCGCCTTCTTGCGCTTGGTGGGTCTCGCGATGGGCGGGCTGCCTGAACACTGGCTGGGAGAAGGCGGCAACGTCAACCGTGCCTGCTACTCCGCCGATACGGAAACCCTGACTGTCGAAGGCTGGCGAACGTACGAGCAGATCACGCCTGACACCCTCATCGCGCAGTTCAATCCGGACAGCGCGGTCGTGGAGTGGGTGAAGGCCGGTCCACTTTACCAATATGACTACCGTGGCCCCATGTATCACTTTCACAACGCGCATCTGGACATTCTCGTCACACCCGACCACCGCATGTGGGTCAAGCGTGACCGCAACGACAAGACGCAGCGCACATATGAAATCGTCAAATCCCAAGACATCGCGGTAAACAACTGGTACTTTTCGCATCACCTTACCAGTGATGGCGATGAATTGACGCACTGGACTCTGCCCGCCCAGACGCATGGCAACGGTAAGCATGTCTACCCCGAACTCGACTTACCCGCCGACGCCTTCATTGAATTCCTCGGGTACTTCTTGAGCGAAGGCTGCGCCAACGTCTACAACCAGCGCTATCACATCAGCTTGGCCCAGAAGAAACCCGACTCCACAGCGCGCATCCGTGCCTGTCTTGCTCGGCTTCCCAGCCTGAAATGGGGCGAGTACACCGACGCGCAAGGAACGGTGCGCTGGCAGTGCAACGACAAGCGCCTGTGCTTGTGGCTGCTGGAGCACTGTCGGCGACTGGCGGAAAACAAGGAGTTCCCGGAATTCCTTCATCATCTCTGCCTGAGGCAAAGCGCCATTCTCTTCGCTGCTCTGATGGACGGCGATGGCACGCGCGACAAGCGCCCGAACAGGATCAGCGGCGCCTACTACAGCAAGTCACCGACACTCATTGATGATGTGCAACGCCTTGCCTTGAAACTCGGGCATTCCGCCAAAGTCATTGATGTGCGTGGGCGCACTCGTGTCTTTCGGCTGCTTTTGCAGTTCGGCAAGCCCGAACACCGTCTGAACGCGGCCGATGTGGAGCAGGTGCCTTACGTCGGCAAGGTGTTTTGCTTCAGCGTACCGTCTGGCCTGTTCGTCACCCGGCGAAACGGCAAGGTCGCTATTCAAGGCAACACGGCCGGGGAGATGGGCACGCCCGCAGTGCGGCTGGCGCTTCGGCGGCAAGGCACCGGACGAGGGTACCTGGACCGACTGATCCGCACGGAACTCAAACGCCGCTTCGGCAGGGAACGCCTCTACACCGTCTACCGCACGACCTACAAAGCGGACGGTCTCACGCGCGTCCGGCGGCGCTTGCGCGTCCCCGCGGACCTGCTGGAGATTTCATGGCAGTTCCCTTCCCTCACCGAAGAAACACTCGACACCCTCATCCGCCGGGCCCTCGCGGCCGACGCGCGCGGCTGGGCGAGCCCGCAGACCCTGGCGGGCTCGCTCGGCTTTGACCCTGCTGGAGAGGCTGAAAGGATGGCCGCCGTGGGTCTCACGTTCGGTCAAGCGAGACAGCTGCCTGTCACACCGGGAGGAGGTGACCTGAATGAACCGACCCCGACCATTCCCCCTGCGCGAACCGGTGAGTGACACCACCATTCGTTGTTACGCGTATGCCGTGCACCCACGGCAGGAGAACGGCGAGTCGTGTCAGTGCCACGAGTGCCGCGCCAAGCGCGAGCAGGCCACGGGCGGAAAGCAGGTGCTGCGCGAAAGGGCAGGCACGAAACTGTGGAGGTGACGCTTGCGGGCGGGCACTTCGGAAACAGCTTCCTCGACAAGCACCTCGTGCGACTGCGTCGGCCCCGCATCGGAGAGCTGGCGAACTACCTCGATTGGCCGCACTACCGATGCGTCAGCGCCTGCCACCGCGAAGCCACCCGGCGAGTCATTGCACAGGGCAAGCGACCACCGCCCCCACCGCCACCCCCTCGTGAGTGGTCGTACTGGAAGGAGCGCCATGCCGAAAAACTTGAACCGTTCACCCTGCCTCACTGCCGTCCTCACCGCTGGGATCGCCGCAGGCACTGCCACGACCACCCTGCGGGAGAACGCCGCGCCGAGCGTGACTCGCGCGGCCCTCGAACCTCCCGCGCACGTCCTCACGCCCGAACGCCTCGGGGAGCGCGAAGGGGGCGTGCAGGCCGGGCAGACGTACCAGGACGTCTCGCTGCACGAAACCAACTTCATCGCGGCCAGACCCCGCCTGAAGGAAGAAAAGCGTGGCGGCGTCACCGTCACGACCGTCACGGCGGACGTCGCGTACTGCGACGTGATCAACCGCAACGGCCGGTACTACCCCCGCAGCGCGTACGAAGCCGCGAATGCCGCGGCGGCCCCTGACCTCGCCGAAGGGGGCCTGTGGGCCCTGATGGAGCACCCGGAATGGTGGGACTCCATGAAGGGACGCCTGGAGAACATCGCCACGCTGTGGGAGTCCCTCGACATCGAAGACCGCACGATCGACGACGGTCAGGGTGGCCAGAAAACCGTCGGGGTGGTCGTGGCCAAAGGCGTGATCGTCGAAACGCAGAAGGGCCTGGACGCCAAGGCCTTGCTGCGCCAGAAAGTCAAGGTCGGCATCAGCACCAACGGCACCGCCAGCATCCAGTACGTCAAGGCAGCGCTGCTCGATCCGAACTTCTACGACCCGGAGATGCTGATTCCGGTCGTGCAGAACGACTTCACGTACGCCACCATCGATTACGTCTCTGATCCCAGCAACCTCGGCGGGCGTGCCAGCACCCAGGAAGACACCCGCCCCGGTCCGTCCGCTCCGCTTCCCGTCGCGCCGTCCACCTCAGCGCCCAACAAGGAGGGCCACATGCACCCGTTACTGAAAGCGCTGTGCGACAAGCACGGCAAAACCCTGGAGCAGGTCAAGAAAGAGCACGCGCAGGAGTATTACGGCGTGCTCGAAACCATCGCCGAGCAGGTCACGCAGGCCCAGGCGAACCCGCAGACGCCGAGCACGCCCGGCACTGCCGGCAATCCGCAGCCGAACGCGCCGCCCGCCACCGAAACGCGCCGTCCGGCTCCTCGGGCGGGCACGCCGGACGAGGAATCCCTGGAGTCCCAGGTGCTCGAGCTCACCTCCGAGCTGCGCAGCGAACGCCAGGAACGCGTGCGCACCGCACGCCTGAACATCGTCTCCACCGCACTGGAAAGCGCGAACCTGCGTCCCGTGCCCGCGCGGGGAGAGATCGACTTCGAAGCGCGTTTCCGTGAACGCCTCGAAGCGGCGGCCATCTCGGCCGACAACGACCAGGAAGCCCGCACGGTCGTGGCGGACATGATCGAGGAACGCCGTGGCCTGGTCGGTTCACGCGATGACGCTGGCCGTCCCGCTCCCCCGCGCGCCTTCGAGCACCTCGACCGCACCAACCCCGCCAACCGCGGTCCAGCCCTGCCAGTGGGCAACAACGGCGGTCATACCCTGCCCGGGCAGCCGTACGCGCCGGTGATGGAAGCCGCGCGCGATTTCGGTCTGTAAATCCTCGCCTGTCACGCCACCTTCTCACTGAAAGGCCTCCACGACGCGTGGAGGCCTTTCCCTTGGAGCTGCCATGAAAAATATGAAGCACCGCAGCCAGGACGGGCGAGGCATCACCCTCGCCCTCACCGTTCCCGCTGGCGCCACCAACGGCCGTCCGGTCGCCCTGGGCGGCGGAGGACTCTACGGCGTCCTCGAAACCGAACGCGTCACGGCGGACATGCTCAAGGCCGGCACCGCCCCGCAGGGCCTGCGTGAAGGGCAAGCGAGCGTCAACCTGCCCGGCATCGGTCAGACCATCGACGTGGGCGCGCTGCCCGTCGCCATCGCGGACTTCGGACGGGTGTACCTGACGCCGGCCGGCGCGCCTTCGGAAGTCGCGGCGGGGAACACCTGGATCGGCTGGAGGCTCGGCAACTTCGTCGGCCTGCGCAGCAACGGCGCTCAGTAACCCTCACCCGCCCTCTTTCCGGCCACCCTTCGGCCGTGTTTCGTTGCCGCCAGGAGGCGACATGAGCAACTTTCACAAGCTGCGCGCCGCGATGCGTGAAGCCGCGTACCGCAACCAACTTCCCGCCCACACCGACCCGGACCGCCTGACGGCCACGACCATCGCCCTGGCGAGCATTAAACGCTTCTACGAGGGCTACTACGGCAAGCTGCTCGGCGAGAAGATCGACGAGGGCCGCAAGCTGCGCACCACCGACGCGCAGGCGTACGAACGCACCATGGAAACCATGGAAGGCCTGCTGGGTGACCTGCACGCCATGCGCGCCGAACGTCGCGTGATCGAGACGCTCACCAGCAGCGACTTCGCGTACGGTCTGGCGCTCACGCGTGACATCGTGCGGCGCGACAATCTGCCCGCCTTCAACAGCGACCTGATGGCCATCGCGCGCCGCCGGGTGGTGAACAACTTCAAACCCGTCCGGGCGCGTGGGGGTGTCAACCTGCTCGACCGTTTCCTGCGCCTGCGTCCGGAAGCGACCAACGTGCAGTACACCGGCTTCGTCGGGGAAGGCGAGCTGTACAGCGCCGCGAACTACGAACTGGCCCTCACCCTCACCTGGGAGATGATCCTCAACGATGAACTCGGTGAGTTTCAGGACGCCATGTACGAACTCGGGCAGGCCGCGGCGCGCACGCGCGCGTGGATCATCGTGGACGCCATCCGCCGCATGGCCACCCGCGTGCCCTTACCGAACGGTGCGCTCGGTCCGGACATCGGCAACATCAACGCGATCGTGTCGTACCTCGGCGACCAGAGCGTGGGCGAGCGCAACATCAGCCGTCTCGTGACGGACATTTACGTACCGAACACCAGCGCGCCCGTCGCGCGCACCGCGATCGGCAGTCCCACCATCGCCTACGTCGGCTACCCGTCCGCCACGGGTTTCCAGGCGGGCACCGCCAACCCCGTCTACCAGATCGCGGACGTGCACCCGGAAGCGATCCTGACGGAGATGGACATCGCTGATTACCCGGGCGCGAACCGCAAGGACTGGATCGCGCTGGACCGCAACGCCGCGCCACTCGAACTGGCCGTGCTGCGCGGGTACGAAGCGGGTCCGCGCACCCTCACGAAAGTGGCGGACACCATTGAGTTCGATCAGGGCAGCTTCGACAACCACATCTTCAGCGTGAAGGTCAGCGACGTCGCCGGTGGCGCGGTGTCCGACAAGACCGCCGTGGTCATCGCGGGTGGCACGAACGGCTGACGCGCTTTTCGACCTTTCGCCCTCTCACGCCTCAACCAAAAGGACGGCCATGACTCAACCCAACCCAGCGGCCACGGACGCGCCCACCATTCCAGAGAAACTCGTCGTAACGAAACTCCTCTGGACCGGCAGCGCCTGGCTGCAGCCCGGCACGCCCTTCGATCAGCAGCAGGTCGACGAAGCACAAGTGCGTCATTACCTGACGCACGGCTTCGTCGCGGACGCCGAGCAGATCGAAGCGGCCCGTAATCCCGAAGCGACCGAAGCGAAAGTGGAAGCCAGCGCGGCTGAACGCAAAGCCCTGCAGCTTCAGACGCAACTGAAAAACGCTACCGGTGAAGTGCAGCAGCTGAACGGCAAACTGCAGACTCTCGCAGGGCAGCTCGATGAACGCGACACCGCCCTGCGCGCCTTGCAGGCCAGCCTGGACGCGGCGCAAAAGCAACGTGACGGCAACGCCGAGAAGGTGAGGACCCTCGAAGGGCAACTCGCGGAGTTCCAGACGCTCGGTCCGCTCCTGCCCGAGGGACTCACCCCGAACGCCCGCAAGAGCCTGATCGAAGCGGGCTTCGTCGGGAAGCAAGCCCTCGCGCGCGCGACAGATGAGGAACTGCGCACCCTCGACGATGTCGGCCCAGGCACCGTCACGAAACTCCGTGAGTTCGCGCCGAGCGCTTCGCAGTAAGGCGGTGCGTCATGGCGCTCAGCGCAGAGCAACTCGACGCGATTGAAGTTCACGTGGGGGGCGTGGGCTGGTCGGCGTACACCGCGCTGCCCGCCGAGCAGCGCCTCAACCTCGAAAAAGCCCTGCGGGTGCATGGCCGGGAGGATCTCGTCGCGGCGGCAGTGCTTGATGATCTCGCCGCGAACGCGCAACGCGTGAAGGCGCTGGAGGTCGGTCCGATCAAGATTGACTTCCAGGCCTCCGCGCCGTTCTGGCTGTCACGCGCCGCGCAGCTGCGCGACCGCGCCAGCCGGGCGGAAGTGGTGAGTCCGGGCAGCGCGAATCCAGCGCCGGTCATCGAACCTTGGGGAGTGGGGTGATGTTCACTCCCACCGAAATTCAGGCGCTCAGTGTCCCGGAACTGCGCGTCATCTTTGACGCCCTCAATTCGCCGGGAGTAAAGGTGCACCGCGCTGCCCCCACCAACAACGACGCGCCCCAGGAGGTGGACGCGTCCGGCAACACCATCCTCCAGCCACCCGCGCCGGAAGCGGCCAGCGTGCGCGTCAGCGGCTACGCGTACCAACTGCAAGGCCGCGAACGCCGGGAGTATGGAGGGGATTTCGCGGACATCGACGCGCCCCTCTGGCTGGTGTTACTCCTCGGAGACGCACCCGTCGGCACACCCGGCTTCGAGCTGGAAAGCAACGGATTGCGCCTGCGTCCACTCGAAGACGCCAACGATCTCGGCACGGTCGGCGTGGCGTGGCAGGTGCTGTGCCGCGCACCCGGAGCGCGGCATGGCGTTTAAACCCAACCCGCACCTGGAGCGTGAACTCGACCGCGCGCTCGACAAAGTCGGTGAAGGCATCGCGGAGGAATTCGTGTCGTTCCTGCTCGACAGACTCTCCGGTCCGGGCAGCGGTACGCACTGGCCGGGCCTGCCGAACCCGTCCTCGTCACCGGGCGATTACCCGGCCGAGCAGAGTGGCGCTTTGCTCGCGTCCATCGGGAAAAGCCAGCGCAGCCTCAACGGTATGTGGGCCGTCGGGGCGCTCAACGAGATCGCCCCGGTGCCCGTGGAAGCCTGGGCGCTCGAGTACCCCTCACCACCGGGCAGTCCCGTCAAACGCGACTCCGAGCACGGCTCCCGAGGCTGGCTCAGCAAAGCCCTCGCGGATGACGAACTGCACGCCCGACTGCACCGGAAGATCAAGGAGGTGGTGGCATCACTCTAGACCGGCTCCTGTACGACCTCGGCTTGCAGCTGGCACGTGATGACGCCGGGAACACCACCAGCTTCCGGCCACCTCACCCCCTCCCGCCCGCGGGCATGCCGTACGCGTTGACCATCGAACGCCCCGGCCTGCCCACCCTGGAAACCCTGAACGGCCTGCAGGTCCGCACGCGACCCGTGCAGGTGATGCTGTACGGCTTTCCGCGCACCGCCGCGGGTCGTCAGTCGCTCAGCATCGTCATGGCGCATTTGCGCCGACGTGCCCGCGAAATCGACCGGCATCCGGGATTGTGGGTCATTCCGGGTGCCACCACCGTCGGCACGGACGAGCCCCTCTTCGACGATCCGGATGGCAACACCATCTACGGCAGCATCCGCGTGCTGATTCAGTACCAGAGTTCGTAAATCCACTGCTGGAGGAACCACCCATGACCAAAGAACAAGAACCCGCCACGCCCGCCAAAAGCAGCGAAACCAGCGCGCCCAGCGCGAAAGGCAAAATCACCGAGCTCGACACGGGCGGGGTGCTGCTGGAAGTCAAGGAAGGTGGGAACACCTGGCGGGTCACCGCCAAGAACGAGGAAGCCGCTCGGGCGTACCTGGCGGAAGACCCGGACGCCTGCAAAGTCAAGTAACCCGTCCTGACACCCTCACTCCTGGTCCTTGACGGCCATCCTTTCGGAGGAGAACAAGCATGCCCCAAGACGTGATTCCTGCCGTACTTCCCGTCGATAACACCCCACGCGTCTACTCCAACCGTCTGATGCAGACGTACCTGCTGCGTCGCCTCGAAACCTTGCAGTTCGTCACGAGCACCCTCACTGCTGCCGCCGCAGTCGCTGCTGGAGCGGTCACGGCCAGCTTGACGGCCGCGCCGAACGTCACGGTCTACCCGGGTGACCGTCTGGACTTCAACGGGGTAGTGCTGGTCGTTGCCGGCGCGTACCCGGTCGCCCTCACTGCTGCGGCCACGAACGTGCCGATCGTCGCGGCGCCCGCTCCGGTGGCCCTCAACGCCGCCGCCACTTACGATTCGTACCTCACCGTGCCGAACGCGGAGGAAAGCAACCCGGCCATCACGGACGACGAGGAAACCATCACCGTGATGGGACGCGCCACACCGATTCGCGTCGTGAACGGGAAGGACCTCACCGCGACCATCACCATGGTCGCAGGTCTCGACGACCCGATCGTCTTGCGTCTCACGGAACTCGGCACGCAACTCAGCCCCGGGAACCGCGCGCGGTTGATCTTCCGGTACACCGACGGTTTTGCGCTGCTCGCCACAGTGAACATCGGCGCGCCCAGCAAGGGCGGCGGGGCGGGCTCGCTGCGCAGCACCTTCAGCGCCAACCTGAGCGGCAAGTTGTACTGGACGAACCTCAACGACGCCAACCCTCAGTGGAGAGAAGTCGGAGCGCTCGCAGGCGCCTGATGATCGACGCGCTGTTTCTGGGCCAGCAGGGGAGGCAAGCCTAAAGACCGTCCCAGCGCCGAAAATGATAAAATTAGTCCGGGCGGTGAGGCGCCCGGACATGTCAAATTTTACGCTGAAGTTGTGCCGAAAGTGTGGGCAGTCTTTTCCTGCGACAACCGAGCATTTCTATCAGGAAAAGAAGAAATCGGGAGGGCCGACCTTCTGCTCCCCCTGCATTCCTTGTCGTCAAGCGACCGCGAGAACAGCCGCCAGCACCCGGTATCACGACAATCCTGAACTCTACCATTCCCGTCGAGCCAATCGGAGCGAGGACCAAAAAGAAGCCAAGCGGAAATACAACCAGCGATGGAGTTACCAAAATCGTCAGCAAAAGGCGGAGCGGAGCAGAAATCGCGCTGTATCTCCCGAAGCGGCTGTCCGGCGCGACCGAGCAAAGGTGGTTCGTGCGAAGGAAAGTAGAGCGAGAGCGTCCCGGCCCTACAAGAGCCGGGACTTGATCGTGATCGCCGGAAGGCAACAAGGGTTTTGCTACTACTGCCAGCGGCCATTCGATTTCGCCGGGCTGTCCCGACCTACCGTTGACCACCGCACGCCAAAAGCTCGCGGAGGCACAGACGATCTCGACAACATCGTCCTGGCGTGTCTGAACTGCAACCAGCGTAAAGGTCCCAAAACGGCTGACGAGTTTCAAGCCTACCTGCGGGAGTACCCATGAAATGATCGATGTCCTGTTTCTCGGCAGCGAAGGCAAAGCGCCTTCGCTGGTTCTTTTTGGTGTCACGCTCCACCCGGACCGCCTGGAAGCCCTGGCGTTCCTGGCGCGCTACGACCTCACAGAAAACACCGAACTCAGCGCCCTTCACATGGAACATCCCGACTCGCGTCGCTGGGTGTCCATGCCGCACGCCGTGCGGGTCGTCGTGCCGGCTTTACGGCGAGGGTATGGCGGCAACGAACCCCCGTTTTTGCATCGCGCGCTGACCCTGACGCGCCTGATAACACCAGAATCCCTTTTTCAGGAGTGAACCTTGTGACTGACACCCGTCGTGAACGCACCGTGGAAGCCGCCAATGGCCGCCCGAACCGCAAGTACGGCCATTGGCTGGGTGAGTTGTTCGTGCCGTACCTGAGTTTCTCTTACGCCGAAATCGACGCGTGGGATGACTTGCCCGTCGAACTGGAGAAAGGCACACCCGAAGAAATCCAGGCGTCCAAGCTGCAAGCGAAAGAAGCGAACCGGGCGTTGCTGCTGCGGATGCTGCAACGCCGCATGGGCAGCAACGCCCCCGCCAGCGTGGAGGAACTCATCAGCAAATGCGGCCCGCGTGACGTGACGAAATGGCAGAGTGCGGTGCTGTCAGGTGACAAGGGAAAACCCCAGGAGGAGGTTCCGGAGAGCTGAAGCAGCTCGTTCGTCCGGACCTCCCGGTCATTTTTGCCGACCTCAACCTCGAAGACCCAGCTACCGACTGGTACGACATGCCGCTCGATCAGCTGTTCTTTTTACATGAACGTCTGCGTGACCGCGAACGCCGCGCCTTCGCGCGCAGTGTCACCAGCGGGCAGCTCGGCATGCTCGGCTTCGCCAAGGACATCAAAACCATCGCACGAGAAATCATCGAGCAAGGCGAGAAGCAAGCCGTGCCGTTCCCCTTCCAGCGAGGAGAAACGAGCGTCACGTCTTCCATGCCGACGCCCATCACGCCGTACCCAATTCACCCGGCCGTGGCGCGTGGACTGGCTCTCGCGATGAACGCCAGCCTGCTCAACGGGGATTTCATGGCGAGCTTGCCGGCCACTGAGGACGGTCTGCCGCTCAGCCGCGCGTTCGAACGCATTCAACTGGCAGGGAAAGGAGGGTGACATGCTCGGGAAACTCGGTGACCTGATCGCGGAGACAGGAGCGGACAAAACCGGTTTAATGCGGGATGTCGCGGCGATCCAGAAGGAACTCGACGCTCAGAAACTGACGTTACGGGTCGGTTCGGACGGTCTTGCTTCCATCAAGGACGCTCGGGTGGAAACCGGGAAGCTCGCGCAGGAAACCCGTGATTCCCTCCGTCAGCAAGGCCTGGAGGGCCGTAAACTCGACGCGCAGACCCGCCAGGCCCTCAAGGAACAAGGACTCGGCGCCAAAGCCCTCCGCGCGGAGTACGACGCCACGACGGGCAGCTTGCGGGCCGGCACCGCGGAACTTCAACGGCAAGCAGCCGCCGTGAAACTCAACGGTGCCACGGCCATAGCGGAAACCCAAAAGCAAGTCGCGGCCGTGCGGCTGCGCACCGCGGAAGAGCGACTCAGCGCGCAGCAGAGCGCCCAGCAGTACCAGCTGCGTTCGCGCCAGGCCCGCGAAGCGACCGCCGCACTCGCCAACGAAGCAGCCGCGTACCGTTCGTTGTGGCAGAGTGGCGTGCTGAACGGCCCGCAAGTCGTGAAGTTGCAGGAGGACGTGCGTCGCCGGGCGCTGGAGAGTGCCGCGGCGCTCGATCACACCAGCGACGCGTACAAGCGCTTCACGCAAGTCGCGCGGGTCGCGCAGACCAACGCGGACAGCGCCATGGGTATCAACACGCCCGGTGGCTTCTCGGACGGCATTCACCGGGGAGCCCTGAGCGCACTGGGATCCCTCGGGATGTTCGGGCAGCTCGCCGAGCAACTCGGGGTGTTGTGGCTGGAGTTCCGCGCGCAAAGCAAAGAAGCCCGCCAGGCCGGGCAGGAAGTCGGACAGGCAGCCGGGCAAGGTCAGCTGGCCGGATTGCGCTCACAGATGGATGACATTCGCGCGGAAGCGCGCCGGATGGGGGGCAGCATCGAGGACGCCATCCGTGAGCGCCTGCAGATCAAATCCCCTTCGCAGGTGATGTACCGCGTGGGTGAATTCGCCGCGTCCGGGTACGTGAAAGGCATCCTGTCGCAGACGAACGAAGCACGCCGGGCCGGGCAGTTCCTCGCGGACGCCGCGCGTGACGGGGCCAACCGGCCCATGCACGGACCGGGCACGAGCACCCAGAGTGTGGCAGGACTGGCGGGGGGTGTGCTGGCCGGAGGAGCGATCGAAGGTCTGTCGGAAAGCCTCGAGAAAGTCACCGGTCAGCTCGGCAAGGCCCTCCCGCAGGCCGCGCAGCAGGGCGTCGGGGCGGCCGCCGCGACCGAAGTGGCCGCGGAGGGTCTCGGTGGCGCTGCGGAAGGCGCGGCTGGGCACGTGCAGAGCCTGATCGAAGCGCACAAGGAGCACGACCCGGTCGCCCGGCAAGCTGCCCTCGGGCAAGCAAAACTCGCGATTGGCTTCGCGGCGAGTGCCGCGGTGATCGGCGGTGTCGCCCTGGCGCTCGGGAGCCTCGCGCGTATCGGCATCGAGCAGCACAAGGTCATGCAGAAGTCCTTCTCGTCCCTCGCGAACAGTGGCGTGACGGACCTCACGATGATCGAGAACCGCATCGATCAACTGAAAAACAGCGGCAATGACGCCGCGAGAACGTTCAGCAAGAGCGGCCTGGCCGCCGCACTCGCCGATACCGTCAAGGCGGGCGCCAGCGCGTCCGAAGCGATGAACGTGCTGGGTGTCTCCACCAAGTTCGCGTTCGTGGAAGGCACCAACCTGACCGAACAGTCCGGCATGCTGCTCAAAGCCATCAACCAGTACCACCTCGAAACGGAACAGGCCGCGCGAGTGGGGGACATGTTCGCCAAAGCCGGCGGTCTCGCGGCCGGATCCGCCACGGATCTCTTCACGGGCTTCAACAAAGTCGCCGGGATGGCCTTCCAGGCGAAAATCGAGATGTCCGACTTGCTCGGCATGCTGGTCGAACTGGACAACAAAGGCATGAGTGCCGCGGATACCGGCGCGGACGGATTGAATTCCGCGCTGGCGGCCTTGTCGGACATCACACCCAAAGCCACCAAGCAACTGCAGGCGTGGAATATCGCGGTGATCGACTCCAACGGCAACATCCGCCCGGCCGGGGACATCATCAAGGACCTGAGCGCCAAACTGTCCAGCCTGGGCATCACTTACAACGAAACCACCGGGAAGCTCGAAGGGACCGGTGAGGCGCTCGCGGCAGTCAACAACATCATGGACACCCAGGGTGCGCGGGCGGTGCTCAACCTGAGCGGTGAATGGCGGACGCTGGGCCACGAGATCGAGAACAGCTCAGGCGCCCTCAACCGCTACAGCGCGCAGTTCAGTGACGACCTCGAAGCGCAGCAGGCGACCTTGAAAGCCAACATCGAAGATTTGGGTGCCCTGATGACCAAGAACTTCGTGGGTCCACTCAACAACGCCCTGGAGAAACTCAACGCTTTCCTGTCGCGCCTGTCGGGTGGCCTGCCGGAATTCGGCGAGTGGCTGAACAAAAACGAAATCGACGGCACCAAACTCGACAATGACGTCTTCCAGCACCTCGGGAAGCTCGTCGAACGCCGTGAGCACCTGCAAAACCGGATCGAGTACTTCCGGAACAACCCCATCATTGGTGGTCTGTTCGCGCACGGCAGTGAAAATCCCGCGCGGATGGCCGAGGAAGTCAAGCAACTCGACGAGCAGATCAAGCATCTGCAAACCACCATCCAGCGAGGCGGGTCGATCAACCTGTCCGGTTACGCGCCTGGCAAGGCCGCAGCGGCTCAGGAAGGCGCGTCGAAGCTGGTGCTCGACACCAGCTTCAAAGCCCTCACCAGCAAGGCCACCACGGCCATCGTGGATGAATGCGCCAAGTGGGTCCGTCAGACCCTCGGGCTGGCCTACAAAGGCTCCGAGAAAGCCATCGACGAGATGTTCCGCAAGAAGCCAGACATGGTGAACGGCAAACTCATGCCGACCGCGCGGAGCGCCGCGGACAACTTCAAGGAAGCGGGACTGCTGAAACCCTACCGAGGCAAGGAGGAACTGAAAGAAGGCGACCTGGTCTTTTACACCTCGAACGGGCAGAACCACGTCGGGATTTACGTCGGGAACGGGTACGTACGCGGAAACAACCGGGTCACGAACGCGAAAACCGGAGGGCGAGACGCGCGTGGTGATGTCGCCATCGGTGCGCTGGGCAACCCCACCTCTTACGTCCGTCAGGGCGATTACGCCGCGCACCTGAACCTCAAGTTCCCCTCCGCCACCCCCACCTCGAAATACACTCCGGACAAAACGGGGGCGCCCAGCGCGGCCGACGCGAACGCCAGAACAACCGCGCTCGCCAAGCTGGAGCAGCAACTGCGCGCCCTGATCAAAGCAGAGCAGACCCTCAGCGGCGCGGCGCTCACCAAAAACCTCGGGCAGCAACGCGCGTTGATCACCCAGTTCGAGAAGCAAGGCGGGGACGTCAAACGACTCCGGGAGAACCTCAGCGATTACGAGAAAGGCCTGAAAAGTGCGGGAACGGCCGCGGAGGTGTTCCGCTCGCGCTTCGAGGATCTCAGCCTCAGCGCCAAGGCAGGTGACATCACGCAAGGGCAGTACCTGACCGGTCTGCAGAAACTCCAGCGTGAGTTGGACGCCGCGCGCAAGAAAACCGCTTTGAGTGCCGACGCCACCCGTGACCTGACCCGGGTGTACACCCAGGTGAAAGACGCGCAGCAAGGCCTGCTGCCCACGGGTGCGGACGGGTTATCGAACCGCCTGAAGGATTTGCAGCGCAACTTCAACGCCGGACGGCTCGGTGACGTGGACGGCCAAGGCCGGCAGGCGTACGCCGGAGGACTCTCGAAACTGCTCACCGAAGCCCAAGCGGCGTACGCTGCGACTGGCAACAAGGGCAGCCAGAGCGCCAAAGACCTGCTGGACGTCATCATCAACCTGCAAGGCGCGCAGAAAAGCCTGAACAAGGAAAACAAGGAGTACGTCCTCACCACCGCCGACTGGAACAAACAACGCGCGCGCGCCACCGACCTCGCGCAACGCTCGCTCAAGATCGAAGAGCGAGGTACCGAAGCGCAGAAGCTCACCTTGCGCGGTGAGATCGAACGGTACGTCAAAACGAATGACGCGCAGCGGGCAGCGTTCGACTTCGCGCGTGACCTCGCCCGCAAAACCGAGCAGTTGCAGGATCAAGCCGATCAGCGCGACGTGAACCGCGCGAACCTGCAAAAGCAACTCAACCGTGAGCTGGCGCAGGGACGGCTCAGTGACGCACAAGCGACCCTGCGGCAACTGGAAGCCGCCCGGGAAGCGAGCCTGGCGGGGGAGAAGAAAAACGCGGCTCAGCGTCTGATCATCGAACGTGAAAGCAGTCAGGCGATCCTGAACGCCCGGCTGAGCATCGCCGCACGCACCCGCGACGCGGCCATCAAAGCGGCACGGGATGAAGCGAACGCCCGACGGACCGAGCAAAACAAGCTGTACGACGGCAAAACCCCTCAAAGCATCCTGAAAGGCATTCAGCAGGTCGAGGATGCCGCCGTGGCCACCGCCCGGACCACGTACACGACCGAAACCCGCATTGCACGTGATGAAGCCACCAAACGCGTCATCATCGCGAAAGAAGCCGCGCGGGAAGAGACAGACCAACGCTCTCGCGGCATCGAGGAGGCCATTCAGAAATACGCCAGGTTACGCCGCGCGATAGACGAACTCGCGCAGGCCGGTGAGTTCAGCGGTGACAAGAAAGCCGCGCTGCTCGAACAGCTGCAGTCACTGCGGCGTGAATTGTCCGGGAAGGGCCTGGACACCGCACCTGCCGTGGCAGCGGTGGACAAACTCACCGGGGCGTTCTTTCATCACGGGGAGCGCGCGTCAGAACTCGCCGCGCAGGAAAAAGGCGTCGCGGACGCCTTCGAGTACCTCGCCAAGAACGTCGGGGCAGCCGACGACCACCTCAACCGCCGACCCATCATGGACAGCGTCAAGGTGACCCTCGACGACCTCAACCGCCTCCTGCCGGACGCCGCGATGAACTTCGACGCGGTCAGCGCCGTCATCGACGAGCTGGGCAGCAAAAGTGGCCTCGCCGCCGATGAGCTCGCGCGCCTCAAAACCGAAGCGCTCGGAATGGCCGAAGAGGGCGCGAACAGCGTCATTCGTGGTCTGGCAGGCACCCTGACCGATCAGGTCGCGCAGCTGGCCGACCTGACCGAATCAGGGGCGTTCCAGCAACTCAGCGTGCAGAGCCGCTCGAAACTCCGCGCGTACCTGGATGACCTGCGCACGCAACTGCAGCAGGCGTACGCGAACCTCCCCAACCCCTACGCGGATGGCGGTCCGCTCGCCATCACCCGCCCGGGTGAGCGCGACGCGGGTCGAGCGAGCGTCGACGCGCTCGTAAAAGTGCAGGCCGCACAAGAAGCCCTCGCTCGGCTCGGCACCGCCTCTGAAGACGAGATTGGTGGCATCATCGCCACCGTCACGAATCTGATGGCGGACGAGAACACCTGGGCTGGCCTGAGTGACCGGCTGAAGAAAGCCCTCACGGACGGCCTCGCGGACGCTGAGGAGCGTTACGGGCAGTTCGCGGAGCGACTCAAGAACACCTCCCTGGATGCCCGCGCGGCCGGGTTCGTCCCCGGTCAGGACTCTCAGCGCAAACCTGAACCTGGAGCGGGAATCGCTGGCGCTTTCGAGGCGGGCCTGCGGGTCGACCTCGGTGGCATGACCGAAGAGGAACTGCGCGCCTACTCCGAACGCATGCAGGACCTCGCTGACCGCACCCGCAACCTCGCCGGTGCCGAGCAGATCGCCCAGAAGGCCACCGAGCGGCTGGCAGAAGCGCAACGTCAACTCGACGAGCGCCTCGCCGTTCGTTTGGGTCTGGTGAACCTGCAACAGCAGACCCTCGAACAACAGCACTCGGCGGGTCTGCTGAGTGAACGCGCGTACCTCGATCAACGGGAAACCCTCGCGCTGGAAGCGGAACGCCTGCGCTTCCAGGGAGAAGAGCAGCAACTCGAGCGGGACCATGCCTCCCAGGCTCGCCGGGAGCTCGCCCTCAGTCAGCATCAAGCGAACCTGAGCGGCATCACCCGCAGCGGCAACACCGACCGCGAACGCCTCGCCCAGCAGCACGCGGCGACCATGCAGGACCTGCTGCGCGCTGCCGAAGAGCAAGACCTGGAAAGCCGCCGCAGTGCCGGTCAGCTCTCCGAACGTCAGTACCTCGTCGAACGTGAACGCCTGCAACTGCAGGCCGCCGCGGCCACCCGGGACCGGGAGTTGCAAGCCGCCCAGAGCAACACGCAACTGCGCGTCGAAGCCGAGCAGCGCTACCAGAACGAAGTGAAACGCATCACCTCGCAAGGCCTCACGGCCCGGACGGAACTGGAACGCAAGCACCAGCAGACCCTGGCGTCACTCAACCGTGAGCGGCGCAGTGACGCCCTCGAAGCCCGCTTTCGTCAGCACCTGATCTCCGAGCGTGACTACCAGGCGCAACGCGAAGCCCTCGCCCTGGAGAGCGCGAGGGCGGAATACGAAGCCGCGGTGCAAGGAGGCACCGATGAACTCGAAGCGCGCGAGAAATTCGAGAATGAACGCCTGCGGATCACCCAGGAAGGCATCGAAGCCCGGCAGGCGCTGTACCTCAATGAATTCGACAGGATCATCCAGGGCTTCACGGCCGTCGCGAACGTCCTCGACAAAATCACCGGCGGTTCCCTGTCCAAACTGGCCGGAGCGGCCAGCAGCAGCTTCGACGCCTTCAAGTCCTTCGCGTCCGGTGACATCGTCGGCGGCATCACCAGCACCCTGAATGCCGTCGAACAACTTGGGGATTTCATCACCGACTCGCTCAACCCCGGGTTGCGTGAGTACCAGGAGCGCATGCGGTCCATCGCCAGTGACCAGCGGTCAGCCGCTGGTCTGTCCGGCGGGGCATTCGAGAATCCCTTCAAGAAAGCCTTGGAGGCCGAAGCCGCGAAACGCGATACCCTTGCCAACGCCGGGTTCTGGCAGCGTCTCGGCTGGCAGGCGTTCGGTGGAGCACCCCAGGTGCTCAGCGAAGAGGCGGCCAAACTGCAGATCAAAGCCGCCGAGATTTTCGCCAACTTGGGCACGACCATCAGCAATACCCTCGACAGTGCTTTGATGGACGGCTTTCTGACGGGAGACTTCTCCAAGGCCGAAGCGGCGTTTGACAAGTCCATCAATACCTTCATTGCCAAATTGCTGATCCAGACGATGATTACCCAATCGAAGCTGGCCGCTGAGATGAAACGCTTCAGCGAATGGCTTGCTCACGCCATGCAGGACGGTGTGCTGGACGCTTCGGAGCGTGCCAACGTCAAAGCATGGGGTCGCTACTTCAAGTCGCAGGGTCGTGTCATCAGTGACGCTTCCAAGGAGGTGCTGAGCGAGCTGGACGGCTTCGGATCAGAAGTCCAGCAGCAACTGTACGACGTGCAAGGCGAAGTCAGCGGAGCGCTGCAAAGCAGCATCACCAACGCCTTCGAGACGGGAGACTGGTCCGCTGCGACGGACACCTTCAAGAAATCCATCAACACCTTGGTCGCCAAGGTCATCACCGAAACCGTCGTCGCGCAAAGCAAACTCGCCGCGCGCCTGGAGGACTTCAAACACTGGTACGCCAGCGCGATGCGTGACGGTGTGCTCGACGAAGCCGAGCAACGCCAGATGGAAGGCTGGGGGGACCACTTCCAGGACCTCGGTGAGCAAGCGCTGAAGGACGCCCGCCTCGCGGTCGGGCAACTCGAAGGTGCCAAACGCACCTGGCAGACGAAAGCAGGGGAGATCTTCAATGACCTGAGCGGCAGCATCAAGAATTCACTCGAGTCCGCCCTCGTCGACGGGTTCTTCAAAGCGGACTTCAGCGAGGTGGGTGTGGCGTTCGAGAAGACCCTCAACTCCTTCCTGGCGAAGATGGCCATTCAGGCGCTCTTGGCGCAAAGTCAGATTCAGGAACTGATGGACGGGTACGCGCAGAATTACGCGTACGCCATGCGCGACGGCTTGATCGACGCGCAGGAACAAACCAACCTGGACGCCTGGGTGGACGCCATTCGCAGTGAAGGCAAGCGGGTGCTGAACCTCGGTGGGGGCCTGCTGAGCGGCCTGCCCGGGTACGGCAGCGAGAAACAGGAAACGGCAGGCGCGGACAGCATCGCCTACTGGCGTGAACAGGCCAGCCAGGCGCAAGGTCGGTTCGAGAAAGCCACCTCGGACGCGGAGCGTGACCGGGCCCGGCGTGACCTGCAGGACGCGCAGGACCGCATCAAACGCCTGGAAGGGGAGGAGCGTGACAGCCCCACACCCACCGACCTGTTCGGGGCCATGCCGGACCTCGGCATTTCCGCCATCGACTCTTCACTGCTGCGAGGCTTCGATGCCTTCGGCTCCGAGTACGTTCCGAAAGTCATCCGCAGCGCGGAACTGATGGAACGCGCCGCGGAGTACCTCAGCGGAGGAATCCGCGTGGCCGTTCCGGACGCTCCCGGTCGGGGGGTGTCGATGATGACCAGCATCGACGCGAGCGGGATGCGTTTCGAACGCGGCTCCGAACTCATCGAGCAGGCTGCGCGGTACCTCGCGGACAGCTTGCGAGGTGGGTTGCATGTCATCCTGTCCGACGGTGAAGGCGAACGGCGTTACGACGCCCGTCCGGCGCTGTCGGATGTCTACCGTGGGTGACGCCCAAGATGAACAGCCGGGGGACATCGACCGTTCAGTACTGCAGTTCTTCGGTGATGGCGAACAGGATGTCCGACAGCCCAAACCCCGGCCAGTTGGCGAGCTGCACCCAGTACTTGCGTCCCGCGTACCCCCGCAGGACCGTCAGTGTGTTGGAGTCGAGCATCGTCTGTACACCATCGGCGTTCAGCTTCTGCTGCGTTCCGGTGGCGAACAACAGCAACTCCACGTGCGCTTTGCTGGCGAAGTAATCCTGACCGAACGCCCGGTCCCCCACCCGGATGGCTTTCCCGCCTCGCCGGAGCACGTTGAGGTAATACGTCCCGGAATCACCGGGCACGTTGACGCGGTACATCTCCTCGACGTGCCCGGGCAGTGGGGTGGTGGAGAGCAGCACGCACTTGTTCACCTTGCAGAAGCTGATTCTCGGCAGGTTCAACGTGGAACCGAGGAACGGAGCGTCGGCATACGTGGCCGCTCCTGCTTGACTGACGCACATCGTGAAGGCGAGCAGCAGGATCTGGCGCATGGCCTCAGCTTCACCCTCGGGTGACCGGCGGGCGGCCTTGACGTGCCTTGCTGTTCCAGTGGAGGTTTATGACTTTTTCCTGGCGTTTACAGGTGTTCAGTCCGAATGGTCAACCCAAAGCCACCCGCACCATGCGTGAAGTACCCATTCCGCGCAGTGGACTGCGGATGGCTCTGGAAGGCAACGCGAATTGCCTGGAAGCCACCTTCAGCGGCATCTGGGCGAAACTCGGCATCGAACCGCACGACGGCGTGACCATCCAGGAATCCCTAGATGACTTCACGACGCCGCCCCGTTCGCTCTTCAGCGGGTACGCCGAAATCAGCGGCGCTCCCAGAAAGACGCGTTCGAGCGGCTTCACCCTCGTCGGCTACAAGGAGCGCTTCAAGAAACTCGACTGCTGGGTGCTGTCCTACCCGCAAGCGGACGCGGGCGTGACGGTGCGCGCGATCCTGACGGACCTCATCAACCAGGGTCGCGTGCCGTTCCTGAATCCCGACCTCAGCCTCATTCCAGTGAATACCGGCGTGACCGTCGGGGCGGTGTTCGGGAACTTCCAGAGCGTCGCGGTGATGCTCGATGAAGTCGTGCAGCGCCTCGGGAAACCCTGGTCGTGGGGCGTGGACGCCGAACGGCGCGCGTTCCTGAAACGCACGGACGTGGGCGTCATGACCGCCGACGAGAACGGTGCATCACCCACCGCGAGCATCGAGCGGCAGGATGTCGGCAGTGCCAACCTGGTGACGTCCGCGCGTTTCTTGCTGGGGCAGATGAGCAGCGCAGTGGACTTGACGTACTACAGCCGCCACCTGATCAGCGGTGACCTGATCGCCACGAAACGCGTGACCGCCCCGGCGAAGACCATGGTGGGTTTCCGCGCGGTGTCGAACAGCACGCTCGGTGAAGCGACCGCGTGGGTGCCGATTAAAGAGGAAAACTCGCGTGACCTGCTGTACGCGTCCAATATCGTGCCGGGCGGGAACAACGTCACGGCGCCCGGCAACGCCGCGGATGACGATCGTACCTCGCGGGCCAGCAACACCACGCTCACGACCACGACCTTCGACGTGTCGTACCTCGTGCAGGACGCGGCGCTGGTGCGCGATCTCGCGGCGCTCGAAGTGTCCGGCGTGGAAGGCGCGCGCCTGCTGAGTTGCAGCCTGCAGTACGGTTACCAGAACTCCCCGACCAGCGGGGTGGTCTACGAGACTACCATCGACCTTCCCTTGCGCGAAGGCGTCAATTTCGTGATGGGTGATTTGTTTCAGGCGTTCACCCACCAGCATCCCGGTCAGAACGCACCGTACGACCGTCTCAACATCCTTTTTTCCTTCAGGACGGACGACACGGACGTGCAGGGATACGTCGCCACCGCCCGGCCGCTGTTCGTGAACCGCGAGAAGCTCCTCCGGATCGCGCAGAGTGCGTACTTCCGGGATCCCGCACAGGACCCATCGCGAGCCACGGTGCGCGGGGCGTTCCTGGAGCCTGGTGGCATCACCCACCTGATCCCCAGAGGCGCCGTACGCGAAACACACCCGACGGCGCGCGTCGAGTACGTGCTGGACGAGAAGGGCCGCACGACGATCATCAGCACCGGGCAGCGTGACGACCCCAAGGACATCGCCACCAAGACCTTCATCGAGCAGCGCAACACCAGCACGCTGCTCGACAGCATGCGCGTGGGAGGGTGAATGTACGCGCTGAACATCCCGCCGTTCCCTCCCGACGCTCCGGACACCGCGACAGGGGAAGGGTGGAATCTCGACAAGCAGGACGGCACCACCGTCGCGCTGAACGACACCTTCGAACTGCAAGGTGACGAGCTCGGCTACGACAGCAACGACGAGCTGGAGCAAGCACCTTACAGCGACGTGACGTTCGTGGAAAGCGACGAAGCGCCCGTCGTGCGGCCACTGGTGCTGCGGGGGTTGGTGTACGCCGAAAGCAAACAGGCGGCACTCATCGCCGCACGAACGTTGATTTCACACCTCAAGACCACCGTGCGACTCCGGGAAGGCACCTGGCGGTCCATCCTGGTGCACCCGCGACCCTTCCCGAAAACACCGGTCACGAAAGCCTTCAACAACCCGAATTACTGGTACGTCACCTTGACGCTGCTGCCACGCGGCGCGGAGTGGTCGTTCGTGTACACCCCACCACCCGACGGCAGCGTGACGCCGGAGACGGGCACGGGTGATTTCGGCACCTTCGACTTCGGAACGCGTGACTTCGGTGCCTGAGCACCCAGGAGGATCATGACAAAAATCATCAACGCGACCGCCCTGGCGCAACTTGTCACCAGCGGCGAATTCCCCCTCACGCCCCTCGAAGCGGACGGCCCGACACCCGCCGATACCTGGCCGGTCAAATTTCAGAAGCTCTTCGAAGACCTCTTCGGAGACATCGCGCTGATCGCCACGCAACTCAGCGGCATGTACAGCGAAGTGGCGTCCATCGCGGCCTTGCAGGCCCTGACCGGCGCCGACCGGGTGGACAAGAAGCTGTACTTCGTGCCGCATGTGGGCTTCTTCCGGTACGACGCGGCGAATACGACAGGAGCCCTCACGAACCGCGTGATTGTCCCGAGTGACAACGTCGGCCGTTACGTGAACGCCCTCAACAGCGTGATCGGTGCGACCAGCGGCCTGGCGCGTCTCAACAGCAGCGGGCAGGTGGTGGACGCGGCGGGGAACGTCGTGGGAAGTGGCAGCACCTTCGACCCCACGAAGTACCAGTACTACGACTTCAGCGGTGGGGTCGTCTCAAGCGTTGTGTCCGGTTCGATCTTCCAGGGCGGCAGCAACGGCGCCACGGGCGCGGGCGTCGCCTCGATCGACGCCCGCAACGGCACTTACGACGGCGGGGTGGTGCTCAATTCCGGCACCACCACCACCGGACGCGGCTCCATCGCGGCGGGCCCTGGCGGGTCCACGCACGCCAACGTCATCCTCGGCACGCGCCGGCGGCGGGTCGGTTGGGTGGCGCGCATCCCCACGGCCTCGGACGGCACCGATACTTTCCGTGCACGCTTCGGGTGGATGGACACCGCCGACGGCGTCACCGACGGCTTGTGGGGCGAGTACAGCACCGCCGACGGCACGGCCAACTGGCGCCTCGTGGCGAGCGCGGGCGGGGTCACCGAAACGGTCACCAGCACCACGGCGGTGGCCATCGGCACCGACCTGTTGGTGGAAGTGGAGGTGAACGCCGACGGCTCGCAGGGACTGCTGTTCGTCAACGGCGTGCAAGTCGCTTCTGTCGGAGGCACGCGCATCCCGAAGGGGGCGGCGCAGGCCACAGGCTACGTCGTTACCATCCGCAAAAGTGCGGGCACCAACAACCGCACGATCGAGCTGTACGACGCGCGGGTCATTTCGTATTGAGCACAGGAGGCAACATGGACCGACGCTTTGTCGTGCCCCTCGTTTCACGGAAGAGCACGTGAAACGCTTTTTTTCGCAGGCCGGGTTTCGCCTGACCTGGCATCTGACACTCGGCGCGGCCCTCCTGGCGGGGGCCGCGCTCGCCGTTGACCCCATCCCGCTGGAAGCGCCCGGCATCCTCAGGCCCACCTTCGGTTTCCCCGCCGGGAACATGACCGACAACAACGAGAGCACCGTCTGGTACGCCCGTGGTCTGCCGCAGGAAGTCGTGATGGACACCAAAGCCGTGCGGCCCCTCGACGGCATCTGGCTGGGCTTGTGGGGCGCGCTGGGCCGCACCTACACCTTCGACGTGGAAGTCTCCAGCGACCGCAGCAGCTGGACGAAAGTGCTGCGCAACATCGAATCCACCGCGAGCGAACAACTCACCCGCTACACGTTCGCACGCACCGACGCACGCTACGTGCGCATCATCATCCACAAACTCGTCGATCCCAACAAGGGCCCCGCCCTGATCGGCATCCGGGAAGTCAAGCTGTTCACCGCGAGCGGCACCAACTTGCAGACCGGTGACGTGCTGGCGCCCGTCGTGAGCCTCGCGGCGGCCAGCACCAGCATCACCACCTCCAGCACCACCCGCCTGACTGCCACGGCGACCGACAACATCGGAGTGCAGAAAGTAGAGTTCTACCGGGACGGCAGCTTGGTGCACACCGAGAACTTCGCGCCGTACGAGCATGACGCGTCTTTCACCAGCAGCACCCAGAACGGCTCGTACAGTTACACTGCCCGGGCGTACGACGCGGCGGGCAACAGCACCCTCAGCGCGGCGGTGGCTCTGACCGTCAATATCGCCACAACTGAGGACACCAACCAGGTGAGCCTCGCGAACGCGGGTGGCACCACCCAGCGGTATTACGTGGACGCCAGCGCGGGCAGTGACAGCAACGACGGTCGCACGCCCTCGACTGCCTGGCGGACCCTCACGCCCGTCAACAACGCCGACCTCAATGCCGGAGACGGCGTGTACCTGCGGCGTGGGTACGCCTACGCGGGACCCTTGACGCTCGCCTCTGGCGATTCGGGTAGTACCAGCAGCAACGTCGTCATCGGCGCGTACGGCGCGCCCACCACCGGACCCGTCCGGCTCGGGCCGGTCATCGCCGGAAACAACCCGGTCATCGAGAACCGCGCCCTGGGCAGCGCCAACGAAGCCACCGTGAACAGCGCCGCTTCGGACGTCACCTTCGACAACGTCAGCGCACGAATCGCGGACAGCGGCCGGCCCGGCGCGTGGCAGATGCCCAGCAACTACGTCCCGAGCGGGTACACCTACATCCGCAGCTGCCAGAACCCGACCGGCTGGAAGACCGGGTTCACCCTGACCGGCGCGCGCAACACCTTGCAGTACGTCGAAGCGTCCCGCGCCACGGCAGGCGTGTACATGGCGGGCGGAGGATACCACCGGCTGCTGCACAGCTACGTCCACCACAACGACCTCGCCAGCACCAACACCCCGGCGCTGTACGAGAACGTCGACCGAGACGGGGACGGCAACGTGTACGACTCGCTGTACGGCGGGTACAACCCGGATGGGGACGTGAACTTCAACAACAAGTCCAACAGTCCCAGCACCAGCAAGTACGACGATGACTCCGGTGGGTTCGGCGTGAATCCCCGCTCGAACAACAACGAGGTCGGCTGGAGTCTCTTCGCGGAGAACAACGTGCCCTGCAGCGAGGATTACGGGCAGGAAGGCGCGGACATCGAGATCTTCTCGTCCTCGTACGGGTACTACCACCACAACATCAGCATCAACAGCGGCACCTTCGTCGAGATGGGCGGCACGTCGGTGCACAACGTGATGGCGTACAACGCCTTCGCTCCCATCAGCGGCCTGGCCACCGGCTCCGGGGAGTTCCTGGTGATGCGTGGGTACAAGGGCGGCAGCTCGTTCGGTGGGCAGGCGGGCGCGAAAGCGTTCAACAACGTCGCGTACGGCACGCAGGTGGGCGTGAGCTGCTCGGACACCTGCGAGGATGACGTGCTGGAATTCCGCAACAACATCCTGATCGGCTGGCACACCGCGCGCCTCAACGACGGGTACGGCTGCCGCATCTACACCCGCACCGCGCCGTGCGGCGGGAAAGGACAGAAAAGTGAATTCTGGGCGGACGTCACGCCCGCGACCAGCCACAACCTCGTCGGGCGTCTCAGCCTGGACTCCTCGGGGAACATCATCACCACCGGCACGGGCCTGACCGGCAACACCACCAACCTCAGCGGCACCGGGGACAGCCGCCTGAGCAACGCCGACATGGCGTCGCTGTTCGTCGATCCGCTGAACTTCAACTTCAACCTCAAATCCACTGCCGCGAAAGCGCTGAACAACGGCTCCAGCGTGCCGCTGTCCTTCTCGCGAGTCATCAACAGCAGTGGCGGCACCGAAACCGTCACCATCGCGCAAGACCTCGCCGGGAATCCCGTGCCGGCCGGCACGGTCGACCGAGGACCGTACGAACGACCGTGACCCGCCCGATGGGCACGAAAGGAATCCAAGACGGCCAAGACGACTGCTCAGGACGGTGGGGAGCCGCAAGCGCTGCCTGCCACGAGGTATGGGGCGAGGTACCGGCTGCAGGTCTTCGACCGCTCCGTCATCATCGTGGACACCACCTACCGGGTGCTGCCCGCCACCGCCCTCTAGGAGGACGTATGCTCAATGTTCTTTTCCGGGCACGCAAACGCGACAATCCCTTCGGCTGGATCCCAGACGTACCGGACTTCCGGGATTTCCGGCAATCGCTCCCCACCCAGCTGATGACCACTGACCTGCCACCCTCTGCGGACCTGCGGGCGTTCATGCCTCCGGTGTACGACCAGGGGCAACTGGGCAGCTGCACTGCGCAGACCATGGCCGCCGCGGTGGAGTACGACCGCATCAAACGCGGCAAGGCGTCACGACGACCCTCCACGCTGTTCTTGTACTACAACAGCCGCCTGATGGAAGGCACCGTGAACGAGGACGCCGGTGCGACCTTGCGCACCGCCGCGAAAGTCGTGAATGAGTACGGTGCTCCGCCCGAGTCGTACTGGCCGTACCGCATTCCCCGGTACGCCAGAAGGCCCTACGCGAGCGCGTACCGCTCCGGGCAGGTGAATCAGGCTTTGCGGTACGCTCGCGTCGATCAGACCGAGCAGGCCCTCAAAGCGACCCTCGCGAGTGGTCTGCCCATCGCGTTCGGCTTCGCGGTGTACGACTCGCTGATGACGCAACTCGTGGCCCGCACGGGCGTGGTCCCGATGCCCAGCGCGTCCGAGCGGATGCGGGGTGGACACGCGGTGCTGATGTGCGGGTACACCGACAGCGCGCAGCGCTTCTTGTGCCGCAACTCCTGGGGCGCGGACTGGGGACTCGACGGGTACTTCTGGCTGCCGTACGCCTACGTCACCCACCCTGACCTCGCGGCGGACTTCTGGACGGTCGAGGCCGTCGAACGGTGACTCCTTGCACTATACGGACCGGTGATTCCTCACGGACGCGCGGGCGGCACGCCGCGCGTCCGCTCCCCGCCGGGTGAGGGGAGGAACCGTGGGAAGCACCTTCTGGATCTTGATCTCATTCGCCG
Source organism: Deinococcus peraridilitoris DSM 19664 (assembly GCF_000317835.1). Taxonomy (NCBI): domain Bacteria; kingdom Thermotogati; phylum Deinococcota; class Deinococci; order Deinococcales; family Deinococcaceae; genus Deinococcus; species Deinococcus peraridilitoris. The sequence goes on along the minus strand of NC_019793.1, from coordinate 1,507,353 downwards.
TCTGCGTCGGCGTGGCACTGCTGGCCGTCGTGTTTCGTTACGCCGTCACCGGCACGTTCGACCGTGAGATCGGCGTGCCGCTGTTCACGCTGGCCGGCACGCTGGTCACCGCCATCGCCGGGATGGTCAACAACCGAGCCAAGAAAGAAGAGGACGACGATGGCAGTCAGCCGTGAAGAATTTCTGGCGGTGCTGGCGCTCGCGTGGTTGGTGGGCAGCATCGGCGCGCTCTCCTTTCAGGTGATCCGCTGGGCCACCCGCGCGCACAACCCCGCCTTGTACGCCTGGGCGGTCGTGATGGTGCTCTGCGGACTCCTGTACGTCCTGATGGTCTCCGCGGACGTTCCTGGCGTGCTGGAAGTGCTGGTGTTCCTGGCGCCCAGCAGCGAAAGCCTGCCGTTGTTGTCATCGATTCGCACCATGACGCTCGCCGCGTTTCTCAGTGCCGGGTCGATCACGCTCGAACTGCTCGCCCGGCAGGCTGAGCGCACTTTCCGCGCGAATGACCGCATGCGCGTGGAGTATGCGCGGCTGGAAGTGCGCGCGAGCGAACTGCGCGAGGATTTCGAGGTGATGCGCGCCGCGCTCGCCCGATACGAAACCCCTCAGGAGGACCGCGATGAATGAAGCGCTCGCGTACGTGGAACTCACGACGCTGCTGCTGGCCTTCGCTCTCGGCGCGTCGACGACGCTGATCTGGCTGTTCAGACGAGAAAACGCCTTCAAAATATCCGGGCTGCTCTCCGCGTTGATGGTCGTCGGCCTCGCCGTGTGGCTGCCCGGGATGGGTATGGCGCTGCTGGTCCTGGCGGGCGGGGTGGCGCTGCACCTGCTGTTGATCACCCTGGTGACGCTCCGGCAACGCCCACGGCGCCTGCGGAAGCACCAGACCACCCGAAGGGAAAGCGCATGAGCATCGAACAACGACCTGCCCACGGTGGAAATTACGCGCGCGGTCGCGGGGTGCCCATCGACCGGGTGGTGATTCACGTGGCGGACGGTTCGTACGACGGCACCCTCAGCTGGTTCGCCAATCCCGACTGCAACGTCAGCGCGCACTACACCGTCGCAATGAACGGCCGGGTGGGGCAGAGCGTGCGGGAGGACGACACCGCCTGGCATGCCGGGGACACCTTGATGAACCGCCGCTCGATCGGCATCGAGCACGAGGGACGCCCCAGCGTGGAACCCTGGACGCCCAGCGACGCGCAACTGCGGGCCAGCGCGAGCCTCGTGGCCGGCTTGTGCCTGCGCTACGGCATTCCCGCGGACCGCACGCACCTGATCGGGCACAACGAAGTCAACCCGAAACGCACGGCCCGCAAGAACTGCCCGGGTCCCACCTGGCCGTGGGAGCGGTACGTGACCCTGGTTCGCTCGGCGTTGGTGTTGATTCAACCACCCCCGCTGGACGCCCTCGCGGAAGTGTTCTTCGAAGAGCCTGGCGGTGGGGAAGTCCGCATGACCGGGGAAGTCACCCGTTACGGCGGTTTGACGGTCACGCGGCGTGATGACGGCACGGTGCTCGTCTCCGGCAAGAAGTGAAGCTCAATCTGCCCAGTGGACTCCTCGGAGTCCACGCTGTTTTACGGAGGTTGCCCTATGCACCGCCTGTTTCCTTTGCTCGTCCTGACGGGTTCACTCGCGCTCGCCGCACCCCTCACCATCCGGGGTGTCACTGCGTCCGCACAGAAATCCACCAATCCCGCTTCCGCCGCGATCGACCGCAACCTCAACACCTGGTGGAGTGCCGACTGGACGCCCGGCCAGCCCTACCACACCTTCACAGTGGAAGTGCCCGCGAATTCGGTCGTGCGGCGCCTGAACGTCGCCTTCTACGCGGGTGACGCGCGCCGGGCAGCGTTTCTCGTCGAGACGTCCAGTGACGGTACGACGTGGCGGCAGGTGCTGCCGCTCGGCATCAGTTCCGGCCTGTCGCGTGAATTGCAACCCTTCGACCTCACGCCGAGCACCGCGCGTTTCGTGCGCGTCACGAGTTTCGGCAACACCCAGAACACCGCCAGCGCCATCACGGAAGTCACGGTGGAAGGCGACGCGCCCGTCGTGGTGCAACCTGCCCAGGTGACGCCCGCGTGGTACGTGGACGCCGTCAGCGGCAACGACACGAATCCCGGTACGCAGGCACGACCCTGGAAGAGTTTGGCGCGCGCCAGCCGGGAGGTCCTGCCGCCCGGAGCGACCTTGCGGCTGCGCAAGGGGCAGGTGTTCAAGGAGGTGCTGAACGCCACCTGGAAAGGCACGCGTGAAAAACCCATCGTGATCAGCGCGTACGGCACGAATGGTGACTCTCCTCTCGTGAAGGGCAGCAGCAACGGGCCGGTGGTGCAGATCCGCGGGGAGTGGTTGATCTTCGAGCATCTGCAGGTCAGTGCGGACCTGCCGAGCAGCTGGAAGGCCAAGAACCCCTCCTTCAGCGGCACCCTCCGGTGTCCCAATCAGCCGCAGGGCTGGACGACGGGTTTCACCTTCACCGCTTCCGCGCGAAACAATGTCGTGCGGCAAAGCACGGCCTACGGCATGACCGCCGGCGTGCACTTCCAGGAGGGCAGCGAACACAACGAGGTGCGCGACTCGCGGCTCGTGAAGAACACCGTCATCAGTACCAACACGCCCGCGAGCGTGAAGTACGACGACGACTCCGGCGCGTGGGGCGTGCTGCTCAACGGTAAAAACAACCGGGTCATCAACAACTACTTCAGCGGCAATTCCGGCTGCAGCGAGGACTACGGTGTCGAGGGCGCGTCGTTCGAGCTGTACAAGACCAGCGGCAATCTGATCCTCGAAAACACCCTGGTGGACGAAACGACCATGGCCGAACTGGGCGGTACGCCCACTTGCCGCAGCGAGAACAACACCTTCGCCTTCAATGCCTACAGCACCAGGGTGGGAGGGCAGACGCTGATCGTGCGTGGTCACGGCGCCAAGTGGGGCGGCAATCCCGGCACGCGCTTTTACAACAACACCGCCTGGGGCGTGCGGGACGGCATCCTCTGTTCGGACGGCTGCTCACCCGAGATTCTCAGCGCGCGTAACAACATCATCGTGCAGCAGCAGAGCCTTAACGACCGCAACCACGCGCTGTGGACGGACGGCACCTTCGATGACGGTCACAACCTCTTCTGGCGCGTCGGCGGGAATCCCAGCGTGCGCTACACGAACGGTGCCACGCGCCCCACGACGAACCGCACGGTCGATCCGCGCCTCGTGAACCCGGGCGCGAACGACCTGCGTCTCTCGGCGGGCAGTCCCGCCGTGTGGACAGGCACGGGCGCCCCATTGCGCCTGCTGGGCCTGCCGGTCATAGAAGGCCGCGTGCACATCGGCGCGCAAGACGTGGCTCGGTGAACTACCGTGTCCACCAGGGTGGACACTACGGCAGGTGCAGCGACTTCGTGATCAAGTACCGGGCCAACCGGTGCACGACCTCGAACGCTTCTCGGACGTTCGGTGCGCTTTCGACGAGTAGGATGTGAGGCTTCACGATGACTTCCAGCCGGGTGTGGTTTGGTTTGACGCACACGGCTTGCACTTCGCATTGATGCGCGGTGAGCCACTGCAGCTGCTGGCGTTGGGTGGGGGTGAGTTGGTCGATCCAGGACGAAGAGAGAGAGTTCGACACCCTTGCAGTCTGCTCTTCACGCGGTGAGGTCACCGCGTGATTTTTCATGGGCCAGGTGCGCTGGGTGGCGCAGAGGCAATTCGACCAGGGTCGCTCGTCAGGGCGACCCGCCTTGTTTGGAGGCAACACCATGAACAGTTTTGTGATGGCCCTGCGGTGCTTCAGTGCACTGCGCCTGCATTTCCTGCTGACGTTCGGTTTCGCGTTGCTGCTGATGCTGTTCGTGCCGTTCGTACTCGCGCAGGACGGCATGGTGGTCGTTGGGAAGTACAGCATTCCCCCGGAGCTCTGGGCGCTGATTTCCGCTGCGGTGGGTTGGCTCGTCAAGGAGATCGCGTCACCCATCACGGCGCTCGTGAAGCGGTACGGCGCTACGCATGGCACCGTGACCCGCGTCGTGTACATCCTCCTCGTCACGCTCATCACCGCCATTTTCGGCCTTGCCACCGGCGCGTTTGGGCAAGGCGTCGAAGGCTGGACGGCGGCTGGCATCGCGTTCGTCACGGCGGTCCTGAAGGGACTCGGTGATTACGTAAAGCTGCAGCAGTCCACCAAAAGCGGGGTGGAGGCTGCGGAACCCATCCGGTCAGTGGACACGCCCACGCCGAAAACAGGACGAGGGAGGATATGAGAGCGCAACTCCTGAAGATGGTGCTGGACCTGCTGCTGCAACGCTTCGGCCAGGCGGACCGCGTACCGGACGGCGCGACCGAAGCGGCCGGCCAGGTCCTCGACGACCTCTTCGAGGGCAGCGCGTACCTCAACGCCGACACCCGCCTGGATCTGCAGGTCCGCCTGGAGCGTGCCTTGCGGGAGCGTGGACTATGAAGCGGCTGTGGATGTTGACGTTGCTGGTAATACCGCTCGTGTCGTGTGCGCCCCGGCAGGCGCTGTCGCGGGGGCTCGAACGGGTGCAGGAGGAAAGCGCGCAACTGCTGCCCGCGCTGAAATGTCCGACCGCTGAGGGCTTCTGCGCGGCGGTGGACGCGGTGACCCTCACGAACCCGTCGGACGCGCCGGTCACGGGTGATCCGACCGATCCGCAGGATGGACCGGGTGTGCTGGTGGTGGGAAGCGCGGGACTCACCCCGGACGCCGGAGCCGCGAAGCTGTGCACGGCCGTCACAGAGGAATCGAACGGGCAACCGTTGCCGGTGCCGGGCTGGTGGCGCTGCACCATTCCGAACGTCGCGGCCAGATCCTACTTCACGCTGGCCTTCACCAATGGCCGGGTGGATACCGCGAGCGCGTCGTTTTACCGACCGGCCTCTGGAGTCAGGCCAATCCTGATTTACCTGAAGCGGTAACGAAAGCCCCTGCCGGGAATCGGCAGGGGCTTTTTTCGCTTGGGTATCGTCAGGGGTTTTGCGTAGGTTCCTTTAGGCTGCCCTGAGGCGGACAGTTACTCCTCGACCCAGCCTCCGGAGCCGGAAGGCTCGAAGCGTGTGCGTACGCGATCAGCAGCAATCCGACAAAGAACACGAGGGCGGCCAGCACGCTGCCCGTCACGTAGAACGCCATGCAACCCAGGGACTTTGGTCATTCCGTTTGTCGATCGGCTTCGAAATCGTCTTTCTTGGGTTACTTCAGATACTTGCCGAGGACCTCTCGCAGGCTTGCTGCTGTATGCGGCTGCCGGGCATCTAAGCGAACGAGAGCCAAACCGCCACTCTTGAAGACCAGGTCCTTCACAACGTCGCGCTGCTGTTGTGTGGCGCGCTCGTGCGATGCGCCGTCCAGTTCGATGGCGAAGAGCGGCTTGTAGTCACGGGCACTGACGACAAGGAAATCGACGTGCTTGTCACGCAGCCGGTTGTAGACGCTTGATCGCTGCGAACTGTCAGCAGTGATCTGGAAGAGGTCATTCAGCCGGACGTTTGGGAAGACGCGGTATGGCGTACCTTCCAGCATGGCAGTGAGCGATGTGTAGAAGGCATTTTCACTGCGCGAGAAGAAGTAGGTCTTTGCTTTGACGGGCAGGTGGTCGGGCAGGGTCTTGCTCGATGGTCGTTCGTTCCTACCGATGGCGCCTTGACGGCGTGTGAGAACGAAGATGATGACAATGGCCAGCACGGCGATGACGAGCAGGAATTCCATACATCACTCTAACGCTAAATGAGTAAATGTTAAGAAGAAAGATCTTATTCCCAGCCGGGATCGATATTGACCGGTCAGATGAGGTGTCGTGTCTTCAACTCTTGGACGATCTCGCGCAACACCAAGCCGCAGTGGAGCAGCTGCGTCAGTAGTTGAGCATCAAAGTGCTGGAAAGGTGGGATCTTTTTTATATTGCAGTTAAACAGCTCCTTAAGTGATGATTTTGAACAGATAAATGTGAATACGGGAACGATGAGGCTACGCTGAGCGAGCCTTATTGAAAGGGGAATAAATGAAAAAGCAATTTGCACTGACCCTGCTGCTCGTCCCAGCCCTGGCCGCGTGTGGAGGCGGCGCCCCCACCGCCCCCACGACCAGCAGCGTCAGCATCAACAGCGCCTCACAACTCGAGATCAACGCCCCCACCAAAGCCACCGCCGCCGCCAAAGACGCCAACGGTAACACGCTCAACGGAAAAACCATCACCTGGACGTCCAGCGACCCCACCATTGTGGCCGTGGCAGCCGACGGCGCCCTCACCGCCAAGAAGCTCAGTGCTAGCCCAGTGCAAATCACTGCTACCGTCGACGGAAAAAGCGTGTCAGCCAACGTCACCACCTACGGCCTGGAGGTGACCGGTGGAACGTACAACAACACCATCAGCAAGCTCGTCGGTACCCACTTCCTGATCCGCTTCCGTGAAGCCGATCAGACGGGCCCTGACGCTGCTGCCCCGGTCACCATCCAAGGACCCGCAGCGTTCAATGGTGGTCAGGCCTTCACCGGGACGCAAACCCTCCCTCTGAAGACGAACGTGACGGAAGTACGCTTTGGGGGCGCCTACTACTCCGCGGTCACGCCAGTCGATGGCGAATACACGGCGAGCACGGTGGTGAATGGTAAGACGTTCACCAGCAAATTCTCGATCGACGCCGATATGCTTCTTCCTGCAATGCAAAATCCGGTAGTAAACTTGACGGCGAGCGGCTACACCCTCACTGGGACTGCCGGCACGGGCGTCACCTACGTGCAAGCCCTGGTCTTTCATACCGGAACCAGTACCACCACAACATTGAGCCTGCTTCCGGTGTCGAGCTTGCCTGCCAGCCGCGAATTCACAAGCCAGCAGATGCCCAGTGGGACATACAACACCTACGTCCGTTCGTACAACGTCGACCTGAACAATGCCACCGGGCTGACGCCTGCCCAAAGTAATGTGGCGATGGTCGCGGCGGGCACCGTCACCTTCTGACCTGCAGTTCGGTACCCGCCTGGGACGAAGATCAGGTGGGTACAGTGATATTTGACGTTTATTTGTGATTCATCTTGTATCGTTTGACCGTGCTCGAAGCTATCGATGCCGCAATCATTCTCGCCGCCTCCCTCGTCGTTATCTCGCTCAGGCTCGCCTGGGGTGTCGTCCCAAGGCGGAAAGAGAAGCTTGTACAACAGCCTTTAGATAAGGTAAAGGAAGTATGAGTAGCGCTGGGCGTACGCTGTCGATGTGCTTGAAGTCATTCTGGCCATCGTCGCGCTCAGCGGGGTAATCTTCCTCGCCCTCTCCTTCATCCCAAAGCGCCAGTAACAACATTCAGCCCCGCTTGTGGCTTTGTGCCGGTGAGCGGGGCGTTTTCGTTTTGCTGTCCACTTGCGTTGGCTGAACACGGTCATGCAGATGTTGGCTCCTCCAGAACCCACATCTGCTCGTTCCTGAACTTCAAGCAGGTAAGCGTACCCGGGCGTTGCTTCGGCGGCATACTGCCGGCTCATCCACTGCCCCACCTGCCACGGGTAAGGAACCTGAAAACCAGCTGGAGTGTAATCAAGCATAGTTCGTTCGGTCGTCGGACTGTTGCGTGACGTGAAGCCGAACGTGCGAACGTGCCGGTACGCAGCCTTTGGTGCTTTCGGGTAGGACACGCTGATGTTGGAAGCAGCGCGTGAAGTGCAGAACGGCGTGCTCTGCTCGGTCCAGTTGCGCTTGACTGCCAGGCCGTACACCAGCGTAGAAGGCGTATGTGCTGTGGGTGGTGGCGCAACAGGCTGAGCGGTGGCGGAGAGGCACAAGCTGCAGGCGAGGGTAAGAAGGCGCTTCATAGGTCCTCCTCAGCTTAAGTTCTGGACCACCGGTGCGGGGAGTAATTCCAGCTGGGGTCAATATCCACCGGCCGGATGAGGTTCCGCGCCCTCAGTTCCTGGCCGATCATGCGGAACACTAGGCGTGGCGTATCGCCACCTTTGGCGAGGGCATCTCCCCAAATCCTCAGCAGCTCTGCATTCTCCCGCTCGCGCTCTGGACCGCCCATCAGCTCGAACAGGCTTTTGCCGTTCATGCCGTGCTTGCCGCCCATCAGGCCACCTGCTCTATCGAGCGTTTGTGCATCGGTCGGGTGTCCTGACTGTTGACAGGGGAGATGGACAGAACGTCGGCGGAACAAGGCCGCAGCAGGGCTGTGATCTTCTCCTCCGGTGTGCGGGGATCGAGCCAGGCCCGCCAGTCCGAACGCTCGAGAATCACAGGTTGCCGGTCGTGCAGTGGTGCGATCAGGTCATTGGCCGAACAGGTCAGCAGGGTGAAGGTCTCCATCAGGCCGAACTCGCTCAGCCAGGTTTCCCACAGCCCTCCGAGAACCAGCGGGCGGCCATCAGCGCGCCCAATCTCATACGGCTGGCGCTGGCCCTGCTTGCCGCTCCACTCGTAGAAGCTCTGAACCATCACCAGGCAACGGCGTGCTTCCCGGTATGCCAGGGCGAAGGACGGACGTTGCTTCACGTCCTCGCTGCGGGCGTTGAAGGTGCTGGGTTTGAACTGGCGCAGTACCCCGTGGTACATCGCCGGTACCAGGCCCCAGCGGGCCAGAGTCACCTGCACACGCTCACCAGGAGGCAGCCTGACAATCGGGTAAGGCATGGTGGGTGCGACTGCGTACGCGCCTGGCCACTGCGGAGGGAGCAGCAGACCGAACATGCTCCGGAAGTTTGTGGGGTGGAAGTTCCCGTTCACGCGTCCGCACACGTCAGGTCACCACGCCCACTTGAATCATGACTCATGGTAAACCGAAGGGTAGAATTTCGGTATGAGCAGAACCGACACGCCCCTTCAGCCAGGCGAGCGCGTGACCGTCAGCCTGAAGCGGGACGAAGCGTCATTCTGGTACGTCGTGACCGTGCATGATACCGAGGAGTGGACAGCCGCGTGACTCACGCACTTCGTTCGAAGACCTGGCCGGGTAGTGCGTGGGGCCTCGTCTGCATTGAGTGCAGCGGCCGCCCCTGGGTGCTTGAAATATTGGCCAGTGTCGTTCAGGGATCCCTGACCCCCGACAGCGGTTATAAGTACGATCGCGTCACTGGTGAGCCCCTATTCGATGGGATACGGAAGATTATTGCGGGTCGGGAAAGGACAAGAAGAGCTTCGCAGCTTCGTACACCTGCCGGAAAAGCTCAGGAACGTTCGATCCGCGTTCCTTGATGACGATGTGATGATCCACGTGCACTTCGATCAGCAGTCCAGCGGGCAAGCCTGCGAGGGGTTCCTCGGCGGCTTCCGTGGTGGTGACGATGCACTTCTGCAAGCGCAACCACTGCAACTGCTCCCGTTGGGCTTCACTGAGCGCTTCAGCCCACGGTTCGAGTGGCGGTTCTGTTGGCGTCATTTCCTCAGTGAACCGCTTGAGGTTGAAGTGGATCAACGCCTTTCGTAAGGGTTGCTTTACCGGCATCATGGTGCGCTTGGTGTGATGGGGTGATGGACTGGTCAGTTCTTCAAACGGGCGGTGAATTCCAGCGCGATCCTGCGCACGGCGCGAAGGTAGTCAGCCCGCCATGGCGCTGTAATGAACAGCAAGCGGAGTTCTTGCACCTGCGGCATCAGGTCATCACGCTCTGCTTGCATCACGAGCACCTGCGCTTCGGCGACAGCACGCCGGGCAGCACGGTGGGTGGCGAAGACCTCTTCCACCACCACAGCGTTTCGGATACGTGGGTGCGCGTCATGTGATCCGGATGAACCCGTCGTCCGTAATTTTGGGGTCGTAACCTTGAATGGGTGAACTTATCTTCATCAGTGCTGTCACAGCTTTCTACAGCGTGCAAGACGCAATGCCAGAGTTGAGGTGCGCATTGGGCGTGAGTGCATCAGTCTACCCTTGGCCCCGAGCAGGTCGTTCCCCTGAAAAGTGTGACTTGATGACGACCAGCGACAGCGGATCGAGGCCCTGAAGGCACGATCCGGGCAACTCCGGTGGAGCGCGCACGGCGTGACGCTGAGGTGATCACGTCCTGAGGTCCAGTGGCAGCTGGCCAGCTGCTTTACTGGTCCTCGGCGGGACCAGATCCAAGGTCAATCCAAAAGGCAGTGCGCTGACCATAAAATGCCCGCCAGGATCTTTTTGTCTACTCCTGGTGTTCGCCAGGCTTCAGCTCAACTGTCGATGTACAGGGCGTACCCGAGGCCACGCACCGTGCGCACCACACGATTCGCGCCTACCGCGCGGAACTTCCCCCGCAAGTTCGCGCAGTGCACATCCACCGTGTTGCTCCCCGTTTGCAGTGAGTTGCTCCAGACATCCCGTTCGAGTTCCTCACGTGAGTACACCCGTCCTGGCTGGCGAGCCAGCGCCACCAGCAGCTCGAACTCTTTAGGTGAAAGCAAAATTTCCACGCCGTTCCAGCTGGCCTGACGCTGATCCACCGAGATGGCCAGTGGGCCGATGCGCTGCAAGGGTGGAGCCTGCCGGTGACGCAACTGTACTTTGATGCGGGCCAGCAGTTCCTCTGGAAGGAAGGGTTTGGTGAGGTAATCGTTGGCGCCATCGTCGAGCAAGTTGAGTTTGCGGTCGATGCTGTCCATGGCGGACAGCACGATGACGGGGACGTTGTCATGGTTGCTGCGCAGCCGGCGGGCGACTTCGCTGCCATCGAAGTCCGGCAGGCCCAGGTCGAGCAGGACCAGATCGGGGTGCTGTTCACGTGCGGTGATCAGGCCGCTCATGCCGTTGTCTGCCGTGAGGGTATGGTACCCGGCGTCCTGCAGGGTATAGGTGACGACGTTGCGGATATCGGGGTCGTCCTCGATCACGAGGATGGTTTTCGGCATGGGCAGGGTCCTTTGTAACCAGGAATGTGGGATTTCTCCTGATGCCTCAGTCTGCCTGTCACTTTTTTCGTACGGTCGGCTCGCCCTTCAGGCAGTCTTCCGGAGTTGTTGCATTGCCCTTTATGTCATACGGATCAGCGAAGAACGCCGGGAAAGATCGCGCCTTCGGTACAGGACACCTTTAGGTTTTGGTTGTCCTGAACGGCGTTGTCTATTTCCGGTTCTGGGGGTCACCTGGCCCAGCAGAAGAGCGACCCGGCGGCGTCACTGTTTGATGGTGCTGCGTGGGTGGCAAGCAACGGGTACCTGGACGTCAATAATGTGCCGCCCTGGGATACGTGGCTTCTGACCTTACCGCCCGATCCCGAAGGCAGCACAGGTCGATTGGTGCTGTGCTGGGTTCCCGAGTGGGCAGGAGACTTCGTTGATGACGGCATTGTTATGGAGCCCGCATCGTGCTTGTCGTGGGTAACCATGGACGCTGCGGTCGTCCAGCTGAATGGATGGGGTCAAGGTTGGCAGAAGGTTTGAATGGCCTTTACTGGACCGCCTCTAATGGGAAGAACGTCGTGGTCGACGCCGCCTACACCCGTGGTGGGGTGGTGTTCGTCAAGACGCTCGTGCCGCCCGACATGACCATTCCACAACCCAGACCTGAGTCGCCCCGCTCCTGGCGTTGTACCGGTGAGCGGGGCGTTTTTTGCGTTGTCTCCGCGTCTTGAGATCATTGGGAGCCCATTGACAGCAGCGTATCCCTTGCTGTTGAGATACCACTGCAGTCATTTCTCCCTGATGGTCAGGCCGGTGAAACGCTCCCACCAAGAATGTTTGGCTGTGGTGCCTCGGGAAGCGGACGATCAGGATCAGTGACGCCCACCGCACCCGCTCTGTGGAACGCTGCCTGAATCAGCCTCCGGTCGCTGGGGTCCTGCGGAAGGTCGATCAGTACGACCCAGCCTCCCTGCTGCAGAGTCTCAATTCCTTGCAGGTCAGCGGACGGCTGTACTCGGCTCAGCAGGAAGTTCAGCAGACGAGCCAGCAGCGTCTGCTTGCGGACATCACGTCTGCCATTCAGTGTGAGCAGGCCCGAAGCGCCGTGAAGGACGTGCATGTGGCGGCCGTTCAAGCCGAGGCCGCTGAGGGTATCGCGCAAGGCGATGACATCCTGCTTTCGGTTGAACGCGGCGGTCATGGTATGCGGCTTGAACAGGGAATCGGGGATGTTGTGGATGTGCATGCCTGCCTCCGTCCTTGGATGGACGCTGGCCACCTCGCCTGAGGAAGTGGCCGGTCCGGTGAACGGTATTTGAAGCGCCAGTGCGCGTCAAAAGAACGTATACCAATGTGTGTTGGTTTTTTTATGGTAGCGCAATCCAGCGGGGTGCATGCGTATCGCAGTTGCCTTGTGAGCCTATACGCAAGATTCCTGGTTTATGGACAATCCGCAAAGTGCTGTTTCTGCTGGGCTTTCGAGCAGGAGCAGCTACCAGCAGATCGTAATCTTGGTGACACCTTCACAAGGCAAGTGACGAACATTAGACAAAGCTCATAACCCTTAAGATGAACGTAACAAAAGAAGCCAGTAAAGTTCTTTTGACGCCTCTTCATACCAGCGGTGCCGGTGCACCAATGCCCCACCCGCTGACGCACCAAATCAGGAGGCACGCATGACAACCTTTATTCTCAAAGGCCGCTGGTCCGGCGAACCCCACGACGAGCACCGCCGCTTCGAAGGCCACGTAGAGCAAACGGGCGTGCTGAATCTGCACCCCGGTGACCCCGTGGTCGTGACCTTCGTCCAGGGCAAGCCCACCCTGGAGGGTCAGGCCTCATCGCAGCGCGGGCATTACAAGCTCGAAGGCATGCCCACCGCCTTTTTCGTGCTCACCAGCTTCACCCGCAAAGATGGCGTGATGGGACACGAAGCAGAGTGGGATGATCCCGCGCAAGTCTGGGGCGGAGAAGTCTTCAGCAGCCAGTAACCACCTGGCCAGCACCGGAAGCAGCAGGGCACCTACGAATGATGGTCCTCGGAGAGCTTCCGTACCAGCTCCCCGAGGTTCGTCCAGCATGGACACCCCGGAACGCCAGCTTTCCCACACCACCATCACCCCAGGAAAGAGGCGCCTCTATTCTCGAACTGCTGGTCATTGACGACAACGAATACGATCTCCTCCTCACCGAGCTCGCTTTCCAGGACATAGCCCAACCCTGCACGTTGCATATCGTGCACGATGGCCACGCCGGACTGACCTTCCTGCGGGATGCCAGCCAGCCACGACCAGCGGCGGTGCTCCTCGATCTGCATATGCCGCGCATGGACGGCTTCACCTTCCTGCAGCACCTCCGCGAGGATCCGCACCTCAAGAGCCTGCCGGTCTTCGTGATGACGGCCAGCACTGCTGACCAGGACATGCCGCGAGTCAGGCAACTCGACGCGGACGCGTTCCTGGTGAAACCCGTCGAACCTCAGCTGGTCTTTGACCTGCTTCGCACACCAGCTGAACGATGAAATGCAGCGTGCACGCCTCATTCTGGACGTGCCTGCCTGAGCCCTAAATGACGTCAGCGTCAATCGCGGGCGGCTGACAGGAAACATCGGAACCGGTGAGAGTAGCCGGTTTGTCTTGCGCACCGAACTGGAATACAGCGCGCCGATGTTGCCGACAGGATCTTTTGGTCTAGACCTTGCTGCGGCAGGCATTGGTTGACGCGCTCCATCAGGCGGAGTCGCGCACTCCTCCCAACCTGGCTCTGGCTGCTGGTTTGATGTGCCTGATTCAGCCTCGGAGTGAGGTGGCAGCCATACCGAACATGGCTTGTTGCGTGTGAGCGCACGCTTCGCCGAACACCTGATCGAGCTGAGACCCAGAACTTTCGGCCACCAGGTTCTCTCGGAACCGAACCGAAACGCGGATGACATCTCCATCATGGTGGGACGCTCGCACCCGACAACCCATTCTGACCAGTTCATTCAAGCGAATTTTCTCAGGTGCACTCAACGCCGCCATCCAATTGAATTCAGTCGCTCGAAATTTTGATTTCATTCCTCACAGTAGGTCAATGAACGAACGGCAATACCGGCGCTCCCTGCGAGGTGAAGCTTAAGTATGGGTGAAGTGCACCGTTGTCCCTGGTTTATGGACAAACCCGGAAGTGCTGATCCCGTTCGCTCAGCGGCTCCACGACGATGGATGGCCGTCCCGCACGGTTTTAACTCTGCTCGGTTTTATACTTCCCAGATGACCGACGACACTCTACCCTCTTCGCTCTCGCACAATGACAGCGCGAACTTCGATCGGGAAGGGGCAAGTGAGGCGCGGCGTCACATCGGCGCCGCCGGAGCGGAACAGAGTTCGGCACTGGAGCGCATCATCACCATCGGACGAGGTCAGGCGGACATCACCGTCGCCCTGCGGCAGGTGGCCGAGTCATTACGGCGGCAGGATCCCACGAGATCAACGGCAGAAGTGCAGACTTTGATGGACACCGCGCGCAGACAACTGGCCGCTGTGGCGCACCTGGAGGGCGTAGTGGGGGCAGCGCTGCGCAAAGTGACCACCACGCCCGTTGAGCACATCAGCGCGCAAGTCCTGCAAGGCATCAGCGATACCGCCCACGAACAGCTCGCCAACCTCGAACAATTGATCGCCGAGGCACAGGACAACACCAGCTCAGCCCAGCAGGTCGCGGAGCTCGAGCGCATTGGGGATAAGGTTCACACGGCCCTCCAGGACAACGAGATGGAGCAGGTGGCCGAACCCGTGGCGTCCCTCAGCCTGGCCGTGCAGCATACCGTGGAAGAGATCGCCAGGCTGGACCTCGAAAGCATGTTCAGTGACCTGACCGACGCGGCCGCTCGCCTGGCCTTGGGTCACCTGGGGGAGACCGTGCCTGAACCGCGGATGGTCGAAGGTGTCGCCCTGGCCCGCAGCTTGAACCACATCGCGGCGTCCCTGGCGAGGTCACGCGAGGAACGTCTCAGCAACAACCGCGACCTCGAAGGCTTCGCGCGGGCAGCCGCGCATGACCTGCAGGAACCGCTCAGGACCATCGGGATGTATGCTTCGCTGTTCCACCACCGTTACGCCGAAGCGCTCGATGATCAGGGACGGCAGTACCTCGAGGTGATTCAGGACGCCCTGAAACGTGAACGCGAGCTGGTCCATGACCTGCTGGAGTTCGCGCGCCTCGGGGCGGCCGAACCGCATCGGGGGGATGCGGACGCCAACTTGATCGTGACGCAGGTCATCGGTGAGTATGCCCCGTTGATCGCGGCCACCAACGCCACGGTGACCATCGCGCCGTTACCCATGGTGCATGCGGACAGTGTTGAATTTTTGCAGTTGTGGCGGCATCTGATCGGGAACGCGCTGAAGTTCCGGCGTCACGACGTCGCGCCGGTGATCGAGGTGCGGGTCACCCATGACACTGAGGCCTGGCAGTTCGTGGTCGAGGATAACGGCATTGGCTTTGATCAGCAGTACGCCGAGCGGGTCTTTGGGATGATGGAGCGGTTGCACACCACCCTGCGCTTCGAGGGCAGTGGTCTGGGACTGGCCATCTGCAAGAAAATCGTGGAGCGGGCAGGCGGTCGCTTGTGGGTGGAATCGACGTTGGGGAGCGGCAGCACGTTTCACTTCACCTGGCCCAAGTGAAGCGTGGAGCGTTGACGCTTGCGTCGCCCGTACTTACATGGCCAGGCTGTCTGACTGAAGCCAGCGGCTGGTCAGGTTCCCGACCAGGCTGACGAAATCCTGAAAGTCCCCCGGCTTGACCAGGTAATCTTCGGCGCCGAGCGCGGCACAAGCTTCACGGTCCCGCTCTGCATCTGAGGTGGTGAAAATCACGACAGGGATGTGGGCCAGGGTTTCGTCGTGCTTGATGGCTTTCAACAGCTCCAGGCCATTCATTCGAGGCATGTTCAGGTCCGTCAGGATCAGCTGGGGGAAGCCCACAGGTCGCTCGGCGTGACGGCCAGCGCGGTAAAGGAAATCGAGCGCGTCTCTTCCGTCATTGGTGATGGCCACTTCCTGATCGAGGCCGGTGGCTTCGAAGGCGAGCGTAGCCATGAAGACATCATTTGGATCGTCCTCGATGAGCAGCATCATGGGTGCGCGCTTCATGACGGCTGACCAGAGGACCAGAAAGCCAGCTGGGAGACTATGCCTGACATAAGGGAATAGTAATCTATTCTTCACCAAAGAGACGTAAGAGTTGTCAGCAGAATGAGCTGAGAAGTACAAGTTTGACGAGCAGGCTGACGGTGCGGCAGGTCAGCGGCACAAAAGCTCCTGCGCCCGCTCGCGCTCTTCTGCCGAACTCCCCACCCGTGAGGCCAGAACCACAGGCCCACACCACGGCGCGTACATCCGCAGATCCAGCTTGGCCAGCCGCGTTCCCACCACGTTGTGAGGCAGCACATCGAGGCCCTCCTCGTTCACATACACGTCCCAGTTCGTCAGTGCATGCCAGGCCGGGGAGACGTACTCGACATAACCGCCCACGGATCCTTTAACACGGCGAGCAGCGCGTCGTCCTCCTTAGGCCAGGGACGTTCCTCCCGTCGCCCATCCGGGTGCAGGATGATCAGGCGCGTCACGCTTCCACCGTCCAAACGTGCGTCAGCACCTCGTCATCCCGCACCTCGACGCTTACTATGTGACCCATCACCCGCGCGAGCATCGCCGCTTCACGCACGGCCGGCATCGCCGAAGGTTCCACCAGCACTTCCAGCACCTGAGTACCATGCACCACGACGACCTCCCAGGGTTCCACCCAAGGGTCAGGAAGGCGCAGCTGCACACCCTCCAACACCTGAGCCTGCCCCTGCCGGGCGCCCACGTCAGCGCGCCGCACGATCACGAGGCCAGCCTTTTCGAGCTTTGCGACGCGCGCCTCGCCCACGACCTCCACCGCAACTGCCCGACCTGCGGCGACCTGCTCCTTGCTGATCTTCACGCGGTTCCTTCCTTCACGGAGCTTTCGCGCAGGCGCAGGGCCAGTTTAAGCGCGTCGAGGTCAGCCACGGCGAGGTCGAAGTCGAGCCGCGCTGCGCGTGTTTCCTGCTCGGCCTCTTCGAGGGCTTCGTGATCTTCGTGCAGGTCGACCAGCAGCCGGGCCTGGCGTTCGCTCTCGTTCTTGCCAGGTACGCCTTCCAGCAGCTTCTCTGCCTCGTGGTATTCGAGCGTGAGACGCTTGTCAGCTTCGTTGTCGATCGCGGCGTGCAGGCGCACGCGGGCTTGCTTCACTTTGGCGGTGGTGTGTTCGATGGTCGTTTCGGTCAGGTTCATGGTGCGCTCCAGGTGGGGGAGAGTGGGGGCCGAAGCCCCCGCGTGGCGTCTCAGGCGGCGTAGTCGCTGCGGCAGTTGCGGGCGGCCATGATGCGCACTTCGTAGTTCTCACCCATACGCAGGCCCACTTCACCGAGCTTGATGTGGGGCGCGATGCCCACCATGGCGTCGAATGCGTCGACGGCCCAGGTGTCCCACTGCTCGAAGCTGGGGACGGTGACGCGGCTCTCGCCGTCCTTGACGATCGTGACGGTCAGGTCGCTGTTGAGGATGACCTGTTCGCCCTGGTTGCTGCGCTCGAAGATGACCCCGGGGCGGGGCTGTTTGATGTAGGGGGTGCTAAGATCGTCCATAGTTCTCTCCGGGAGAGGGGATTTCAAAGAAGGCGCGTTGATCTTTGCGGAGAGGCGCGCCTTCTTTGATGCCTGTATTGTAAACCTTTGGGGTTGACTTGTCAATCCGTGAGGTTTACTCTTGTACTGTAAGGAGGTGAGGACTATCGAACAGGAATTGCTCGAGCAAATCAAACAGGTCATGCGCCAAAGTGGGAAGACGCAAGCTGACTTCGCCGCTCATCAAGAGACAAGTAGGCAAGCGGTAAACCCGTACTTCAGTGGCAAAAAATCCTTGCTCACCGAAACCGGCAAAGACCTTTTGGACTTTCTGGGTGTCAGCATTCAACTCATTCCGAAGGGAGACAAGCAGTGACACAGGGCGTGAATCCCATGCGCGACCTGAATGTGCCCCTGCAGCAGGCTTTTCCCGAGAAGTTAACCAGCTGAAACAGCTGAAGTACTCGATGCGTTCAATCGGGAAATCATCATCCGACCCAACGAGAAGTAAACTGGGTCATGTCTTCCGAGCCAACGAAAGTCATTCGCGATTGGCGCATTGAGCGCGACCCTGAGGGCGCGAAACGTCAACGCGATTGGCTGAGGGCCATGGCGCCTCAAGCCTTCGCTGCAGCAGAGAAGCCGCAAATCACTGAAACACTTACTCCCGGATCCGAGCATCTCAGGCGCAAGGTCGAGCGCTAGTCGAAGAACAGACGTGCAGAAGTGCGGCCCCAGAATAATTGCTGGGGCCGCACTTCTGTTCGGTCAGCGGTTCCTTGCTCGCTGCCGCAACGAGTCAAGCGATCGCGCGCGTTTCAAAACCCGAGAGCTTACCACCACCACTCGTGCTGCCCCGACCAGCAGCAGCAGCATCCCGGCTTCAAGAAGCAGCATGATCACTTCTCCTGGCCAGCACTTCCCACTCGCTGAGCAAGGCAGCGAGTGAATCGAATACCGTCATGCGCGGGTCGTCCCAGCGGCCCAACATCCGCACCTGCGTCCGCGTGAGGTAGCCTGGCAGCTCCTCAAAACGCACCGTGACATGCCCGAACACCAGCTCGACCAGACCGCGCAGCTGCTCTTCAGCCTCGGCACGTTGAGCCGGTTCGAGCGCACTGCAGTCGTACTGAACCAGCAGCAAAGGCGAGAACTTCATACTCAGGGCAGCGTGAGGAACGGCTCGGCGTCGAAGTCTTCCATCAGCAGGTCAATACAGCTGTTGACGTGCGCGCGCACCTCGCTGGTTTTCATAGGCCACTGTCCGTCGACGCGCACGTCGATCGTCTTGGATTCGACGACAACCACCTCGACGCCCGGCCACTTCTTGTGGATCATCGGGGTGAGTTGCTCCTGCACACTGGCAATCATGGCGTCCGTGTCGAGCCGAGGGCCGGGCTTGGGTTTGCCTTTGCTGTCTCGCTCGGGGATGGGCTGGCTGATCATGAATTTGACAGTGATTTTTTTGCTCATAGCGTAATCGTGCGATATCGGAGGCACCCGATACAAGTAAGCAAAACGGCTTAAAGCGAGGCACTGAGGCGCGAGCCGACTGACGTGTCACCCAAAACAACGCCCCCACCAGTCGCGGGTGGGGGCGTTGTTTTGTTGGTCAGCGGCTGCTGGCGATCTGGTAGAGGGCGTTTCCGGCAGCTCGGCCTCAGCCGCACCTATCTCAACCACGTGCTCACCGGCCGCAGTCCCCTGCCGCTCGACCTGCTCGACCGCCTGGCCGAAGCGCTCGACTTGGAGCTCGAACTGCGCGAAAAACAATCCACTCCATGACGGCAACAGTGACGGCAAGCCACCCGAAAAACCCCCGGAACACGCAACAAAAAAATGTTGCCGTCCCTTGGCAACACCCCTAAAAACCCCACTCCCAGGAACACCCCGGAATAGAAAAACAGTGTCTCAGCGAGTCTCCTAAGCCCTAGGCCACAGGTTCGATTCCTGTCGAGCGCACCAGCACCAGGACGTGTTTTTTACGACGCGTCCTTTTCTTTTTTCTCCGGCGTGGGGAGATCGTGGGTAGACGAAGCAGAATTCGCTTCCCGAGTGGTCTCCTCCAGGAGGTCGAGGCCATACAGATGGTCGGCCCCTATGGCGGCCGCGCGACGCTGTTCGTCATTGGTGTGCACGTACGTCTGCAGCGTAAAGGCGATGTTCGTGTGTCCCATGCGCTCACCGATCAGCTTCACCGGCACGCCCTTCTCATAGGCGATCGAGGCGTAGGTGTGCCGCAGGTCGTAGAGACGCACCCGGGGAACCTGCGCGGCTTCCATCAGGTCCCGGAAGGCCTTAGCGAGGCGGGACTCTGCGGCGGCCGTGCCGATCGACGAGGGGAACACCAGGTCGTGGTCCTGCCACTTGCGGCTCTCGCTCTTGTCCGCCAGTTGCCGCTCGAGCGCCTGGCGTTCACGCCACGCCTGCAGGACCTGAACGGTGCCTTCGTCAAGCGCCACGTCGCGCCAGCCGGCGCGCGTCTTGGGTGGTCCGAAGTGCGCTTTGCCGGTGATGTACGTGCAGGTCTGCCGCACGTGAATCACGCCGAGTTCGCGCTCCTGCACTTTGCGCAGTTCGACGTCGCTCCAGCGCAGGCCGAGCATTTCCTCGCGCCGCAGGCCGGTCGTGAGGTTGACGTGCACGTACGCGTACAGCCGGTGGTCGGTGTCACGCGCATAGCGCAGCAGCTGCGCGGCTTCTTTGCTGGTCCACACCAGGATCAGGCCACGCTCCAGCTTGGGTGCCCGGACGGGTGCGGCCGGATTGCGGGCGAGCAACTCGAGCCGGGTGGCTTCGCCCAGGGCGGCCTTCAGCCGGCTCATGGTCTTGCGGTTCTGGTACGGCGTCCGTTCCTTGCTCCATTTGTTCAGTGCCGCCTGGATCGACACAGGCGTCAGTTCACGCAGGCGCACGTGGCCGAACCGCTCGCGCACCGGCTTGAGGGCCTTGGTGTAATCGTGGTCCGTGTTGGCGCGAATCGAGAGCGAGGCGAGATACTGGTCGAGCCACTCATCGACCGTGATCTTGGTGGGTTCGACCAGCAGCCCGGATTCGTGCGCCGTGGCCTGATCTCGCAGCCAGGCCTGCGCCTGCTTCTTCGTTTCAAAGGACTTGGAGATCCGCCGCGGCGTACCGTTGGCGTGATAACCCACGACGAAGCGCGCGCGGTACCGGCCGCTTGGCAGCTCCTCGATGTTGCCTTCACCCTTGCCGCGCACTGAATTTACCTCGCTTCCGCTTTCAGATGACGCATGCGCGCATGAATTCTCTGCCGAACTCGGTGACGAAAAAGAGTCCACGGGCAGCGACCAGCGTCCCAGGAGGTCTTGTTTCTCCAAGAGCTACCAATTCGATGGTTTCTCCCTCGACTCGTATCCTCTCCATGAGCTTCTCGTACACGCCAGGGGCCGTCAGGTGGCGAGTCATATCGATTGCTATAAGCCCCAATCGTGCGATGTTGTTGAGGTAGGTTTCGACCTTGTCGGGGAACTCGCAGCTGGCATCCAGTGCAAGGGGCGACCACACCTCCTTGATGTTGACTTGACCCCCACCTTCAGCCGAACGGCTGATTGAAACGGCGGGCATGACGGTCTTCGAACTCGAAGCTAGATGTCGAAGCAATTTGGCTTCGTCCTGGGTGAGCTGTCTGATAATTTCGACGAAAGCAGGATGAGTGTCGTTTCGAGTGTCAACATTGCTGGCGCTCGCGAGGAGATTGACAAACATCCGGCGAAGCTCATCTTGGTGAATGGTGTAACTGAGAGCCTGTAGTGCAGGACCACTGATGGTTGGGTCTGGCGCTTCAAGTTTCTCGGGGGGGGTGTCGCGAATCCGCTCTGCGTATTCCTCTTCAAATCGATCGATGTTGTGCTGTGCCTTGATACCCAGCATGATAAAAGGCTGCATGATCCACGTTAGGATGCCTCCCAACCCACGGCCCAGCGATCTGGCGCTTGGTTGTATCGCATCGTCGTAAATGGGGACTTCTCTAGCGAGCGTTGCAATTGCTGTGGCAGTCGACTGTATGGGGTTTTCGCTGTTTGTCTCTTCGGGCATGAGCCACCTTTGATCTGAACCAGAATGCTATGGGTTATTTACCTGCCAACGAAAACACCGACACTGCGCCCAGGCTTGAAGGTGCGCAGGCTGATTTCGGGAAACTCGATCGCAGGCTCGGGAATCCTGGCGCCCCGGTAGATCGGTATCAATGTGCCGAACGCGGCTGTGTCGAGGATGTAGCTGCCGGCGGTTGAGAAAGCGAAGCGGGGCTCACGGGCATCCTGGAACACCCAGCGCCGGAGGGCCGAGCCAAGGGATGCGCCACTACGCTTGGCCATGTAGAGAATGGCGGCCGGCGAGTCGCCGTGACGTTGCAGGGCCTCCTCGAGGAGCGGTGTTGGAATCTGAAGGACGGCCACGGTGAGGTGCGCGAGATTCTCCATGGCTTGCAGGGCGTAGTTTTTGTCGCTGCATTCGCTCAGGAGCTGCGCTTCGATGCCACTCCAGCGGATGAACAGGTGACCGAGTTCGTGCAGTCCGACGCGCGAGTGGGACCAGCCGTAGAGGTGAGGCTCGAGCACGATGGTGGGCGTGGGACCAGGGACAAAGCTGTTTTCCAGTCCGGGTTTGATCCGGACACCAAGGGATTCGCTGAGCAGCCGGAAGTTCAGTTCGTAGTCGTGGAGGGCGTGAAGTTTCTCGACATACGCGACGTAGGAAGCTGGCAGGTCGTCCACGGGGGCCTTAGGTGCCGATCCAACTGGCAATGGAGAGGTAGTAGGCGAGCCATTGGCTGGCACTCTGGGGACCACGACCGGTGTAGAAACGGGCAAGTGCGAGCTGCTGCTGGATCTTGGGGTCACGCAGCGGTGGGTAGTCCTCGCCGTACTTCCGAATTGCTTCTTCGAGACCGGGTGGCAAGTCGTCGAGGAGAAGCTGATCTGCAAGCTCTCCTTGATGTTTGTAGCCCTTCAAAGCATTGACGCCGCCCGGCGCACGAATCAAATTCGGCTTGAGCATCAGCATTTCGTCCTCAGTCAGACGCAGTACTTCGGCAACGATCCCGAAGTACTCACTGCGACCGATATGGTGGCGACCATTCTCAAGACTGCTGAGGTAAGTGACATTCTTGATACCGGTCCGCTCGACCATCTGCTCCTGCGTTAGCCCTATCTCCTCGCGGCGGCGCTGGATAAATGCTCCTGCTTCAGTAGAGGACAGCCACTGTGGTTTCTCTTTAATTGCCATGCGAGCGAGGACCCCCATCAGAAGCGGTTGGTGGATGGAGGCGTGGTTAGCGTGTCCCATAACCTCCAGTTACGAGACACCATAAGTTATGGTTTCCCATAAGAGAATGCTTATGTGGGAGGGCCTTTACAAATTGGTTACGGAGGTCCATAATTCGATCATGCCTCAGCTGATCGAAAATAACGTCGTTGGACAGAATATTCGGCGCTATCGTCAGGCAGCGAATCTCAACCAGGAGGAGCTTGCTGAGCGTGTCTGGGGCGATCCGCGCCGAAAAGGTGAGGTCAGTGTTCTAGAGAACGGCAAGCAAGTTCCTACACTTGCTCAATTGGACAAGATCGCTGCTGCCTTAAATATTGCTGCAGCTGACTTATTGACCTCCGTAACCAACAATGACGAATTGGCACGGGTGCCTGCGTGAGCCTGGACGAACTGATCGCTGAACAGGTGCAGACCGCAGTCGCTCGCGTCGTCGAGCGGCACCTTGAACGTCTCGCCCTGCCCGCCACACAAAGCGATCTGCAGAACGACACCGTCTTTACGGTGCCCGAACTCGCTGCCTACCTGCGCGTCGGGAAGAACGCTGCCTACGCGCTGTGCAACCAGACGCCCCCTCCATTCCCGGTTCGGCGTATTGCGGGCCGGGTCGTGATTTCCAAACGTGCCGTGGACCGATGGCTCGAAGCGGGCGATGAGCCGCTGAGCGGTGACGCTCCACGCGTCGTTTTTACCCCTGCCCAAAGCGCCCCGCGAGGCGTGAAGGCAGCGGCGCCACTGGGGCGTCGCTGAGCAAAAAACATCCGCGCATCTCGGTGTGATCGCAGGCAAGCAGATCACCGAACGCGCGGGACGGACTGGAGGTCCTGATGAACACAGTAGCAGCCTCAACCCCCCTCTCACAATTAGGAAACGCCGAGAAGTCCCTTAAGCGGCCTTCACTTGCTCGGGTCCCAAGCGCTGTGCGCTGCACTCTCTGCGGCCGCGCCCTTCGTGACGGAGGTATCGATGTCCCCGGCCTGGGCATCCTCGGCCCCGACTGCGCCACCCACGCGGCGGCCCTGCAGCTGCACCTGATCAAGCACGACCTCGCCGGTCTGATGACTGAGACCGGCATTCAGATCAGCGGCACGCTCAGCGCCGACAGGACGCTGCCCAGCTGCGCCAACGAGATGCGTGCTCTGCGCCTCAAAGCCGAACGCGCCGGGCTGACCCTCCGTTGCACCTGGCAGCCCGGCCTCGCGGGCGCCATCACCTTTACGTACCACGCCAAGCCTGGCCAGCTGCTTCACAAGCTGGCGCTGCGCGTGAGCAGGAAGGCTGCATGACCGCACTCCAGCACCACGAACACGACGCCTTCGACGATGCGCCCCTTTCTGCGTATCACACCGCTGAATTCTGGCTCGACGACGAAACCCTGCTGGAGATGCGTCTCGACCGCCTGGTGCGCGCCCTGCTGGCCGAACTGTACGGCCCGCGGTGCTGCGACTGCGGCAAGGCGAGCTTCGTGATCTGCCCCGACTGCCTGGAGCGGCGCCGTTGATGGGCCGCTTCCTGCTGGCCCTGATCGTCGTGGCTGCGGCCATCAAAGCGATGGCCGCGGGCCTCGCCGCACCCCATAATCCCCACCTACTCGTCGACGCCGCCCTGTACACCGCCCTCGCCATTGTGGGCGGCAAGGCCCTCTCACAGGCCATCGCCTGGAAAGGAGCGCGCTCGTGATCAAGCGCCAGACCATCATCATGACCCCCGAGAGCCGGGGCTGCACCATTGACCACGACCACGCGCATCGGGTGCTGTTCGAGCGTGGTGTGCTGCACGAACGCCCCTCACCAAACGCGCGTTGGCTTGCTGAGCGCGGCATCGGCAGCATCACCGTCCGCACGGGCCGCCGTGTCGTCGAGCGCCGTGAGTTCCGACTCCGGGACGTGGCGCATGAGTGACCCCACCCCGGAGCAAGACCTGAGGGACCTGCGCCATCTGCTGGCCCAGATCCGCCACAAGGAAGCGGAACTGACCGACCTGCGCGGCGATCTGTACGCCGTCCTTGGTCGCCTGGCACTCGCCATCCAGACCACGCCACTTCCGGCACCGAAAGAGAGCGTGAGCGCGTGAGTGGCCAACTGCACCTCACCGGCCCGCTCGGTGAGCAGATCACCGTGGCGTTCGAAGAGGGCGGTCAGTTCCGCGCGCTCGCCCAGTGGGGCGCGCAGGGCTATCACTCCGGAGAGATCCCTGCCGGTGGCTTCCAGCTGCCACTGGAGAACGAAAGCGACTTCCACTGGGCGCTGCTGGGCGGGCGTAAGTTCACGAGCGATGACGGCGACGCCTGCGTGTGGTGCCGTGGGCACGTCTGGAAGCGCCGGGAACTTGCTGCGGTCGATACCCGGAAGATGCGCCTGCCCGCGGCGGTGAAGTACTCGCGTGGGGCCAAGCCCACTGACCCGCCGCACCTGGTCGAGACCGGTGAAGGGGACATCGGCTATGTGGCCCTCGCAGTGTTCCGAGGTGGCCGCCGTGACGAGCGCTTCGCCCTGCCCGGCAGGGCCTCCCAGAAAGCCCCACCGGTTGAGCCGCCGTCGATCCCATCGGCCCGGCCTGTGCCCCACCTGAACCACGTCGAGGAAGGCGCCCAGTGGCAGGACCTGCAGGGCACGGCCGACGTCGAGGGAAACCGAGACGAACTCACCGAGCAGCTCCTCGACGCGCTCGGCAAGAAAGGCCTGGCGCGCGACGCGTACCGGCGCGACGTGCTGGGCAAGCTCGACATCAGCGAGCTGCAGAAACGCCACGCGCAGGCCTTGGTGGCCGGGAATGGGGGCCGCTCGTGACTCAGGCCGCGACGCACTTTCTGGTGTCGCGGGACGCGGCAGGCAAGTGGTTCGGCTGCTCGGCGGACCTGCCAGGAGTCCGTGAGACCTTCCGGTCCGTGCACGAAGCCGCTGGACGGGTCGTGACGACCCTCACCTACGACGAGGTAGTGGAGCTGATCACCCCAAAGCCACGGGCGGTCACCATGGCGACCAGCTGGCGCCAGCCGAGCCTGTTCGGGAGTCTGGCGTGAGCCTCACCGGGCTGCTCGGGCAGGCGCTGTCGGCCGCCATGGCGACCGGTGAGCGTCAGGACCGGGTGCTCGCCGGTGGGTTGTGCGTGCGGGTGTACGCCGATCCTCCGCGGGTGCTGCTGTGGCGTGACGGTGTCGTGCCGGGCATCACGGAAGCGCAGGTGATTGCCCGGGATCTCGGCTGGCCAGCGGGTCAATACGAGGTCGTGACGCACGAGTGGAGTGGCGTGTGGACGGGCCGGCCTGCCGGCATGGTCGTGCGGCAGCTGCGCACCACGCTTCACGACCAGGATCCCCGGCTGAACTGGACTCCAGAGGACCTCGAGGTGTGCGGCACTTGCGGCCGCTGGGCGCCGGAGCTGGATGGCAGCGCCCTTGGGGCCTGCGAGCTGGGCTGGGCCGCGCATGACGCGTTCGATGAACTGGTGTTCGTCAGCCTGCACGACAAGAAGCAGAAGCCGTACGGTCCACCGCACCCGAACCTGCCTCAACCCCTCACCAGCCGGGGCTGCCACTGCCGCGCCCTGCAGGGCGGTAAGCCCGGCTGGATCCCGGCCGCACCGCTCGCCGCGTCAAGCACCACGGCGCCGAAAGGACGGCCATTGTGACGCGCACTCTGCCCGGCTTCGACCGTGAGCTCGCGATGGACGAGATCGTCGCGGCGGCCGCCAACCGTGGCGCCTGCCTGACCTGGCAGGACGTGATCAGCGCCCGCCAGCGCGAAGCCCTCGCCGAACTGTCCGACTACGAGCTGCACCAGGAGCTGCTGCGCTCCCGCTTCTTCTACACCCGGCCCGCGCCGATCGTCGCCTCGCCGTCCTGAAAGGAATTTACCCGTGGGTATTCGTGCCATCGATAAAGTTTTTGAGTACAGCCGCCAGAAGGGCAGCAAGTTGCTGCTGCTTGTGGCAATCGCCGACAACGCCAAGGATGACGGCTCGGGCGCCTGGCCCGGGCGCGACACCCTGGCCCGCAAGGCCCGCGTGGGCCTCGAGTACGTCGATGTCCTGATCCAGGAGCTGGTGACCGCTGGGGAGCTGCGGGTGCACGTCCGTGGCGCGCCGAACGGCAAGACGGACATGTACGACATCCTCTACCCGGCCGTACCGTACAGCGATGAGTTGTACGTGGCCGAGCGGCAGGCCCGGGTGACACGCAAACGGGCGGCAGGCAAGACCACCGCAGGCAAGCCGCGCGCCAAGAAACGCAACAGCCATAAAAAGTTTTTACGCCTTCAGGAGGCCGTGAAAGACGGCCAGTGGGCCACCTCGGATAAAAAGTTTTTACCTTTCGATAAAAACTTTTTACGGAACGGTAAAAACTTTTTATGCCAAACGTGGCCTGAGATTGCGCCAGGAGCGGCTGGAGTGGGTGCAGAACCGTCAGTTGAACCGTTACTTGAACCGTCAGAGAGAGAGTACGTTCCTGAACTTGAATGCCAGGCGACCGACGTTCGCGCGCTCGAACTTCAGGCTGCGCCTCAGGAAACAGCAGCGCCTGACGGCGCACCCGCTGACGCGGGCAGTGCAGCAACTGCGTTGACCGTTTCGGGAGACGAACTCGAGCCACCCGTGGGCGTGAACGGAAGGCCGCCAGGTGGGGGAGAGGTTCCGCCGGCGCCGGCCGGGCCGACCAGCGAAGTGCAGCTGCGCCGCGCGTTCGGTGCGCCGTTCCTGCGAGCCCTCCTCGAGGAGTTTGCCGACCGGCCCCGGTGGCTGGAGCTCGATTCGGATTGGGTGGCCCGGCAGGTGCAGGCCAAGCGCGCCGAGTACGCCGGCAAGACCTGGCGCACGCCCCTGATTGCCGCCCTCGATGCGGCCGTGGCGCCCAAAGCCAGCCCGAAACCCGAGAGCCAGGTCACGCAGAAGCGCGTGGCGGCCGGTGATCAGGTCAAGGAAATTCTCAGCCGGGCCCGCAACGCGGGTGCGCCGGTCGGCTCGCAAGGAGGCGCGTCGTGACCCAGGAAGCCGAGTCGGTGTGGGATGTCCTGAGGCGCCACCCGGTCGCCGCGCAGGCGCTGGCCACCTCGCTGCAGCACCGCGAAGTCAAGAAGCCTCGCCCTGTCAGCCCGGCACAACAGGCCGAGTGCCCGCACTGCCGTGCCGAGGGTGTGACCGTGACGATCCGTGAGCACACCTACACCCGCCGTCGTGAGGATTGCTGTCAGATGGCCCTCTACGAAGCTGCCGAGAGCGCGCTGCGTTACTCCAGCAATCCGTCGAGCGATCCGGATGAGCGCGTGGAGGCCGCGCTGCGCTACGTCGAAATCAAGGAACGGGTGCGCCTGCCGAGCCTGCTGACGAAGCTGCACCTGCTCGAGCAGCATTACGCCACGGTCGACGAACGCCAGCAGGGCCTCAGCCGCCCGCAGGGCGGCACGCAGTGATCCTCTACAGCGCCACGCCCAGCAAGCTGTTCCTGCGCACCCTCACCGGCATCACGCTGTTCCTGTGCTGGCTGCCCATGTGCGCCGGCTTCCTGGACGCCACATCAGTCCGGCCTGGCCGCACAACTCGCCGGCGGAGCGAAATGGAGGACGGCTCTGGCGGCATCGAGAACCCAGGACAGCTCGCCGTGGCCACCCTGCTTTTCCTGGGAGGCGCCGTGGGAGGCTGGGAAGCGCTCGACCGCATCGATCGCATGAAGACACCCGTCCGGAAGCCTCGTGGTTGGAGCGCACCTGAAGAGCTCCAGCTGCTCGAAGCGGCCGACTGACTTGAGAGGAACGACGATGCTGACCGCAAAGAAGATTTCGGAACTCCGAGAGAAGCCCGCACGCGAAGGCAAAGGCGGCGAGCGAGGCGACGAGGTGCTGGGCTCGAAACTGCGTGCCCTCCGTCAGCAGCACGACCTGTCACAAGAGGAAGTCGTGGAAGCCAGCGGTGGGCTCTTCGTCCGCTCGGGACTATCGCACATCGAGAGTGGGCGTCAGAACGTCATGGCACGCCAGCTCGTGTGGTTCGCCCGGTTCTACGAGATCAGCGTAGACAGCCTGTGCGACCACCTGTACCCGGTCGAAAGCGACTGAGTAGGAGAGGTGTTAGGGCATTGGTTCAGTTGACGACGAGGGTTGGTGGCTGGCCCGTTCAGGTGCCCGTGATGCCGGGGTGCTCGGTCAGCAGTTCTTCAGCGATGTCGGCGTCACCGATCCGGCAGGTCTTGTCGCGCGAGATGCAGGTGTTTCCGCAGGGCTTGCCGATGGTGCAGTTGGGGCCGCCGCCATACGACGCGCTGGGCGCGCAGGCGGTGATCACGATCAGCAGCGGGACGAGTACGAATTTTTTCAAGGGAGCCTCCGAATTCAGTGTGACTCAGGCGCTGACGAGAGGGTTTCACGGTTCGATCACCTAAAGAATCTGACGCTGTTTATGAGCTTGTTTGTTTCCATAGAGACAACAACCTTTTTCGGCCTTAACATATGAGTATCCCTGAGAGTCCCCTCAAGCCTCGCCCGTAACTCACTTCATTTATTGAGGCCCGATGAACGAAGACCAGCTCGCCCGGTACAAGCGCAAACACCCACATCTCTTCGCTCCCGAAGAGAGCGTTGCCACGCCGGTCCCAACAGGCCCGAGCGCCACCGAGCGCGAGCTGCAGGCGGACATCGTTGCCGAGTTCGGAAACCTCGGCTGGATCTGCTGGGAGTTGTTCAAGGGCAGCACGCGCGGCGGCGCCATCTGGTGCACCACAGGAATCCCCGACCTGTACGTCTTCCGGCCCGGCCGGGCCTTCTGGCTGGAACTCAAGCAGCCCGGCAACGGGCCCACCCCGGAGCAGCTGGCGCGGCACGCTGAACTGCGCCGCGCCGGTCTGCCAATCTTCGTCGCCTGGACCGTCGAAGAAGCCCTCTTGATCGCCCAGGAAATGGAGACCCGATGACCATGGCCGCCGTGCGCCCACCCCCCAACATCCAGGCGCAACTCGTCACTCGCCAACGCCGTGTCCGCCGCCTGGCCGACTTCACGGTGGGCACAGAGTGGATCTTCGCGCCACGCGAGACCAGCCAGCACGCCGAGCGGGCCGGGCAGCGCGTCTCGATCCTGCGCGCCCCGAACCTCGAGGCGAAGAACCCCAGCGTCCGCGTGCAGTTCCCGGACGGGCACGCCCTGACGGTCGGCCAGGCGCAGCTGACCCACGTGCCACGTAACGTGTGGGGCCGCACGACGCCGTACCCCGAACGGGACCACACTCCGGTCGAGCGCGAGCTGGTGCCGCTGAGCGTCATCGCCCGGCACACCCCGGACCCCGCGGCGCCGGTCGTCACGCGCCGGCAGAAGACCCAGAGCGAGATCCTCTTCACGGTCATCGTGTACCAGCTGGCCGACAAGATCACCCAGGGCCTGTGGGAGCCGCTCGTGATGCCGAACGCCACCTATGGCCGGCCGGGAGAGTCGCGCGGGTACCCGGACCGCGGCCAGATCCGCATCAGCGTCCGCACCACCGTCATGACGGACAGCCGCGTCCTGACGATCGGCTGTCAGCGCGACATCACCACCGCCCAGTACCGCGTCGCCTTCTTCAACCTCGAGCCTCAGGACAAGGTGGCCCTGCGTCAGTACTTCCAGGACCTCGATCCCAACGCTACGGCGATGCGTGCCTGGGAGAACCTGGCGAGGCTGCTGCTGCTGGGCGTGAGCCTCCTGGCAGAGAAGCCCCGGGTGAAGCCCTTGGTCATCCTTGTCGCCCCGGACATCGACGAGGAAGAGTGCGTGCCGGTCGAGCAACTGGCACCGGCCTACTCCGGCCGAGCCCGCCGTGTCCGGCCTGTAACATGAGTCACAGTTAAAGACGCTTGAATGCTTGACTCAGAAAGCCTACATTGAGGTATCGTCCCCGAGGACACCAGCGCCCCCTGAGGGCGCTTTTTCATTGCCTCCGGCACGACCGCCAACTCCAGGCACACACCCCACGCCCGGCACCCTCCCTGCTCCCTGCAGGAAGCAGTCCGGGCGTTCCCCGCGGGGAAACACCAGAAACGCCCAATAGGGCAACCAGGAGGACCGCCATGAGCCGACGCAAACGCAAAAAGCAAGCGGCCCGGGCGCGCCTCCACGCTGGCCGCAAAGCCCGCCTCAGACCGGAAACCGAGCGAGAGTTCATCGAAACGACCAGCCTCGAGCAACTCGCCCACTCGCTGAACTTCCTGCCCATCCGCGACACCGACCCGCACTACCGTCACCACCTGGTGCGGCCACGGTGACGCGCTCCGAGCGCCTGGCAGAGCGGGAGCGGATCCTGCTCGCCTACGACCGCGGCCAACTCACTGCTGTCAACGCAGCCCTGCAGCTCGCCGACGTCGACGGCACGCCGATCCAGAACCTGATCTGGGTCCTCAACGCACCATGGGGCCGCCAGCCCCTCCGGGGAGTCCATGACGAAACGCTTCCACCTCATCCGTGATGAAGACGTCAGCGGCAGCAGCGGCACCGGCACCGTCGTCGAGGGCGTGATCTTCACGGACGGCCGCGTCGCCATGCGCTGGCTCGTCCCACCCTGCAGCAACGCCTTCTACGACTCTATCAGCGACGTCGAGCAGATCCACGGCCACAATGGCCGCACCCGCATCGTCTTCGTCGATCCCTGCCCCGACTGCGGAGAGAAGCGCACCAGCCACGGGCCCGGCACGACCGTCTGCACCAGCTGCAAAGCCCGGCGAGGCCGACCAGTCCCGAGCACACCTCTCCGATAGACTCTGTCCTGATGCGCGTTTTTGCGCTCCCTCTTGACAGCCATTCGGGGGGCTGTTGTTAAGCTGCTCGACGTGGAAAACATCATTGAGCAAACAGTCGTCGAGACCAGCACCGGTGAACTCGTCCTTCTCAACCACATCGTCTCGGTGGACATCGTTGGAAGCGAGGGCCCAGGTCATCACGTGGTGATCAGAGATACCAGTGGAGCGGAGCACCAGGTCACCACGAGCCCGCGCGCACACCACTCCGGAGCGCAGATCATCGTGGAGCGCTTGCTGTACCGCATTCACCACCGAAAGAACGCACCAGAAGAGTAAAACGCACCAGAAGAGTAAATCGACCCCCAAGAGCCCCCACTTCGGTGGGGCTTCTTCATGGGCGCGAAGCAGGTGATGTCGATACCCTATGAAGAAGAGAGAGCGCACGGAACCCTATGGAGGTTCCCCCCTCTGCGGCGCCAAGCTGCGCGGGAAGGAAGCGACGTGCCGGAACGCGGCGGGCTTCAAGACTGACCACCCCAGCCAGGGCAAATGCTACCTGCACGGCGGCAAGACCCCGGTGAAGCACGGCCGGTACAGCCTGCTCAAGCATGCCCGGCTGCGTGAACTGCTCGAGCAGGCAGAGCAGGATCCCGATCCGCTCGACCTGACGCAGGACGTGCTGCTGATGCGCGCCGTCGTGCACGACTACCTCGACCGGCACGGCCTGGTGACGGACGCGATTCTCGCGTGGCACGCCAGCTTCAACCACGCCTTCGAGAGTGACATGCGCGAGTGGCGCAAAGCCTTCGCCGAGTGGATCGAGGAATGCCAGCACCTCGGGTACGAGGAAGGCGAACCACCCGAACTGCCCCTCCCAGAGAAGTACGCCCCCAAGCCGCGCCAGGTCCCGGACATCGCCGGCGTCGTGGGCTTGCTCGGGCAGGTCGGCGCGATGGCGGACCGCATCCAGAAACACAAGCAGCAGCAATCGCTCAGCATGGCGGCCGTCAACCACCTGCTCGAGCAGTTCGCCGTCGAAGTACTCCACGCCACCCAGGAGGTGATCAGTGACCCAGCTACGCGCACCAAGCTTCTCGAAAACGTCGAGCGACGCTGGGCCACCATCCCCGTCCTCGGCAAACCCGGCAGCTGACGCCCTGAGGCGTGCACGCCTCGAAGACGCCAGCAACGAAGGCCAGGACGTTACCCTTGAGGAGTACTACCGCGCCCGGTACCCGAAGTACACCGTCGGCCGACACATCGAGCTGCTGTGCCGTGAGCTCGACCAGCTCGGTCCGAACGAGGCCTTGATCATCAACATGCCACCCCGCCACTCCAAGAGCGAGACGGTCGGCGCGTTCATCGAGCGGTACATGGGCCAGAATCCCGACCACGAAGTGATGTACACCTGCTACGGCTCCCAGCTGGCCACCGAACGCAGCCGCAAGATCCGCAACTACGTCCGGACCAGCAAGACCTTCCGGAAGTTCTTTCCCACCTTCCGTCTCGCCGCTGACCAGAAGAAAGTCACCGAGTGGAAAACCGCTGAAGACGGCGGCTTCCTCGCGTCCGGTGTGGATGGCTCCCTTACCGGAAAAGGCGCGCACCTGCTGATCGTCGATGACCCGATCAAAGGCCGCAAGCAGGCCGAGAGCGGGAAGATCCGGCAGATGGTGATCGACTGGTTCAAGGGTGACGCCTTCACGCGTCTCGCTCCGAACGCGCGCATCATCATCATCCAGACGCGCTGGCACACGGAGGACCTCACAGGGTGGCTGCTGGAGAACCGGCAGGATCCGGAGTTCGGTGCCTTCAACTGGAAGGTGGTCAGCCTGCCCGCGATTGCCGAACCGACCGCTGAGGAAGCTGACCCGCTCGGACGCCAGGAAGGCGAGGGCTTGTGGCCTGAGCGCTTCCCGAGCGAGCGGTACAACGGGATCCGCAAACTCGTCGGTGAGTACGACTGGGCCGCGCAGTTCCAGCAGCGGCCCTACCTCAAGGGCGGCAACGTCTTCAGCGACGCGCCCGCTGAGTACCCGAACGTCTACACCCCGCAGGCCCTGCGCAGCCTCGGCGCGCGCATCACCGTCGTGTGCGACCAGGGTGCGAGCGACAGCAGCACCGCCGACTTCACCACCATCGAAGTCGCCGCGCACTGGGGCACGGGCGTCGAGCACCGCATGGACATCATCGACGTCCGGCGTGGCCAGTGGGATCTCGACGAACTGCTCGAGCAGACCCTCGCCGTGCAGAAGACCTGGGGTGTCGAGGTGGCCATCGAGTGCGTCATGAACCAGGTGGCCGTCGTGAAGTACCTGGAGAAGCGCGGCCTCCGGACGAACCGACTCAACCCGCGAACCATGGGTGACAAGTACACCCGCGCCCTGCCCGCCTCGGCCGCCTGGAACCGCGGCGCCATCCGCGTTCCGAAAGCAGAGCACGTCCAGTGGGACCGCGCGGCCTTCGTGACCGAGCACGCGCGCTTCACCGGCACCGACAAGGACAAGAACGATGACCAGGTGGACACCACCGCCTACAACTGGCTGCTCGGTGAAGTGAACGAGCGACCCAAACCAAACCGGGCCGGCACGATCGGCCGGGCCAGCACCACACCCACCGGGACTTTTGGAGGAACACGACGTGCACGACCGTACACCCCTTCACCAGGCGCTGCTCGATTGGGCCAGAGAATTCGGTCGCCGCTGGCGCGAAGCGTGGGCGAAGATCGCCGCACGCTTCGCGCGTCGCCCTCGTGCCACGGGTGACACCCTCACCCGCTCCTCGTACCTCGCCTACCTTTCCAGCCTTCCCGCCAACCGAAAGGAGGTGAAGCACCACCATGACCAAAGAACTGCAGCTCTCCAGCACCGAACGCGCGGAGCTCACGCTGACGCTCGGCAGCTCCCGCGCCGCTCGACTCTTCGAAGCCGCTGACAGCCGCCTGACCCGGCCACCCAAAGGGGAACTCACCGGCCGGCAGGATCCGCAAGTGCAGACCACCGGCCGCTACTACACCCAGATCGAAGACCCGCGCAAAGGCGTCCTCACACGCCTCGATCCCGTGACACTCGAACGCCTGGCGCTCGACGGGCAGGTGAAGGCCGGGCTGGAGATCATCAAGCTGCCGATCCTCACGCTGCGCCCCGAGGTCGTGCACCCCGAGCCGGAAGTGCGCGAGTTCCTGCAGCACGAATTCGACCGCAACCGCCTGCGCCTGATGCGCAACATCCTGCGCGCCCTCGAGTTCGGCTTCGCGGCCGCCGAGAAGGTCTTCACGTACAAGGACACCACCATTCAGCGCCGTGGCCGCACTTTGTGGTCCGGGAACGCCGTGGTGTACGAGAAGCTCAAGTGGATGCACCCCGCGGCGATCGAACTGATCACCGGAGAGCGCGGCGAAGGCCTGGGTTTCAAGCAGACCAGCGGCGGTCGCGCGGACGTCCCTGAAGACAAGGCGCTGATCTATACGCACGACGAGCAGTTCGGGAACCGCTACGGCAACCCCCGCACGCGCGCGGCGTACAAGTACTGGTGGTGGCAGCAGCTGCTCTACCAGTTCAGCAACCGCTACATGGAAGACCAGGCGATCCCGCAGCGCAAAGTCTTTTACGAGCCCGACCTGCGAGTCTCCGACCCCAACAACCCCGAGAGCGCGTACGTGGACCTCGCCCTCGCTGACGCCCTACGTGTCGCCGAGGACAGCCGGGCCGGCAGTGCCATCGCCTTCCCCTTGCAGGAAGTGCAGAACGGCGAGAGCCTCAGTTACCAGAAGGGCTGGGACATGGAGTACCTCACCGGCCCGCAGAAGGCCGGCGAGTTCATCACGCTGCTCGATCACTACGACTTCAAGAAACTGCGCGCCATGTTCGTCCCCGAGAAGCTCATCGCGAGTGGCCAGGGTGGCGGCAGCTTCGCGATGGTCGAGAGCCTCGCGGACTTCTTCCTGATGTCCGAAGAGGCCCTCGCCGCCGAGATGCTGGAGTTCATCGCGGCCAGCTGGGCGCGCCCCTTGATCGACTACAACTTCGGATCCTCCGTGGTCGACGCCTCCTTCGCGCCGGTGAAGCTCAGCCAGGGCAACAAGAGCTTCCTGCAGGATTTCTTCAAGCAGTTCCTCGGTCAGGTGCTGATGTACAATCCCGGCGCCCTCAAGGTCGACACCGAGGCTCTCGCCAAGGAACTCGGCGTGCCGGTGCTCGCTTCGGAAATCGGGGACGGCGTGACGGCCCAGGGCGCCGGGAGCGACCAGCCCGGGCACGCCGCTGCAGCTCCAGCAGCGATTCAGGCCACGGCCAAGGTCCCCAAGGTTCACACCTTCGACCTCGATGTGCCCGGCGTGCGCAAAGCCACACACGGCCGCGAGTGGGAGACGCAGACGAAAGCCTTCCAGGAACTCCTCGGCGAGCTGTACGAGACCTGGTCGAAAGGGACCGCGAAAGCCCTCGCTGACGTGATCGACGTCGAGCGTCCGGCCGTGCTGGAGTCCCGACTGCGGCAACTGCAGAAGCTGGCCCTCACCGCGTACCGTGAAGCCATCCCGGCCGGTTACACCCTCGGCCTCGGCCCCACCCCCACACCAGACAGCCTGGCCACCCTCGCTGAGCGGCTCAAGCTCCTCGAGGAAGGACTGGCCCGCACGATCGCCACAGTCGGGCAGAAGATCGCCACAGACCTGCCCGGCGCCACGGCGAGCGAGCTGCACGGCCTCATCCAGGTCAGAATGGGCTACGTGACCAAGCAGGGCGGCGGTGACTACTGGGCGACCATCGTCGAAGGCTGGGTGGACAAGCGCATGCAGCGCGAAGAGGACCCGGACGTCACGCACGGCCGCATCCGCTGGGTGCTCGACAACCTCGCCAGCCACTGCCCTGACTGCCCCCGGCATGCGGGCGTCTACGCTTCCATTCGGGACCTGCCCGCCATTCCAGGCGACGGCAAGACCCAGTGCGGCATCTACTGCCGCTGCTGGCTCGAAGAGGAAGACGCGAACGGCAACTGGGTGCGTCGCATACACGATCTGTAAGCCCTAAATTGATCGAGTGACCCACCCCGACCGCAACACTGCAACCAGGCTCGCTGATCTGTACCTGCAAACTATTGTGCACGAGGTTGCGGACGCTGCTAAAAGTGGGAAGTTATTGGTCTATCGCCGAACCGAACAAGTCTGGCTTCCGTCAGAAATGCGATTTGAGCCAAGACTTCAAATCACCTCGCATCACTCGGAAGAGAGACCTCGTTTAGTTAAGGGTATGTCCTCCTTCGTCCAGATGATGGCAGAGTTCGAAGATCCTGCGCATCCTATTGCTAAAGCGAGAGAGGCCCTCTTAGGACCTCCTTACCAAGGCGAGGCGGGGCGTGAGGTAGTTATAGACACCACTCTCCGAAGAATTGTCCATGCCCTTCTCGAAGGAAAGCTCGACAACCCTCACCTATTCACCAAGGTGCGAGATGCCCTTGTTGACCGAGCGGTTGGGGAACGACCAACGTTCATAACGACCTCCTGGATAACTGGCGTCTACTTGATGGAGGAGTCGTACGGGTTAGAGCCCGGAGTAGTTCTCAGGAGGATTACTGCCGAGGATATTGCTGCGGATTTAAGGATACTCGGGGAGCGAAACTCACCACTTCGTGATTACCCATCCGCAGTCCTCGATATCCACAAGAAGTACCCCTCAGCAGATGCGTACCAAGAAGATGCTGTCAGAATGCTCCAAACCCTCTCCCTCATCGGAACAGGCAGTGTTGAGGCGGTCATGACGATCGCAGAAAACTATGTGCCGTTTAACAACGTCCATACGTCATGGTCGACTGAATCCTGGAAAGTAGACCAAGGGTTCGAGTTCAGCAGCAAGCACCTTGAGTTGTTCCGCGTGCTTCGGGAGCCTGTGTTGGCGGTGATTGACTCGGGCAAACCGAGCGGTAGTCGGGATACTTGGACTGGATACCCTGAAATCGACATAGCTCTCAGCCGCTATCACGAGTCGTTCAAAGTGGACACCATTACTGACGCGAAAATCGCTCGTCTAGTTGGTGCCCTAGAAGCTCTTTTTGGAGAGAATAAGCCGGAGTTGAAGCGACGGCTCTGCCAGCGAGCTGCCTTGCTTCTTAGTCTCGAAGGAGTCGAGCCAATAGAGGCAAGTACCATGCTCGCGAAGTGCTACGACAATCGCAGCACATATGTTCATGGAGGATTGCTCAGTGCTAAAAAGCGGGCCGAGGCCGAGAATCATCTGCCAATACTGCTCCAGTTCACTCGTGTTTTAATCCTGCTAAGCTTGCTACTCAAAAAATCAAACTCACGTAAGGATAACCTGATGGGTTTGTTAGATAGGGCTCTGCTGTCGCTACCTCACCGCAACCTACTTCTACAACTCCATCAGGAATCCGTCCCCATACCCCTCATTAAAAGCTGAAGAAACCCGCCCTTGTGGCGGGTTTCTCCTTGGAGACCCTATGCCCGCACAACAAACCCGCCAGGAACTGAACGCCGTCGGCGCCGCCAACCCTATTCCTATCCAGAACTCCCCCCTGAAGTCCTTTCAGGTGAGCGGAGTGTTCTCAGGCACCGTTGTGATCGAGATCAGTAACAACGGGGTCGACTGGCTGCCCGCCAGCACGGAGAGCGCGCCGGTACTGCGCAACATTCTCGAAGATGCCGCCTTCGCCCGGGCAAGGTGCAGTGCGTACACCAGCGGCACGATCGTCGTGGTCTGGGCGCAGTCCACCGGAGCCTGAGGTGAGCGCGGTCATCGCCCTGCGCAAGAAGCGCGCGACGGGTGGCGCGACGTTCGCTCCACAGGACAACGCACTGGGCTTCCGTACCTCGCGCGGCAGTGATTTCAGCGCCTTCATGCGCGCCAGCGCCGCCAAGTGGGACGCCGTCGGCGGGGTCTACGCGCGCCTGCCCGTCAGCCTGAACTTCACGCAGAACGAAGCGAACCCCCTCCTGTTCACCTCGACGTACACGCGCGCCTCGGGCGCCTGGGAGTAACACATGCCCCTCGTAGCAAATGACGTGCCCCGCATTTACGGCAAGAACACCGGAAGTCCCGCCGTGCTGATCGAAGGGCAGCGCACCAACCTCATCAAACGCACCGACCCCGGAGCACCCATGAGCGGCCCGATCTTCGCGGGAACAACAGGGAGCAGCGCCGCCCTTTCGACTCACTGGAGCTTCCACCGCTACGACAACGGCAACCTCAACGCGGAAGTCGTCGGGAGCGGCGTTCAGGATGGACTGAACTACCTCGATGTGCGGGTATACGGCAACATCGAAGCGACACGCGGCTTCTACTTCATTTTCCAAACGGGCGCCGTCGTGGGCGCGTACACCGCAGGGGATAACCACGCTTACTCGATCCACGCCGCGCTCCGCTCTGGGGATAAGGCGCAGCTCAACACCTTTGCGCTGTACTCGGACCTGACCAAGCAAAGCGACGGATCGTACCTGACGAGTATTTCAGTCAATGTCCACGCGCAACTTGACCGCACCTTCAAGCGCATCAGTGGGGTGGCCAGCGTCGCCGCTCCCGCCGAGCCCGCCAATGCGCTTGACCGCTTCTTCGTGACCGTCACCATTCCGTCCACCGCGGCCCTGCCCTTCGCGGTGGACCACACCTTTAGAATCGCCGCGCCACAGTTCGAGCGCAGCGCGGCCTTTTCTTCCTCGTTCATTCCCTCCACAGCGGGAACGGCGACCACGCGAGCCCACGACACATGGACGGCCAATGGGCTGGCCGGACTCCTCAAGCCGTTCCAGCCGTTCACGCTGGCCGTCGCTCACTGGAACGAGGGAGTTACGGGGTTTCAGCAACCCCCGCTCAGCTTCGGCACGGGTTCCGGGGGTGATTTGGGCGTGGCGCTCGAAGTGCGGCACGGCACCGGCTATGGCCGCCAAGTACGTTACAACGGGACAAGTAATGCAGTCGCACAGCCAAACAACGTGGCCCGCACTTGGTTAAGAACGATTGTCACTTCGGACGGTTCCAGCGTCAGCGTCTACAGCGAAGGCGCTCTTAGTGGCACGGTTGCCACACCACTTCAGGTGCAGGCGACCACCCTCGTTCTTGGAAGTCAAGAGGGGCAGGCCAAGCACACGTTTGGCCTGATCGCCCCTGGCGCTCCTGGCCTGGGCATCCCCTTCATCACGCCGCGCGCCATGACGGCACAGGAAATCGCCGACCTGGACGTGCGCTGGCTCGCCGAACTCAACCGCATCACCCTGCCCACCATCTGAGGTGACTATGCGTGAATTTACCGATTACATCATGGTCCTGCCGGAAGCCAAAGACGAGCACGGCGTCGGCCTGGGCGTGCCGGACAGCAGCGGCTTCGAGGCGTGCGCGCCCGCCCTCGGCGGCGGTGAGGCCGTTGACGCCCAAGGCAACAAAACCTTCGTGTGCCGCGTGCGGCAGACCGCCGATAAACCCGTGCCGCCCGAATCGTTCGGGACCAGCCGCGCGAACTTCAAAGCCAAGCACCTCAAAAAGTGGCAGGTCCACAAGATGGAACCCCGCACCGTGAAAGTGAAGCAAGACGACGGCACGCTGGTCGACGAGACCATCACGCCGACCGTGGCGGTGTTCCTGTGAAGTGCTGGGCGTTCTGGCTCGTCCTGCCCTGGATTCTCGGTTTCATCCTGGCCGTGCTGATCCTCGCTTACTTCGCCTGGCTCAACTGGCTGCACGCCCCCCGCCGGCGCCCCTAACCCCGCACCACAAGCCCGCCCCACCGATCGGTGGGGCTCTTTCATTGGAGGTCCACCGTGGAACTCAGCTCAGACCAGATTCGCCAGCAACTCCAAGCCCTCCTGAATCCCGGCGCCGGTGATCAGCCGGACGGTACCTACGTTCCGTGGGTCATTTGGGTGCGTGACCTGTACGGCACTTACGCCGTGTACCAGAACGAATCAGACGGCAAACTGTACCGTCAGGACTTCACCGTCACCGACCTGACCGTCAGCCTGGCCGGCAGTCCGGTGGAAGTCGTGCCGACTTACGCCACGCCCGGCGAGGCCAGCGCGACTGCAAGTGAGGGAGAAGCCATCCCGCCCGAGCAGCCCACGTCGACGCTGACGCGCCACCTGCTGACCAGCATGCTGCGCAGCGGCACCCGCGTCTTCAACGAGAACTTGCAGGCGGCCATGGTCGAAGCCGCCCAGGCAGGCGACGCGGAAACCACCGCAGCGATCGCCGGGATCCTGAAGAAGCAGGTGGCTGCCACCGAAGCGTCGATCACGGCCGTGATCGACGAGCCGCCCGCTTCGCCCGCGGCCGCTGCACCTCCCGTCGAGGAAGAGGCGCAGACGCTGGCCACACCGGACGATCGCGAAACGCAGGTGCGTGACGCGGCCACGTCGCTGCTCGGCGCGAAGTACCCGGGTCAGCTCGTCACCATCACCAAGGTCACCGTCGAAGATGCCGGTGAAGGCGAGGAATTGGTATCCGAGGTGACCTTCGATGTCCTCAACCCCGAGGATGAAACGGACGAAGGCACCCTGCACACCGTGGAACTGCGCGTCGCACCGGACGGCACGCCCACCCTCGGGGAACCCCAGGAGGCCAGCGCGACCGCCGAGCCACCCCCGGCGACCGAGGGCGCTGGCGGGGAACTGCCCGGCCTGCAGCTCAGCGACCGGCCCACGTCCCGCCGGCGGTTCTTCACGCCCCTCAAGCCCACCCTGCTCGAGGAAGGCAAGACGGCCACCTGGGTGAACGTCATCAACCTCGGCACGTACGAGCACGACGAGTACGGCACGATCACCTTCACCGAAGACGACTTCAACAGCTGGCAGAAGAACCTGCAGGCCGGTGTGTTCGGCGGCATCGGTCCGGACGGCAAGCCACGCGTCGCTGCGGATTACGGGCACGCGATGGATGACCCCAGCGCGGATCCGGCCAGCCAGAAAGCCAGCGGGTACATCTGCGACCTGAAGCTCGAAGGCGAGCGGGTGTACGCGCTGGTCGACTTCACCAAACCTGCCGCTGAGTCCATCAAGAACGGCGAGTTCTCTTGGTGGTCCGTCAGCGTTCACCCGGGCATCAATGACAAGACGGGCAACCCCACGGGGCCCGTCATG
Organism: Deinococcus peraridilitoris DSM 19664; assembly: GCF_000317835.1. Taxonomy (NCBI): domain Bacteria; kingdom Thermotogati; phylum Deinococcota; class Deinococci; order Deinococcales; family Deinococcaceae; genus Deinococcus; species Deinococcus peraridilitoris. The sequence goes on along the minus strand of NC_019793.1, from coordinate 1,465,833 downwards.
CTCGGTGGTGCACTCACCAACCGCCCCTTCGTTCCTGGCCTGGAGGCCATCCAACTCTCAGACCTCCGCCCCGCCCGGTCAGTGCAGCTGAAACGCGAACTGGCCGACGCGCAGGCTGAAGTCATCAAGCTCAGGCGCAAGAACTTCGACGGTTCCCTGGCCATCACCCTCGATCACTTCCAGCGCGCCGGCGTTCCCCCTCACGTGGTGAATCTCGCCCGCCCGCTCCTCGAGGCTGACTTCGACAGCCAGGCCACCATCAAGCTCACGCGCGGCGGCAGAACCAGCGAACACAAGCCCGGTGAGGTCATCGCCCTCGCCCTGCTGGAGTTCGCGAAAGTCGGCATCGTCAAGACGGGCGAGCAGACCTTCCACCAGACCACCAGCCACGTCACCCTCGACCAGGCGCTGGAGGAAGTCAAAGCGGAAAACCCGTCCGTCCGCCAAAAGGACGCCATCGTCCTTGCCCGTAAGAAGTACCCGCACCTGCGCGGGTAAAGCCGCTGTACCCAATCCAGTTCCTAGGAGGAACACCTCATGGCTCAACGTGGACAATCCATCGCCCTCACTGCTGCGATCGCACTCACCGGCCGCACGCTCGTCAAACTCAGCGCCAGCAAGACTGCCACGACCGCCGTGGCAGCCGCTGACCAGCCCGTCGGTGTTGTCGAGTTCGACACGCCCGCCGGGTCCGGCGCGACCGTCATGGTGTCCGGTGTCGCGAAGGTGCGCGCTGGCGCCGCCGTCGCTGCCGGTGCCCGCGTCACCGCTGACGCGCAGGGGCGCGCCGTGACCGCCGCACCCGCCGCGGGCGTGAACAACGGCATTGCCGGGATCGCCCTCGAGGCGGCCGCTGCGGCCGGTGACGAGATCGACGTCCTGCTCAGCCCTGGCGTTTTCCAGGGTTAACCCTGACCTGACTGCGCCCCGCCGTCACTGGCGGGGTTTGTCATTCCGCCCTCTCGCGAAAGGAGCCCATCGTGGCTGGCAACTCGTTCAACCCCAATGACGTCCATACCAAACAAACCCTCACTGACTTCAGCGTCAAGTACGTCAACGCCGAGGCGATCTGGCGCAAACTCGCGCCCCTGAAACAGGTCAAAAAGCGCAGTGACAAGTACACCATCTTCGACAAGGCCACCGCCTTCGAGCAGTCGGATGACACCACGGCGCCCAACGCGGACGCCAACGAGATCACCCTGAAGACCTCCGAGGACAACTACAGCGTGAAAGATCACGCCCTCGGCGCCTGGGTCCCTCAGGAAGCTGTCGACGAGGCGGACGATCCCATCAAGCCTGAGCTCGATGCGGTCGAGAGCATCAAGCAGCAGCTGGAGAACCGTCACGAGAAACGCGTGGCGGACCGTCTGTTCGTCGCTACCGCCTACCTGGCGGGCAACAAGCGCACCCTGGCCGGCACCAGCCAGTGGAGTGACTTCGTCAACAGCGACCCGATCGGCGACCTCACCAACGAGATCGAGAACATGATCGTGCGTCCCACCCTGCTGGCCATCGGCGCTGACGTGTGGAAGATCCTGCGTCGTCACCCGAAAGTGGCCGCGGCGATCTTCCCCATGGGCGGCAACGCCCAGGCGGGCGGCACGCTGACTACCCTGGCGCAGCTCGCTGAGGTGCTGGAGCTCGAGGAGGTCGTGGTAGGCCGGGCGCGCGTCAACACCGCCAACCCGGGTGCCGCGGCCACCCTGGCGCGCGCGTGGGGCAAGCACGCCCTGCTCGCCCGCGTGATCGCCAACCCTGGCCTGAATGACGTCAGCCTGGCGGTCACCTTCAGCGAGAGCCAGTCGAACATCGTGCGTGACTTCGACGGCAAGAAAGGCGTGAAGGGCAGCGTCTACGTGAAGGACGGCTGGAACGAGGACGTGAAGGTCATCGCCTCGGATGCCGGCTTTTTCTTCGAGAACGCTGTCGCCTGATTCCAACCTGAGGCTTCTCTCCTGAGGGGGTGGACACTCCCCCTCAGGGCTTTTCATTGTTTCCTTCTCGCCCTACAGGAGGGCACCAACATGGCCAAACAGCTTTTTCTGGCAGCGTGGCTGCTCAGCATCAACGGCACGGACGTTCAGCCCGGGCAGATCGTGTCGCTCGACCTCTCCAAAGAGGAAGAGAGCGCCCTCGTCGGCGAAGGTAAGGTGCTCAGCAAGGTCAAGAGCGACTTGCCGTCGAACTTCGTCGCACGCTCCAAGGTGATCGAAGCGGGCTTTCCCCTGCTCGAGCAGCTGGAGGGCAAGACCCCCGAGGACCTGGTCGAGGCCGGGCTCGACGAAGCCTCGGCGGCCAAGGTGGTCGACGCGGCCGCGAAGCTCCTGGCGAACCAGGAGTAAGCCATGCTGGTCAGCGCGCAAGCCCTCGCGACGTACCTGGAGCAGGATTACGACAGCCTCACCGCCAAACAGAAAGCCCGCTACCAGGAGCACCTCAAAACGGCCGGCAACGAAGTGCGCGGCGCGCTGGCCACCCTCTACAAGCTTCCCCGCGTCACGCGCGACGTGGCTGGCGTGATCACCGCACCGCTCCTGAACGGCGCGCCGATCGCTGACCCGGTCGAGACGGCCCTCGGGCCGATCGTGATGATGCTCGCCGGTGCGTTCCTGCTGGATCCCGCTCGCGGCATTCAGCCTCAAGAGGACCGCTCGGCCGCCGAGACGTACCGGGTGAGCGCGCGCGTGCAGCTGGCGAGCCTCGTGAAGGGTCCCTCGCTGATCGCCGCAGTCGAGGACCTGCCCGCGTACGGTATCACCGCCCTGCCGGATCTGCTGGTGCGCGTGCAGCCGAGTGGCAAGTCGAGACGCAAGGCCCGGCCGGGCCTCCGGCACCAGCGTGAAGGCCTGTTCGGCGTGTACAACGATCCCGCCACGGGCGCGCCGTTCGATGCGAGTACCGGGGAAGGGGAGGGCTGAGTGTTCAATTCCAGCTACAACTTCCAGTCCCGCCAGGCGCGCGATTTCCTGCAGGCGGTCGGGCGGGATGTCTCGGACCTGCAGCCGCTGCTGGAATCCTGGGTGAAGTACTACCGGGAAGTCGCGCAACCGGAGATCTTCCGGGCGCACGCGAACGGGAAGAACGGCACGGGTGGCCACCCCGCCTGGCGAGACCTGAGCGACCAGTACCTCGCGTCTGCCCGCAAGCAAACCTCACCCCACCCGACGGACATCCTGCAACTCACGGGGGCGTTCGCGTCGGACCTCACGACGGGCAGCGAGCACACCATCGAGGTGTACCTGATCGGTCAGACCGAAGCTTCCGTGCGGTTCGGCAGTTCGCGCGTGTACCCCCGGTACGCCGGCGCCGGTGAAGGAGGCAGTCGGCAGGCGATGTACATCACGGACGAAGCGAGCACCGGGCTGGACGCCTTGACGAACCGCTTCATCAGTGACGCCGTCGTGCGTCACCGGCAGGAAGTGCAACGCCTCGCCGGGAGTGTCCGGTGAGCACCCAGCGGATCAGCACGACCCTCGCGGCCCTGGAGGCGTACCTGCGCGGCAAGCTGGGCGCGAAGTTCGCCGATATCACCACCGCCGAGTTTCCCTTCTGCGAGGACTTCCCGGCACTGCACGTCAACGCGGGAACCACCGCAGATGACACCTCGGCGCCCGGGATGGGCCTGCGGGAACGCAAAGTGCAGGTTCGCTTGTTCGTGACGCTGCAGCGCGCTCAGGTGCGTGAGCGTGGCGTGCTGTGGGACCTCGTGGATGACGTGCGTGACGCGGTCCTCAGTGACCCGTTCCTGGGTGGCCTGACGCGTCAGCCGGTCATCAAGCTGCCGGTCTCGCCGGTACCCAGTCCAACCGGGAGCGCGTACAGCGACTGCCGGCAACTCTCGTTTGAAATCACCCTGCTTGAGCAGGTGCTGTAAAGGGGGCCCACGTGGCCAAACAGAAACCAAAAAACGTCCGCTTCGCCGGTGAGGCTGAAGCGCACCTGCCCGGCGTGGGAGTACTTCAGCCGGGCACGGTGTACGCCCGCGAGGAGCTGCCCGAGGGTCTCACGACTGAAGCGGGCGAGTTCACGAACGCCAACTTCGCATGGACCGAAGAAGCCGTCACGCCACAATCGCAACGGTTTTCGGTGGAAACAAGCCCCGAAACCGCCGGAATCCCCACGGAAAGCGGTGAGCAATGAACGTCGGCGCCCTCGGTTCCGTCGGCCTGGCCCGGGAAGTCACCTGGGGCACGGCCGTCGCTCCTACCATCTTCATTCCCTTCGCGTCCGAAGGCTTCAAGGACGGCCCCGAAGCGCTCTCTGAACTGCAGATCCGCGGGATCCTCGATCAGAGTCCCAAGTACGCCGGCACCCTGATGGTCAGCGGTTCGCTGTCCGGCGTGGTGCTGCCCGACCAGATCGGCCACCTGCTGCGCGCCGTGCTGGGCATCCCGACCGTCACGGGTGTCGGCCCGTACACGCACACCTTCAACCCCACACAGAGCGCGTGGAGTGCCCTGTCCGCCTTGCCTTCGTACACCTTCACGGTGGTGCGGCCGAGCGCGTCGAGCCTCGCCGGGCAGGTCGTGCAGTACAGCGGCATGGTCTGCCAGAGCTTGAGCTTCAAGTACGCCGCGAACGGACTGCTGATGTTCGACAGTCAGTGGATCGGTAAGGACGCCGCGAGTGTCGCCGCGCCCACCGTAACCCTACCGACATCGACGCCCTTCAACACCAACTGCGCCCTGTCACGCGGTGGCGGCTCGGACGCGACGATTCAGGACTACAACCTCAGCATCACCAACAGCCTCGAGGGCGTGAAGCTCATCGGCACGGGCAACACCATCAGCCGCGTGGCGTTCAGCGGCGCGCGCACCATCACCATCGGCGGTGCGGCGGACTTCCAGTCCCTGGCGCTTTACACCGCGTTCAAGAACTTCACGCAGGAAGCCTGGTCGATCGTGCACACGCAAGGCGCGCACACCCTGACCTTCAGCGTCCCCAAAGCGCTGATCACGGATGCCGGCGTTGCCATCGGAGGGGACGGGCGCATCACGCTGAGCTACAGCGGCGAAGCGCAGTACGACACGGGTACTTCCCGTGCCTTCCAGGCTCAGCTGGTCAACTCCGTCGCCAGCTTCAACTGAACGCCCACCACTCTGAACACCAGCAGGGCAGCTTCGGCTGCCCTGTCTTCCCGAGGGAGCCATGAGCTTAACCAAACGAATCCAAGCGACCGCCACCAAAATCTTCCAGGCCTCCGATGGCGCGATGTACATCCTGCAGATGGTCAACAGCACGACGCTGATCGTCGCGCAGGGCGCCCTGCCGGACCTGCTGCGCAGCGAAGCGCCCGCGGGCGTCGACGAGAAGGTCTACATGGAGCAGCTGCTCGCGAGCAACCCGGAGCAGGCCGCGAAGATCGTGGAGATGGGCATGAACATGCGCCCCGCCACCCTCAAGGCCGGCTTGATCGGCGAAGTGCTGCCTACCGGGGAATCGGTGTATTTCACTTTTGTCAGCAAGCCCGCACACCAGCTGCAGGACGGTGAGATCAACGTCGACCTGATTCCGCTGGAGCTCGCCAAAGAGCTCGAAGTGGAAATCAAGAAGATTGGCCAGCCTGCCGTGGAGGCGGCAGACACCGCGCGATTTCCTGACCAGTGACCTGGCGCTGGTCATCGGCCGCATGGCGACCGCCTGCGGCACCCTGCCGACCGTGGTGCTGTTCGGCCAGGCCGCGCTGACCGAACGCACCGGCTGGCACGTCGGCTTCGATTACGCCGTGCTGACGCGCTTCTGGAAGCACGAAGCGGAGGCGCGCACTGCGAACAACCCGAATGCACGCGCGGCGCTGAACCGCTCCCGTGTGCGTGGCAAACGCGGCACGGGTGACAACCTGCCGGACCTTTGAGGAGACCCCATGGCTGCAGAGAGCATCATCGAAATCATCATGCGGGCCCGGGACGAAGCGTCCAAGGTCATGCAGCAAGCAGGGAACAACGCGCAGAAGAGCGAGAAGCAGGTGAACAATGCCGGGCGGAGCATGCAGGGCGCCCTGGCGGCCGGGGCGAACATCGCCCGCGCAGCCCTGTTCGGCCTGGGTGGCGCGGCGCTGCTGGTCGGAGCGCAACTCATCGCGCTGGAGCGCGAGGTGCAGCAGGCCGCCGCGGAGCTCGGTGGGATCAGTGGCGCCACGAAAGATTCACTGCCTGAAATTGCCGGGCAGCTCAAGGACCTGGCGGCCGCGACGGGCGCCAGCATGTCCGACGTCAGCGCGGCTTTGAAGTCGGTTGCCACGGACTTTTTGATCTTCAACCCCAAAAACAAAGAAGGCATCGCCACCTACCTGATCGACTGGAAAGCCGCGACGGGCCAGGCGATCGAGGAGGCCGGCAAGAATTTCCGCCGGTTGATCCTGGTGTACTTCAAGGACCGGGACACGCTGGAGGCCCTGCGTGAATCAGGCGACAAAATCTACGCGGTCGCGCGCGCCATCGGTGTGGACCCGGGAGGCCTGGCGGCCGCCATGGCCGAGGCCGCACCCCTGCTGAAAACCGCCTTCCAGGACTTCGACGATGGCCTCTCGTTCCTGGGGCAGATCGCTTACTACGCCGGTGATGCCGAGGTGGCCAAGGACGCCCTGATTACCTTCTCCCAGGCCGTGGGGGACATCCGCAACGCCTTCAAAAAAGGCGAGGATCCGGACGAAGGGCTGCTCGACATGTTCGGGATCCTCGGCATCAACCGGGAGACCGTGCAGAATGACGCGATCCTCACGGGTGAGCTGATGATGCTCAGCCTGAAAAATGCCATGGCGGACAACAAAATCACCGCAGAAGAACAGCAGGCCCTGGGCGTGCTGTTCGGTGAAGAGGTCGGCCCGATCATGCAGGCCGCGGCGGGCTACACGGGCGACGCGATTCAACGCATCAAGCAGGCCCTGCAAGGGTACGAAGGCAGCGTCAAAAGTGCAGCGGACGTCACCCGCGCGTCCGTCGAGGGAGACATCACCAAGAGCTGGAACAAGTTCCTGGCCGACATCAGCAAAAGCAACCAGTGGGAAGGCGTCAAGAAGGCCGCGACGGGCATCATGGACGCGCTGGTCGGCTTCACGCAGACCGACTGGAGCAAGGTCGGCAAGGGCCTGCTGGACATGAAGAATGGCCTGGTGTCCACCTTGATCGGCGCGGACCGGGACGAGGTGAACGAGGCGATCATCTGGTGGTGGAATGACGTCGCCACCCCGGCCATCAAGGGCTTTTTCAGCAAGTACAGCCTGACCGCGCTGCTCGACAAGAACGAGAAGATGGTCAAAGGTCTGTGGGAGAAGCTGCTGCCCTCGCTCAACGAAGCCGGCACGTTCCTGCAGGGCTGGGGTGACACCGTCGCCACGACCCTCAGCAACCTCTGGGTGGACGGCAAAATCTTCAGCGGCAAACTCAAAGCCGCTTCAGTCGACTTCCTGCTCACCAAACTGCTGCCCACGGTCGAAGGCGCCAACGAGTTCCTGACCAGTTGGGCGCGCGACGTCGGCACCAGCCTCGCGAACCTCTGGACGGACGGCAAGGTCCTCGCGGGCAAGGTCGGCCAGGCAGGCAGCGACCTGCTGATGCGCAAACTCTTCCCGGCCCTCGAGTCGGTCAAGGAGTTCGTCACCAGTTGGAGCACGGACACCGTCACGACCCTCAGCAACCTGTGGATCGACGGCAAGATTTTCGGGTCGAAGATCAAGGATGCCGGCGCCGCGTGGTGGGAACTGACCAAAGCCAGCTGGAGTGAGGCGATCACCGGCACCAAGGGCATCGTGCCATGGGCGACGAACCGCTGGAGTGACCTGCAGGCAGGCTTCGACTTGTGGGTGACGCGCATGAAGACCGTCGGGAGCGACCTGCTGGGTGGCTTGATGATGGGCCTGAGTGCGAAGTACGAAGACACCCGCAAGAAAGTCGTCGGCATCGGCGGGGACGTCCTGACGTGGTTCAAGGACACCTTCAAGATGAAGTCGCCGTCTCGCGCGACGGCCGAGATGGGCGGCTGGCTGATGGAAGGTCTGACGCGGGGCATCGAGAGCGAGAAGGACAGCACGCTCTCCAGTGTCATGAAAGCCGGGATGGACGTCCTGACCGCCTTCCGGTCCACCCAGCACGACGGGAACAAAAGCCGCTGGGGCGCGATCATGACGCTCGGAATGGTGGCCGTGAAAGCCGCGGTCGGCGAAGGCGCCGGGCCGATCCTGAAGCAGGTGCAGGACTTCGCTGAAGCGGCCCTCGCGGCGTTCACTTCAACCGAGGGAGGCTGGACGAAATTCGGTTCGTTCCTGAAAGGCAAGTTCACCGAGTGGTCGCAAGGCATGACTGGCTGGGCTGCCGTGGGCATGCAGGTCGCCGGGCAGTTCGCCGAGTTCCTCGGGGGTCAGGCGCAAGAGGGCTTCTCGAATTTCGGTGGGGCGTTCAAGGAGTTCCTGCTGCAGATGCTCACCGGCCTCGAGGCGCAGATCATCGCGCAGCAGGTGGCCGGGATCGCCGTGGCGATCATGCAGGCTCCCGCGACGTTCGGGGCGAGCCTGCTGGCCATCCCGGGCATGGTCGCTGCGGCCGGAGCGGCCTTCCTGGCGTTCGAGGGCGCCAAGATGCTGGTGAACAGCTTCGACGTCGGAACCACCTACGTGAAAGGCGACCAGCTGGCGCAGATTCACGATGGCGAAATGATCATCCCCAAAAACTTCGCGCAAGGCCTGCGCGACGGTGAGGTGAGCCTCGGCGGAGGTGGCGAGTCGGTCATCGTGCAAGTCATTCTGGACGGCCGCACCATCGCGCAGCAGGTCGGTCAGCGCATCTATCAAGGCACGCGTGAACTCGTGCGGGCCGACCTGCCGGCCCTGAGGTGAACTGTGGCGCTCTTTATTGAGATCAACGGCGTCGATCGCGCTGCGCAGGTGGAATGGGCGTCGGTCGTGGTGGCGTACAACCTCACCAGCCAGGTCGACACCTTCAACTTCACGATGCGCCTGGCGGCGTCGCAGCTCCCCTTGATTCCTTCACCACCTCAGACGGTGGTGTTCCGGGAGGACACCGAGGTCATCTTCGCCGGCGTGATCGTTCAGGCCCCCCGGCAGAATGTCGGGAACACCGGCGAGGTGATCGTGCCCGTCACCGCGCATGACAACCAGACGCTCCTGACCCGCAAGCAGATCGCGGCGACGTACGAGAACGTCACTGCGGGCGCAATCGTGCGCGACATCGTGGCGCAGGTCGGCAACGGCTTCACGACGAATGGCGTGCAGGACGGGCCGGTCATGAAGAAGTACGCCATCAACTACCGCAATGCCGCTGACGCCATCGAGGACATCGCGCGCCTCGCCGGGTTCGACTGGTTCGTCTCCAGCACGTCGACAAGCCGGGATGTGGTCTTCCGGGCACCTGGGGAAGCGCCGGAAGCGTGGGCGCTGACCGAGGAGGCCAGCACGCCCTTCGCGGCCAGCGCGCCCTACAGCGACCTGCTCTACACCGAGGACGTGCTGCAGGTGCGGAATGTCGTCACGGTGAAGGGTGCGCGGATGGACAGTGACCTCGTGACTCAGGACGTCAAAGCAGACGGTGTGCAACGCTCGTTCGCCCTGACGCTCGGAGAAGTCACCGAAGGGTCATTCATCATGAAGATCAACGGTGTCGGCCAGCTCGTGGGTGAGGAAGGCGTCGCCGACGTGGGCACCGTCGACTGGCTGGTGAACTACAAGAACCGCGTGGTGCTCGCCGCGAAGGCGGGCACGCCCACCCCGGCGGCCGGCGCGACGGTGAGCCTGGTCTACCGGTACTTCACGCAGATCATCACGCGCGCGCGCGATGAAGCGAGCATTGCGCGGTTCGGCGAGTGGGAGCACACCGTCACCGATGAGCAGATCACCTCGAGGCCGGTAGCGAACGCCGTGGCCAAGGCGCAGCTGGTGTACTTCGCGGCGCCCGCCATGACCATCCAGTACAAAACCACCCGCCCGGGCCTCACGAGCGGTCTGCGTCAGCGTGTGAACGTACCCCGCCTGGGGGTCAGCTCGACGTTTCTACTGCAGAACGTCGAGCTGCGCCTCAGAGGCTTCACGCACAGCACCACCTTGATGCAAGGCGCGAGCGTCTACCTGCGCGAGTGGTTCGTGACGGGCAGCAAGGTGGTCGGCTGATGGCCCGCGAGCTGGAGCGCACCCTGGCGGACCTGCTGCGTCCCAAAACCCTCAGGGGTGGCAACGAGACGGTCGAGAGCTTGGTGCTGTTCTCGGACACCGTGCTGATGACCGACAGCGTGACCGCCACCCTCGGCGCGGCACGCTGCCGGTTGGGCTACATGCAGGTCGGCCGCTCGCAGGTGCTCGGGGCGGCCGACGCGACCTTCACCGGCCTGACTTCACTGGACTTCGACGAGCGCGATACCGCGTACCTCAGCGAATTCACCCGGGCCTCCGAAGCGCTGTACGAGGAGCTCGGTGAAGTTCTGGCGTTCCTGCAGGACGAGCTGACCTTCGAGTTGATCGGAGGCAGCGCGCGCCTGTTCACGAGTGCATTCACGCGCGCCTCCGAGGCGTGGCTGGAAGGAGAGACATGAAACTGAACGCTACGTTCGGTCTGACCGGTCACGTGCGGGTGTTCGAACACCCCCCCGCGTACGCGTACAGCCGAGACACCTACCAGCAGGCGCGCGTGGTGCACGACGATCACAACGCCATCGAGCGTCTGGGTCTGGTGTACATCGCGCAGATGCTGCTGGCAGATCCGCTGAACGGCGGTTTGAAGTACGGTATCACCCAGCTCGGGGTGCACAGCGGCGCGAATGAGGTGTTCCGCGCGGACCTGACCGATCAGTTCACGGTCGGTGGCAGCGTGACGAACATCCTCTACATTTCGACGCTGCAGCCCGCGCTGCAGCCCGTGACGATCAACGGAGCGCGTCTGTACCTCGGGCAGGCCGGCGCCTTCACGACGCTGGCGACCGCGAACGTCGCCGCTTTTCAAAAGACCAATCTGCTGGCGTGCACGGTTGAGTGGGTCATCAACCTCACGGCCGGGTAAGGGGGAGTGAATGCCGAGAAATAAGCTGGTCCCCGACTTCAGTGGCGGGCAGGCCGTCACGGCCCGCGTGCTGAACCTGATCAAGGAGAACGTGGTGTGCGAACTCCTGCCAGGTGAGGTGCTGTCGAGCCACACGGCCACGAGTGCCACGAAGATCCCACCCGGGTACTCGATGATGATGTACTCGACAGCGGGCAACGACGCCGGCATGCCGGCGGGTGGCACCCTGCCGGGCATGCTGCTGACGTACGCCGCCTTCAACACGAACGCGAGCCTGACGAACGCCTGGCAGCAGTTCACGGTGACGATCACCACGGCCGGCCGGCAACCCCGGGTGTTCTACCGTTCGCTCAACCCGTCGTCCGGTACGTGGCTGCCTTGGGCTGAGGTGGCACCCGGACGGTTGAAGGTCAACACTCCCGGTCAGTCCGTCGGCGGAAGTGGTGGTGGAGCGGCCATCGGGCTCGTCGGGCCACTGGCGAGCACGCAACCCTCCACGTTCGTTGCCGCCGAGCCCGTCGCGATTCGCTTCACGTTCACGGGAGTGATTGAAGCGACCACCCGCTGGTACTCGTGGGGCACGCTGCCTGCGGCGAACCTTACGCTGTCCACGGCAGACGGCACGCAACTGACCGGGGCCCAGTGGAGAAAGACGGACTCGACCAACGGGCCTGCGGTGTGGATCACGAACAATTACGGCGCGACGTTCACCGTGGCGACAGAAGTCATTTTCGATCCGATCCTGCTGCCTTGAGGCAGTCTGGAACGAATTACAGTGGGGTGCGTAGGGAACCCTGGAGGCAGGATGAGGAAAGCATTTTCGGTGGGCGTTCTGGCGTTGATCTTGGCGGCATGCTCAGGGCCAGCGGCGCCGGTCATCACGGATTCAGGTCCGGTTGTGGTCGATCCAACGCCTCAGCCGGCGAAGTACACCACGACCCTCCGGGTTGTAAAAGGGGGAGGGATGACCAGTCAATCAGTCGGCGCGCAAGCGGTCGAAGTGCCAGCGGACGAGTTCGGCGCCGCTTACGGGGATTTTCGGGTATCGGTCCAGATGGGCGCCTCGGCCGTCGTGACAGTGCAGGACAGCGAAGGCAAGGCAGTGAAAGCCAGGGTGTCTTTTGAGCCTGGCGACAAGCTGTCACTGTACTCAACCGGGGACGCGTCTGCGGATGTGATGGCGACGGCTCCTGGTCTCGCGACTTTGACGGCCACACCCGTCGAGCCGGACGCCCCTGTAGAGACGGCCACGCTGAAGGTCTACCCGGCGTTTACACTGACGGACCGGCCTGATGAGCACCCCTCGCTCGCCTCGGCGGTGCGGATCGCCGGTGAGGTGACGACGAAGGACGTGGCCGACGTGTGGCTGGAGAGTCCGAATTTCCCGGACGGGCACGCGCAGCAGGGCGATTCGTACCGGCTGCATGTGCCGGGCGGCGTCCTCGCGATCGACGAAGCGAAAATGGGAGCTCCGCTCGACCTGACCGCCCTGGACTGGAATGCAGCGCCAGCCGTGATCGAGCTGGGAAGCGAAGCCATACGAGGCTCGGCGCCGGTGACCCGTTGGGTTGGGCGGGACCGCGCTGGGCAGCTGTTCAAGCTGAGGGTGGCGACATACAGCGGCCAGTACCAGACCGATCAGAGCGGCGCCATCATTCCAGGGAGTGCCGCGTTCGAGCCTCTGCTTTGGGTGATGCCTGCAAACACGGTCGGCGAATTCGACTACTGACCCTCTGTTGATCCGCTACGCTACGGCTGTATGACCAAACTCATGGTTCTCACCGCAGTGCTTCTGTCCTCAGTTGCTGCTGCCGCCGACACGAAGCTTGCCGCCGAGTCCACGAAAGTCCTTCTGTCGGCCATCGATGCCGGCGCGAAGACAGACTTCGAGCAGTTCATGTACCTGCCTGGGTATGGCTTCTCGGCCACTGACTCCAAAATCGGCGATTTTGATAAGGAGTTCCCTTCCATCTATGCGCAGATCAAGGGCCTGACGACCGCTCTGAAATCGACGGTAAAGGGCATGGACGCCAATGATTGGGTGAGCTTCCACGTCCAGTTCGTGTCGTTCTCCAAGGACAATCAGAATGTCGTGGTCCGGCAACGATTCACTGACCTTGGCGATGCCGAGAAGTGGGAAGTCTGGCTCAACGGCCAGCCATACAACACCAAAAAGTAGCACCTTGCCAACCCATGAGCCCCCGCCGAGCGCGGGGGTTTTTCATTGCCCGCCACGGCGGAAGGAGCACCATGCACACAAATCCATCTCCGCTCGTGGGGGCACCGTGACCCTCGATCGTGCCTTCGAGATTTTTGGACCACCCGCGGTCATCATCGCGATCATCAAACTCCTCGCTGACCTGATCATCGCGTGGAACAACCGCCGGCAGAAGACCGAAGAGCTCGGCCAGTCCGGTGGGCAGTGGCTGCTGACCACCCTGCAGAAGCAGCTGGGTGAGGAACGCCAGGAGCGCATCAACCTCGGTCAGGAAGTCAGTGAAGTGCGCAGTGAGCTCGCCACCGTGCGGGGCGAGCTGGCCGCGCTCGGCGAACGCAACAAGCACCTGCACGAGGAGAACACCCGCCTGCTCACTGAGAACGCGGAGCTGCGCGCGACGGTCGGCAACCTCACTGGCGAGAACCTGCGCTACAGCGCCGAGAGCGAGTCGCTCAAGCGTGACCTGCGGATCGCCTGGCGCCGCCTCGACGAACTGGAGTTCGAGAACCAGGCGCAAGCCAACCAGCTGCTGAGAACAGCAAGAACGGAGGAAAGCCATGAAGGAACCGAAGCAAAACCGCAACCTTGACGACCTCAACCCACTCTTTCGCGCGCCGCTGGAGCGCTGGCTCGCCGCGGCGAAAAAAGCGGGATTTACGGTGCTGGTCTACGAGACCTTCCGGACCCTAGAGCGCCAGCGTTACCTGTACGCGTGCGGCCGCACCGTCGCGCCGATCGGGCGGATCCTGACGTACACCCTCGACAGCGCGCACCGTTACGGCATGGCGTGCGACCTGGTGCCCCTGCATTCGAACGGCACCGCCAACTGGAACGGGTACGCGGCGCTGTACAAGGCCGTACCGCCCAGTGACTACGGCCTGGAGACGCTGAGTTTCGAGCAGCCGCACCTGCAGCTCGCCGGCGTGAACGGACCGAAGCAGAACCAGAGCGTGAAGTTCTGGGCGGCCCGGCAGGGTGTGAAGTGCGACGTGGTCGTGGGCAGCAAGTGGCCACCCACGACCAGCAAAGCCTGACCTCGGTCCATCGCGCCTCGGCGCCCGTCAATCCGAACAGACATGGCAGGAAACCTGCCATGTCGCTTTCTTGTGCCCTGGAGGCCACCATGAAACTGAATGCGCGTACCATCGCCCTCGGCCTGCTGTTTCCGATCTTCGCTGTCCTGACGCTGCTCGTGCTGAGCATGGCGCAGGCTTCCGTCGTGGCGCCCGACGTCGCCGGCTACCAGTTGTCTGCTGAGCTTCTCGTGCTCGTCACGCCACTCGTTGCGCTCGTCATGAACGCCATCGGCTCTCCCCTCACTGCGCTCAGCAAACGCCTCTTTAACACTGAAGGGGTGCTGACCCGTGCGGTACATACCGTCATCATTGTGCTGATCACCCTCGTGGTTGGCGTGGCCACTGGGGCCCTGCAGGGAGCACCAGGTGCCCTTGCCATAGCAGCGGTGCTGGCCATCCTCAAAGGCTTTGGTGATTACGCCAGGCTCAAGGACAGCACCACCGCGGGCGTCCAGGGAAAGTAAGCGAGGCCGTGTGGGGTCAGATTATCCGGAGCTTCGATCCCACCGGCCAGAAGCAGCGCGAGTACCAGGAAGCCACGCGGCTGGATCCCGAGAGGATCGCGCACCCGGTCGAACTCACGCGCCAGGAGAAAGCCCGCCTCAATGCCCTCGCTGATCAGGCGGAGGCGGAGCTGCGCCGCATGACGAACGCACCGGATGGGTTCGGTTTCACCTTGCTGGACGAGGCGACCGGTCGCCTGCTTGACCCCGCAAAACGCAAGTTGTAAAGGGCACCCCCGCTCTGGTCCATGTGACCGGGCGGGGGTGTTTTTTGCGTTACGGAAGCCGGTGAGGCGCAACGCTGGCCATGGGATGGTTATCCCTTGTTTTCAGCAATTATTCATGGTCCGAAAATAATTTCGCTGCAACTTAGGTAGAGATGGCTAGGAATCTATATATAAACTTTGTAATATTGCATACCTCTTATCATGATAGACTACTCAGAAAGCAGATCTATAAAATTGCTATTTGCGTAATACTTGTTTTTACCATGAGTGAATTCCATCAAAACGTTATTGCCTACCAAAGTTTGGAGATACTTGAGTGCTGTTGGTCTGCTAACGCTTAAACTCTCCTCAACAAATTTGATCTTGAAAACCGGACGACGAAATATAACCTCTATGAGATCCTTACTATATATTGAATTACTTTGAGATTTTACCTGTTGCACGGTATCATTTATCAATTCTTCAATTCTATATATCTTGCTTTTAGTAATTATAGAAGTGCTCTCAACAGCTTTTAGCATATATATAATCCAATCTTCCCATTTCCCTTCTTCAGTAACAGCTTTTAGGCCCCTATAATAGTCCATTTTGTTCTCAATAATGTATTTGCTTAAGTAAAGAACGGGTATCTCCAGGAGGCCCTTGTCAATTAAATATATAATGTTTAGTATTCGCCCTGTTCTTCCATTCCCATCGGAGAAAGGGTGTATCGCTTCGAATTGATAATGAGTAATAGCCATTTTTATAAGAGGATCTAATTCTGATATAGAATCATCGTTCATAAACTTTTCTAAATCATATAACAAAGCCCTAATTAAAGGTTCTCCATCTGGGGGAGTATAAATAATTTCCCTTAGGCTATTCATTATTTTAGTACCTGGAGATTTTCTAACTCCTATGTCCACCATTTTAATAGTAGTAGCAATCTCCTCAAATAAGCTGGTGCATAGAGGACGGCCCATTTTAATTTGATCATAGGCATACCATAGGGCTTGCCCATACCGCAAGACTTCTTTAGTTGCTGGATCCGCGTTTCCGTCATCTGCGAAAGCGCGATAAAGCTCGTCATTTGTGGTAACGATGTTTTCGATTTCGGATGATAATTTTGCTTCTTGAAGTCCAATCATGCTGATCAAAACTGATTGGTCGGGGATTACTCGACCAGCGCCTTTGAGCTCGCCGAGCGCTCTAGTAGCCCTGTTGAGTTGCCTGTAGACCTCTGTGGTTATGACCTCTTCAGGAGGTGGGAGCGCCGGCAGGACGTTAAAAGCTATGTTTGGATCGTACGTCATGTTTCACCTTTGTAATACTCATCACATTTCTATCTACCTAGAAAAAATTTAGCATATTTTTTCTAGGTAGATACCATCTACAAAACTTTTTTCTAGTTAGACTTTATCTGCAAACTTTTGTATTGAATCTTTCTAGGTAGGAGGGACCTAGAAAAAGGCTTTCTAGGTCCCTCCTGGAAAGATTTCCCAATCTCCATCAGGCTTGGCAAAATCCTAAGATAAAGGGTAGATTAAGGTTTCACCTCTATCCATACCATGCCATTTATGGTCGGCACTGTGCCAAAAGGTCCGTCTAGGTGGAGCAAAACTCACTCTAGGTGCGGGAGGAGCAACCAAAAGTCTCAAGTAGTGACCAACTATGGTCTCCCTAGGTATCGGCTAATCTTAGGTTTTTGAGCATGGCTTAGACAAAGAAACTCGCGTCTAGCACCAATCAAAGCAGAACCTAAACATGTCCTCCTTCACGCAAGTAGCTGTCTAACGGTACTCTCAGCGTTAGGGTGCGCATGCTCGGGGCTCATGCCGACACTGTCGGTGTCGATCGCCCGCTCGTAGCTGTCGGGCACCAGTTTCCGCAAATGGTACATCATGCCTCTCCTTTATCAGGTGGAACTGGAGGCCCGAGCTTCAAGAATGCAGCAGCGTGAGGCTCGAGGGTGAACGCAAGTAGAATTCCTCCGCAAAGGAAGGTCCCAAAGGCTCCGGCGGCACAAAATCCATATGCTGCCAATGCGAATTTTTGTCCCCCGCTACTCGAAAGGACGCCGAGGGCCATGTCGGTTTCATACGTCTTGTTGAGCAGCCATGCCAAACCGATCACCAGGGCAGCAGCAGTACACATAGCTGACCACAGGAAAAAGGCAGCTGCTCGTTTGAAGTTCAGTTGGTCTCGCTTTCGGCGTAAGTCTGCCCTGGCGAAGTTGAGGCAGGTGGTTGTCAGGAAGATCAAAAACGCTGCCAGCACCGCGAAGAAGGTTGCCCCGCCCTGAACCAGCGCCAGAGGGCTCTGATCGGGAACTTTGGGTGGAGAACCCACAAATAAGATTGCAGCTGCCAAAGCTCCATAAAGGACGAATGGCGGCACAAGCAAATATGCCAGCAAGAGCAAGCGTCCAACTAAAACTCCAGTAACAACCAGCGCCTTAAAACCCGCCCAGAGCCACGGGAAGCGTCTCCTCCTCGTATGAACCGATTGAATCGTCGGTTCCGTCTCTGCGGAGTCTTCTCTTGGAGTTGCCAACACTTCTTCCGTCACCCTTACACTGTGCCCTGTCGTTGCTCACCTGAGCAACGACGAGCTTCTCCCCGCATGGGCAGATGCTGGGTAGAGAAGCCGGGAAGAAGTATCCCAAAGTGGGAAATTGCCTGCTGTCCAGGCCTGAACGGCCTCTGGTTTGCCGGGTTTTAACGACTACTCGGGAAGTATCGGGACAGGGTAAAAGGTGTGCGCTTGAGTCTCCTAAGCCCTAGGCCACAGGTTCGATTCCTGTCGAGCGCACCATAAAAAAGGCGCGGCGTAAATGCCGCGCCTTTTTTATGGTGGCTGTTTTTCATGGTGGCTGGCTGCCGCGCCGAGCGCGACAGGGCCTTAGGCGGGTTTGGCTACCCTCAGCGCCATGTTTCCCTCAGCAAGGGAATGCAGGGCGAGCATCAGGCGCTGGGCTTTCTCCGGGCTGTCCGTGAACGCGATATCAATGCCGTTTTCGGTCACGGCAAAGTACTGGCGTTGGATATCCCGGTGGGTGAGACGGCGAATGGCATAGGTTTTCATGTTGTCTTTATTTTGCCTTTATTCAGTTTTAATGAAGATGAGCCAGCTTGCAATCCTGAACACATTTCAAGCATGTCGTGGTGAGATCCTACCGCCCATAAGTGGCGCTGCCGCGCCGCTCCTTCCACTGCACCAGCTGCTTGTACACAAAAGCCCGCACAGGATGTGTCCATTCACCCAGCACCGATCCCAGGTGCAGCACTTCGAGCAGATCCTGCGGCGTATCGACGGATCGCCGGGGCACCTCGGTCCAGGCGTCGCCGAGCTGTCGCCAGGTGTGCGCATCCGAGCCTCCCGAAACCGGGAGGTTCCGCGCGCGCGCCCAGGTCTCGGCGGCGCGGTTCCACTTCGGGCGTGAGATCCGCGCATTAAAGCTCTCGACGATATCGATCTGATCGGCAATGCGTTCACGTGCCGCGGGGCGCAGGCGATGGCGCTTGAGTGGATCAAAGCCGTGCGGCAACAGCACCAGCCCACCCTGCGCCTTGATTTCGCGCACCGTCTCTTCCGGACTCAGGCCAGGGGGAATACGCTCCTGCAAAAACAGGCCTACGATCTCGCCTTCCCGGGTGCTCACCTCCTCGCCCACGATCACCGTGAAGCGATCGGCAAATTCGCTGTTTCGCACAAACTGCTGCAGTTGCTGCGCACCCCAGATCTGATCGTGGTCGGTCACCGCCTGCACCACGACCCCGCGAGCCAGGCAGCGGTCCGGAAAGGTCGTCAGCGGGGTCAGGCAGTCATGTGACGCTTCCGAGTGACAATGCAGATCAAGGCGCATCATTGGCCCGCTCGCGGGCGTCATGCCGACACCTCCCGGGGAAAAGCGGCCTCTTCACGTGACGAGGTCGGCTGACCTTCTGCCCTTGCCTCGGGCGGACACACTTCCGAAGCGGGCAGCAGCAGCGTCAGGGCGCCGGGCAGCACCTCGATGTCCAGCGTTCCCTCCTCGGTCAGCACCGGGGGCAACTCCTCGTGACCGCGCACCGGTCGCACTTCACCGTCCACGTGCACTGCCTGACCCTTCCACGTGACACGCAGATGACGCCCCTGCAGGGTACGCACGCTGGGCAGGGTATGCAGTTCGCCCGTGACGAGGCAGCGCAGGTACTGCAAAGTGTGGTCACGGTCTTCGGCGCTCACCAGCACCAGATCGAGCAGGCCGTCTTCCGTGCTGGCGGCGGGAGCCAGTTTGAGCCGGGGTCCGGTCGCACAGGTGTTCAGCATCTCGGCCAGTAGAAACGAACCGGACAGGAGCTGTCCGTCCAGCACGAGCTGTAAGTCGAGCGGCACATACGTACTCAGGGTATTTCCCAGGGTGCTCAGCGCCCGTGAGACACTCTTGCCTTCCTCGGGGTCGTATGCCGCCAGGACCTCGGCGTACAGCCCGCAACCCGCCGCTTCCAGAAAAAACTCCTCGCCCCAGGGCGCGGTGATCTTGCCCACGTCGAAGGCGCGCTGCTCTCCTGCTTTCAGGCGCGCGGCCAGCTCGAGGGGAGTGCCGCTGAGGTCCAGGGTTCGGGCAATGTTGTTGGCCGTGCCGAGCGGCAGGATGGCAAGCGGCACACCCTCGCCGCGCAGGCTGCGACGTATCAGCCGCTTGGCAACCGCGCGCACCGTGCCGTCACCTCCCACCGCCACAACCAGATCGCGCGCGTTGTCCAGCACTTCATCGAGGTCAGCCTCGGTGGTGGTCTCCTGGTAGACCGGGTGGAAACCGGCCTCGGTCAGGGCGCGCTGCAGCTCCTCAGGCTGGACGCGGCTCGCCCCGCCGGCCATGGGGTTGTAGACCAGGGTGGCCTGCATGTCAGGCCGCCCCCAACTTCGGTGAAACACAAGCTGGAATTCGCGTGTTCATCACAATCTCCTGAAAGGTCCGGGCGGAGGCGTTCGTGCCGAATGCCTGAAAACCAGAGGCCTGCAAAAATGGTGCTGCAAGATGAAGTGTCCGAGGGGCAGATCAACATGGGGCAGATCAACATGGGATGGCGCAGCGAGCGAAAAAAGCGTGCAAATCGTTGATTTCACTCTAAACTGCTCGAACTGACCGTGTCCGGGACTCTTCTGAAGTTCGTCTTGAGCCTTGCCGGCCTGGCAAGTGAGCTTGATCGGGTTTGGTTCGCCGGTCGCGCCGTACACTGTGCCGGATGACGCGCGCTTCGATTTCCGCTTCCGAGACTTCCCGTGAAGTCGTGCTGACCTGCCCGCTTGACTGCCCGGATGCCTGCCGGCTGAAGGTGCGCCTCGTCACCGGACAGGACGGTGTCGAGCGGGCGGTGAACATCGGTGGGGATTCGCGTCATCCCATCACCCGCGGATTCGCCTGTGCCAAAACCGTTCACTACCCCGCGCGCCAGTATCATCCCGAACGGCCGCTGTATCCGCTCAAGAAGGTGAACGGTGAGTTCGTGCGCGTGTCCTGGGAGCAGGCCCTCGATGACATCGCCGTACGTCTGCGCGAAATTCTCGATCGGTACGGGCCGCAGTCGATTCTGCGCTACAACTACGCGGGCACCATGGGGCTGCGGGAAGGCTCACATGTACACGCCTTTTTTCGCGCGCTGGGCGCACCGGAACTGGAAGAGACCATCTGTGCGACCGCTGGCAGCGCCGCCTGGGAGCTCGGGTACGGCAGTCCCCGCCTTGGCGTCGATCCCGAGGACGTGCCCCACGCCCGCCTGATTCTGCTGTGGGGCATCAACAGCCTGACGACCAACTCGCACCTGACCCCCTGGCTCACCCAGGCCCGCAAGAACGGCGCGCGAATTGTCCACATCGATCCTTACCGCAACAAAACCAGCCTGTATGCCGACTGGCACCTCAAGATCCGGCCCGGCACCGACGCGGCCCTGGTGCTGGGCCTGTCGCGCATCATCATCGCGTCCGGCTGGCATGACGAGGCTTACCTCGCGCGCGCCGGTGAGGATTTTGGGGCGTTTCGTGCCGAGTGTGAAGCCTGGTCCCTGGCGCGCACAAGTGACGTGACCGGCCTGAGCGAAAGCGAGATTCAGGACCTCGCCCGTGCCCTGGGAACCACCCGTCCTACCTACATCCGGGTGGGGTACGGCATGACCCGCCACGAGAACGGCGGCAGCAACCTGCGCGCCGTGACGCTGCTGCCCGCCCTGCTGGGCGACTGGCAGCACCGTGGCGGCGGCTGTACCCTCACCACCAGCGGCGCGTTTGCGCTCAACCGCACGCGTCTGGGTGCGGCCCACCTGATCGAAAGCGCCACGCCGCGCGTCAACATGAACGAGCTGGCAAGCGCGCTCGCGCCTGAACGGGGCGTCAAGGCGCTCTTCGTGTACAACTGCAACCCGGCGGTCGTCGCGCCCGACTCCGAACGGGTGCGTGCCGGAATGGCCCGACCGGACATGCTGACGGTGGTGCTGGAACAGGCCATGACCGAATCGGCGCGCCTGGCAGACTTCGTGCTGCCCGCCACGACCTTCCTGGAACACGCCGACCTTTACACCAGCTACGGGCACCACTATCTGTCCTACAACGACGCCACCCTGCCCCCCTCAGGTGAAGCCCGCCCGAACTCCTGGGTGTTTGGAGAGCTCGGGCGGCGCCTGGGCATCGAGGAGCCCAGCCTGTACTGGAGCATGGACGAGCTGCTCACCGAGCTGCTCGCCACAGAGCATCCGCATCTGGCCGGCATCACGCCCGAGAAACTCAGGCGCGAGGGTTCGGTGCGCCTGTCGTTGCCCGAGCGCTTTCTGCCGTACGCCAACGGAGCACACACGCCTTCCGGCAAGGTGCGTTTCTCGCCGGTGCCGCGCCACACCGAACCACGGGCGCAGCTGAACGCCAGTTATCCCCTGCGGCTCCTGACGCCGCCCGCGCACCACTTTCTCAACAGCACGTACGGCAACCTCGACCAGCTGACCCGCGCCGAAGGAGGAGAGCCGCAGGTGCTCGTCCACCCGGAAGACGCCCGGCGTGACCGTGTGACCGACGGCGCCTTGGTGCAGGTGCAGAGCGAAACCGGCTGCATCACGCGCCGGGTACGGATCAGCGACGCAGTTCAGCGGGGCGTCGCGGTGCTGGAAGGCACCTGGTGGGGACTCAGCGCCCCGGATGGCAAAAGCGTCAACGCCCTCACGGCTGAAACTTTGACTGATCTGGGCGGTGGTAGCACCTTTCACAACACCCGCGTTCGGCTGGTCCCAGTGGACCCAGACCGGCAGAATGACCTCCCGCATCACCCGAACGTGCAACCCTGAACCCGCAGTCGATGAAGACGCGGACGTGCGTTTGTCCGCGCTGCGGAGCGTGAGTTTTTCCTGCACGCAACTTTGTTCATGAGAAAAATCAGCTTGCGATAAACTGGGACTTTTGACTATGCTGATGCGTGTTGCCCCGCCCGCTTTGGTTGTGCTGCCTGGCCGCGCTGCTGCCTGCCTGCAGTACGCCGATGGCTTACCGCGAGGTGCACCCTCCGCGCGCACTGCCAGCGCGCGCGGAGGGTGAAAAAATCCTGCTGCGCGTCGACACCCCGACGGGTGAGCGCCTCTTCACCCTGCGGCAACTCGAAGCCTTGCGGGCCGTCGAGTACCGCACCGAGCATCCGCAGTTGAACAAGACCTTCGCTTACCAGGGGGTGCTGCTCTCCGACCTCGCCAAGGAAGTCGGGTTGCAGGGCCGCGACCTGCGCCTGGAAGCCGTCAACAACTACGGATCCACCATCGCCCGACGCGATTACGAGGACTACCCGGTGCTGCTGGCGTACCGTGCCGATGGAGAGCCGATTTCCATGCAGAACAAGGGACCGTTGACCGTGGTGTTTCCTACCCACGCCTATGCCCGGCGCTTTCCCGAACTCAAGTACGGCGCGCAATGGGTGTGGTACGTGAACAAGGTTCGCACGCCATGACGCACGCTGCCGATAAGGCCACCAGCCGCACATCCCACGAGGCTCCGCGGAACACGTCATGAACCCCGGGGACCGCTCGATCTCGCTCAGACGCAGCCTGCTGGTGGCCCTGCTGCCCGGGCTGCTGGTGGCCCTGCTGATCGCGCTGTCCTTTACGTCCTCGCTGCGCACGCTGACCGATGACCGGGCCAGCTGGACGGCGCACCCCTATCAGGTGCTCTCGCAGCAGATCTCGCGGGTCATTCTGGGGCGGCTTGAGCCTTCGCTCGATCTCGACCACGCTTCTGAGGAGGAGCGGATCGAGGCAATTCGCTCCAGCTTTCTGAACGAAGCCGAGGAATTCAAGGAGCTGCCGCAGGTCGAGGCGTTGGGACCGGCCCGGCTGGCGCGCGTCCGTACCCTCTTCGAGCAGGGTGTACGCCAGAACGACCTGCACGCCCTGCTGCACGCCCAGCAGGAAGCCGACACCCTGAGCCTGCAAGGGCGCGAGCGACTGCAGCAACTACGCGAAGACGTCTACGAGCAGACCCGCTGGCTGCAGATTTGGCTGGCTGCCACGGGTGCGCTGGCGGCGGTGGCCCTGGCGAGCCTGGTGACCCACCTGATTCACCTGTGGGGCCGCGAGCGGCAGTTGCGCTCGCAGCAGGCCCGCATGTCGCGCGAGCTGAGCCTGATGGCGTCGCACGAACTGCGACGCCCCCTGCAGCAGCTGGCGCTGGTGGCCGATCTGCTGCAGCACGACGAGCTGATCGGAGAAGCCGAACGCGCCCGGCTGCTGCAGCGCCTGTGCGACAGCGCCGCGCAACTGGCCGTACTGAGCGACCTTTCCCGGCTGGAAGCCGTGTACGCGCAACCCGAGCTCAACCGCTCGGCACAGGACCTGAGCGTACTGCTGCTGGAAGTGGCCGGAGCCCTTTCACGCGTCAGCATTCACGCCGGGGAGGAACTGGTGTGGAGCGTCGACCCGGTGCGGTTCAAGCAGGCCGTGGAGAACGTGCTCGAAAATGCCCTGAAGTATTCGTCCGACGACGTGCGCATCGAACTGCGGCGCGGCGAGCGAGGACCCGAGGTTCACGTCGTGGACCGCGGTCCGGGCATTCCGCCGCAGGACCGCGAGCGGATCTTCGAACCGTTTTACCGCGTGCCCGGTGCGGTGGTGGCCGGGCACGGCCTGGGCCTGGCGATCGCGCGGCGCTTCTTGCAGGCGCACGGGGGCGATATCCTGCTACAGGACGAGCCTGGCGGTACCCGCATGGTACTCGCACTCAGCGTGACCGCCGAGGAGCGTGCATCCATGACCTCGTCATGGTCACGCCGCCTGCCACGAACGGACAAGCTCGCTTCCAGGGGATAAGTCACGGCGGCAGGCCAGAGCCCGCCGCCGTGGTACTGGGTACTGACCGCTCAGGACAGTTGTGTGTCGTCGGGAAACTCCAACAGGCGCGCGTCGTTCCACAATCCTTCGAGGTCGTAGTACTCGCGGGCTTCCCTGGTCATGATGTGCACGACGATCGAGCCAAAGGACAGCAGCAGCCAGCGCTCGCTGGGGCCCTCGACGCTGGGTTGGGGCAGCCCGACTTCCCGGCTTTTCTCGCGGATGTTCTGCTGCACCGCGTTGAGCTGCAAACCGGCAGTCGCGGTGCAGATCACGAAGTAGTCGAGCGTACTGGAAATATGGGTGAGGTCGAGGACCGTAACATCCTCGGCGCGCCGTTCGCGCGCCGCCTGCACGACCGCGCGCAGCTGCGTGTGGGTGGCGGAATCAAGGGTGGAACCGGAAACAGGGGAATCAGGCATAAGTTCTCCGAGAAGGAATCAGGGGCGAAGAGAAAGGGGCAGTCGTGCGAGTTCGGCGTAGCGGGCCCGGGCGTCCGTTCCAAGGTACACCCCGACTTCACCCCGCTCGACGGGAAAACGCAGACCCTGCAGGCGGGGCAGATCGAGCCAGCGTGACACGCTTTCGGCACTGCCGACTTCGCTGAGGGTAAAGACCTGGCTGCGCTCACCGCTGATGGCCGAGTCGCTCACCTCGGTAACGCGAAAACCACGCGCCTTGAGGGCCCAGGCCACCTTCGGGCCGAGCCCGGTGCCGCTCGCGTCCACGATCCGCACCGGAACGCTCTGCTCGCTGGCAAGGGTCGTACTGGCGCCGCCCCATAATTCGGCGAGCGCTTCGCGGTCGGGCATCAGGTTGGTGGTTCCCGGAATTTCCCGCGTGGGCAATGTGGCAAACGAGAGCTTGTAGTCGCGCAGGTAAGGTACCATCTGCTGAATCAGCGCGGGATCGGCGTTGGTCTGCACGCTGCCGGAAAAACCGCGCAGGATCGCCGGCAGTGCGCCTGCCAGACCACCCGGGGTGCGCAGCTTGTCCACCAGCTGCGCGATGGCGGCCTTCTGGTGGTCCATGCGGCCGTAATCGTCTCCGACGCCCTTGCGCATACGCAGGAACGCCACGGCTTCTTTGCCGTTCAGGCGCTGCGGACCGCTTTCCAGGTGCACGTGCAGTCCGGCCGCGTAATCGTCGAAGTCGATTTTGGCCGGTACGTTCACGACCAGTCCGCCCAGCGCGCTGATGACGGCGGCCACGAAGTCGGTGCGCACGACCGCGTAGTAATCGATGCGCTCCCCGGTGATCTCCTCGATGCGTGAAACCAGCTGCTCGGGACCGCCAAAGGCGTACGCGGCGTTGATCTTCTGGGAACCGGCGTCCAGAAACGAATCGAAGCTGCCTGCCTGGGTGTCGCGCGGAACGGTCAGGATGTTCACGCGGGTGCCGTCCACCTTCATCAGCATCAGCGTGTCGGTGCGGCTCTCGCGCTGCGCCCGCTCGGAGTTCTGGTCCTGACAGGGCGTACGGTAGTAGCAGTACGCGATGTCGCGGCCCGCCAGCAGCACCGTGAAACGCGGCGGCTGCCCTTCGGGCGTGACGAGCGCCGCCCGCCGGACCTCACCGGCCGTGCTGGTGAGGGTCCAGTATCCGGCAAGCGACAGGGTGGCCAGTGCAATCGACGCCAGCTGCCACGCCCGCCAGACGGGCACGGTGCGGCCCGCTTCCGAGTAGAACTCGGTCGGCTTGGGCGCAGCGGACTGTTTGGGCTTATGGCT
The DNA here is from genome assembly GCF_000317835.1 of Deinococcus peraridilitoris DSM 19664. Classification (NCBI taxonomy): domain Bacteria; kingdom Thermotogati; phylum Deinococcota; class Deinococci; order Deinococcales; family Deinococcaceae; genus Deinococcus; species Deinococcus peraridilitoris. The sequence continues at coordinate 1,439,762 of NC_019793.1, read as the reverse complement.
CATGCGGACACATTCATACGTTCACCAGCAAAAGTCTTGGAAGCAGGCCAGAGGCTGGCCGTCGAAGGTCAAAGGTCACGGGTTAAAACCGTCCGGCATGCCGTTTATTCGGCGAGATCCAGTGCCTCGAAGGCGCGCAGGGTCCGGGGATGAACCTCAATGCCCCGCCCGCGCAGGTAGCGCACCTTCGAACCGACGGCCAGCTTGAGGGCGGCTTCCAGATCCTGCAAAGCGAGGCCCCGGATGTCGTCGTTGACTCCACGTCCCGGCTCGCTCACGTCGGCCACGTACACTGCCATCGCGACACCGTTGGGACCCCGCGGCCCGGTGGTGTGATCCTCGACTGCTTCGAGCACCACCGCGTCACCGTAGCCCCAGCGCTCCAGCAGCACGCGCCCTGCCCGTCCGTGCAGCGCCAGCGGGTGCGCGCTGTCGATGGGGCATTCGGGCGGCGCGAGGCGCAGCAGTTCCCGGTCCGGCAGATCACGGGCAACGTCGTGCAGGATGCCGGCGGTGTAAGCACGCAGCGGATCGATGCCGTTGGCCAGCGCGATGTCGCTGGCCAGCTGCGCGACCCGCAGAACGTGCTCGAAGCGGCGTGGTTTGACCATCAGGCGGACGCGGTCACACCACGAATCGAGGTCTGCGCCGGGCGCATTCACGGAAACAGCAACAAGGCTCACCACAGGGTTCAAACGGCCTCCGCCGCACGGGAAGTATACCCGAGTGTGGTTCCCGAAGGCTGTGAAGCGCACAGCCTTCGGGAACGCGCGTGATCAGATTGTGCCAAGTGAAGCTGACGGAGGGCTACCCGCTCACTTGAGTCACTTTTCATCCTCGTAGTACTGAAAGCGGAAAGGCCCGATCTCGACGGTGTCCTCTTCTTTTACCCCGGCACGCTTCAGGGCGTTGGTGAGGCCCTGACGTTTGAAGTACCCGGTCAGGTACTCGGCCGCGTCGTCAAGATGCCGCTCGAAGCGGGCCAGCCGCTCCTCGAAACCACCTCCCTTGACCACCCACACCCGCTCTTCCTTTTCGGTGCCGACATTCGTGTGGGCCGGCTCGATTCGCAGGGGAGCCGGGCCTTGCAGAACGTCGGGTTCCTCTTCCAGGGCGTGCGTTTCCACCCAGGCTTCACGCGAGGGCAGCACGTCCAGAATGGTGTCACGCAACGCCAGCAGCCCTTCGCCCGTCTGGGCGCTGATTTTCAGGACCGGCAGGCCAAAGCGCGCCAGGTCTTCTTCGAGCATTCTGGCGAGGGCCTCGTCGGTGCCGCCGTCTTCCGCCTTGATCAGATCGAGTTTGTTGAGCACGATCAGCGCGGCGTTTTCCAGCAGACTCGGATCATACGAGCGCAGCTCGGCCTGCAGGTGTTCCAGCTCTCCGGCAGGATCACGGTCGGCGGCCAGCACGTAGACCAGCAGGCGCGTGCGGCTGATGTGCCGCAGAAACTCCAGGCCGAGGCCTTTTCCTTCGCTGGCGCCTTCGATGATGCCGGGAATGTCGGCCAGCGTGAAGCGGCGGTCGTGCTCCGGGTCCTCGACGACGCCCAGGATGGGGGAGAGGGTCGTAAAAGGATAATCCGCGATGGCCGGGTTGGCGCGCGAGAGTGCCGCCAGCAGACTTGACTTGCCCGCGTTGGGGTAGCCTACCAGGCCCACGTCGGCGATCAGGCGCAGTTCCAGCCGGAGGCGGCGCTTTTCGCCTTTGGTGCCCAGCTCCGCGAAGCGGGGAGCCTGACGGGTGGCGCTGACAAACACGCTGTTGCCGCGTCCGCCCAGACCACCGCGCGCCACGACCTTGACCTGCCCGATCTCGGTGAGGTCGGCGATAACCTTGCCGGTTTCGGCGTCGAAGGCCGTGGTGCCCACTGGCACGTCGATGAAGAGGTCCTGCCCGTCCGCGCCGGCCCGCAGACGGCCCTCTCCATAGCGGCCACTTTCGGCCTTGAAGCGGCGCTGACCCACCAGGGTGTCGAGGCTGGCAATGTTCTGCGTGGCGCGCAGATACACGCTGCCGCCCTTGCCGCCGTGGCCACCGTCAGGACCGCCCTTGGCCATGTACTTGGCGCGGTGGAAACTCATGGCGCCGTCGCCGCCATTGCCTGCGGTCACGTCGATCTCTAGCACATCACGAAACGCCATTCCTGCCTGCTTTCAATGAAAACGGGGGCTTGCGCCCCCGGGTCGTGTTCGTCTGGGTTGCCGGAAACTCAGTCCGCGGCGACTTGCACGAGGGGCTGCACGCTGATGAAGCGGCCCTTGTTGCCCTTGTTGGCGAAGGTCACGGTGCCTTCGACCAGTGCGAACAGGGTGTGGTCACGGCCCATGCCGACGCCCACGCCTGCCTTGAACTTGGTCCCACGCTGACGCACCAGGATGTTGCCGGCCAGGACTTTCTCGCCGCCGAACTTCTTGACGCCCAGGTACTTGGGATTGCTGTCACGACCGTTCTTGGTCGAGCCTACGCCTTTCTTGTGTGCCATTTCATTTCACCTCGCTCTTGATGCTCTTGTCGAATCAGGCGATGCCGAGGATCTTGATCGCCGTGAACTGCTGGCGGTGACCCGTGCGGCGGCGGTATTGGATACCACTCTTGTACTTGCGGATGTAGATTTTCTTGCCCAGGCCGTGCTCGACGACTTCGGCGCTGACCGTCAGCTTGCTGGCAGCGTCACCGATCAACGTCTCGGCGCCGCCCACAAAGATCGGGGTGAGGGAGAGCTTTTCGCCCGCTTCACCACTGAGTTTTTCGACGCGCAGCGTGTCGCCTTCTTGGACGCGGTACTGCTTGCCCCCGCTTTGAATGATTGCAAACATCGTTTCTTCCTTCCCGCCCCGCTTTGCTTTCCGTCTGTTCCGGTCTGGAACGGCAACTTTTCGGCGCGACACAAAGTCCCGCCAAGGCGGGTCATCAGCGAAGCAGTTTAGCATGTAGGCTGCGGAGGCTCAAGGGGCCCCGGAGGCCGCCTTCTCACAAGAACAGGCGCAGCGAACGAACCTCATACCTCAAGTTCGTCGCTGTCCGGTACTTCTGCTGGTGCGTCACCCAGCGCCCGGCGAACGGCTTCCAGGCGCTCCTGACAGGCGGCGTAGGCCGCTTTTGCTTCTTCCAGCAGCGGCAGCACCTCGTCGATGTCGGCGTCGCCTTCCTCCAGGCGGGCTGCGATGCGCGCCAGGGTCTCATAGTGGGTCTTGAATTTGATCGTCACGCGAAAAGTCCACCTTTCCATCGAAAAACTGCACGGTCAAGCGGGCATGGCGTGCGGCTTCCCGGGCGCTGGTCACCACAGGCTGTCCAGTGCTGGTTTCGCGCGCCCGGACCAGTGCATACCCCCGGCGCAGGGTGCGTTCGGGCGTGAGACCCAGCACCGCCCGCATCAGGTGATGCACTTCGGCGCTGCGGGCGTTCACAAGCGAGCGTGCCGCACGCTCAGCACGAAGATGAGTGCGCTCCAGTTCGAACTGGGCCTGTTGCAGCCGCTCCTGGCCACCCACCTGAATGGCGTGGTACGCCGCGCGCGCCTCGGCGGCAGCCGCCACAATACGTCCGGAAATAAAGGCGATGGCCTTGGACGGGGTATCACAGCGCCGCGCGGCGACTTCGTCCAGGATTGTGTCGTCACGCGCATGCCCAATGCCCGTCACGACCGGCATTGGCAGGGCGCTGACGGCCCGCGCGAGCGTGAGGTCGTTCAGCCACGCCAGGTCGGTGCTCGCGCCGCCCCCACGAATGATCACCAGTGCGTCGAAGGCCTCGGCTGCATGCGCCAGTTGTGCCTGGGCCAGCGCGGAAAGCAGCGAAGCGCTCGCCTCGCGGCCCTGAAAGGTCGCCTCAAAATACGCAAAGGTACACACCCCGGCGTGCTCCAGCCGGTCGGCTTCACGCCGAAAGTCGCCCAGTCCGGCCGCGCGTTTGGGGCTCACCACCGCGACACGCGTGAAGTCGGCAGGCAATGTCAGTGTCCGCTGGTGTTCATAGGCTCCTTCACGCTGCAGCGTTTCACGGATACCCTGCAGCTTCTGCTGCATGTCCCCTAGCGTGAATTCGGGCGACAGGTCGATCACCGTCAGCGAAAAACCGTACTGCGGATGAAAATCCGGCACCACGTGCAGCAGCACCTTGGTGTCCTGCTTGAGGCCCCCGCCGGTCGCCTTCTTGAATTTGCCTTCCAGCCGGAAACGCTCACCCGCCCACAGGTTGGCGCGTGTTTTGGCGACCTCACGTCCACTTTCGTCGTGCTGCACGAGGTCGAGATACAGATGACGACGGTCGGTGAGCGAAGCGATCTCCGCCTGTACCCACACGGCTCCCGGAATGCCGCGCGACAGCACCATCGAAACGTAATCGAGCAGCTCCACGAGCTGAAGGTACGATTGCGGGCGCGTCACTTCCGCAAGATAGCGCCGACGGGCTCCTTGACGCCCGTGAGGCTCAACTGTCGCGGTAAAGCCTGAGCGCGGTGAGCGCAATGTCCCACACCTCGTCGTCGAGGCCGTCGGCGAGTTCGGTCATGTCCACGGCACCCTCCATGCGGAACAGGTTGCTGGCCAGCCCCAACACCAGCGCTTCGCCGCGCGTGATGCCGCTGACCTGTTCCAGGTCGGCAAAATCACCTTCGAAGTCGAGGTGTGGCCGAACTGCTTCCCACAGGTAGGGCGTAAGGGTCGCGAGATACAGCAGCGCTGTCCAGCGGCGGTCGGGGTCGAACAGCCGAGCCAACCGGTAGGCCTCCTGCGCCTCACCAAAGGTCAGCAGGTGTGCCGTGTCGAGGTAGGGAACGTCGTGCATCCCTTCACTCCAGCGCACGGGCGCCACGTGAGGGTGAGGAGGGCCTCAAGGCATGCGGCCCCATCCCGGAACGCGTTCGAAGAGGGCCCTCACCCCGAACGCGGTGAGTCGGGGTTCTCGGGGTCCTGCCAGCCGCGTGCCCGCCCGGCGTCGAGAGCAAACCAGAACGCCAGTGCCAGGGGCAGGACCGTCCACCAGGAGCGGGTCGCCACGAACACCCAAACGCCGATGACCAGACACAGCAGCGCAGCGATGATGCTCAGCTGCAGGACTTTGTTGGCAGAAAGACGTCTCATTGCGCCAGTGTAAGCGCCGCGCACCCGCTTGCGTTCACAGGAAGACCATGCAAGCAGGCAATCCATCAAAAAAGCGGCCTTTTGGCCGCTGATAAAAATAAAATAGCGTGTTATGCACTGCCTGTCAAGTTATGCATTCAAACGGTCGTGCTTTCAGAGGATGACGGGTGTTGAATGGAGTATGAACACGACGCGTTGTGCCCGCTGTCAGTCGATCTGCGTCGTCAAGAACCGCCACGTCACGAGCGGCAAGCAGCGCTTTCGCTGTCGGGCCTGCGGCTGGCAATTCACGTGTGGCCCACCCGGCCAGCTGCGCAGCCACCTGAGCGTTTCATCACTCAAGGAGTCATGATGGCGACGTGGTATTCCTCGCCACTTCCGTACACCACATACAGTTTCCCATCCGGCCCGGAGGTGACATCATCAATTGTCCCTCCTCGCAGCATGGAACGCAGGTCCTTGGTCCACACGCGCGCTCCACTCGCGTCGTGTTTCGCAAGGTAGGGGGTGTCCCGGGTCGGGCTGCCGCTGTCGTAATCCACCTGAGAGCCGTACAGGTAGGCGCTCTGACCGCTCACGACCATGCCCTGAATCGGCGGGAAGCCACCGACCGTGGTCTTTCCGACTTCCTGATTGAAGTTCCAGGTGCCGTTCTGAGCGTAGTTCTTCAGGAAGGCACGGTAGGTCGTGCCTTCCTGGAGGCTCCGCCACAAGGTGTATACGTTTCCGTCACTGCTCAATCCCAGCGCTTCGGGAACGCTGAATACGCCAAGTCCCCAGTCACGCGAGAATTGGATCTGCCCCCCAGCATCGAGCTTTGTCAGAAACACCATCTGCCGGTTTGTTTCAGTATCGTTCGAACGAACGAAGTACACGTTGTTCTGAGAATCTACGGTGAGTTTCGGATGGAAGTTGCTGCCTTGCAGGACTGTTTTCCAGACCGCCTTCCCGGCGTCGTCAAACTGTTGCGCCAGCCCGTGCCCGTAGGTGTACACGCCGCCCGCTTCACCGATGGCCACGGCAGTGAAAGAGGGATTGTCGAAGGTCCGCCCGGAGGGACGCTCGACAGAGAAGACCACGTTCCCATGCGTGTCGAATTTGTGGGTGATGCCCGTGTAATCGCACAGGTACAGGTGTTTGAGCGGGTTGTCGCAGGGGGTATCTTCCAACCGGTTGCCGATGAATGCGACCGCTCCCTGCCGATTGACGGCGAAGTCGATGGGGGAGATTTGCGCGAAGGTTTTTTCCCATTCCAGACTTCCCTGAGGGGTATGCTTGCGGAGAATGCTTTCGTAGCGTCCGTCATTGCCTTCTCCCTCCTCGAGAATTCGGGTGAGGAGGGTGTAGAGGTTGCCCTGTCCATCCACACGCAGCTTCATGCCGAAGCCGTCGGTGGGGGGCAGGGCAAGGGTGCGTTCGATGTCACCGGAAGCTGCCGGCTTTGCGGTGCTGGTCGGAGTCGGACTCGTGCTCTGCGGGGCTTGCGATGTGGAGCTGATGGGTTGCTGACCGCAAGCGGCAAGGGCCAGCGCCAGCGAAGTACCAATCAACGGACGGAATGAATGTTTGAAATGCATAGGTCCTCCTGGGGACGCACTGTACTGCTGGCGCCCTCCGCGCTCCATCGTGACTTTTTGTTCAGGCACTTGTATGCAGCTGTTATTCATGCGCAGTTATGCCAGGGGTTACCATTGTTTGAGCCAGATCTAAGCTTTGGGTAAGAAATCTGTGACTCCACAGGTCTGCTCGGAGTCTTCTGGTCCTACACTCGGTCATGGAGCACCTGGATACCCAAGTCGATTTCTTGCTGACGTGCGACAAACTGAAAACAGTTCTCCGAAGCACCCTGCTGCATGATGGCAGCCGAACGGAAAATAGCGCGGAACACTCGTGGCACCTCGCTCTAACAGCCCTGACGCTTGGCGAGTACGCGCCACCAGGAACAAATATCGGGCGTGTCGTGGAGTTGCTGATTGTTCATGATCTCGTGGAAATCTACGCAGGCGACACGCATTTTGATACGCCTGATCAACACCTGATCCAGGTCGCGGAAAAAGAACGGGAAGCGGCCGAAAAGCTCTTCGGAATACTTTCCAGTACGCAGGAGCGGTATTTCCGGAGTTTGTGGGATGAGTTCGAAGCCTGGCAGACCGTTGAAGCCCGTTTTGCCAGAGCCCTGGACGCGCTTCAACCCATGCTTCTGACGTGGGGCAAAGGGGGGCGAGGCTCGGCAGCACATCCTGAACTGACGGCCAGACGGGTATTGCAGCTCAAGCACAAATACCTGCGAGAATTTCCGGAGTTCTGGCAGCTGGCACAACGGATTATTGGTGAAGCCGTGCAAGCTGGAATCATGCAGCGGGACGCCGCAGCAATTCCGTAGCGGACCTTCGTTCCCAGGATGGCGAATGCTGTTGAGGGTGGCTGGGGAGCCTGCATGGCGGCGAGGCTCGTGGAACAGGTCGTGGTAGCCCTCCGCGTAACTGCTCAGCAGACTCACGTCTGGAACAGCCTTTCCCATCCCTTCTGTATACCCCTAACCACTTTTGTCCGCTTTTCGGGCGCATAACTTGACGCGGAATGCATATGACGCTATATTGTTTTTATCAGCGGCCAGGATTGGCCGCTTTCGTCATTTATGACCGGTCGCTCCGGGGCGCGCCCCGTTGCTGACTGCTTCAGAGAAGGCGCAGCACCTGCCCGAACGGAAACCGCTCGTCGGGCAGTCCACCCGGTGGCACGGCCCACAGCGTGTCGCCGGGCGGTTCCGTTTCCGGAAAACGGCCGTGTCCGTCGGTAAGGTAGACCCTCAACGTGGCGTCCTCCGTCGCCCGGAAGAACGCCCGGAAGTCTGTGCCACCTCCGCCTTTCGGTGTCATCAAGGTGCCGCTCTCTTGCACATCGTACGGACCGTGCAGCGCCACATCCGAGAAGTACAGCCGCGCGCAGAGGTGCGGGAAGCTGCGGAGAATGCCGCGTACTTCTCCCATGAAGGCGCTCAACTGCCGCTCTGAGACACTGCCCGAGGTGTCGACACAGAGCGCGACGTGCAAGTCGAGGCTGATCAGTTCCTCCAGATACAGTCCGCGGTGCAAGTGACGGCGGTCGAGGTCGCCGAAATCCGTGCGGCTCGGCGTCAGATAACGCCACAGCACTCCGCGCCAGTCGATTTGTGGTTCGGCCCACTGCAAGGCACGCTCGGCGACGGCAGGCAGGCGGCCCTGGAGCCGCGCCGTCACTGCCGCATTCTGCAGGGCCGCCTGCCAGAAGCGGTCCAGCTCTGCCACATCACCTGCGTTCTCCTTGCCCGGCCAGAACAGATCCCGATGTGCCTCGGGCAATTCCGGGGGCGTTTGCTGCGAGAGCAATCCGTAGACCTCCTCGACGCTGAGGTGTTCGAGCGTCGTCCGCCTCACCGCTCCCGGGGGCAGCTGGTGCCCGTCCTGAACTGCCAGGCCGTTCACGACAATGTCGGCTGCGACGTTCCAGCGCGCCGCGTCACGCCCCGCGCTTCTCGGAACGTGACGCAGCGCGGCGTGCAGCACCTCGTGCACCAGCAGGCCGCTGAGTTGGTCATCGGAGAGCCGCGCCGCGAAGTCGGGATTGACGTACACCCGCCGACCGTCGGTGCAGGCCGTACGCACGGGTCGCCCGTGCAGCTCCTCTGCCTCCTGCGCTTCGGCATGCAAGGCCAGCACCCCGAAGAAAGGATGCCGGGCACGCAGTTGAATCACTGCCCGCTGCAAACGTGCCTGCAGCGTCCGTGTCACGAGAGCACGTCGGTGTACTGGTCCATCAGCTGCTCCAGGGCGCTGTCGGTGGTGAGCAGCAGCGCAAACGCAGTGAGGAGTCCTTCGGCGCGCAGGCGCGGCATGATCAGGCTGGCGGTCAGCTGCATCCACTCCAGGTGCGCTGCCCCAATCCACTTCAGCGCGTTCCCGGCCTCTTCGGGCGTGCGGGTCCGCAGTGCCAGGGCTGTGGTGATCGCCCAGCGCTCGTCGCTGGCACGCGGAAAGGGTATCCCGGACGCCGCGCCGCGCGCCAGGATCAGCGCCGCGTCGGGCAGGTGGCCGTACACCCGCAGGAAGCTCTCGAACTCACCCGCCGCACCTTCCCCCACCGCCGCACCCACCGGCAGTCCTGCCGCGTGAAGCTGCCCGGCCATTTCCCAGCTGCGTGGGCTCGGAAAGGCGAGGCCAGGTCCGCTCATGTCGTGCAGCAGGGCGGGGCGGTATCCCAGAAACGCGATGATCTGCTCGGGAACGGCGGCCCGCATGGCGTACGCACGAAAATCGTCGAGCTGCTCCTCGAGGTGATAATGAATCATGCGGTTCGCGACGGGTCGCGTCATGTCGAACACTGCCGCGCGGTCTTCCTTGCGGTTCCCGGCAGCCCAGATGAACACGCCCTCGGGTACCTCGTAATCACCCACGCGGCGGTCGAGGATCAGCTGCTGCGCGATGCCCTGCATGACGGGCGGGGCCAGATTGAGTTCGTCGAGAAACAGGATGCAGTTCTGCTCGCGGGGCAGAAACTGCGGCGCGAGCCAGCGCGCCACGCCCCGCTCGAGGTCGGGCACGGGCAGACCGCGCAAATCGGTGGGGGCGAGCTGGCTGATGCGGGTATCGACGACCTGCAGCCCCTGCGTCCGGGCGACCTGATGCACGATGGCGCTTTTGCCGATGCCGGGTTTGCCCCACAGCATGACGGTCAGGAGCAGGCGTCGATCGATGAGGGTGTGCAGGGTGTCTTGCAGTTCACTGGGCTTCATGCGGCTCCCAAGGCGCCCTGTGGGCACTCGGACCTCACCATACGGGAGGACGCCCCGCGTGAGGGGAAACACGTCACCATAGAACGCTCCCGGATGCGGGATGATGCACGGCATGCATTTTCTGCGAGAGGAGGAGCGTGTGTTCGCCGTGACACCGCGAGGGGAGCGCGAAGTCACGATGCAAGACGTTCGTGACGCTGCGGCGTTCGTGGTGCGCGCATCTCTTTCCGGCGGTGAGCTGCACGAACTGCAGGCAGGAGCGCTGCACCTGAAACGCGAAGCCGAACACTTCTCCGTGCGTCTCGCGGGTCACACGGCGCTGCCTGCGGACGTGGGCAGCGCGGCGCACTGGCTGCGTGGGGCAGGGGAGACGCCGCTTCACTGGGATGTGCGCGAACAGCTGGTCACCTTGCAGGTGTGCGGAGTGACGGTCTGGAACGGCGGACCACAGACGGCCGCCACGCTCGGGATGGCGCTCGCACTGACCCTGGAACACCCCGGAGTATTCTTCGGCGCGGGTGCTCCGTTTCCCGGAGCGCAGCGTACGGCCCTCCTGCCCGGCGCCCGTCCGGACGAGAAGGGCCTGCGCGTCGCGGCGTATACCTCGCGGCGTTTCGGGCTGCACTTGCAGGACGTCGGTCGGGTGGCGCTGCCGAACACGGAGTACCGGACATTGCAGCGTGAACTGCTGGGCCTGTTGCGCGCCATGACGCTGGAACAGCCTGGCGCGGTGCCCGCCCTGCGAATCCTCGAGGCGCTCGTGGTGGGCGGCTGAAGCCCGGCCTGTGTCGTTTTCGGGTGAGCCTCCCCTGACGGGCAAAAAAACGCCTCACATAAGACGCCGGACCCGGCGTCTTATGTGCATGCCGGGTTGTTCCCCGGGAGGCTCGGGCACCTCACCCGATGTCCGGAGAACGGCGTCGGGCACCTGCAGCAACAAAGGACGCAGCAGGGCGCGCAGGGCGGCGTCATCCGCAGCGTAGGCCAGCAGCCTGCCTTGGTAGGCCAGGACGCGCACGCCCCGAAAGCGCCACTCGGCGTCGTCCCGGCGCGCAAAGGCGTCCAGCGCGGCGCGGACGTCCGGACCGTCTTGCAGGGGTTGCACGAGCGGAAAGGCGGCGAGCAGCGTGACCTGCGCGCTCCAGGCACCTCCACCGGCCAGGTCGCGCTTCAGCAGGGGAACGTGCGGGTCATCCTGCCAGGACAGAAAAGCGGCGCTGATATCGGCACTTTTGGCCCGCCGCACGCTGGCGACGACCGCTCCGTCGGCTTCCAGCAACGCACGCGCCACCACCACGTTCTCGACCCCGTCACCTGCGTGGTAGGTCACCTGCCACAGTTGCCCGGGAAGCCGACCGGTCACGATGAACAGCGGCCGACCGGCCTGAGCGCTGCCCAGCAGTTCGCGCAGCGAGTGCAGGCCGTCGAGCTTCACCGGGGTGTCCTGACGACGTGCGGCTTCATGCCTTTCAGGGTAGCGGGAAGCGCGCCTCGGCGCTTGATCGCGTACGGTCGGCAGGCAGAAAGCATGATGAAAGAAGGCATGATGAAAGGGTGTTCTCAGACCGCGCTTCGTCTCACCTTGACCCCTGGCTGCACGGCGCCGACCCCACCCCGGGCATTGTCAGCGTTCATTGTGACTGGAGTGGCCTGGCGCTGGTGTGGCGCCGCGACGGGACGCGCGTGCGGCTGGAACGTACGCGCTTTCGTCCTTTCGTGTTCGCGCGCGATTTGCGCGACGTCGAACACCTGGAAGAACAGCTCGTGGCAGACGATCCGCGCGCCCCGGTGTCCTTCCGGCAACTGCGCGGTCCGGCGGGTTCGCTGCGTTTTCTGATCGACGCACACGACGGCCGGAGGCTGCGCCGGGAGCTGTTGCGCGGGGCCTCCAGACGCCTGGGGCGGGCGGTGGTGAGTTTGCACGACCTGTCGGGGTATTCCGTGCTGGGACCCATCGAGCAGTACCTTGTCCGCACGGGACGCACGTACTTCAAGGCCATGGCCTTTGATGATGTGCACCGCCTGCAATTCGATCTGGAAACCACCAGCCTCAGTCCGCACGACGGGCGGATCTTCATGGTTTCCGTGCTCGACAACCGTGGCTGCGAGGTGGTGCTGGAAGCCCCGCATGGGCAGGACGAAGCCCCGCTGATCCGCGAGTTCGTGCGTCTCATCCGCGAGCGCGACCCCGACGTGATCGAGAACCACAACATCATGAATTTCGATCTGCCTTTTTTGATGCAGCGTGCCGAAATGCACCGTATTCCGCTCGACATTGGCCGGGCGGGTGGGCCCAGGGGCGTGTGGCGCGTGCAGGACGGTCGCAGCCGCGCGCACTGGACCTGCGCGGGACGTGAGATCGTCGATACCCTGGACGCCGCGCGCGGCCACGACACCGACGCAGCGGGCCGTGGCCTGAAAGCCCTCGCGCGCGCGTACGGTCTGGCAAGCGAGGACCGCGTGTACCTGGACGGCGCCCAGATCGCCGAGACTTACCGGCGCGACCCGGACGCCGTGCGCCGATACGCGCTGCAGGACGTTCAGGAAGTGTCCCGGCTGGCCGAGCGGCTGCTGGCGCCGTACTTCGCGCTGGCGCAGATGACGCCGCGGCCCTACCACCGCCTGCCGTACGCGGGCACGGCCACGGGAATCCTCGAACCGATGCTGGTGCGCGCTTACCTGCACGAAGGGCACGCCCTGCCCGGCGCGCAGGCCTCCTCGGGCGCCGCCCATCAGGGCGGCGCGACGTATCTGTTTGCCGAAGGGGTGCTGCCGCGCGTGGTGAAAGCCGACATCGCCAGCCTGTATCCCTCGCTGATTCGCACGCACGGCATCAAACCGAAGTCTGATTCGCTGGGTGTCTTCTCGCACCTTGTCGAGTGCCTCACCCGCCTGCGGCTGGAACACAAGCAGGCCGCCCGGGACGCACCGGCAGGCTCGCGGGCCGCCGGAGAGCACCTGGCTTCGCAGATCGCCATGAAAGTCGTCATCAATTCCGCTTACGGGTACCTCGGGGCGGGCGCGATGTCGATTTTTGGTGACCCCGATGCGGCCAACGAAGTCACCCGCCTGGGTCGGGAGACCCTTTCGTGTGTTCTGGCTGCCCTGCAAAGCGCGGGCGTCACCCTGATCGAAGCCGACACCGACGGCGTGTACTTCAGCGTTCCGCCTGACTGGGACGAAACGCGAGAACGTCAGCTCGTGCAGGACGTCAGCGCCCTGCTGCCCCCCCTGGTGAACCTGGAGTACGAAGGGCGTTACCGCGCCATGCTCAGTCACCAGATCAAGAACTACGCGCTGCTGACCGAGGACGGCCAGCTGATCCTGCGCGGCGCCTCGCTGCGCTCCAGCCGCGCGGAAGCCTACGCGGAGCGTTTCCTGGAAGGCGCCGTGCGTCACCTGCTGGAAGGAAACGTCGAAGGGGTGCGCCGCGAATTCGACCGCACGGTGCAGCGGCTGCGTGCGCGTTCCCTGACCTGCGCCGACGTCACGACCACCGTACGCGTCACGAAGACCCCGGCCGACTACCTGAAATTGCGTGACGTTCGCAAGGAAGCGCCCTACGAGGCGCTGCTGAACTCCGGGCGGCGACAGTGGGAAGTGGGGGACCGCGTGCGTTTCTATCGCCGCGAGGACGGGCTGACCGTCACGCTGAGCGATCAGGATGTCCGGGACTACAGCGTGGCGCATTACCTGAACGTCCTGAATTCCTACGCCGAGCGGCTGGCCACTGCCTTTGAACCGGAAGTATTCGAGCAGCTGTTTCGCACCGCACCTCAGGCAGGCCTGTTCGACCGTCCACTCACGGGCCTCCTGCCCGCGTGGCGGGCGGTGCACTGTGCGAAGCCGCACGCCTGATCGGGCAGAATGGACGGTAACGGCCCACGGTCGCTCGTGGCGCACGACCTTCTGGACCTGAACGTGGAAAGGCAGCTGACAGCGCTCTAAAGCGGTTGTCATAGACATTGATCGGTTTTTGATCAATGTCTATGACCGAGCGGAACCGCGCAGCGTCCAGAGCCGCCCAACGGGTCGCGCGAAGCGTCGCCCCTCGAGCTCTGGACGCGCCTTTAGCGCGGGGAGCGAGCAGACCCTGTGCTGGAGCGGATGGAAGCGGGCAGGCGTCCAGGGGGGCGTCCGTTCTGCCCAAGACAGTGGAATTGATGGAGTGTTGTTCTCCATCAGTGGAACGGACAAACGCTCTAGGGCCGGATGTCCTTCAGCACAAGGGACACCCGGTAGGTTCCCCGCTGCCCTGCGATGAGAAGCTCCACCCGACCCTGTTGCCGGTGGTAAGCAACCTGGGCCTGTTGGCCCTCGACCTGTCGATTCCGAGCTTGAAAGCCCTGCTGTTGCAGCTGACGGTCGTGAACTTCCAGCGCCTCGGTCAGTGTGGCGCTGCTGCGGTAAGACAGCACGACCGTTTCGTCCTGAGCCTGATATTTCGCGCCGATCACCTGCGCGTTGCCCGGTGGGGCCAGGAACAGCGTGCCGCTTTCGGTCTCGTCATGACCGGGGGCAAAAAGGGCCCAGCGAACACCATGCAGGCGGCCCGACAGCAGTGGCTTTTGGGTCAACTGCTGTGGCTCTGCCGGTTGCGCCGGAAGCGCCGACTGCGCGCTCACAGGAGCAGGAGTGGTCATGCACAGGGCACCGAGCAGCAGGACGAGCTGGGAAACAGTTCGGGCTTGCCTCATATCCACCTCGCAAGAGCAGCGTAGAACGCGAGCATGCCGGAATTTGCAGGATCGCTTGAGGGTGGCCTGGGGCTTTCTTGAGAAACGGCAGTTGAGCTCTGAACATGTCAGCAACGCGGGTAAGTTCGCCGGAGTCCTTCCGGACCGAGGGTGGGTCGGGCGCCCTGACCCACCCCAGAACCAGCCTGCCTTCGGGATCATGTTGAGCGGGTGAGGCGCGCAGGAGAACGGCGGGCCGCCTGCTCAGCAGACGATCAGGTCACTGCCCGAGAATTCAGCGTACCTGGCGCCCTTTCCACTTCCCGAGTCAAGCTGCCCGCCAGTCCGAATGCCCGTCCCAGCACTGCCAAGGTGCTGGTTCTTTCTGCTCTGGCAGCCTTGCGGTGACTTGACCGTAGGGCGCTGCGACAACCGGGACAGTGAGCCGGGATCTCGCCATAGGGGCGAAGTTCAGGGCAGGGGCAGGGCGCCCGCACGGCGGTTGGGTGCTTCAGGGCTCGGCTCGAACTTGCGCTGCCGGGGATCGGTCAGCTTTGGGTCACCCCACGTCGAGGAAGCCGTCAGTTGCTGGCCCTCGATAAACACCCTGCGCTCCCCGTCGAGCTGCCAGAAGACATTGCCGCTCTCGTCGATGGGACCATCGGTCCACAGGGTGTCTTTGGTGGCCCCGGCGCGGGTCACGATGATGTTGTTTTTCAGGGTCAGGATGCTCCGGTTGCACCCGTCGCCGCAGTAAACGCCGACATTGCTGTTGTAGACGGTGTTGTGATTGAAGACTGTCCCGGGATTGCCTCCCCAGTCGCTTTTGTGACCGCGAATCACCAGTGCCTCGCCGCGCCCGTTCGTGTCCAGGGGCGCGTAGAGGTTGTACTCGAAGCGGTTGTGTTCGCTGCGGTCACGGCGGGACCCACCCAGCTCCGCGAAGGTGGTGTCGTTGATCGAGGTGTTGTGGTGGAAATAGTTGCGCTTGGCATAGTACAGCTCCAGGGACGCACCTTCGACCCCGTAATCCTCGCTGCAGGCGGTGTTGCCCTCAAAGTAGTTGTAGGCCACCTCGTTGTCGTCGCCGTTGATCAGCACACCCCAGGCGCCGCTGTCGTTGTTGCCGTTGTCGCGGTTGTTCTTGCTCATGACGTCGTTGTTCGTCAGCTGGTTGCGCAGCACCCTGTTGTGGGTGCTGCCGCTTTCGAGGTGCACGCCGGCGGTCAGGCCGGATGCCTGGCTGTTCTGCAGGGTGTTGTGGCGGCTGCCACTCGTGAAAGCGAAACCGGCATGCCAGCCCAGCGGTCCGTTGCAGCGCCCGGTGTCACGCCGGGGTGGCCGGTCGGCCGTGACGCGCAGGTTCTGGATGATCTGATGTGAGCCTGCAATGACGACCGCGCCGGGTCGGCCATTGCGGATCAGGGGTGCTTCACCCTGCCCATAGACGTCGATGACGATCGGGGCGTCACTGCGCCCGCTCCAGCGGGCATGGAGTGGCCCCTCCCAGCTGCAGCCCCGCTTGAGCAGCAGCCGGTCGCCGGGTTTCAGGGCACTCGCATTGACCTTGCTCAGGCTCTTCCAGGCCTGCTCGCTGGTGGTACCGGCGTGGCTGTCCTTGCCGGTATGGCAATCCACGAAGTAGGTCCGCTCTTCTGTGCCGGAGACGTTGCCCGCTGCTCCGCGGACGCTGTGAATTCGCACCTCGGTGATGCCAATCGAGGAGTCTTCGGAGTTGCCGCGGTTGGTGACGCGGAGAAAGCGGGCGTGCTGTCCGCCGATTTCGTACCGCTCCAGGCTCGGCGTGGTGCCACTGCTGTACAGACGACGCGCCGGGGTCCAGCGATCGCCGTCGGTGGACAGTTCAAGGTCGAAGTGGGCGACGCGCTGGTCACCGTGCTGCCAGGCCAGCGAAAGAGCCTCGATGGTCTTCTCGGTGCCGAGATCGAAACGAATCCACTCGTCGGCCGTTTCAGTGCCCCAGCCAGTGCCCAGATCGTCGTCCCAGGCATTGCTTTCACTGAAGCCACGGTCCCGCGGAACGTTCGCACTGGTCGCCCGGACAGGGCGCAAGTCGGATGCCTGCCCCGGCGTTCCGGCAGCTGGGCTAGGCGCCACGGGGGAAGGCGCCGGGGGGCCCTGAACACCCTGAACACCGGGAGGCTGACCGGCGCTTGTGCAACTGGCAAGCAGGGCGGTGAGACCGATCATGGCCAGGGTCGTGCGAATCGGGTACGGCATGAATTCTCCTCAGCGGGCAAAGCGTCCTGCTGTGGGCAATGAAAAGCTGTTGGGAAAGTCTGCACAGGCAAGCAGAGAAGCGCGCCGCTCAACTGAGCTTCTCGTCGTTGTTAAGAATCTCACAATACGAAATGAAAATGATTTGCGACGTCGCGGCCATTGACCATCCCGAAAAGAAACTCATGCTTGCGGTGTATTGTGTTGTTTCCCTGTCTGCTGGATGAATGCTTTTGGTTCTCGGGAAGGCTGCCTGGCGGCATCTTTTGCGCCGGGCGTCTTACAGATCGGGCAGTTCTTCAACCATGAAGCCGCGTTCATCTTCAGCTTGCGCGTGAAATTCTCATCCACCGACATCGCCGCGAATTTTCGCCCCGTACGACTGAACCGCACGCCTTCCTATCGCCCAATCCAGAATTCCCGGTGCATCTCGGCGGCTTCGTCCTGCAGCGCAGGGCCCAGCACCCGGACGGCGCGTTGGCCATGCGCGAACACCTCCCGGCAGGGCAACGCGAACGTCGGATTTTCCGGGTGGTCCCCTGTGAGGCCAAGCAGCCGCTCCTCGGACAGGGCGTACACCACCCGTCCGACGTTGCACCAGTAGATGGCCCCGGCACACATGCAACACGGCTCCGCGCTGCTGTAGAGCGTCGAAGACTGCAACTGCGCCGGGGTGCGCAGGCGTGCCGCCTGCGCCACCGCGAGCATTTCGGCATGCCGTGTCGGATCACCTGCGGGGGGCAGCGAGTCGTTCACCGCCTCCGAGACGATTCGACCCTCCGCGTCCACGACCAGCGCCCCAAAAGGATGCTTCCCGGCAGCCCTGGCCCTGGCGCTCAGGGCGATGGCGCGTCTCAGAAATTGCAGGTCGTTTGCGCTGAGGTCGCTTTCCGTTCCAGCCGCTGCGCCCATACCACCTCACATTCAAGCGTACCAGGCACGGAGGGGGCGCCGAACGGGGCGAGCTGTATTGACGAACGCTCAAGGTCAGGGCAGAGGGCGCGGAATGTTAAGCTACCCCGAACAGACAAGAAACACCGTGCGGCAGCCAGTATTTGTCCGCACAGCACAGGAGCGTGTATGCGGACACCCGGCCTCGGTCTGACCCTTGTTTTCCTTCTCGCGGCGTGCGGAACCCAGGACACCACGCCCACCTCACCGGACACGCTCACCGCCCAGGCGCTCAGTCCAACCTCGCTCGGTGCGCGGTACACCGACTCCAGTGGCACGGCCACCGGCACGTCACACATCACCTTCCGGGTGTATTCCTCGCGCGCTTCGCGCATCGAGGTCTACCTGTACGCCGCCGCCAGCGGGCAACAGGAAAAAGTCCGCTACGTGCTGACAAAAAACACCACCACCAACGTCTGGAGCTCCACCGTCTCGGTCGATACCCTCAAGAACACCTACGGCATCACCGGCCCGGTGTATTACGGCTACCGGGCCTGGGGGCCCAACTGGACCTATTCCAGCTCCTGGACCAAGGGCAGCAGCGCCGGTTTCGTAACGGACGTGGACGCAAACGGCAACCGCTTCAATCCCAACAAGCTGCTGCTCGATCCTTACGCGCTGGAAATCAGCCACGACCCCATCAGCCCCAGCAGCGGAAACTACTCTGGCACCGTGTACGCCTCCGGCGCGGATCACCGGCTCAAGGACAGCGGTGTGGTGGCCTCCAAAGGCATCGTACTGGCCAGCGACACCAGCAGTTACGGCACCAAACCAAGCCGCGCCCTCAAGGACGACGTGATCTACGAAGTCCACCTGCGCGGCCTCAGCAAGGGTGACAGCAGCGTCAGCTGCGCCGGTACCTACGCGGGCGCGGGCGCGAAAGCCGCCGCCCTGCAGTCGCTTGGTGTGACTGCCGTGGAATTCCTGCCGGTGCAGGAAACCGACAACGACGCCAACGACGCGAACGACAGCGCGACCGGGCGCTCATCGACCAGCACCAGCGGTGACAATTACTGGGGGTACATGACCCTCAACTACTTCGCGCCCGACCGTCGCTACAGCTGCGACAAAAGCGCCGGTGGGCCCACCAGGGAATTCAAGGCCATGGTCAAAGCCTTCCACGACCGGGGCATCAAGGTCTTCATCGACGTGGTGTACAACCACACCGGTGAGGGCGGTACCTATACCAGCACCGACCCCAGCGTCGCGAACATCATCTCCTGGCGCGGGCTGGACAACCCCACCTATTACGAACTCACGAGCGACAACCAGTACTACTACGACAACACCGGCGTCGGCGGAAACTACAACACCTACAACCCGGTGGCGCAGAACCTGATCGTCGATTCGCTGAAGTACTGGCGTGACGAGCTCGGCGTCGACGGTTACCGCTTCGACCTGGCCAGCGTTCTCGGAAATACCTGTACCAAGGGCTGCTTCAATTACGACAAGCTCGATTCCAACACGGCCCTCAACCGCATCGTGCGTGACGTTCCCCCCCGCCCGGCGGGAGGAGGCAGCGGCGTGGACCTGATCGCCGAACCCTGGGCAATTGGCGGCAACTCCTATCAGGTGGGCAACTTCCCGAGTGGCTGGAGCGAATGGAACGGCTATTACCGCGATCTGCTGCGCAAAGACCAGAACAAACTCGGCTCCGAAAGTGTCACGCCCGCCCAGCTCGCCACGCGCTTCGCGGGCTCGAGCGACCTGTACGGGGATGATGGCCGCAAGCCCTGGAACAGCGTGAACTTCATGGTCGCGCACGACGGCTTCACCCTCAAGGATCTGTATTCCTGCAACAACAAGAACAACTCTCAGGCCTGGCCGTACGGCCCCAGCGACGGCGGGGAGGACCACAACAACAGCTGGGATCAGGCGGGTGTCGCGAGTGACCAGCGCAAAGCCGCCCGCAACGGCCTGGCCTTCCTGATGCTGAATGCCGGCACGCCCATGCTGACCGGCGGTGACGAATTCCTGCGTGGCGTGAACTGCAACAACAATC
Source organism: Deinococcus peraridilitoris DSM 19664 (assembly GCF_000317835.1). Classification (NCBI taxonomy): domain Bacteria; kingdom Thermotogati; phylum Deinococcota; class Deinococci; order Deinococcales; family Deinococcaceae; genus Deinococcus; species Deinococcus peraridilitoris. The sequence continues at coordinate 1,420,037 of NC_019793.1, read as the reverse complement.
CCTACAACCTCGATTCGGGCGCCAACTGGCTGAATTATTCCCTCAATACCGACCAGACGAACTTCAAGTCTTACGCGCAGAACATGATCGCCTTCCGCAAAGCCCACCCGGCCCTGCGTCCGGCCAGCTTCTACTCGAGCGCGGACACCAACGGCAACGTCATGGAGCAGCTGCGCTGGTTCAAGCCTGACGGTCAGGTGCCCGACAGCACCTACTGGAATGACGCCGCCAACCACGCCCTCGCTTACCGCATCGACGGTACCGAGTTCGGTGATTCTGCCAGTGCGATCTACGTGGCCTACAACGGCTGGTCGGGCAGCGTCAATTTCACCCTGCCGTGGCCGGGCGCCGGCAAGAGCTGGTACCGCGTGACCGACACCTGCCCCTGGGCGGAAGGCAGCAGTCAGGTGGACCTGAATGCCGCCTCCAACGTCGGGGGAGAGTACGCGACGTACGGCCTGTGCGGCCGCAGTGTGCTGGTGCTGATCGCCAAATAGGCCGAGTCACCGAGAACAGTACGGTACCTTTATCCGGAAGAGGAGGTCGGGATACCCGACCTCCTCTTTCACTTCTGTGCCCGGCAAAATGCTTCGCAAAGCTGCTAACGTACCCCGGTGCCAGACCCGAGCGTGCTCCTGTTTGCCCTGCCGCTGGCCTTCCTGGCTGGTTTTGTCGACGCCATTGCCGGTGGAGGCGGCATCATCACCATTCCAACCCTGTACTTCATGGGCCTCTCTCCGGCGCAGGTCGTCGCGACCAACAAACTGCTGGCAATTTTTGGCGGTGCCACCGCGTCTGTGCAGTTCTGGCGCAAAGGCCACGTCGACCGGGCACTCATCTTGCGAATCGCGCCCGTCGCCCTGCTCGGCAGCACCCTCGGAGCGCGGCTGGTGCTGGGATTTGACGATGACGAGCTGTTTCGCAACATCATCGCCGCGCTTATCCTGCTGGTCGGCGTGCTGGTCGTGACGAACCGGAAACTCGGCCTCTCAGGCCGCTACGAGGGCCTGACCCACCGCACCTTCTTGATTGCCCTGCCGGCCATGTTCGCCATCGGCGTCTACGACGGTTTCTTTGGCCCCGGCACCGGAACTTTTCTGATGTTCGTGTTCGTGCGTTTTCTGTACTTCGATTTCGTCACCGGCAGCGGCAACGCCCGCGTCATCAATTTCCTCACCAACCTCGCGGCCTTCCTGGCGTTCCTGCTGTCCGGAGCGATGGTGTGGTGGATCGGTTTGCCCATGGGAATTGCCAACGCCCTCGGCGCCGCCCTGGGCGCCCGCATGGCCATCTTGCGGGGCAGCACGTTCGTGCGGGTGGTGTACCTGGGAATCGTTTTGCTGGTGGTGGTCCGGCTGCTGACGGCCGGTTGAAACCGGCCGTCGGTTTGTCACTCAGCGGGGGCGCTCAGCGCAGCCCCTGAGGCAGCATGCGGTGCGCCTTGGCGCTGCGCAGAAACTCCGGGTATTCCTGCACGAGACGGTCGTACAGTTCGGCGTCGCCAACGCGGTCGATATCGTTGACCGCAACGAAGTCGGCGTTGTCGATCAGGCGGCCCCGCAGGTCGTCGAGGCGCTGCAGAAACTGAAAGCGCTCGTGGCCCACCCCGAGGAACTTGTAGAACAGCGGTTCGTAGCTGCCGTCCATCAGTTGCTGCACGGCCACGTCCTGACCTTGGGTCTCGCCGTCCGTCACGAACATCACGTACACCGGCAGGCTTTGCTCGAAGGGCTGCTTGCGCTTCACGGCGTCACCGAAGTAATGCCGGCGCAGCAGCTGCATCGCCTTGCCGTACTGGGTCCCGCCTTCCAGACGGGTGGTACGCATCAGGCGATTCACGTAGCCGGTGACGTCACGCACGCTCACTTCACCGGCGTACTGCGCGTTCACGCCGAACAGAAAGACGTCGATGCGGCCGTCATCGTCAAAGCGGCTGCCAAGCGCGAGGGCTTTTTCGACCACACGCTGCACGGTGCCGTTGGCGTACAGGCCCTGCATACTGCCGCTGATGTCCAGCACCAGGGCCATGCGGGCGGTGTGCTCGTCGAGCCCTTTCTTCTGCAAGCTCACCTGCGCCTGCTTGACAAGACTCACCAGCTGCGGCGCACTGTGCTGAATTTCCTTGTCGAGCCTTACCCGGGCCTGCTTCTTGAGGTCGACGGGCGCCGTCGGTGCAGGCGCGGGCGTGGGCGGCGCGGGCGCGTCGGCGGCCACCTCACCGCCGAACGAGACGAGCAGCGCGTCCAGACCACCGTTGAAACCCTGCCCGACCGCCGCGACACGCCACTCGCCGGCGTGCTGATACACCTCGGCGACCATCACGGCTTTCTCCGCCTGAAAGTCCGCGCCCTGGTAAGCGTACCGCGCGAGTTCCTGGCCATTCGAGCGAAGTGACCAGGTGCCAGTGCCCGCCCTGGAAAAGGGGGTGTCGTCGTGCGTGGCGACGAACATCAGACGTGTGACCGTCGGGGGAAGCTGCGCGAGGTCCAGCGTGAAGGAGGCGTGCGCACTGCTGGGCTGGGCGTCGGTGGTAATTTCGCCGTGCGGACTGCGCGGCTGGTTGTAGAACACGAAGTACGTGTCGTTTCGGAGCTTCCGGTCGCCGTCGAGGCCAAAGACGCTGACATCCGCGCCCGGGAGTCCGGCGTCGAAGGTGACACTCAGGGTCTGGCTGGCCCCGAGGTCGGTCAGTTTGCGCTTTTCGCCGCGTGAAAGTTGCACTGGAGTTGTCACAGCATGATCCTCCCGATGAGAAACCGCTCGCGGCAGCGGGCGGCCAGATGCTTATTTGCTGCCCCGCGTCCACTGAAAGCCGAAGACGTAGTGCTCGTCGCACTGCTTGTGGCCCGCGAAGTAGCGCTCTTCCTTGCGCACCATGAGCTGGTTGCCCTGTTTTTCGAGCAGTGCCACCGCGCAGAAGGTGGCGCTGCTCGACGGATTGTCGAGGTTCAGCTTCACTTCGTTCCCGGCGGTGTCCTTCAGGGTCATGTGCGCGTTCACGTCGCGGAAGTTGCTGGTGCCTTCGTAGATGAAGGCAAAGATCAGCACCCGGCGAATCAGGTCCGGTTTTTCGACGTAGAGATTCTCGCCGTTCGCACTGACGCCACTGCGGTCGTCCTGGTCGATGTAGATGTAAGGAAAGGTGCCGCTGCACCCCAGGTTGCGCCCCAGGGCCTGCATCACGCCGCTGCTGCCGTCCTCCATCTCGAACATGCAGCCGAGGTCGAGGTCCGCGCTGCCTGAGGCGCGGCCGAAAAAGCCGCCGCGCGCGGCCTGCTGCGTCCAGTTGAGGTTGACGTGTACCACCTGCTGGCCCTTGCTGAGGCTGATGCGTGCGCTGTCACCCTGCTTGTGCAGGGTGACCTTGGTGAGCGACACGGGTGGCCCCGACGAGGGGGGGCGCTCCGGTCTGCGCGTGTCGATGCTTCCGGCGGGGTTGTTTTTCTGGGCAGACGCGGGACGGTTCACGTCGACCATGGGCGGGTTCGCTGAAGGAACAGGCGGTGTCGGCGGAGCGCTGACGCTGCTGCCGAAGTGCGCGACGAGCGCCGCGAGCCCGCCGCTGAAACCCTGCCCGACCGCCGCGGCGCGCCACTCGCCGTTGCGTTTGTACAGCTCCAGCACCATGATCGCGCGTTCCGTCGGAAAGTCAGTTCCGCTGAACGTGTACGAAGCGCGCGCCTCGCTGCCCTGCAGGATGCTGACTTCACCCCGTCGGACACCGCGCAGTTCTCCACCGTCCGGCGTGACCGTCAGAACCATTTTGTGCACGCGGTGGTTCACCCGTTTCAGGTCGACCGTGAAGCGCGTCTCACCCTGAAAGTTCGCGTAACGCACCGAGCCGTCCGGGCTGGCGTCCTGGTTGTAAAACACGATGTGTTCGTCGCCGGGAACCTTGTCGTGCTCGTCGAGCAGGAAGCAGGCGACGTCGTACTCGTGCGCGTCGCCGGTGATGCTCGCGCGCAACTCGAAGGTGGAGGAGGTGATCAGCGCACTGAGGGGCACACGCTGACCGCGTTGCAGCTGGGTCATCAAGTCACCTGTCAATAACGAGAAGGGCGGGCGCGATCACGCGCCATCAGGTCCGCGGAGTGCGACAGTGCGGGCTGCGAAAAAGGGAGGAACTTGCGCTCCTCCCCTGATGTGGCCGCCCGATCAGACGTTGACGCCGTAACTCTTTACCAGCGCCTGAAAGCCTGCGTCGTATCCTTCGCCGCGCGCCTTGAACTTCCACTCGCCATTGTGGCGGTACAGCTCACCGAAGATCATGGCGGTGACGGTGCCGCCGTCCTCGGTCAGGTCATAGCGGGCGACTTCCGTGCCGCCGTCGGCATTCACCACGCGGATGTAGGCCTTGTCGACCATGCCGAAGTTCTGGTTGTTCGCCTGGCCTTCGTAAATCACCACACTTGCCACGATCTTGTCGACGTCCGACGGAACTTTTTCGAGGTTGATTTCGATGGTTTCGTCGTCACCCTCTCCTTCGCCGGAGCGGTTGTCGCCCGCGTGAACGACGCTGCCGTCAGTGCTCTGGGTGTTGTTGAAGAAGATGAAGTCGGCATCCGAGCGCACCTGCCCGTTGGCGCCGAGCAGAAACACCATCGCGTCGAGGTCGAACTTCTGACCGTCGGTCTTGCGTGGGTCCCAGCCGAGCCCGAGGGTGAGCCTCTTCATGGTGGGGGCTTCTTTGGTGAGACTGACGTTCCCGCCTTTTTTCAGTGAAACTGCCATGTTGTCCTCCTGGAATCGAGTGCGTTGTCAGGTGACCTTGCCGTAAAACGGCTCAGGAGCATTCTAACCTGCCCTGGCCGCCTGGCGGCACCTGCACCGGCGCCGGGTCCGCTGTCGTCGGGCCCTGTGCCTCCTGTTGAGCTGTGCCTCCTGTCGAGAGGTGTCACGCTCCCTTCAGTTGCCCGACAGGAATCCACTGTCAGGCAGAGTGACCGCGCCGTTCTTCACACGCCGCAGTGAACACTGCCCGGGTCTCCGTGGCGCTCAACCCGTTGGGCCACGACTCGATCAAGGCCCGCGCGAGCGCGTGCGCGCCGGATTTGAAGTCCGGGTGTTCCCGAAGTCGGCCCTCAATCCGGCTTACCACTGCTTCCGGGCTTTCTCCTCTGGCTGCACTGCGCAGATACTGCTCGACTTGCCGCTCATCGTGCGCGCTGAGTGAAAGTGGCGTGCCGCCTGGCAAGGCCAGCAGGCGCGGCGCCAGGCCGAAGGCCACCAGTCGCTCTGGAAGGTCCAGACCCAGCTCACCGCCGTTCACCACGACGCGCCGTTCCTGACCCTTCCAGGTCCAGCGCAGCGTGGCACTGGGTCCCGGATGCCGGGTGGGCCGTGCTACGCCGCCCGGATAACTGCGCCTGGCAGTCGTCCATGACAAAGCCGGCTCGAAACCGGCGAGCAAACCGGCCGCGCCGTGCCCGGCTTCGTGCAGCGCCACTTCCGTTTTCCAAAGCAGGGCGTGCGCGCGCGTAAAAGCCCGCAGCATGGCCGGGCGCCGGGTGAGCCACCCGAATGGCACCTCCAGCAATGCCTCGAGCTCTGATACGGCGTGAAATTCGTGCTGCCACCAGAGTGCCCGTGGCGCCCAGCTCACCTCCACCCGGCGGAGTTGCCCGGTGACCCGGCGAGCCTGCGTAACAAGCGGGTCTTCGGGCACTCTGGCGTCCAGTGAGTGCAGCAGCTTGCCCAGCAGACCGGCAGTGCTCACAGGCCCGGAACGGGTCCGACTTTCAGCCCGCCGCTCTGCCGCTCATCGAAGGCTTTGTAGGCCGCGAGGGCGTGACTCTTTTGCTCGACGTGCGAGAGCGGCTTGGTGGGATCGAGGGTAAGCTGCTGAATGAGGTCGGGCAGCATCGGAATGTACTTGCGGTGATTGCAGTTGCCCATCTGCACCGTGAGGTTCTTGTTCATCGCCCGGCCGATCGGAAAGCTCTGCATGGTCTGCGGGTAGACACCGGCGATCGGCAGCGCGGCAGCTTTGGACAGCGACTTCACTGCCCACTCCAGCGCCAGGCTGGGCGCGTTCCCGGCATTTCAGACGGTTCCTTGTGGGGCCACCTGCTGCACTTCCTGCTCGAACTACTCACGCTCTTCTCGCGTCTGAGGCGCGGTGGGGCCGCCGTGGGCATGCTGGGCGTCCACGCCGACCGCATTATCGCGCGGTCCAGCCCGATGCCACATTGTTCAGGCACACTCGCCTTCCTTGAGGCAAGTGCAGAAGTAACGTGCGGCCAGGCCGATCAGCCAGCTGTGGGCGTCGAGAGACGATTTCTTGTGGCATGACGCGCACTCCTGAATCAACACGAAGACGTCCTCGACGGCCTGCAGCGGCCGCGCGAGCCGCTGGTGGCGCGCGAGGGCGAGCAGGCAACCCGCGTGACGGCGGTGCAGTTCTCGCAGGGCCTGCTCATCATGCAGAGCGACGGCGCACAGAATGTCCGCGTCGCTCCGCTTTTCCCAGCCTGATCGTAGTGAGGTTGAAGACATGTCCGATTCAAAGAAGTAAAGATCAGCGTGCGTGTTCAGTGGAGGTCGTTGCTGCGCGCCCAGTCGAGGACAAACGGCTCACCGCTGAGAGGATAGCCGTGCAGCAGCAGGGGAGTTTTCCGTCCCTGGCTGACGTAATGAATTTGTGCGCCGTTTACGTTCAGCGTCCCTTCCTGGCGGGCTCCACCTTCCGTGCCTCCTGCCATGACAGGACCGAAGAGGGCGAGGGCAAACGAGTGGCAGTTGAGCATGATGGTCTGTCTCTCTTTCAGGGGCAGGCGGAGGCGAAGTTGCGAACTCAGTTGTATTGCTGACTTAGCGTACGGTGGAGGTACGTCAACAAAATTCGATTGCACTTCATGGCATCTTGAGGCCCATGACCGGCCGCTCTGCCCGCAACAAACGAAACCAGATCGTCACCGCGGCGCTACAGCTCTACCGTACCAGGAGCGTGTGCGACAGCACCCTCAAAGATGTTGCCCAGGCCGCCGGCATTCCCCTGGGAAATCTCTATTACTACTTCAAGACGCGTGACGAGCTGATCTATGCCGTTCTCGACGGATGCGAACGGGAACTGCTCGAACTGCTCGCAAGCCTGCCCAGCGAGCCAGCACCAGCCTGGTTCGCCGCCTACTTCGACTGGCTGCTCGAAGACCCCGACGAAGCGGCGCGCAATGGTTGTCCTTTCGGAACGCTCGCCACTGAACTGCGCGCGATGGGCAGCCCCGCGGCTGTGCGCGCGGTCCAGGTAGTGCAGGTGTACCTTGACGCTTTTCGTGAGCGTGTGCGTACGTTTCAGGTTCCCACAGAAGAGGCAGACGAGATTTTCCTGACCGTACAGGGTGCCTACGTCATCGCCCGGACCCTCAACGACCCCGCCCTGTTCGAACAGGGTGTCCGGCGCTTGCGTGAGCGCATGGAAGTCAGGCTGTCCTGACGCCTGCCCCGGTGTAATGGCACGAAAGGCACAAGCCGCACCAGCAAAGGGCACCGCAGGACGGTCGTGTGTTCCCGACGCTGTGAGGCCAACCGTTTCGGTGCCTCCAGGCGGCCACGAACGGCGTCTGGCGATCAGTGGGTCACGGGCTCGTGCGGCGGAAGCAGCACGTCGCCCAGGTAAAACTGCGCGAGGCGACGCAGGGCCACGAGAAAGTCGGCAACCCGCTCGGGTTTCACCATGTAGGCGTTGGCGTGCTGATGGTAGCTGCGCCACACGTCCCCCTGCTCTTTGGACTGCGTCAGGATCACCACCGGGATGCTTCTCATCAGCGGATCGCCCTTGACGCGTTCGAGCACCTCGAATCCGCCACATTTTGGCAACCCGAGGTCCAGCACGATCAGGTCCGGTCGGGGTGCCCGCTCAAACCCACCGCGCCGCGTCAGATAATCCAGTGCGGCCGCGCCATCCGCGACGATGTGCAGGTCGTGGCGCCGGTCGACTTGTCCGAAAGCTTCCTGGACCAGGCTGACGTCAGTCGGGTTGTCCTCGACCAGCAGAACCTGGGGAAGGCGATTGTAAACAGAAGACCTGGAATTACGCATATGTCGCCCGACAGGTGTTCAGTTTCCCAGCCACCTGTCCGGCCAGGGTGTAAGCAACGTTCAGCCGCCTTGAAGTCTGAAGGTCAGCGGAAGGTGCGCTCGTGCCGAGCCCATCCGTACGTGCCTCAAGTTCCATCGTGGACCGCAAGGCACTGCAAGACGTACGGTGCCTGCTGAAAGCTCAGCCGGACCGCGCTGAGGACGTCGAGCGTGAATTCATTGCTGATCCGTGCACGGTGACGATCTCAGGGGATGACCAGAAGATAACGCGCAGCGATTACGGATCGTTATGCGAGTCACGCCAGCACAGCAAAAACACCGGCCAAAACAGCAACGGGGATCACTACGTGAATCGCGCGAGGAGACAACGTTATAGGCTTCCCCTGCAAGCAGCATCACCCTCGTCCACGCGCGGTGTGCTCCCCAGGGTGAGCAGAAGTGCCTCGCTGCCGTGAAGTTGTGACGACACAGAAGAGGAACAATCTGGTCTCAGTGACGTGCTTCGTGAACAGCGCTGACCCCTGTGATGGCATTGGGTACCGAGCACGATGAAAAGGATGTTTTCAGCGAAACTTCCCCTTGACGGATCACGTCCCAGAACAAGTAAACGTCCCGGTCAGGATTGACCGGGACGAGAGTAAGGGGTTCGTTGTGCTTAAGGCCGGCCTGCGCCCGTGCGCGGAGCAGGAGGCGTAGGAACAGTGGGCGTAGCAGGCTGCTCGGTGGAGACGGTGGCGTTTCCGGAACCGCTGGTGGCGTGGTCCATGCCTCCGGCGGAGTGCTCTGTACCCGTTGCGGCGTTGGTGTTGCTCAGGCCGCTGGTGGCAGCGTCGGCTCCCGCGGTCGTGGGCTTGCCGGCGCCGCTGGGTTTCGCGCTGGCGGCTTTCGCTTTTGCTTCAGCGGCCTTCGCTTCGGCAGCGGCCTTGGCGGCCGTGGAGCGTTGCGCGGCGGCCTCGCGGTTCACCACCGCAATCAGCGGGAGGGTGAGGCCCTTGTACGTCACGAAAACCATGCCGCTCTCCGCGTTGACCTTGGTGATGTCGTACGTTTGAGTGTTGTTCTCGCCGTACGTGACGCTCACCTGTTTGGCAAGGCTCAGGTCGGTGGTTTCCGCGCCGCTCTCGTCGAGGAGGGTGACGGTGGCGCCGGAAGCGACGAGCGCTTTGAGGTAGCTGGACAGGGCAGTGCTGGTGCTGGTTTCGGTGGTCTGCGCGCTGGCAGCGCCGAAAGCAAGGACGAGGGCGGCAGTGATGGTAACGAGTTTTTTCATGTGGTTCTCCTGGTCGGTCTCACCATTGGCTCGCTGTCTTCCGGGTGACCGGGTATGGAAGGCAGGTCATTGCGCATCAGGAGGGAGGGCGGTACGGGATAGGGAAGGTGGAGTTGTCTTGTCCCGTGTGGTGGGGTGGCCTGCAGAGGTGACGGCTTGTGTGCTTCGCTTCCTTCTGCGCCCTCAGTATTTACTCATGAAGCTGACACATTTCTGACAAAGAACATGAAAAAGATCACACCCCCCTAAGAGGGGGTATAAGGCAAAAATAACGACTGCGGCGAGATCGTTTTCTCGATGAAGAATTCAAGTCAGAAAAGTGTCATGCCCCCAGCTTTATCTTCTTCTCAAGAGGAACACACCAGTACGACCCTCGGAGGCGCAGACCTTCACCCACCTAACCGGTCACCTGGGGTGAAGCGAGCCAATGGTGAGACCGCACGAGGAGCACAACCATGCCTACCCGCCTGAGCCAAATCGCTCTCCTGACCTTCACCCTCACCGCTTGCGGCACCACCCAGACCAGCCCAACAGCCCCTCCAACCACCAGCCCAGGCAGTATCTCCGGCGTGGTCACCCTCACCAGTGCGGCCAACATTGCCGCTCACCCCACGCCACAAGCGCTCGACCTCACCCAAGTCATCCCCGGTGAGTTCATCATCCGCATCCGGAACTCCGGTGGCTCTGCACCAGCGTCCATCAACGTCGAAGGCTACACCCTCCACGCTCAACGTGAGCTCACGCTGGATGACACCTGGCTGTTCAGCTCGCCCACCGCCAGCATCGAGCGCACCGAGGCGATCCTGGCGTCCCTGCGCGCCCGACCCGACGTGCTCTTCGCCGACCCGAACGTCCGGGTCAGCCTCACGGCGACGCCCAACGACACGTACTACAAAAACCAGTGGCATTACCCCGCCATCAACCTCCCACAGGCCTGGGACATCACCACCGGCACCAGCACCACCGTCGCCGTGATCGACACCGGCATCCTGTACAGCGACACCACGAGCGGCAAACGTCATCCCGATCTGGTCAACAAGGTCCTGCCCGGCTACGACTTCATCAGCGACACCACCACCGCCAACGACGGTGATGGACGCGACGCGGACGCGTACGACAGCGGTGACGAAACCAGTGGCCAATCCTCCTACCACGGCAGTCACGTGGCCGGCACCATCGCCGCTGCGACGAACAACAGCAAAGGCGTCGCGGGAGTGAGCTGGAACGCCAAGATCCTGCCCGTCCGCGTGTTGGGCGTGAATGGCGGGGACATGACGGACGTCATTGACGGCATCCTCTGGTCCGTCGGAAAGGCGGTGAAGGACGTCCCGGCCAACCCCAACCCGGCGGCCATCATCAATCTCAGCCTGGGCGCTACCGGCAGCTGCCCCACCTCCCTGCAAGCCGCCCTTGACGCCGTGAACAGCACTGGCGCTATTTCCGTCGTTGCCGCTGGAAATGAGAACACAGACGCCTCGAAGGTGTTCCCTGCCAACTGCAAGAACGTCCTGACCGTCGGTGCCACCAACGCCAGCACCAGCCGCGCCAGTTACTCCAATTACGGCAGCCCCATTGATGTGATGGCCCCCGGCGGCGAATCCACCAAGGGTATTCTCAGCACCTGGTACGATGACACCAACAAGACCTACGCCTACGCCGCCATGGCGGGCACGAGCATGGCCACTCCACACGTCGCCGGGCTGGTGTCCTTGCTGAAGGCACAGCGACCGGCGCTGACCCTGGCGGACGCGGAAGAAGTGCTGCGAGCCACCGCCACTCCACTGACCGCGACGGCCTGCAACCGCCCATCGGGTTCAGACTGCGGCGCGGGGCTGGTGGACGCCGCCAAAGCGTTGACGGCGGCTGAGTCCACACCAACACCCCCCACCACGACCGCAGCAAAAACCTTCGTGCAAGCGGTGTACATGAACGGCACTTCGCCTGATCCTGTGCGGTCGAAGATCCTGGATCTGGGTACGGTCAGCAGCAGCACTCCGTATGTTGTGCCGGAACTGCCAGCCGGTCGGTACGCCGTGAATGTATTCACGGACCTCAACGGCAATGCTCAGCTGGACGCTGGAGAACCCAATGCGAAGTACCCGGATCTGGTGACTGTCGAATCCGGGCAGCAGGAGCAAGGCATCGACCTGAGCTTGTAAGCGGAGTGGGACGGACCGCTCCTTTCAGGCTCTGGCAGCGGGTAATGCTAGACTTCCGACATGCCCCGACCGCCCGATTTCAGCGTCGAGGAGCGTCGCGGCGTCTACCGAGCCATTTCAGAGCGGCGTGACGTGCGCTCGCAATTCATGCCAGATCCCATTCCCGCACCGATCCTCCGGCGCCTGCTGCAAGCCGCACATCACGCTCCCTCAGTTGGATTCATGCAGCCCTGGGACTTCATCCTGATTGATGACCTGCACGTCAGGCAGCGCGTGAAGCGGCTCTATGAACAGGAAAACGAGCGGGCTGCGCAGCACTATCAGGGCGAACAGGCCGAACTGTACCGTCGCCTGAAGTTGGAAGGCATCCTGGAAAGCCCGCTGAACATTGTCGTGACCTGCTCCAGGTCGCGTGGCGGTCCGCACGTCCTGGGAAGAAACACGGTCCTGGACGCCGATTTGTTCAGCGCCTGCCTGGCCGTGCAGAATTTATGGCTCGCCGCTCGCGCGGAAGGCATCGGGGTCGGCTGGGTCAGCATTCTGGATGAGCGATGCCTTGCTGACGTCTTGCACTTGCCCGCAGACGTGTACCCACTCGCCTATCTGTGTGTCGGGTACGTCAGCGAATTTTTGACCGAACCGGAACTTCAGACACGTGGTTGGCGCTCCCGGCTCCCTCTGGAGGACCTGCTGCACCATAACTTCTGGGGTGAGTCCGACAATATCGGGGCATTGATCGATCAGCAGGTGAAGTGAGCCCTCCGGAAGAGTGATCGCCATACAGGTCGCTTCGCCCGTTCCGTTTGTCTGCTTGCCGTGCGCTACACCCTCCTGACCTTCTCGTACCACGATCTTGCGATTAAGCTTCCGGGCGGGTCGGGAGGGCGGCGAGCTTCAGCCAGAATTTGAGCAGCTCAGCCACGAGCGCCAGGAACTGAGGGAGATCCACTGGCTTCGTGACATAAGCGTTCGCTCCCAAATCATAAGTGCGGTCGATGTCCCGCTCATCCTGTGATGTCGACAGCATCACAACTGGTACGCGCCGCATCACCGGATCGGCCTTGAGCCGCGCGAGCAGCTCAAAGCCATTTATCCTGGGCATGTCCACGTCCAGCAAAATCAAGCTCGGGGGTACGCTGCCCTGGCCTGCAGTTGATCGTCAGCATCCAGAATCCTCCAGAGTGGTCTGGGGCTGATCAACCTGGCGCTCCTGTTGTTCTTCATGGTACCAAACGGCATCTGGTGGTTTGCCCTGACCTCGGTCACCTTGTGGGTGCATGGCTTTTGCGACATGGTGCTGTCAATGAATGGCCTTCATGGCGAGGCACGCAGGGCAGAGAACGTTCCTCCACACGCAGCCATGGCGTTCATCGGGTGGAACAATTCCATCATGGTCCTGGCCATGAATATCGTTGCCGTGTTCTTGTCCTGGATCGTCTGAACCGGCTGTATATGTTGCTTCTCATTTAATAAGTCGCGATCTTGTCCTTATCAGCGCTCGAAAGAGCGCTTTTTTCGTTCCTTCGCCTGCTGCTAGGGCTTTGGAAATTTGAGAAACAACCGCGCCGCCTCGAACAATTGCCGGAAGAGTTCAGAAATGTCAGTACCCCGCTCCTTGATGACGATGTGCTTGTCCACGGCCACGGTCAGCAGCAGCCCAGCGGGGAGTTCAGCCAGCAGGTCTGGAGGAACGTCTGTCGCTTCCACCACGCACTTGTTCTCCTGCAACCAGTGCAACTGTTCACGCTGCTCGTCGCTGAGTTGTTCCGTCCACGTTTTAGCCAGGCTTTTGCTCATGGCTCCTCAGTTGTCTCTGGTCGGTTCACGTACATGAACAGCGCCTGCGCCCCCTGGTACGCCTTCTCGAATATTTCGGGAAGCTCTTCCGCCGTACCGCGAATCTTCACGACCGCGTGCTTGTCCACGAGGACTTCGATAATCAGCCCCTCAGGCATATCGTGCAGCGGGTCGGCTGGGGCGGCTTGCGCTTCGACAGTGCATTTCGCGGCTCTCAGGACTCGAAGGCGCTCACGCTGCTCTTCGGTGAGATAGTTCGTCCAGGTAATGGCAATATCCTCGTCCATAAGTCACGGTACGCCTCGACCTTCGTGTGAACTGGACGCTGATACTCAACCCGTCTTAAGTGTCTGTCGAATCCCGTACTGCTTACCCGATTACTGCTGCTAAGTACGATTAGTGGCAGTAAAAACAGGGTGGTCTCGGCTCTTTGACTGAGGTCTTCAGCTCCGCAGCCAGGCCACCAGTCGAGACCACCATCCCGGTGACGCGGCGGGGGTTGATGGAATGACCGGTGAGTGTTCCTGCGCGGAGTGAAAAACTATCCGCAGTCTCTCCGGATTCATCGCGGCCAGCACCTCGGTACGCAGGATTTCACGCACTTGGTCGGCATCCAGGGGGGCGCTCGGGGGTGGCAGAGCGCCCTGTGCGCCCTCCTTTATGGCGGCGAGTTCTTCCCGCAGCACCACGCGCAGCTCCTCGCGGATAAGGGCGCGCAGGTCATCCGGCAGGCTCCTCACGACCGGAGGGGCGACTGCGGCTGCAGTTGCGCCCTGAGCGCGTCACCCACACTGGTGAACTCCTGCCGGTGAACGCACGCCAGCGCGGTTCTGAGCGCCTCGACCGACGCTTCAGGCCACAGGCGCTCCAGGTGCTCACCCCTGGGGAGCACCTGGCCGGTGACGTCCTCCAGCGTGGCGGCGTGACGGCGCAGGGCAGGCATCGAGAGGCCCAGCAGCTCCGCGACCTGGCGGGGCGTGCGAACGAGCGCGGGGGAGTCCATGTCACACCAGCGTGCCACAGGGGGCGCTCGGGGTGCTCGGGTCACGAGTCGCTCGGGGTGATCGAGCGCCTGGAGCGCCTGAGAGTGATACGAAAGCTCTCTCCTATGAGGCTTGCAAGCCGTGCTGGTGGAGGTCATGGGCCCATCAGGACTGAGCACCAAAAGTCTGCCTGGCTGGACCCCCCGGATGACACGATAAAGTCTCGCTGTGACGGCCATTGCATGTCGTGCTGGCGCACCTTGAGCAGGATAGGCACCCACATGAATAAAGGCTGCCAGGAGGCCCCAGGAGACGCGGGAATCTGAGAGACCCCGGTCGTGCCTGCAGCCTCCTCACGGGTCTCCTGCAGGTCTCAGGCATTACAGGCCTGACGTTACTGTCGGCGGGATAAGTCACGTTAGAAAGGCAAAGCACAATTAGCAGTTATGCTGTCCAAGCCATCCCCAACTCCTCCACGGCATTTGGATCACGCAAGGAGCGCATGACCCCTGCCGCAACGTCATCGGGCACCTCGAAACGATACCGGCCCAGCATGTTGACGTGCGCGAACTTCAGCGGCGATAAGCGCGCGATATCCTCCTTGATCACGTCCTCGCCGAGGCCCTCCAGCCACTCCAGAATCGCTGCGGTGTACCGGGTGTTCCACAGGACAACGCGTTCACTATGAAACCCAGCGCGCCCAGTACGTCTTCCTGCCCGTCGCGATACCGTTCCCGCACCTCATCCCGCCGGCCATGAAAGACCGCGCGGGCCAGGCTGTGTCGGCTCTCTCCCCGGTTAAGCTGCGTCTGAATGCGGCGCCGGTACCCTTCGTCGTTCAGGTAATTCAGCAAGTGCAGCGTCAGAAGGGGCACGTTCAGAAGTTTGTGTGCGGGAGGAGTGCTCAGGCACGCAGGGGCAGGGTGCCACCTTCGGCTTCAGTTTGCCGAAGCCGCGCTGACTGCCGCGCATCGTTCGATCGTCGTGCGGGTCCGCAAGCCGCTTTTTCGTTTCCTGACCTCGGTTAAAGGTAACTGCGGCCTGGCTTGCTCACGCCACCTCCTGTTCCACCTCTTGTCGGGAGCCCTCAATCCCCATTCTTTGTCACCGTTGCGTCGTTCTCACCTTGCAGGAGGCCCGTTTCGCTCAAGCGACGGTTGCTCAGCGCCAAGTCACGCGCGCCTTGGCCCCATGCTTCCAACTCGTCAATCGGACCGAGGAGCACCTGCGCGCGGCGCTCGTCCCCCAGTTCCTGGGAGTGCCGCGCGAGGCGGCGCAACAACACCTCGGTCTCTTCCAGCGAGCGCAACAACTGATACGCCTGCGTCTCGCTGTTCTTCGACAAAGCGCTCAGCAGGCTGTCGGAGTTGAACGCGTGCCCGGTGTGGCAGCGAAAGCGGATAATGCTGCCTTCACGCAGCTCCACCATCGTCCCGTGGCACTCCGGACACGAGATGAACGACGCCTGTCCGAGGTCGAGGACACCCCGCTGGTACGCGCGTTCATCCCGCGCCACCTTGGTCTCTACCTGCAGGCGCCGCAGTTCCTGTTCATCCATCGCTTGCACTTCCTCTTCCCGCCGGTCCTGCGTGACGAGGCTCACCAGCAGCGCCGCGAGTTCCTGCAGCGGCACGACGTGTTGCACGTCCACATGTGACAAGGCGCTTCGGGGCATGGAGTCGTACTCGGCGTCCTGGGGGTCTTGTACCACCGTGATGCCCCCGCGTTGACGGATGGCCCAGAAGCCGGACGTGCCGTCGCTCAGCAGCCCGGTGAGAATGACGCCGATCACGTCGCTTCCCCGCGTGTACGCAGCGGAGCGGAACAGCACGTCCACAGCAGGCCGGTGGCGGTTCTCCGTGGGGCCTTTGGTCGCTTCTACGTGATCGCCGTCCACGTGCAGGTGATGGTCGGGTGGCGCGAGGTAGATGCGGCCGGCCTGAAGGCGTTCGCGGCCCTGAGGCTGCTGGGCGGGCAGCGGCCCGCAGCGGCTGAGAATCTCGGGAAGAAGGGACGGCGCGTCCGCTGAAATGTGGAGCACGATGCCGAGGGCAGCGGGGAAGTCCGGCGGCAGCTGACTCACGAGGTGCTTCAGGGCGGCCACTCCGCCTGCGGACGTGCCGATGACGACAAGTGGGAGACGGGTCATCCCTTACAGTACACAGATGTGACTTCTGGGAACGGTGCAGGAATTCAGGGTTTCTTGACAGACGGAAGTCGAGCGACCTGCTGCCGTTCGGAAACACAGCACCACCAGCCCCTCGCTCTCCAGCATTGGGAAGGGGCGCCAGATCGACCACAGGCACCCCTGACGCTTGGCGGGTCTATGAGCTGCAGATTCCAGGCATAAGTCACAAGAATTCGCCGACAAAATCGACTGCTTGTCGGTACCCTGGCAAGGACGCCGTGAAGCGAGAAGTGTGCCGTGGCTGGCTCACGCGACTTCCTGTTCCAACTCTGATTCCGTTGGCGAAGTTCCAGAGGCAAGTGGCTGCCTCGCCAGTTGCGGCAATGTAGACGAATTATTTAGCGCTTCCTGCTGATTCGACTTTGCCAACGGAGATCAACTCTTGTTGAGGCCAAATGACCGTAATTGTGCTTTGCCTTTCTAACGTGACTTATCCCGCCAACAGTGACGTCAAGCCTTACAGCTTGAAGTGCAGCACGAGAGCGCTGCGGCCAGTTGCGCGGCAGTCCTCGATCAGGTCGAGCAGCACGGTGCTGGAAGCGTCACAGGCTCGCACCAGGCTCTGCTCGAAGTCACTGCCGGCGCTCAGCTCGGCCTGCAGGTCATCGAGCAGAAAGCGCGGATCGAAGGCTAGCAGGCTGGCGAGCCACTCCAGCACCGGCAGCTCCTGCACCTCGGTCAAGGTGGCGCGCAGGGTCGTCGGGTTGTTGCGCGCACCGAACTGCATGGTGAGGGTCTGGCCTGGCCTGGCGGTCCTCAGGCGGTCGTCGAAGCGGATGGTGGCGGTCTTCTGGCCGGACTGGACCAGGTCGAGCGCGGCGAGCGGGAAAGTCACGAGCGGCATGTGTCCTCCAGCAGAAAGAGGAGGCTGGTCATGCCTCCTCTTTCCTGTGGCTTTTTCAGGCGGCGTAGAAGGAGCGCATCGCGCGGCAGGCGGCGATCTCGGCTTCGTAGTTCTCGGCCATGCGGATGCCGACCGCGCCGAGCTTCACGCCTGGGAGGAAGTTCACCAGCGCGTCGAAGGCATCCACCTGCCATTCGAGCCAAGTGTCATAACTCGGGATGACGGTCGTGCTCACGGTGTCCTTGGTGATCGTCACGGTCAGGTCGGGGTTCAGGACGATCACCTCGCCGCTGGTGTACCGCTCGAAGATCACGCCTGGACGTGGATTCCCTGGCTTGCCGGTGGCAAAATCCTGCATAGTCCTACACCTCTGTCTGGGATTCCTGAGTGAGCGCTTCTTGCCGGTCGCTTCTCGCTCAGGTGATCTTATTTTCAACCCTAGAGTTGATAATTGCAACTCTAGGGTTTATGATGTGAGCATGTCAGTTGAAAGGGGTAGGCTCATGACCGTGAACGAACAAATCAAAGAGGCCGTCCGCGAGCAGATGTTCCGAAAACGCCTTAACCAAAGCGAAGTCGCCCGACAGCTCAACCTGACACCTCAAGCGCTTAGCAAGACACTCAGACGCGGTGAGATGCCCGAAACCTGGGGTAGGCTCCTGGAACTGCTCGACCTCGAACTGATTGCCGTGCCCAAAGAGCGTCAGCAGTGACCCATGCGCCCCTGACCGGAGGAGTTCCCCCTAGCAGGCGCTTACAGCATCAACAGGAGCGCGATCAATCTCGTGCGAAAGGCAATCTGAGATGTCGAAGAGTGACGACAAGAAGACCAGAACTCGAGGGAACGGTCAAGGCACTATTCATGAATACCGGCCAGGCAAGTACCGTTGGGCAATCACCATGGGCTACACGGTGGACCCCACGACCGGGAAGAAGAAGCGCCAGGAGCTATCTGGTGTAGCGAACAGCAAAAGAGAAGCGCAGAAGGCATTGCGTGATCGGCTGACTGACCGGGATCGTGGCCTGCTCGCCTCCGCCGACAGCATCACTGTCGCGGACTTCGCGGAGCGCTGGCTGAGCCGTCAGACTCAAGCCCGAGCGCGAAGCGTGGCGCTCTACCGACAGGAGTTGGGGTACGCGCTGGCCCTCATCGGTTCCATGAAGGTAAAGGACGTGCGCGCTCGACACCTGAAAGATGCGCTTACGGTGCTCTCAAAACAGGAGATGACGAAAGACAAAGGCGTGGGTCTCGGCAAAGGCCAGTCGATGAGCGGTCGGACGCTCGCTAAGGTCGCTACTCGATTACGCACCGTGTTTCGAGAGGCTGTACAGGATCAAATCATCTACGCGAATCCGATGGACGGTGTGAAGACGCCCAAGACACAGGCAACCGAGCGTACTGGCCGAGTGCTGGACTTCGAGCAAATCGCGCGTCTCCACGAGGTCGGCGCGGCGTTGCATGCAGCAAGGCTTGCGCGTCTCTGGCCTGCACTCTTCACGGCGGTCAGCGTCGGGATGAGGCGCGGCGAGGTGATGGGACTCACCTGGGACAACGTTGACCTTGAGCGTGGTGTGCTGAAGGTCCGTCAGCAAATGGTGATTGTGGAACGCGAGGCGAAAGGTGGAGGAAAGAAGAGCGAGGTGCTGCTCGCTGACCTCAAGACCACGTACTCCCGGCGTGACATTCCTATGCCTGCGAGTCTGACGGCGGCGCTCAAGGCACATAGAGAGCTCCAAGCGTGGGAGCACGAGGTGATGGGGGAAACCTGGCGTGACACCGGCGCAGTCTTCGCCACCGAGGAAGGCGAGTTCACCCACCTGGACAATTTGAACCGCGCCTTAGCCGTGCTGCTTGAATGGAGTGACCCTGAAACGTTTGAGGAGCGCGCCAAGTACGTGCGGAAGATCGTGGAGCCTGACAAGCTGGCGCACCTTGAGGCGGTCGTGCGGAGCGGCAAGAAGCTGCCTATGATCTCACCGCATGACCTCAGGCACACTTACGCGACCCTCGCGCTGCGGCGCAAGGTGCCAGTGAAAGTCGTGAGTAAAATCCTCGGCCATGCGCGGGTCCCGATCACGCTGGACGTATACCGGCATGTTCTGGACAACGAGAAGCGGGAGCAGACGGTGGACTTGTTCGCAGAGCCGCTAACAATACGAGCCTCTTCCCAAGGACTAACGAATTGAAAAGGTCTTCCGGCTGATGGAAAAGCATTTAACCTTATCTTAAGGTATGACGAACGACGACCAACGCCGCACAGGAATCACCATGCGTGGGAGTGATATCGAAGACTCAATTATCTCGGACAACGTGGTTAGTAGCGATTTCCATGATGGAATCATTATCAGAGCTGATGGAAAAATCGTCGCGTTCGAGCCGAGAGGAACATTGTTGCGTCTGGCAGTCCAGACTTCATCGAAGCTTTAAGCAGGCTTAAAGGCATGATCAAAACGTCGGGTGAGGATGAAGCGATCAGAACCGAGGCGCTTAGGTTGGCAGCCGAGCTCGAGGCTGCAAGCGAAATTGCTCAGCCGGACAGCACAGCTCAAAAGAGCCTTCTTCAGCGTCTACGGACTACCTTAACGCCTATGATCGCTTCTTCAGCGGTGGGAGCGTCCGTTGAAAGAGGTATTGAATACTTGTGGAGCTTGCTCGAATAGCGCCAACTACACGATTTGCGTTACGCACGCATTACGCACAAGAGAGCCTGTGGCGAATTGCTCCACCCACAGGCTCTCTCGTTTTGCCGTCCTAAACGGCTTTTGTTTTGGCGCGCCCTGAAGGATTCGAACCCTCGACCGACCGCTTAGAAGGCGGTTGCTCTATCCGGCTGAGCTAAGGGCGCAAAGCGCTGAGGGCGGGGCGACGTGTCACCCCGCCCTCAGCAGAGCGAGCACCAACGAGGTCAGTGCCGTATTTGGAGCGGGATCACGGATTCGAACCGAGGCCAGAAGCTTGGAAGGCTGCTGTGCTACCACTACACCAATCCCGCAGATCACGTGGGCTTTCCTGACCGTTGGTCCTGGTCGAGGCGACTGGATTCGAACCAGCGACCCCTTGGTCCCAAACCAAGTGCGCTACCAGCCTGCGCTACGCCTCGGCGTCCCACGCGCCCCGAAATAATAGCAGGAAAAGAGGGCGCGAGCAACGCGCCCTCTTTTGCATTTACTTGCCCCGCACCGTCCAGCCCTGTGCTTGCGCGGTGGCGATCAAATGGTCGAACACCGGATCGACGTCGGCGTCCTGCAGCGTGCGCTCACCCCGAAAGGACAGGTTGATGGCCAGCGAGCGGTGACCTGACGGAATCGACTCGCCGCTGAACACGTCGAACACCTGGATGCTTTCGAGCAGCGCTCCACCCTCACGTGCCAGCAGGTCGCGCAGTTCGCCGTAACTGACGCTGTCGGGAGCGATGATCGACAAATCACGCAGGTTGGCGGGAGTGCGGCGCGGATCACGGAACGACCAGGCTCGCCTGGGAAGCGGAAAGCGCACTTCAAGCAGGAAAGTTTCGCCCTTGAGACCCAACTCACTGGCCAGCGCCGGATGCAGCGCACCCAGCCAGCCGACCGGTACGCCGTTCCAGAGCACCTCGCCGGCAATACCCGGATGCAGCGCACCTGGGACTTCTTCTCCGCGCAGTGCCCGTACTTCAAGTTGCGCGCCCAACTCTGATGCAGCCGCTTCGAGCAGCCCCTTGAAGGTGTAAAAGCCCCCGGCAATCGGGCCCTGCCAGTTGCGCGGTGCGAGCGGACCGCGCATCAGGGCGCCGAAGCGCTCCACTTCGCCGCTGACCGGGAAGACCCGTCCCACTTCGAACAGCAGCAGCTGCTCACGTGCATTGGCTTGCACGGTTTTCAGCAGGCTGGGGTACAGTGCCGTGCGCATGGCCGTACGCTCGCTCGTGAGGGGATTGCGCAGGTGCAGGTGAGGTCGCTCGGCGCGCGCCTTGTGAGCCTCCTCGTCATTCGTGAAGGTGTAGGTCACGACTTCCTGAAACCCCAGGCCCGCCATGACCATTTTCAGATCACGCCGGGCCCGCGCTTCCTCACCACTGGCGAGGTTGCTTTCATGCACCTTGACTTCCGGCAGGGTTTCGGGCAGTTCCCCATATCCGTGCAGACGAATCACCTCTTCGGTGAGGTCCTCGGGGATGTTCAGGTCCGCGCGCCAGGAGGGCGGGGTGACCCGCCAGACCTCGCTGACCTGGCAGCCAAGCTTTTCCAGGGTGGCGCGCATCTCGTCGTCGCTGATGAAGAGGCCCAGCAGGTCGCGCGCTGCCTGCGGATCGAACGCGATAGGGGAGGGCAGGTGGGAATTGCCCGCGTCGGTGACACCCGGGTGAACTTCGGCCCCACCGTGTTGTGCGAGCAGTTCCATGATGCGGTTGGCCGCCCACGGCGCGAGGTTGGGATCGACGCCCCGCTCGAAACGGTATACCGCGTCGGTCTTCAGGCCCAGTCGGCGCGCCGTGAGACGCAGGCTCACCGGATCGAAGTGCGCGGCTTCCAGGACCACGTCACTGGTATCGCTGCGAATGCCGCCGAAGTTGGCGCCGATCACACCGGCCACACCGACGATCTCGCCGCCGCCATTGCGAATCACCAGGTCATGTTCATTCAGTTCGATCTCGTCGCCGTACAGGGTCTGGGTCCGCTCGCCCTGCACCGCGCGCTCCACCCGCAGGGCGAGCGCAACATCGCGGGCATCGTAGAACGCCGTCGGCTGTCCCAGTTCGAGCATCACGTAATTGCTGGCGTCCACAATCAGATCGATGGGCCGCAAGCCCGAGGCGAGCAGTCGGCGTTGCACCAGCAGCGGGCTCGGACCGTTGCGCACCCCGCTGGCCACGCGCGCGACGAAGCGGTCACAACCTTCGGTGAGCGTCACCGGCAGTGGCTGGGGTGCACCTTGCTGCGGTGGCACTCCAGCACTGGGAAGGCGCAGCTCGATGTCCAGCGCGGCGGCCAGGTCGCGTGCCACGCCCAGAACGGACAACGCGTCGGCCCTGTTCGGGGTGACTTCGATATCAATCACGGCGTCTGCCGGCCAGAGTTCCGCCAGGGGTGTGCCAGTTTTCGCGCTTCCCAGGGGCAACTGCAGCAAGCCACCCGCGTAGTCGCCCACGCCCAGCTCTTTGGGTGAGCACAGCATGCCCCACGACGCCACACCCTGCACTGCCCGAACGCCGATTTCGCTGCCCTCGATGGTCGTGCCAGGTCTGGCCACCGCGACACCGACGTTGGCGCGGGTATTGGGCGCGCCGGTCACGATGGTCACCGGCGCCGGTTCGCCCGCCTCGACGGTCACGCGAAACAGGTGGGTGCCTTCCAGTGGGGTGCATTCCAGCACTTCCCCGTAAACCACGCCCACCGGAGGTGCGCTGAGCAACACGATTTCCTCGACTGGCAAACCGAGGTTCGCCAGGATGGGCTCCAGATCCGGTGCCTGTGGCAATTCGGGCAGCAGCGCTTTGAGCCATGAATAAGGCAGCTTCACATCGTCTCCTTCGGCGCTCGTGCGTGCGGCGCCGTCGAATTCAGGTCGCCACGAAACTGCGTCAGGACCCGCAGGTCGTTGGCGTAGAAATACCGGATATCAGGAATGCCGTAGCGCAGCATGGCGATACGGTTGGGCCCCAGGCCGAAGGCGAAGCCGGTCTTGCCTTCGTAGATGCGCGTGAGACCACGCGCTTCACGCAGATCGTCCACTGCACGAAAGACATTCGGATGTACCATGCCGCTGCCACCCAGTTCCAGCCAGCGCTGCTCCTGATCCCACCAGATCGCAAAGTCGGCGCCGGGCTCCACGAAGGGGTAGTAGCTCGGCTGAAAGCGCACCCGGGCATTTTTGCCGAACATCGCGCGCCCCATCTCGGCAATGGCGCCCTTGAGGTCTGCCATGGTGATGCCCTCGCCGACCACCAGGCCTTCGAACTGATGAAACATGCTTTCGTGTGTCGCGTCGGTTGCTTCGTAGCGGTACACCCGCCCGGGCACCACGATCTTGAGGGGAGGCTCGTGCGTTTCCATGTACCGGATCTGCATGTTGCTGGTGTGCGTGCGCAGCACCTGACCGTTCTCCAGCCAGAAGGTGTCCTGCAAATCACGCGCGGGGTGCCAGGCGGGCATGTTCAGGGCGTCGAAGTTGTGGGTCTCATCCTCGACCTCCTGCCCTTCCACCACCGCGTACCCCAGGGAGGTGAAGATGTCCGAAAGCTCGTACAGAATGCGCGTGATGACGTGCAGTCCACCAGCCGGAAGCGCCAGGCCGGGCAGCGTCACGTCAATGGCTTCCGAGGCGAGCCTGGCTTCCAGCGCGGCCTGACGCAGTTCGTTCTCGCGTGCCTGAGTGGCTGCTTCCAGGATCTGCTTGAGCAGGTTGATGGCCGCCCCCCGCTCGCGGCGCTCGTCGGGCGTCAGGGTTCCGAGCGTTTTGAGTTGGGCGGTCACCAGACCATTCTTTCCCAGGTATTGGGTCTTCACGCTTTGCAGCGCTTCCAGCGTGTCGGCGCCGCGAATGGCGTTCAGGGCTTCTTCTTGCATACTCCTCCAGGGGTATTGGAAAGGCCGGGTTCAATCAAAAAAGCCCCGCCACACGGGCGGGGCGAGCAGCACTGAATCAGCCTGCTAAACCCCGCACCTCAGAAAAGGCGAACGTGACCGCTGGGTCCGGGGTAAAGACATACCTTCACCTTACGAGGGAGCGTCGAACAGGTCAAGCGGGAGTCAAGACGTTCTGGTTTGCATCAGGGGTCGGTCCTGCAAGCTCTCCTTCGATCAATTATAAAAACCGCCCCCAATTTCCTTCATATCTCCCTTATATTGAAGCCATGCGGCAAGGCGGGAATTCCAGCGCTCCCGAAAACGGATCGAGCGACAACTCGCGCTTGTCCGGCCCCATCCTGCGCACCACGCGCCAGTTCACCGCCGCCATGCTCACCGATCCCGGCCGCGAGCGAAGCCTCAACGAGGACGCCGCCCTGCTCGCCGACGGACAAGGTGGGGGCCTCTTCGCCGTAGCCGACGGCATGGGTGGACACGCGGCAGGAGATGTCGCTTCACGCATCGCCATCGAGGAATTGCGCGAGGTGTACCTGCGCTCCGCAGAAGCCGCTCCCGACCGACTCGTCGATGCGGTGCAGGCAGCCAACCTCGCCGTTTACCGCCACGCGGTCGGCAGTGAGGCCGGCATGGGAACGACCCTGACTGCCGTGGCCATCGATGGGGGCGCGGCATTGATCGCCAACGTCGGCGATTCTCGTGCCTACCTGATGCGTGGCGGCAAGCTCGCCCGCCTCACCCGCGATCACTCCTGGGTGGCCGAGCAGGTTCGTCGGGGCTTTCTCAGCGAGCAGGAAGCGCGCGGTCACCATTGGCGCAACGTCGTCAGTAACGCCCTGGGCAGCGACGAACGGGTCCGTCTCGACCTGCTGGGCGTACCGCTCGAGCGCGGTGACCGGCTGCTGGTGTGCAGCGACGGCCTCACCGCCGTTGTTGACGACGCCGAAATCGCGCAGCTCCTCACCCAGATTCCTGATGCGCCAGAGCTGCTCGCCCGGCTGATCGCGACGGCCAATGCGCGCGGTGGACCTGACAACATCACGGTGCTGGTCATCGACGTCCGCGTGAATGCCCCGAGGCCCCGTTACCCGTTGCCTGCCCTGAGCGACGAAGGTCCGATCGACATCGAAGCGTTACGCACACCCTCGCCGCGTCGCCCGGTGACTTACCTGACCCTGGCCGTGCTTTACCTGACCCTGCTCGGCATGATCATCCTGCCCGAACACAACGTCACGGTCGCTGCGCTGGGTGTGCTCGCCCTCGCCGCCCTGCTGCTCACGCCACGCCTGTTGCAACGCGAGCCCCGTGCCGCGCGCTCCAAAGAGCACAAACGCGATGTCACCCACAAGGGCTCCTCCAAATAAGCTGCGGGACCGTAAAGTAAAGGCATGACCCAGTCCATCAGCACGCCTCACGCGCCCGCCGCCATCGGCCCCTACAGCCAGGCCATCCGTCACGGTCAGCTCGTGTACACCAGCGGCCAGATTCCCCTGCGGCCCGACGGCACCCTGGTTGAAGGCAGCATCGAAGAGCAGGCACGGCAGGTTTTTGCCAATTTGCAGGCCGTGCTGGAAGCGGCGGGCACCTCCTTGTCGCGCGTCATCAAGGCCACGGTGTTCGTGACGGACCTCGGGCAGTTTGCAGAACTCAACGCAGTGTACGCCGAGCACTTCTCAGAGCCTTTTCCGGCACGGAGCACGGTGGAGGTTTCGCGTCTTCCGCGCGATGTGCTGGTGGAGATTGAAGTGGTCGCGGTGGTCGATTGAGCTTTTGGGATGAAGACTCTTTGGGGTGGTTTTTGACGTTTGACTGTATTTGCCCTCGCCAAGCCCCTGGCAAACCCTAAACCACCTCACAGACACCCTCTGCCGTGACGGGCAGGGACCTTTGCCCACGCGCCGCGTGCTAGCGTGACCCCATGACCGCCGTGACCGAAACGACGCCGCGTGAGCTGCTGCTCAATCGCGTGCAGAAGGACATTCCGATCGTGGCGCGGCCGTATCGTGTGCTCGCTCAGGAGGTCGGCCTGACCGAGGAGGCGGCCCTGGCCATCTTGCGCGAAGAGAAGGACAAGGGCGTGCTGCGTCAGATCAGCGCGATTTTTGATACCCGCACGCTGGGTTACCAGTCGAGCCTGGTGGCGGTGAAAGCCGATCCGGACAAACTCGACGCAGTGGCTGAGGTGATCAACGCGCACCCGGGCGTGAGCCACAACTACAAGCGCAACCACGACTTCAATTTGTGGTACACCATCGCCGTGCCGCCCGAGAGTGACCTCGAAGCGCACGTGCAGAAGCTGCACGAGGTGTCAGGCGCCGACCTGACGCGCCTGATGCCGACGCTGCACCTGTACAAGATCGGTGTGGAGTTCGACATGACCGGCACCGAGGACTGGAACGCCAAGAGCAAGCCGCAGTACACCAACGAGAACCGCAACATCGGGTATCAGGTGAGCGGGATCGATCGGCAGTTTGTCTTGGAGTTTCAGAAGGACCTGCCGCTCGTCGAGGAGCCTTACGCGTCGGCGTGTGCGGCCCTGGGCATGACCATCGAGGAGCTGTCCGCGCATGCTGCGCAGATGAAGGCCGCCGGGGCGCTGCGGCGGGTCAGTGCCGTGTTTCGCCACCAGAAGGCGGGATTCACCTTTAATGCCATGGGTGTCTGGGCGGTGCCTCAGTCGGACGTGGCCCGGGTGGGGCAGCGCATGGCGGAGTTCAAGGCAGTCTCACATTGCTACCTGCGGCCCACGTATCCGGAGTGGCCCTACACCATCTTCACCATGGTGCACGGGCGCAGCAAGGAAGAGGCTTTTGGGAAAATTCAGGCCATTGCAGACGAGGTCGCTCAGGGAATCGACCACGCCATTCTGTATTCCACCAAGGAATACAAGAAAGTCCGTCTGGAGTTCTACAAGCCTGAATTCTACGAGTGGGCGCGCGAGCACCTCGGCACCGAGGCGTAACGTCCTGGAGCGTTTGTTAGTGGAATTGATGGAGAAGCTCACTCCATCAATTCCAGTGTGCCGGCCTGCCGTTTACTTGAGCCGTGAATCGTGGCGGGCTTGGGCGTCATGATGAATGTCCTTGAGCACGTCGCCAGGCATCGATTGTGATGACCGGGTATTGATGGCCCGCAACACGTCGATGTCCAGCTTGGGTTGCCGTTCGGCCGTGAGCAGCCCGTTGGTTTCCTGTTCGGTATCCGTCAGCTGCGTGTAGCAGAAGCCCATCAGCACTTCCGAGTGCAGCACGGCCGTTACCAGTTCCCGGTAACGCTCGAGCAGTCCTTCGCTGCTGGTGACGGTGCCGTACCCAAACCAGGCCTGGTCGGCGCCCGGCGCAAAACTGAGCCCGCCGAATTCACTCAGGATCATCGCTTCGTCAGCGCGCGCTTCTCCGTGGGTCAGGAGGTTGCGGAAGTACGGTTGCACGTACTGCAAGGTGCGTTCCATGGCTTCATGTGTGCCGTAACGTTCCCGCAGTGTGGCGCCCTGCGTCGCGTAATCGTGCACACCGATCATTTCTCCACCCACAAACTGCCAGCCGTCGTTGGCGATCACCGGCCGGGTTGGGTCGAACGCTTTGGTGAGCTGGTAGAGTCCCCTCGCGAAAGCCCGTTGCGCGCTGTCACCTTCCAAGTCCGGTACGCCCCAGGATTCATTGAGGGGAACCCACGCGACGACACAGGGATGACTGTAATCCCGCCGGATGAATTCAAGCCATTCGCGCGTCAGGCGTTCACACATCTGCTCGGTGAAGACGTACGCGCTGGGCATTTCGCCCCACACCAGCAATCCGAGGGTGTCGCACCAATACAGAAACCGGGGATCTTCGATCTTCTGATGAATGCGGACACCGTTGAACCCGAGGTCCTTGACGAGGCGTACCTCACGCTCCAGGGCCTGCGGGTCCGGAGCGGCGAGGTGCGACTGGGGCCAGTAATTCTGAGCCAGCACGAGCCGCTGGTAATACGACAGGCCGTTGAGCAGGAAGCGACCGCCTTTGACGGCGACGCTGCGCATGCCCGCATATGAGGCCACCTGATCGAGGAGCGACCCGTTTTGCAGCAGGCTCAGTTCGGCATCGATCAGGTTGGGCCGTCTGGGAGACCACAGCAGGTCGTCACGTTCAGGATTGACCGGCAGGTGTTGAAGCGACAGCGTGCAGGCCACTTGACGGCCAATCACGCGCACCACCTGTTCCGCGAGAAACTGCCCACGTAACGTCAGACGTACGCGCAGGTCGCAGGGTTCTGCCGGAGCGTCGTTCAGCTGCGCTTGCAGGTGCAGTTCCATCCGGTTGAGGTTGGGGGTCCAGCGGAGGTGCTGAAGGTACGTCCACGGCACGCATTCCAGCCAGACCGTCTGCCAGATGCCCGTCGTTCGGTGGTACCAGATGGCGTGGGGTTCCAAAAGCCAGTCCTGCTTGCCCCGTGGTTGCGCGAGGTCCCGGGGATCGTCCTCGGCGCGCACCACCAGCACCTGTTCGCCGTCGTCAGTCAAGGCGTCGCTCAGGTCGGCTGTGAAGGGCGTGTGGCCTCCTTCGTGTTCGGCGACCAGGCGACCGTTGAGCCACACCCGCGCGCGGTAATCGACTGCCCCGAAGTGCAGCAGCAGGCGGCCCGAGCGTTCTGCCGGGCCGACCTGGAACGTCCGGCGATACCAGACGACCGGATGAAAACCCGTCTCTCGCAAGCCACTCGCGTGTGATTCAGGTGGAAACGGCACCAGGATCTGCCGGTCGAAGTGCTGGGGGGACTCAAACCAGCGCTGTCGCAGGCCGACATTCTGGTCGTCGAATGCGAATGCCCAAGGGCCCGACAGATCCTGCCATTGCTCGCGGGTGAGTTGCGGACGAGGATGATGGTCTCTCAAGTGTTTCAAGGAATCCTCCACGAGAAAATGGTGTTGTTCGTCAGTATGACGCTGCTGTGGCTGCGCGTCCTCCTTCAGCGTGACCGGTGACGGTGAGGCGTCAGTCAAGGCGCACTTCGCGGGCTTCTTCGGCGGATCGGCGGGCGGCCAGCACCAGCTCGAGGGTGCGCGCACCCTCACGAAGCGGCGTGCGCGTTTCACTGCCCGTGCGGATCGCTCGCACAAGATCTGACATCTGACGCACGAACACGTCATCGCCTGAGTCAATCGTGTGCACGGGCGTGTTCGGCTGTGATGTGAAGTGGAAGGTTGCGTGGCTGTGGCTGGCGAACTCGGCGGTCAGGTGCTGCGCGACCACCTGAAACTCCGACAGCCAGCGTTGCGGAACCGCGCCGTTGGTGGCCTGCACCACACCGATCGCGCCACTGGCGAAATTCAGGAGGGTGGCGCTGGTGTCCTCGGCAGTATATCCGGGCACGTCGCGGTGAAAGAAATTCGCCTGACGGCTGTACACGCTGACCGGGTCTCCCATCAGGAAGCGCAGGACGTCGAAGAGGTGAATCGCCTGCTCGACGAGCTGCCCGCCGGACTTCTCGCGGTCGCGCCACCAGGGGGCGTGCAGGGCATTGCAGAAGTAGCGGGCGCTGAACAGCCCGACCGCGCCGGCCTCACCGGAGTCCACACGCTGCTTGAACTGCTCGACGGCTTCTCCGAAGCGGGACATGAACCCCACCTGTGTTCGGATGCCGGCCTGCTCTGCCGCGCGCACCATCCGTGACGCGTGAGGCATGTCAAGCGCGATGGGCTTCTCGATGAACACGTGCACGCCACGCTCGGCGGCGCGTTCCACCTCGTCGCTGTGCCCGAACGGCGGGAGGCACACCACCAGCAGATCAAGGCTCATTTCCTCCAGCAGCGCGTGGTGATGCGTGAAGACGCGCGCCTGACCGCCGCTGAACTCATCCGAGAAGGCGCGTGCCTTCCACTCGTTGCGGTCGGAAAAGGCCACGAGTTGCACTTCATCCCCCAGCGTGCCGAGGACCTGGGTGTGGCGGCGTGCGAAACTTCCACAGCCGAGGAGGGCGGCTTTCAGGCGCATCAGGCGTCCTGGAAGTCCAGCACGGCCTGCATCGCGTCCTGAGGATGCCGGTCGAGCGTGTCGAAAAGGGCGGCGGCTTCACGGTAAGGCTGAACGTGGGAAATCAGGGGTTTGAGGTCCCACCATCCCTGCGCTTGCAGGTGCATGGCGGTCTGCGCGAGCCGCAAGTCATCCCAGCGGTATTTGAGTTCCGGGTCCGGACCGTAAATCTGTGATGAGACGACGTTGATGCGGTTGTGGTGAAACTCCTCACCCAAAAAGAGACCGCGGGCTTCCCCGGGAATAAAGCCCATCGCGACCACCCGCGCGGAGTACGCGGCAGCGCGGATGGCTTCGTTCAGGGCGCTGGGCGCGCCGGTGACTTCAAAGCACACGTCCGCGCCGCGTCCACCGGTCAGATCCTTGATGGCCTCCGCGGCTTGGGCGGTGCTGGCGTCGATCACTTGGTCGATGCCGAGCTTGAGTGCCAGGTCCAGCCGGGAGGCATGCAGGTCCACGCCGATGACCGTTGCGCCGGACCGCTTCGCGCTTTGCGCTACGATCTGCCCGAGGACCCCCAGTCCGAACACCGCCACGCTTTCCCCGAGGCGGATGCGCCCGTCATGAATGCCGTTGAGGGCGATCGAGCCGATGCGCGAGAAAATCCCCAGGATCGGCTCGAGGGTGCCGGGCATCTGCCGGGGAATGGCGGTGCCGGCGGGCAGGACGGCGTGCGTGCGGTGACCCCAGGTGCCGAACACGTGTGTGCCGACCTGCAGGTCACGAACGGCCGAGCCGAGTTCGGTGACCTCACCGACTTCCTCGTACCCCCAGCCGCGCAGGGGGTAGGTGTGGGTGGGTTCCGCGCCAGGACGGAACAGCCGGTATTCGGGGTCCCAGCGTTTGTGCAGGTATGGGTTGCTGCCCCGGTACGCGGTGATTTCGGTGCCGGCGCTGATGCCGGAGAACAGGGTGCGCACGCGCACTTCGTTGGGTTTCAGGGGCGCGAGAGGCTCGGGTTCGAAGGCAATTTCGCGTGGAGCGCGAAAAACCATCGTTTCAGAGGAAAGGGTGGTCATAACCATGCTCCTGTCTTGGGAGTCACCTGACACGCTCTTCAAGGCTGGCGCCTGTGCTGCGGTGTCGACGCGGGATGCCGGACCTCCTCGGGCATGGCGGAGCGGTCTGTTCTCCACCGCACGCGGGCTGGTCCTGATCAACCTCGAACGTAGATGGGGTTGCTGAGCAGCAGGGTGTTCTGCCATTCGCGTCCTGCGACAGAGTCACTTTGGGGGGCCAGGGCGTACGCTTCGGCCCGGTAGTAACCGGGCAAAGGGTCCGGGTCGTGGATTTCGAGTTCAGTGACCGCTGAATTGGCCGGCAGATCCTGGTGCGTGTGGTAAAGCCCGTTTTTCAGGACGAACAGCCGCGTCGGGTACTGCAGGTTGGTCAGCTGAAGCTGCAGGCGGACGGGCGCGCAAGGCAGCTCCCCTCCCATACCGGCCCGATCACCGCCCGCATGCCCCTCGAACATCAACGTGGGACCCAGGGAAACATAAGCCCGTCCGGCTTTCAGGCCGGCGAGCAGTCCGGACGGCGTGAGGCTGTCCGCCCCGATGACCGTGACGGCCTGCCCCAGGCGGTGCCGACCGGCGTGCGGATCGTGTGAGTCCGTTCCGGCCACGCCCGTGATGCGCTGCCCGGCGCGCAATAGACCGTCCCAGAACGTCAGCTGCGCCGCGTTGTTGGGACCTTCGAGCTGGTGATAAATTTCGTACGCGTCACACAAGGACCAGTCGAACTCGTGGTAGCGCCAGCCGAGGTGGTTGGAGAAAGCGTGATTGACACAGAAGAGCCCACCCTGCGACCGCACGGCACGCGCGACATCGTTGACGTTCCAGGGCTCGTCAGGATCATCGACGAACACGTCGACCCATTCTTGCAGGCCGTGCAGGTTGGCGTGACCACGGTGACCGGTCAGTTCCAGCGAACGAATCACCGCCAGCTTCTCATCGGCGAGCGCCTGGATTTCGGGCCAGCCGGCGGGCGTGAAATGGTCGGTCAGGGCGAGAAAATCGAGCTGGTACTGCCGCGCGGCCGCCGCCAGTTGGGTTGGCGTGGGCTTGCCATCACTGTGGTGCGTGTGGGCGTGCAGTTCGCCCCGGTACCAGCCTTGGCCCGCACGGCCGTTCTGCGTCGCCGGTTTCGGTGTGGTGTGCGCTGTCGGGTCCTCGGTGTGCGCGCCTACGGTGAGGCTGTACGGCGTGGTTTCGTCAGTACTTTCGACGTCGATCTGCACGCGCCATTCCCCGGCCTCAATGGGCCCTGGCAAAGCCCCCGGCGAGGCGAAATCCGTTCCGAAGCGCAGCTCGAGTTCGATTTCCCCGACTGCGGCGGGATTCATGCGTGTCCCGCGGTATCCGGCGGGTCCGAACACCGACAGGAACAACTGGCAGCGGCGCTCCTTGTGAAAACGCAGCGTCACTTTCAGCCCGTGGAGTTCCTCTGCCACCCTGAATTCATGTTGCAGATAGTGCACACGTGGATGGGGTGACACTTCTCCACGCAGGTCGAGCAGGCGCTTGTCGTGTTCCCCGTTGGTCATGATGTGTTCCTCGTGTCGCAAGGAGCGTTCGGGCAGCCCTCAGGCGTGGTATGCGGCGCCGCCTGTCCGAGTTTCCGGCGGGGGAAGGTTCGAACTGAAAGGCGTTCCAATCGCCGACCAGGAACAGGCTTGACGTCAGCGTGGCGAGGCGTGACACCAGGGGAGCCGCGTTCAGAGGCTATGAATGACGCTGCGAGTCTGGAGGTACAGCTGCCGATACGCTTGGTACTGGTGATCATACACCTCGGTGGTCGTGGGATTTGGCGTGACTTCCTGTGCTTCTCCCACCCAATGCATGAGTGCATCACGCGTGACGTTCCCCGTGACGAGACCGGCCAGGAACGCGTCCCCGTAACTCGCTCCGATCGTTTTGGCCGGCACGAGCTGCGTCACCCCGGCAATATCCGACACGATCTGCAACCACGTCTGGCTCTTCGTCCCCCCAC
This sequence comes from Deinococcus peraridilitoris DSM 19664, assembly GCF_000317835.1. Taxonomy (NCBI): domain Bacteria; kingdom Thermotogati; phylum Deinococcota; class Deinococci; order Deinococcales; family Deinococcaceae; genus Deinococcus; species Deinococcus peraridilitoris. Next base: position 1,387,193 of record NC_019793.1, on the reverse strand, counting down.
CCACCGCAATGACGCGTTTGATGTCGGCTCCGAGCGCCCGGAAGGTCTCCAGGTTGTGCCGGATGCCAAACCCGACGCTTTCCAGCACCGCGCGAAAGACATGCTCACGGGAGTGTGACAGCGTCAATCCCGCAATGATTCCTTTGGCTTTGGTGTCATTGATGGGCGTCCGTTCCCCACTGAAGTAGGGCAGCACCAGCAGCCCGCCTGCTCCCGGGGGAATGTTCTGTGCGGCCTGAAAGAGTTCATCGTACGCGCGCTCCTCGGGCAAGTCCCGCGCGAATTCGTCCCGGAACCAGCGCGTCAGGCTGCCGGTGGTACTCATGCCTGCCGCGAGGTTGTACTGCCCTTCGAACGCGCCGGACACCGTCCACACCCGCGTGTCCGGTGTCGGCACGTCCTGCACCAGAATGAAAAAAGTGGTGCTGCCGTACATGATCATCAAGTCGCCGCTGCGCACCGCGCCGACGCTGATCGCTTCGCTGAGGGCGTCCACGGCGCCGACTGCCACAGGCGTGCCTTCGCGCAACCCGGTCTGTGCGGCCGCGCGGGATGTGACAGTGCCCAGGGGCGAATCACTCCAGCCAAGCCGTGGAAGTCGGACGTTTCCGAGGAACTCGTCGGCGAGTGCCTCGTTCCAACCGTGCTTTCTCGGGTCATACAGCGGCATGTAATGACTCGCGGTATGGCGGTCCATCACGTGCTCTCCCGTCAAGCGAAACGCCAGGTAGCTGCTGGCCGTGGTGAGCGTGCGGGTCTGCTGCCAAACCGATCCTTCGTGGCGTTGCAGCCAGCGGATTTTCGGACCGATCGCCTGGCTGGTGAAGCTCATCAGCGACCGCTCGAGAATACCTGCTTCGCCGTACTCGCGTTCGAGTTCCGCAACTTCCGCGTGCGCGCGGGTGTCCACGCCGTACAGAATGCCCGGCCGTAGGGGCCGGCCATGTTCATCGAGCGCCAAAAGGCAGGGACCGATGGCGCTCACGGCGATGCCCGCCACGTCCGCGCCGGAATACGGTTCACCGTTCAGCAATTCGCGGATGATCTGCACGACGTCCTGCCACCACACGTTGTCTGCGTCCTGTTCGACATGCCCGGGCTGCGGCATGTCGATGCCGTGCGGAACGACGTGACTCTTGAGAATCTGCCCTGCAGGAGTGACGAGGACACCTTTGCTGCTGTACGTGCCGACGTCAATGCCGAGCAGCAGATCGCTCATTGCACGGCCTCGTTCACGTGCCCTGCATACGTGACCTCCCGCGCGTCTCCACAGAGGTTCACGTGAATTCCGAGCGCACCGAGCATCGCGGCCTTCACGCCCAGCGCGTGACGGGCCGTCTCCCGGTCGGGGGCGTACGCGACGTTGATGTGGTTCGCCTGGTGTTTCGCCATCATCTGGTTTCGACTGACGCCATCGAGCACCGCGTTCATGATGGGCCACTCGGGGGTGGTGGCCTGCCAGCGGCGCTGCACTTCTTCATCGGGCAGGTCGAGGGCGCGTCCCAGACCGAGGTCGGCGCAGAGCTGCCCGCCCTGAACGTACACGCGTGACCAGACCAGCTCGCCGGGTTTGCTGACGCCTTTGAGCGTTCCGCCGCCCAGACGGAAGTACATGGCCGGTTGACGTTCGCTGCTCGCGCCCGCGTACCCACCTTTGAAGTGCGATGCGGGCGCGGCACCGCTGATCAAAAAGACCCACACGAACTGCCCGTCGTACTCTTCACCCCAGCGTAAATCGTGCAGGGTGGTGGAGGGCTCGAGGCCGAGTGCCTGCCAGATGCGGTTGGTGACAAGCGCGTCCATGCCGGCGCCTTCGTCAACTTCGTTGAAGTGTGGCAGGGCCTGAGCGGCGTAGAGTTCCTCACCCGTGTCGGGATGGTAGACCGGGGGCCGCTCGGGGTTGTTGAGCAGACCTTCGGCGAGGTCACTGGCGGGCGCCATGTCCTTGAGGCCCTGCTGGTACTGAATGCCAATCGCGTCGCACCCGAACCGGTGCGCGATGCGCACGGCGGCGATGTACATCTTGAGTTGCTCGAGCGTCTGGCGCAGGGTGAGTTCGGTGGCTTCGTCCTCACCGAAACGAAAGGTCATGCCACGCGACGTCAGCCAGTCAAGCGCCGTCCGGGCTTCTTCGTCGGTGACGAGGCGCATTTCGGCGACCAGGCCGGACTGGCTGAGGCGTTCTTTGTACATGCCGGTGGGATTCATCAGTTCGTCGTCGATGATGGCGTTGTACATGCCCATGCAGCCCTCGTCGAACACCCCGAGGATGGCCTTGTCGTGCTGCAGTCGCGCGGCGAGTGTTTCACCGAGTGCTCGCGCGTCGCCGGGTAGCCTGTGGGCGTCGAGGGGTTGTGCGTGGCTGGTGTCGTGCGTGACCTGACCGTGCTGCAGCCATTCTTGAATTTTTTCGGTGAAGTACCCGTCGCTGAAGTCTTCGCTCCACAGTGAGCTGTACCGGACATTCATCTTGGTGAGGCTGCCGTTGAGGTTGAGCAGCCCCACCAGGCCGGGCCACTCACCACTCCAGTTTCCCACCGTGAGGATCGGGCCCCGATGGTCACGCAAACCGGCAAGCACGTGGTAGCTGTACTGCCAGACGGCTTCGGCGACGATGACGGGAGCGTCTTTGGGAATGTCGCGGAAGACGTTCATGCCCATGCGCTGACTGGAGATGAAGCCGTGCCGTTCGGTGGGGTCGTAGGGATGGGCACGCGTGACACGCACGCCGTGTCGGGCGAGGGCCCCCGTGAGTTGTTCTTCCATGCGTTGCTGGGCGGGCCAGCAGTTCTGGTTGGCGGCGAGACGTAAATCTCCACTTGCCACCAGGTAGGCGTGCTGAATCATGATTCACCTCGGGTAGACAGCGCGGTTTGCGCCGTGGACAGCTTGTTTCCGCAGTGCTGATGGTGCGGTGCCCTGACAGCACTTCCGGGAATTTCGGCAAAGGAACCCGGAGCCAGGCGTGGTCCTGCGACGCTGCAGTCTGAGATTGGTTGAGGGTTGCGCGATGGCCGGGTTGTACCGGGCGCCTGAAGGTGTAGTGTCTGATCCTGGTGTGGTCCGCCCATCATTTACTCGCGGTGTTCGTGAATGTTGCGAAACGCGGGCAGACGGTCTTTCACGGAAGGTAATTCCGGGAAGGGCGCGTGAGGCTCGGCCTGGTACCAGAAAGCGACGCTGGTCATCTCATCACCGCGCCGGTTGGCGTGTCCATGCTCGATGGTGACGCGCAGGTCACGCTTGAAGATCACCGGGTCCTCGATGTGAAAGCGGTACAGCGTGATGGGGTCTGTCCAGTTCGGTCCGCCCCCGGCGATGACGCCGTGATACGGAGCGGCGTACTCCTGATTGGGACACCAGGCCGTGTTGAAGTAATCTTCCGTGCCGGTGCCGTGCAGGGTGGGAGGCCAGGCGTCGTTGGCGCCCGGGCTGGACTCGGCACGCGCGTCGATTTCCGGGTACACCGGTTCGTGTGGAACCTGTTTTCGCCGTCCGGCGTCAGGCACGCTGAGGCCCGCTTCACCGTCGATGAAAATCATGTCGTCACCTTCTCCGTACCAATCCCAGTCCTTGGAGCGCCGCAAGGAATAAAAGGACAGCAGGCAGCCCACGTAATGCCCGTGGCCTTTGGCCTGCACGATGGTGTAGTTGTCTGCGCCGTCAACGTTGACGCCCCCGAACTGGTATTCCTCGTTGGTGAGACCCTCGTCGCTGATCCCTTGAGGAGTGGACTTGCGCCACTGGGCGTGAAAGCGGCCCAGGCCAGCTTCGAGCTGCTCGTGGAGTTCAAGGTCGACGTAGTAGTAAAAGCGGACTTCATCCTCGCATTCACTGGTGACCGTGAAGCGCATGCTGCGCTCAAAGGGCATGGGGAAGTAGCAGTTGAGGGCCTTGCCGTCTTGCGGGCTCATCTGTAAAGGGAGGCTGGCATAGTTGCGCGTCTGCGCGTGCCCCATTCCGAAGAAATCCCCGATCGGGCACTCGATGCTGGGGGTATCCTCACCGTCCCAGTAGGCGCGCAGAATGATCTTGCGGTGGTAGTGCGGTGAATCGCAGGCAATGGTGACCCACAGGTGCGTGACGATGCCGGCACCGTCCGTCTGGGCAATGGTGACCGTCTCTCCGCTTTGGATGTGCAGTCGGTCGTCGTTTCCTCCGGTGCGGTCGTAACTGGAGAAACGCCGCGTTCGGACGTCACGGAGTTTGGCAAGCCCACGAAGAGGAGAAAGACCGGCATTCGAATTCATAGGACTCCTGAGCAGGCGGCCCGCAGTTGTCGGGCGGGTCGTGTGAAAGGGTCTCCCGGCGAAGCGCGAGAGGTTTCCGGGAAGTCAATGGGGGAGTGCGCAGATGTCCGGTCAGACAGGTGCCCGGTCAGGGCGTGAGGGACCGGGTGGAAGCGCGGATGATCAGGTGTGGATCGAGCACGTGGTGTGAGGGCGCGTTGGCGTCCCGAAGGCGCCGCAGCAGCAGTTTGGCGGCCAGGGTGCCCATGGCGTCGATGGGCTGCGCGATGACCGTGAGGGGTGGATCGGTGTACTGCGCCCAGCGCGCGTCATCGAAGGACACCAGCGACAGGTCGCGGGGTACGCGCACGCCTTGATCGCGCAGGGCCGCCAGGGCGCCCGCCAGCATTTCGTTGTTCGCAACAAAGAGCGCGGAGGGAGGCTGCGCAAGACCCAGCAGACGCTGCGTGGCCGCGTAACCGGAGGCTTCGCGGAAATCACCGACTTCGATCAGTTCCCACGGCAGGGCCAGCCCGGCTTCTTCCAGGGCCAGGCGGAACCCCTCCAGCCGTTCGCGTCCGGGCGTGAGGTGCAGGGGACCGGCGATGGTCGCGAGGCGGGTGTGTCCGAGTTCGAGCAGATGTCGAGCGGCGAGTGCTGCCCCCAGGCGGTTGTTGACGAGGACCTGATCGACGTCATCGAGCCCGGACGCGCGGTCAAGATCGAGGATCAGGACTCCTCGCTCCTGCATCGCCCTCAGGATTTCGAGGTTGGCGCCCGTGGAGCAGTGAATGATGGCACTGACCTGCTTTTCTTCCAGAAGACGCAGCGCGTTTTCTTCCTGCCGCGGGTCTTCGTTGGCATTGCTGATGATGACGCTGAAGTCGTTCTTGCGCGCGACGTCCTCAATCGCTTTGGCCAGCGAGGCGTAAAAGGGATTGCGGATGTCGGAGACGATCAAGCCGAGCGTGCTGGTCTGACGGGTGCGCAGGGAGCGGGCCAGGCCGTTGGGACGGTAACCATAGGTCTGTGCAGCAATGATCACGCGCTGACGCGTGGCTTCTGCGACGCTTTCGGGCCGGTTGAGGGCGCGCGAGACGGTGGACGCGTGAAGGTTGAGTTTTTCGGCGAGTTCACTGATGTTCACGGATCCCCCAGCGGCTTTGGAAATCAATTGTAAAAGAGTGATGCCCGCATTGGCGTCAAACTGCCCAATTGTGCCTCCTCATGGACCGCAAACGATTTCCGGATGTTCACTCCGGCAGACGAGCATGAAAGCGCGGAGCCCCGTTTTGCTGTCTGCTGCCTCAGTCGTGTCTTGCCACGAGGACAGCCGACGAAAGGACACCCGCACCGACCTTGAACGATGCGGGCCGCCTCGAGTGAAACTGAGGCGGCCACACATTCGTTCCGCCTTACTTCACGTCTTTGAACAGGGGCGCCGTGCGGTCCGCGAGGTTCTTCATGGTCGCCTCCACGGGGGCATTACGCAGGTAGAGTTCCTGCAACGCCTTGACAATATCCGCCTGAACCTGGGGGTAGTTGGGGGCCGTCGGCCGTGGTTTGGCGTTCGGCAGCTGACGGTACCCCGCGTCCAGTCCTTTACCGCTCTTGAGGAAAGTCTGGAAGGCAGGCGTTGAGACCGTGGTCCGGCTGACGGGCAGGTAGAACGTCTTGTCAATCCAGGTCGCTTGCTGGGCAGGTTGATTGAGCCAGGAAATGAATTTCCAGGCAGCTTGCTGACGCGCGGTCGGAACGGCCTTGGGAATGGCCAGGACCGCGCCGCCGGTGGTGACGCCCGGCGTCTTGAAGTAAGGCACGGGGCCTGCAGTGAATGGGAATTTGACGGTCTGGTTGAGCTCGGTGCGCGTGGCAACAGACCCGAAGCGCATGGCCAGACGTCCTGAGGCGAACTCCGCAGCGACGTTCGGGCCGTCCATCATCACGTTGCCCTCACGCATCATATCCTGCCAGAACGTCAGCACCTCGATAGCGCCCGGCTGGTCGAGTTGCAGGCGTCCGTTTTTGATCAGCTCGACACCATTGGACAGCAACCCCGCCTCCAGCAGCCAGGTATCTGCGGGCATGTTGATGGCCGGCACTCCCGTCGCGGCTTTGATTTTCCGGGCGGCGTCGCGTACCTCAGCCCAGGTCTTTGGAATGGCCCGTACTCCGGCTTTGGCGAGCAGTTCCTGGTTGGCGTAGAGCACTGGCACGGAGTTGTTCCAGGGGCTGGCAAAGTACCCGCTGGGACGTTTCGCCTGGTTTTTGAACACGCCCCACAGGCCGTTGTACTGATCCATGAAGCCGGGCATCTTGCTGAGGTCGGCCAGCTGTCCCGCGTCGGCGAGGCGGGTGTACAGTGACACCTCAAGTTGCAGCACGTCACCTGCGGGCTGCCCGGCGGCAATGCCCGCCAGGGCTTTTTGCAGCACGAGATCGTAGTTGCCGGCGTGCTCGGCACGTACGACCACGTCATTCTGGCTTCTGTTGAAGGCGTTGACCATTTCGACGACGCGCTCACCAAGTGGACCGCCCAGGCCGTACAGGAAGGTGATTTCCGTGGCGGCGAACGCTTGTGAACCGAGACCGAGGGCGAGGGACAGCGCAAGTAAGGTACGTTTTTTCATAACATCTCCTTCAGCACGAAAAACCAGATGGGCGAGAACTTTCCGGGAATCTGAACGGGTTGATTCAAGTCATCCTTTCAGGCCGCTGCTGGCGGCGCTTTCGATGAACCACTTCTGAGCAAAGGCGTAAACGATCAGGACCGGCGCCACGACAATGGTGGTGGCGGCGAGGATGACGGGGAGATTGAGCACTTCGAGGTTGTTGAAGCTGGCCAGTCCGACTTGCACTGTTCGGACTTCCTCTCGGGACGCGGCAATGAACGGCCACACTAGGGCGTTGTACGTGCCGAGGAAGGTCAGGACGCCCAGGGCGCTGAGCGAGGGCCCGTTGAGCGGCATCAGGATGCGAAAGAGGAACTGCGCGGGCTTTGCGCCGTCAATGCGGGCGGCGTCTTCGAGTTCGACAGGAGTGCGCATAAAGGCCTGGCGCATCAGGAACACCCCAAAGCCGCTGGCGAGAAAGGGAACGATGAGCGCCTGGTAGCTGTTCACCCAGCCGAACTCGCGCATGGTGATGAAGTTCGGGATGAGCAGCACGTCCCCGGGAATCATCAGGGTGCCCAGCGCGATCAGAAAGAGCCACTGGCGACCCGGAAAGTGGAGTCGGGAGAAGGCAAAGCCGGCCATGCTGGAGGTCAGCAGCACCACGAAGGTGACCGTACCCGAAACGAAAAGCGAATTCAGCAGGTACCGTGCGAAAGGCGCGGTGTTCCAGGCTTTCACGAAGTTCTGCCACATCCACTTCTCGGGAAGGAGTGTGCCGGTGAACACCTCACTCGGATCCTTGAGGGCGGCGAGCAGCATCCACACCAGCGGAATGAGGAACAGCCCGGCAACGACCACACCAAGGATTTCCTGCGCCCATTGCGACACGCGGCGCCGTTGACGGAAATTCCGTGTGCTGTGACTGGTATTGGCATCCAATGCACGGCTCATTGGTAGTGCACCCGCCTTTCTGCGATTCTGAGCTGAACGTACCCGACCACCAGCAGAATCACGAACAGCGTGACGGACAGCGCGCTCGCGAAGCCCATCTGAAAGTACTGGAAGGCATTTTGGTAGATGTAATACCCGAGCAGGTTGGTCGCGCCCACAGGCCCGCCCTGCGTCATCAGCAGCACGAGGCCGTACGACTGGAACGTTCCGGCAAGTGAGATGAAAAACACCAGCGCGGTGGTGGGTGCGAGCATGGGAACAATGATCTTCCAGGCGATTTCCCAACGGTTCGCGCCGTCCACGACCGCGGCTTCTTCGAGTTCACGGGGAATTCCCTGCAGGCCCGCGAGGTACAGCACGGCCGGCAAGCCGACACCCTTCCAGACCGCGATGAGGATCAGGCTGGCGAGTGCCGTGGACGGGTCGGCGAGCCAGCCCGGTGCGGGCAGACCGACCGAACGGATCGCGTCATTGACGGGGCCACCAGTCGGGTTGAGCAGATAATTCCAGATCAGCGCCGTGGCGGCGATAGAGACGACGACTGGCGTGAAGACGGCACCTCGCACCAGGCCCTGCACGCGTGTTTTGGCGTTCATCAGGAAAGCGAGGCTCATGCCAAGGACGACTTCGATCAACGTGACGCCAATTCCGAAGATGGCCGTGTTGCGAAAAATTGCCCAGAAGTCGGCACTGAGCAGCATTGCTTTGTAGTTGGCCAGACCGACGAAGTTCGGGGTAGGCCTGAGCAGGTCCGCGTCCGTGAAGCTCATGTAGATGACGCGTCCCAGAGGGTAGTACGTAAAGATGACAAAGACCAGCAGCGCTGGCAGAAGATACGGCGCGGCGCTGAAGAACTGCCAGATTGCCGCAGGAGAGCGGTGTAGCGCAGAACCGGGCGCACTCATCCGCTGGCCCTGTTGCCCGACGACCCTGCGGAAAAGGGCCGCCCCCTGTCCCTGAAGAGGTCGCGTAGTCCGACGTGAAAGGTTGTTCGTTGCATGACGCTCCTCTGAAGATTTCATCTCCGGAACCACTCGCGCAGCACCACGCTCCTCGGCTTCTTGCGCCGAAAAGGCACCGCGACCAGCATGACTCGCACCTGCTGCACTGCAATCGTTTGCTGTTGACAATTTCAGTGTGGCATAGGAGACCAGTGCCGTCAAGACTTGTCAGACACAGAAATCAGCCCTTCACGACACCGGACCGCTCTCGCGGTCGTGTCTCCGGGACGGCCAAGCATTCCGCACCCACATGAAGGGCCGGTCCGGGTGTTCGTACTCCACTGAGGCACACAGGAAGGTACGCCCGCAGTTCTATGCTCCGGAATTCATGACCGGGAAAGTGCATATCACTGTATCGGACGTGGTACAGGCCTGATTTCCGTGTTTTTGCTGGCTTTTTGTCTTTCGCCGGTGATCAATGACGTCCCGTAGCATCGGTCTTTCAGGGCTGACATGATGGAGTCGGCATGAAAGACGAGCTTGTTCGCGCCTCACCCGCTTCACGGCGCAAACGGCTGCTGTTTGTGGTAGGGATCGGCGTGATGGCACTGGCCTGCTGGAAACTTCCCGGGTTGCTGGCGCTTCCCACCGATTTATCGCAAGACGGGGCGTTGGCGCTCGCCCGTGACCTGTTTGGAAAGTTGTGTTTTTTCATGGCCTCGGTCGCGGGAATCGCGGCTGCATGGAGCGCTGTCACGGCATGGAGAATTCTTCGGACACCGCAGTGGCCGCTGCCGGGCGCGCTGGTGGGGCAAGATACGCTGATTCGGCGGGGTCGGCCGGTTTATTTCCGGGCGTACGGGCTGCTCGTCTGTGCTGCCGTGCTGGCAGCGTTGGCGGTGTGGGCCGCCCTGCTGCCCGGCCGTTTTGTCGCCGTGTTGTTTCCTTGAGACACCTGGAACGGAGCGGGCCAGAATTTCAAGTGGTCCTCAGCGCTTCAGGCGGGGGCAGGATTGCGTCGGCGTGCTGTCGGAAACTGCAGGTGAAAGGCCGTGACGCTCAGGGACAGCAGGGGTGAAGCGCCCGCCACATCCGGAAAGCGCTCGGGGTGAACGAGCACGTGGTCGAGGCGGGCACGGCGGACTTGGCCCTGGGCGCGCGGGGTGGTCAGCAGGACCTGGGAGGCCCACGGCTGAGCGAGCGTGTGAAGCGCACTTGGAATAAACGACGTCGTCACGGGCAACGTCACCGGCCAGGCCAGGGCATGCCAGGCGAACTGTGCGACGAGCTGCCCTTGTTGCTCGACACGCACGAAGTGTTCCTCCCAATGAAAGTCCGCCCGTTCCTTGGGAAGTCCCCACAAGCGCCGGCCCAGCTCGACGCTGGCGTCGCTGTCGACCAGGATGCGGGTAACCGAGGGCCGCAGCAAACCGGCTTCGCGGAAAAAGCCGCCGACATACAGCAGTTCCCGGTAGGCGCCGACGGGGGAGTCATGGTAGTCAAGCAGCATCACGGCGCTCAGGCCGCCCCGGAAGTGTGAGCGGCGTTCGGGCGCAACGAGGTCGGCGCGGGCACGGTAAAAGGCAAGCAGGCCACGGCCGTGAAACGACCAGCGCCGGTCAGTCGACATGCCTTATCGTGCCGCCTCGGGCCGGCAAGTCGATGACGTTTGGTCCATGCAAGTTTCACGGACCTCAAGTTGGGATGCCTCGTCTTGGGCTGCTCCTCACAACCCGTTGGGGCTTTGCTGACCTTGTGAGGTATGCAACGTCCTCTTGGGCGGGGCGTTGTTGTGATGGTGGCGACTGTTTTGATCCGGAGGCAACATGACACAGGAAAAACGACCGCAGGAAGGCCAGCAACCGCAAAGCCAGCAGCAGCAGGAAATGCAAAAGCAGCAGTCCAACGACGGGAAGACGCTGCCGCCGCAACATCAGGACCGCCAGCCCGGTCTCGAGACCGAGATGACCCCCCGCCCGATCTACATCAAGGACAGTTACAAGGCAGCCGGCAAGCTGGAGGGCAAGGTCGCACTGATCACCGGCGGGGACAGCGGCATCGGTCGCGCCGTGGCCGTGCATTTTGCGCGTGAGGGTGCGGATGTCTGCATCATGTACCTCAACGAAAATCAGGACGCCGAGGAAACCAAACGTCTGGTGGAAGCCGAGGGTCGGCGCTGTCTGGCAATTGCCGGGGACGTGGGAGATGAGCAGTTCTGCCAGTCGGCAGTAGAGCGTACGGTCTCCGAGCTGGGGCGCCTGGACTGCCTGGTGAACAACGCCGCCGAGCAGCATCCACAAGAATCCCTGACCGACATTTCGAGCGAGCAGCTCGAGAAGACGTTCCGCACCAACATCTTCGGGTACTTCTACATGGCCAAGGCTGCGCTGCCGCACCTGCAGGCGGGCTCGACCATCATCAACACCTCGTCGGTCACGGATTACAAGGGCAGCCCACAGCTGCTGGATTATTCCAGCACCAAGGGCGCCATCGTCGCCTTTACCCGCTCGCTTTCGATGAACCTGGTGGAAAAAGGCATTCGCGTGAACGGGGTAGCGCCCGGTCCCATCTGGACGCCGCTGATTCCCGCCACTTTCTCCGAGGACAAAGTGGCCGAATTCGGCGCGAGCGTTCCCATGAAGCGCCCCGGTCAGCCCGCCGAAGTCGCGCCCTGTTTCGTGTTCCTGGCCTCGGACGACAGCAGTTACATCAGCGGCCAGATGCTGCACCCCAACGGCGGCGAGGTCGTGAACAGCTGAGCTGACCCACGGGACTGGGGCCGTACAGGAGGAGGTGGCACGTATCGCGGGCCGCTTCCTCTTTCCGCTGGTTTCGAAGGTCGGCGTGCATTGGGAGGTGGGTATGACACAGCAAAAAGCACAACGGGCCGGACAGCAATTCACGGACAGCCCGCAGAACATGAGTGGTGTCGAGCGCAGCGTGTTTGGAGCCCTCGGCCTGGGACTGCTGGTGCTGGGCGTGCGTCAGCGCAGCGCGTTGGGGGCCGGTCTGGGGCTGCTGGGTGCGGTCGTGACGGCGGGGGCAGCCTTGGGGAGAAGTCCTTACAACGCCGCCATCCGCTTGCGCCGCACGAACGAAGCGGGCGGTATTCACGTGCAGCAGGCCATCACCATCGGTCGGCCGGTGGATGAACTCTACGCTTTCTGGCGCTCGCTGGAGAATCTGCCGCGCTTTATGAGCCACCTGGAAAGCGTGCATCAGCGCGAGGACGGCAGCTCGCACTGGGTGGCCAAAGCGCCCGCGGGATCGTCGGTTTCGTGGGATGCGCAGATCACCGAGGAAGTTCCCGGGCGCCTGATCGCCTGGAAGGCCACCGAGGACGCTCAGGTTCCCAACGAAGGCCGGGTCGAATTTCGTGCCGCGCCCGGGGGACGCGGCACCGAGGTGCGCGTGGAACTGCAGTACTTTCCGCCCGGGGGCACGTTGGGTGCAGGCATCGCGCGGCTGTTCGGCCAGGAAAGCGGACAGCAGATTCACGATGACCTGATGAGGCTCAAGCGCCTGATGGAAGTGGGTTTCGAACCGACCACCGAAGGGCAATCTTCGGGCCGGGCAAAAACGCAGGGGCACGTTCCCAGCGATGCGGCCTTGTCGGTGACGCGCCTGCCCTCCAACGCCGAGGACCAGAACAACGTCCGCTTGCTGGGCGCTTCAATCGGGCCAGAAAAGGACCAGGGCGCAGGGGACAGTGAGGCGGGCGGTACGGCCTGAGCACGGGAGGATGCCGCGTGATTTGCGGCTCATATGATGCTGGTAGGCTGAACGCGTCGCCATGAAACGATTTCTGCTGAAGCTCACGTTGTGCGTCTCGCCGTTTGCCTTGTCGCTGGGTGGTGTTTCGCATGCGCAAGATCCGGCGCCGCGCGAGCTGCTCGACGTGCCTCCCTGTTCGTACGCCGCTGACGCGGTGCGCCGTCTGACCCGTCTGGGCATTCTGCAGGGCTTTCCGAGCAGCCCGAGCGAGCTGGCGCAGAACGCCGTGCGGCAGGTGTTCGAGGGCCTGCGGTGCGGTGACGTGGCCTGGACCGCGCGTTTTATCGCGGGCCTGCCCCAGGGATACGCGGCCGGCATCGGGCAACTGGGCGCTCCGCTGCGTCCGAACTTCGAGTTCACGGTGCTGGGGACCCAGGTCTCGCAGGCGAACGCGACGGTGCGTTACCGGTTGCGTTACCGTGAGACGCCCACGACACTGACCGAGCGCACGGGCGTGGCGGAACTGATTCCCGACGACCAGACCGGCTGGCGGGTGCAGTTTACGAGCTTGCAGACTGCCGGACTGCCGTTCTTTCCGCCCGCGCGGTGACCTGAGCAGGATGTAGTGAATCGCTCTGCGCTTGGTCAAGGCGGAGAACACCGCTGCGTCACCTGATTCACCTTGCACGCCTGCCCGATACGCCACCCTGGGAAGGTGAACCACGCATACGCGGACGGCAGTCAGCAGGGCGAGATGGGTGGTTGGGGGGTGGTGCTGCTTGTGCCCGGGCAGGCCGACGCGCACCACAGTGGTCAGGTCGCCGTGAACGACAACGGCGCGTGCGAACTGTTTGCGGTGCTCGAAGCGGTGCGTCTGGCGCCCGCCGGTGAGCCGCTCACCGTTCATACCGACGCGACCTGCGTCAGGCAGGCGATCCGGCGCGGCACGCTGCATCCCCAGCAGGATGAACTCGGTGCGCAGGTCCGCCGGCTGGCGCACGAGCGTGGGGTGACGCTTCGCGTGACGCTCGATTCACGCGAAGCGCGCCGCATGCAGGAAGCCCATGATCTGGCGACCAGAGCGCGTCTCGGTGTACTTCCCGAGCCTCCCGGACGCCCTCAGGTGCGGGTGCGGGTACACAGGCTGGCTTGGGGCGCCGAGGTGACGCTGGCTTTCCGGCGCGGCGGGGCCACACAGCGTCTGCTGCTGTCACTGCCCACGCGCGAGGGCGTACCGCCCGCACTGCTCGCCCTGGCAGCGCTGGTAGAGCAGGCGCGTGACGGAGAGCACCTGAACGTCCGGATCGATTCGGCACTCGCGCCTGGCGTCTGGACTGACCCGACGCTGCTGGTGCATCCCGCGGCGCGCGGTGTGGTGACCGAAGCGCGCGAGGAAGCCCAGCGGCGTGAAGTCACCCTCGACTTCGTGTAAACGTGTAAAGAAGTCTCCTCGCTGCGTATGGAAGGTGTCAAGATGTCCAGGGTGGTTCGCCCGGTGCGTAGGCCGCGCGAATCTGATCAGCGTTGCTGGGAGCCAGCTGCCCGCCAGGCAGCAACAAGGTATCTTCGAACCCGATGCGGGCCTGAAAATTCCAGGCGAGCGCGGTGTGCAGCAGCGGCCAGGCGGTGGCGTTGACGCCATGCAGCAAACGCGGCACCTGCGGCCAGGCTTCACCCAGTACGTCTTGCATTTCACGGGTGACCCGGAGTGCTTCGGGCAGGTCCGTCTGCTCCTCGAGTTCCAGCATCACCCGCAGGCAGCCCTGAAAAAGCCCGCTCTGTAGGAGTGCCCGGGCGTCCGGTGCCGAGGACAGGCCCGCCTCGACGCCCACGCCCATCGTGAGCAGCGTGCGTGAGAGCTCTACGGCGCCCGGCTCCCAGAAGTTGACAGACGCGAAGTCCGGTCTGACGGTCCAGCCGCGCACGAGCGTCAGGCGCCGTACCGGGTCGCGTTCGATGCCGAGCGTGGTGCTGACGCCCAGCGGTGTTCCGGGACAGGCGGCCCGCAGGGCGTCCAGGGCCGCGCCGATGTCGACAGCGTCCAGGGAAGGCCTGCCAAGCGCATTGCGAGGATGCACATGCAGGGCGTGTGCGCAGGCCTGGACTGCCTCCAGGCCTGCGCGGGCGAGTTCCCGGGGCGAGCACGGAAGATGTGGATGCTCCTGCCGGGTGCGGTTTCCGTTGAGGCACGCTATGAGGTACATCACCCGGTGCGGTCAGCCGCGTCGGTCGCGGCCTGCGCGTCCGGCGCGCTGCTCACGCTGATTCTGGTCCTCCAGGGCCTTGAATGCCAGTACAGCGGCCAGCACGGCCAGCTCTACCGGACCTTCGAAGCGGGCACGGACGTCTTTGCCGTCGAGGCGTCCGCCGATTCGCCCGGAGAGCTGCCCTGCCCCGAGGGTGAGGTCCACGTCCTTGCCGCTCAGGCGACCGCTGAAGCGGCCACGGGCACGCTGAGCGCCGATCTCTACACGTACGCTGTCACCGTTGACCGTGCCGCCCAGACGGGCATCGACGCCCTGCGCGTTCACCTCACCCGAAACGCTGAAGCCGACCACCACGCCGCCCACGCGACCGTTCGTCTGCGAGGTGCGGCGCTGCAGCTTCACGCTCTTGCCGCGCAGCAAGCCGCCGATCCGGCCGCTCAGTCCTGCTTCGTTTCCCTGCAGGCGAAAGTCGTATCCGTTTGTCACGCCTCCCAGGCGTCCTTCGATGCGTACGGTCATGTCCTGACCTCCCCACCGAGTATGGGGCAGCCCCGTGCCCGTTGTCGCAAAATTGCATGAAACCGCTTGCACCTCTCGCCGTCACGGGCGCACCGTTCGGTTGTGTCCAGGCATGACCAGCGCAGGCAACGCACGGGCTGCCTGAATCCGGGTCGCATTGAACGACTACAAAATCCTGAGTGAAATCAACAGCCCAGCTTGATCGGCCGTAAAAGAATCCTGCCGAGCTCAGCCTCCCACTGCTTCGGGGAGGTCCACAAAACGCAGGTCGAGGTCGGGAAGTCGTGCGGCGAACGCGTCGAGCAGGTCCAGCGCGCCCTGCAGGTCCTGCACGTCGAGCACCTCGACCGGGCTGTGCGTGTACCGGTTGGCCACCGAAACGGCGCCTGTCGGGATGCCTTGACCGCCGAACTGCAGCGCCCCGGCGTCGGTGCCGATGCCGCGCATCAGTTCGTGCTGCACGTTCAATCCTGCCTGGTCGGCTGCCTGCTGAAGACCGCGGCGCACCGCCGGATGCGCGAGCGTGGAGAAATCCATGACTTTCAGGGCGGCGCCCGCACCGAGCGTCAAATGGCCGCCGCCCGTGTCGGGTGTGTCGTCGGCGGCGGTCATGTCGAGCGCCAGGGCCACGTCGGCCTCGATGCGGCGAGCGACGCCCTGGGCGCCGCGTAAACCGACTTCTTCTTGCACGGTAAAGGCGGCGATGATGGTGACGGGCGGCGCGTTGTCCCGGTAGCGCTCCAGCAGCGAGAGCAGCACCGCGCAGCCGGCCCGGTCGTCCAGGGCGTGCCCGGTGAAGCGGCCACTTCCCGCGCCCAGTTCGGTCAGCTCACCCACGAACCCCACCGGGTCACCCGGACGCACGCCCATGGCACTCGCCGCCTCGGCATCCCGCGCGCCGATGTCCACGTACAGTTCGGGGTACGGCACGACCTTGGCCCGGTCCGGGTCCGTGAGCAGGTGCGCGCTCTTGGTGCCGATCACGCCCAGCAGGCGCGCGCTGTCCGTGCGGATCCACACGCGCTGGGCGGGCAGGATGCGGTCGTCGGTGCCCCCGACTTTCTCGAGACGCAAGAATCCCTCACGGGTGACCTGACGCACCCGGAAACCCACCTCGTCCATGTGCGTTGCGATGATCAGACGACGCGCGCCGTCCTGCGCGGCGCGGCGGGTCACGATGACGTTCCCGGGGGCGTCGACTTCGACCGTGTCGGCCAGGGGCCGCGCGAGCTGCGCGACGGCGCGGACCACGTCTTCTTCACTGCCGCTGGGACCCGTGAGGTTCACCAGGTGACGCAGGTACGCGAGCAGCGGGGGCTCGTCTTGTGGACGAAGCGGAGCGGGTTCTGAAGCGGGCATGCCGTTACTATAAAAGGCTGTCCCGTTATAGAGCGCGGCTGGTCACGGCAGGCCGTTCGGGCGTGGGGCAGAAGATGGCGCGGGACGGCCGCCCGAGGGCCGAACGGGCGGCACGAAAGGCGTGCGTGAACAACATCAGAAGTCCCTTCCGGTGCTTTCGTGCATCAAAGTGCAGGGAGCGTGCGCGTAAAGTGGGTTTGTTCCCGCCACGCCGACACGTTCGAGGTCAGAAATCCGGCGGAAAGACACGAGGTCGACCTGTCATGAGTGAACTGCAACCAAACACCGGCGCGACAGCGATACAGCAACCCTGGGGTACGGCGCAGGGTGGACAAGCCCTTTTCCTGTGTACGCTGCAGCTTCTTGGAGGCATGCGTGCGGAGCTTACCAATTACGGTGCGCTTCTCGTGAGGCTGCTGGCCCCGGACCGGAAAGGCACCCTGGAGGACGTGGTGCTGGGTCACGACCGGCCCGAGCCGTATTTTGACCATGCACAGTCTCCTTTTTTCGGCGCCACCGTGGGCCGCTGCGCCAACCGCATCGCGGGAGGTCAGTTCAGCTTGCTGGGCCACAACTACTCTCTCGCCCGGAACAACGGTCCCAACGCCCTGCACGGTGGTGAACAGGGTTTTGACCAGCAGGTTTGGGACGTGCGGACCTACCTCGGACCGGACGGCCCCTGCGCCGAGTTCTCGCGTCTCAGCCCGGACGGCGAGGAAGGTTATCCGGGTAACCTGGCGGTCCAGGTGACTTATACGCTGACCCAGGACCAGGCGCTGCGCATCGATTACGAGGCCACCACCGACGCGCCCACACCGGTCAACCTCACCCATCACTCGTACTGGAACCTGAGCGGTGACGTTCGCGAGGATATCCTCGGACACCAGTTGACCGTATTCGCTGACGGCATCACCCCGGTGGACGCTTCTCTTATTCCGACGGGCAGCATTCAGCCGGTCGAGGGAACGCCGTTTGACTTCCGCGAGCCCCACCCGATCGGGGAAGCCATCGACCGGGAGAACGAGCAGCTGCGCTTCGCCGGAGGCTACGACCACAATTTTGTCCTGCGGGGAGGGCCAGAGTTGAAACCTGCCGCCACCTTGTATCACGCTACGACCGGGCGGGAATTGCAGGTGCTGACGACCGAGCCGGGTCTGCAGGTGTACTCTGGCAACTTTCTTGATGGGCAGATCAGCGGCAAAGGTGGACGGCGTTACGGCTACCGTTCGGCCATCTGTCTGGAACCCCAGCACTTTCCGGACTCCCCCAATCAGCCGCACTTTCCCAGTGTCATTCTGGAGCCAGGGCAGCGTTTCACGTCTCGCACGGTGTACGCCTTCAAGACCCGCGGAGCAGGCTGAGGCACAACAAGGGTGTAAGGATGTCAGCGTGATGCAGTGCATCCAAGGAAGAAGTGGGCCGCGGCCCACTTCTTCTCTTTTGTTCTCTTTTGTTCTCTTTTGACTTAGACGCCGACGGGTTTGCGCCGGTGAAACTGTTCGGGTATCCACTCGCCGTGGGCTTCCAGCAGGTCGTCCACCAAAGCCCAGATCTGGTCGAGGGTGAGTTCGGAGCTGGTGTGCGGATCAAGCATGGCAGCGTGATACACGTGTTCGCGCTTGCCGGTCACCAGGGCCTCGACAGTCAGCGCCTGCACGTTGATGTTGGTCTGCATCAGGGCCGCCAGTTGGGGTGGCAGGCCGCCGACGCGGGTGGGCTGCAAACCGTTGCGGTCGACCAGGCAGGGCACCTCCACGCAGCAGCCTTCCGGCAGGTTGTCGATCAGGGCGTCGTTGCGGACGTTGCCGTACACCACGCGTGGAAGGCCGGTTTCCATCGAGTGGATGATCAGGGAGCCGTATTCGACGCTGCGCTTGACCTCCACCTTCTCCGTGTCGTCTTCCAGACGGGCGCGCAGGGTTTCCCAGCTGGCAATCTGCGATTCACAGCGGCGTGGGTACTCGTCGAGGGGAATGCCGAACTGCTCGATCAGCTCCGGGCGGCGCTCCTTGATGAAGTACGGCACGTACTCGCTGAAGTGCTCGCTGGACTCGGTCACGAAGTACCCCAGGCGTCGCAGCATTTCGTAACGCACGCGGTTCCATTTGGGCGCGCGGCCTTCCTCAGCGATCTGCAGCAGCTTCGGATACAGATCCTCACCCTGATGCTCGAACTTCAGGTAAAACGCCATGTGGTTGATCCCGGCGCAGAGGTAGTCGATTTCCGCGACCGGAATGCCCAGGTCGCTGGCGAGTTCCCCGGCGGTGTGCTGCACGCTGTGGCACAGGCCGACGGTCTTGATGGGCGACTGGCGGTAGAGCGCCCAGATGTTCATCGCCATCGGATTGACGTAATTCAGGTGCAGGGTGTCCGGACACAGCCGCTCCATGTCGCGGCTCATGTCGAGCAGCACGGGCACGGTGCGCAGCGCCCGCATGATGCCGCCGATGCCGAGGGTGTCGGCAATGGTCTGACGCAGACCGTACTTTTTTGGCACCTCGAAGTCGGTGACCGTGGCGGGTTTGTAGCCGCCGACCTGAATCATGTTGATGACGTAGTCGGCACCGTCCAATGCGCGCTCCCGGTCGGTGGTGACGCTGATGCCGGGCGTGGCGCCAAGTTCACGCGCCACGCGCCGCGCGACCGTGTCGGTGGTCGCCAGACGCACCGGGTCGATGTCCAGCAGGCGGATGTCGGCACCGCGCAGCTCGGGGTAAGAGAGGATGTCACCGAGCAGGTTTTGGGCGAAGACCGTGCTGCCCGCACCGATGAAGGCAATTTTGGGTTGACGCATGGGCAAGACCTTTCTGAGGGCGGAGGAGAGGAGTGGACCTGGGCACCGCGTTCTTCACGCTGACACATCGCTGGAGTTTCAAGGTGACGCCCGTGACGAGAGTGCGCCAGGAGCCTGAAAGCGTGCCGTTTTGGATGGTCTCGAAGTTGAACACCGCTGCGCAAGAGGAGCCGCTCACGTTCCACGACGGGCCGTGCAGCGCGGGATACCGGCTGAAGAGCCCGAGGCGGGTGGTGCTCATGGCGGGCGGTGTACGCATTGGCGTTCCCATTGGCGTTTAGGCGGACTGCCGACCTGCCAGCGTGACCGGCAGGCAGTGGGTGACGGGCTGCCGCTCGGGCTGGTCGATCAGTTCGGTCAACGTGCGGACCGCGTGTGCGGCCATCTCGGCGTAAGGCACGTGAATGGTCGTGAGGGTCGGGGCCGTGTACCGGGCGAACTCGAAGTCGTCAAAGCCGGTGATGGCGACTTCTTTGGGCACCCGTACGCCCAGGGTGCGCGCGGCGGCCAGGCAGCCGGCGGCCATGCGGTCGTTGCCGGCCAGGATCGCGTCCGGACGTGGTTTGTGTGCCCACAGCTGCTGAAAGGCCCGCTCGCCCGCCGCGAAGGACCACTCGCCCGGGTGAACGCGGCCCGGCAGTTTGTGGCGCGCGAGCGCTTCGTGAAAGCCCCGGTGGCGCTCGGCGGCCGTGGTGCCCTGGTCAGGCGCGATGATCAGGGCCAGTCGGCGTCTGCCTTGCGCGACCAGGTGATCGACCAGCTGGTGCACGCCGCCCGCGTAGTCGGCTGTTACCGTGGAAAAAGCGGTTTCCGGCCCGCTGTAATCGAGCAGCACGGTCGGCATGCGCCAGTGTCGGGTGCCGGCGGCGAATTCAGGATCGATGGATGGTCCGACGATGATGGCGCCATCACTGCGTTTTTGCTGAAACAGCCGGCGCAGCTGCTGGTGGGTGGTGGGCTGCTCGCGGAACACGAAGCTGATGAGGGTGCTGTACCCGCGCTTGTCGGCTTCGTGGGCGACCGCCGCCTGAATCAGGCTGCGGTACGGATCACCCAATTCTTCGGTCGGATGCTCGAAAAAGGCGCAGGTGAGGGTCATGGACCGCGCGGCACGCAGCGCCTTGGCGGCAAAGTTGGGCTGGTAGTCGAGTTCCCGGATCGCCTGCAAGACCCGTTCCCGGGTTGCCGGGCGCACGAGCGGGTGGTCGTTGAGGACATTCGAGACGGTCTGGTAGGACACGCCCGCCCGGGCAGCGACTTCTTTCATGGTGGCCTGCGCGATGTCGTCTCCTTTCAGCTCTGGTGCCTTTCGGGAATTGATCGATCAAGTCAGGTCTACCAGGCTCGGTTCTTGTCTGCCGGAACTGTTCGACTTATTTGATCGATCAAATGAACGCTATCCCACCGCCGCCGTGTCCGTCAAGAACGCTGAGCGCCGAGAAGCAGTCACTTGACGCTGGGCAGGATGATCCAGAAGCAGCTTCCCTGGCCGGGTTCCGATTTGACCCCCACCTGGCCGTTCATGCGCTTGACGCTCTGGCTGACGATGGCGAGGCCAATGCCAGTGCCCGGATACTCACTGGGCAGGTGCAGGCGGGTAAACACCCCGAAGATGCGCTCGTGGTGGCCTGCCTCGACGCCGATGCCTTGGTCCTGCACGCTGATGCGCACCATTGAGTCGTGGTGAGTTGCCGTGACCGAAACCCGGGGTACCTGACCGGGAATGGAGAACTTGAGGGCGTTGCCGATCAGGTTGAGCAGCACCTGACGCAGCAGCGTGGTGTTTCCCACCACCGGCGGCAGGTTGGGTGCGACCTCCACCAGGGCGTTCGTGCGTGTGATCTCACCGTGCAGTTCGCGCAGCACCTCGCAAACCACGGGACTCAGCTCCAGGGCGTGCAGTTCCACTTCGGCGCGCGTCAGCTGGCTGTAGGCCAGCAGGTCCCGGATCAGGTCGTCCATGCGCTCCACGGCCGCCAGCACCCGCTGCAAATCGGCGCGCGAGGACGCCTGCAGCTCGGGCACGCGGGATACGGCAGAGGTGAAGCCGTGAATGGTCCGCAGTGGCGTGCGCAGATCGTGTGCCACCGTGTATGCGAAGGACTCCAGCGTCTCGTTGGCGGACTGAAGCTGCGCGGTGCGTTCCTGCACGCGCAGCTCCAGATCGCGGGTCAGCTGCTCGACTTCCTTGATGCGCGATTCCAGCGAAGCGGCCATCAGGTTGAAGCTGCCCGCCAGTCCCTGAAACTCCAGCGGAGCACGCGTCAACTGGGCGCGGGTGTGCAGGTCACCTCGCGCCAGCTGCCGTGAGGCGCGGCGCAGCGTGTCGAGTGGCTGCAGAATCCGACGTGATCCCCAGCGCAGCGTGAGGGTGAACACCGTGAGGCTGAGCAGCAGTCCTGCCAGCAGGTACAGCCGCAGGCTGGCGTTGGCGCCCTGATACACCACCCGGGTGTCGATACCGGCCGTGGCGTACAGCAGGGATTCGCCCTGCCGGATCAGGGGAGTGAACGAATACAGGCGCAGGGTGCCGTCAAGTCCGCGCAGTTCGGCGGTGTCCGTGCGCCCCATCAACACTCCACGGGTTACTTCGGCTTCCGGGTAGCGCCGCCCCACGTAGGCTTGCGGCTCGGGAAAGCGCGCCAGTATGGTGCCGCTGCGGTCGAAAAGCGTGAGGGCCGTGCCGGGAGGCAGCTGCGGGACCTGCGAAAGTCGGTTCAGCAGCGACAGGTCGAGCGAGGCGAACACCACCGCAGGCGCCGCGACGTGTTGCTGCGCAAACTGACGTGCCGGTACGGGCAGGGCCAGGGTAAGGGCAGGGCGTGATGACACCACGCTGACCTCGTAGTTTCCTACGCTGAACTGCCCCCGGGCGCGGGCCTGACGAAACCAGGGACGTGCGGTCACGCGCTGAACTTCGCCCAAGGGTTGCGACGCGCAGACCACCCGGCCCTCACGGGTGGCGACCCCGAAAGTGTACCCGGCCTGAAAACGGCGGGCGAGGGCGCGCAGCTGCTCGCTGCAGGTGGGAAGCGTCGGCGTCTGGACTTCGGGCAGGATTGCCAGTACGTTCAACGCCTGCTCCAGGCCGAAGAGGTCGGTTTCGAGGTCGCGCAGGGACAGCCGGGTCAGCAGCCGGGTTTCGCGCCTGGCCTGCTCCAGGGCGAGATTTCGGTTGCGCAGGCCTTCAACCACCAGCAGCGAGAGGACCCCGAGCAGCACCAGCAGCAGCAAGACCAGCAACTGCGCACGCAGGCTTTTTTGGGACAGCAGATGGCGCATGGACTCGTCGTTCCTCAGGAGGAGCGCCCCGCGCCGTTTTTGGGTGTGACCGTGTTGTTGAGCATGGTCCAGAACGCGGCCAGCGTCCGCATGGCCTCGACGGTTCCGTCGAAACTGACCGGCTTGACGACGTAAGCGTTGCTTCCCCGTTCGTAGCTGGCGTCGATGTCCTGCTGCTCGGCCGAGGTGGTGAGCATCACCACCGGAATGCGGCGCAGCGAGGCGTCGGCGCGAATGATGCTCAGCACCTCCAGACCGTTCATGCGCGGCATGTTCAGGTCGAGCAGCACCACGCTGGGATCATTGTCCGGGCGATTGGCGTGCCGTCCGCTGCGGCGCAGAAACTCCAGGGCTTCCTCGCCGTCGCGGGCAATGCAGACATCGGCTTTCAGGCTCGACAGCTCGATGGCGGCCAGCGCGAGCATCAGGTCTGCCTCGTTGTCATCGACGAGCAGCACGAGGGGCGTGGTCATGTCACGCGGGCCGCCCGGGCGTGCTGGCCACGCGCGACCAGAAGGTGCCAATCAATTCCACGGTTGTTTCGAATTCCTCGTGCCGGAGGGGCTTGCGCACAAAAAAGTTCGCGCCGCGCTCGGCTGCCGCTGCCTGATCGCCCGGCTGATCGCTGACGGTCAGGACCACCACGGGCACCACACGAAGGGCCTCGTCGGACTTGAGCTCTGCCAGAATCTCCAGACCGGGCAGGTCAGGCAGGCCCAGGTCGAGAATGATAAGGGCCGGGTCCTGAGGCGCGCGTTCCTGATAAGGCCCCCGGCAGCGCAGGAAATCGAGGGCCTCGCGCCCCCGCTGAAACGCCACGACCTCGAAGCGGCCCTGCTGCACGAAAGCACGACGGGTGAGTTCGATGGCGTTTTCGTCATCTTCGATCAGCAGCACGTAGGGCGACATGATTTCCTTTCTGCCGGGGCCGGCCGAGGGACTGTAGCCACACCCTAGCGCCCGTTGCCGAGGTGAAAATGAAGCGGGCCAGAAGGGACATTGAGCGCACTTTGGCGTCCAGCGGCCCCTCGCCCCTCACTTTTGCATGGCCCGCCTGTCAGCGCAGCAGGGACGCTCCGCCGTCGACGTACAGTTCCACGCCCGAGACATGCCGGCTGAGGTCGCAGGCCAGAAACAAGCAGGTGTCGGCCACGTCGGCTGGATCGCCCTCGCCCTCGTGCAGGGCGGGACTGCCCTGGGGCAGTTCGACTTCGATGCCGATGTCCTCGGTGTGGCGCTGCTGGGTGCGCTGTCCGATGTTGGTGTGAATGAGGCCCGGGCAGATGGCGTTGCAGCGGATGTTGTCACGGCCCAGCTCCAGCGCGATCATTTTCATGAAGGCGACCTGTCCGGCCTTGGTGGTGCTGTACGCACTCGCGCCCGGCGTCGAGAAGGTACGGTTGCCGTTGACGCTGCTGGTGATGATAATGCTGCCCCCACCGGCGCGCCGAAGGTGCGGGACCGTGAAGTGCACGGTCAGGTAAGTGCCGGTCAGGTTGATGGCGAGGGTGGTGTTCCACTCGTCGGGCTGCAGTTCGTCGATGGGTGCCCAGACGCCGTTGACGCCCGCGTTGGCGAAGACGATGTCCAGGCGCCCGAAGGCCTGAACGCCCGCCTCGACAGCCTGACGCACCGAGTCGGGCGAGGACACGTCACAATGCACGAACAATGCCTCGCCACCCGCCTGAGTGATTTCCTGCTGAGCGCGCTGGCCTTCTTCGTCTTGCATGTCGGCCAGGATGACGCGCGCGCCTTCCTGCGCCAGGCGTTTGGCGCTGGCCAGCCCGATGCCGCTCGCAGCGCCCGTAATAAACGCGACCTTGTCGGTGAGCATATTCATGTGAACCTCGCGGAGAAAGCCGGAATTGCCTGATTGGCAAATGCCGGGGAACGAAGAACCTGTGATACACGACGGGCGCGTGAGACACGCGCCCGTCCTGGCGGTGCTGCTCAGCGGGTCTGCTGTGACGGCCCGTCTTCGTTCGCCGTCTCAGGCGCCGGGAGAGTGGGCGCACCGTTCTGGGCGCCCTCCGAGTGGTCCTGCCCCGTGTCTCCCTGCCGGATGCGCTGCGCTGCCGTCTGCAGCGCCGCCAGGGGCGTTTCGCCGTTCTTCACGCTCTTGACGCCTTCTTGCACGGCTTCCTGCAGGGCGCTGCCTCCACGGCTGAGGGTCTCCATGGCCGTCGGGCTGAGGCGTTGTCCGTACTGCATGACCTGCTCGCGTGCCTGCGGTGTGCGCCACAGGTAATACCCGGCGGCGCCCATCAGCAGCAGACCCAGCGGAAAGCCGCCACGGTCCGCGCGGCGCTCCAACACACGCACCTGCTCGGACAGGTCACCCAGGTGAGCGCGCTGCTGCTGCAGGCGTTCTTCTACGTTCACCTGCGGCGTCACACGCACGAGTAGGTCCATGACGCCCTCCTGCACGGCGGCGCGGCGCTCGGGAATCAGGAGTTGCCCCAGCAGCACCGTGCCCAGTCCGGCCAGCGTCATCCGGCCGGTGCGGCGGGTCACCAGCTGCCGCCGGGCGCGCCGGGTTTCCTTCCCGTAGAGGTCCTTGATGACGCTGTTGGTCACCTGATCCACTTGGGAAGGCATGGCAGGAGAAGAATCCTGTTCCTGTTGCGGGGAATTGTTTACCGTGCGTTGCTGTTCGTCCACGTTGGTCACCTCGTTACCGTTGGGCGGGCCTTCCGGATGTCCTCCCGTCAGAGGACGTGAGGGTCACGGAGCGTTCACCTGCCCGGCTCCTTACAAGTGTGGGTCGGCCTACAAGGAGCCGTGCGAGGAAGTGGTGAAGAATCCTTTACGCGGGCCAGAAAGCACCTTACGAACGCCCCACCCCGGTCAGGTCTTGAGGTCATCCGGCGTGCCAGGCGTCAGGAAGTCCACGACGCCCGGCAGAACCCGCACCTGGGCCGGCAAGGCGGCGTCGATCACCTCGCCGTCGTACTGCAGCGGAAGCTGCTGGTCGGCTTCCAGCGTGGCCTCCGTGCACTCGTAGGTTTCGAGGTTGCCCTCGAACATCGGATCACCCAGGTTGAGGCGGCTGCGAATGCTGTCGATCAGGTTGGGCAGCAGGCTGAGGGCCGTGCGCCCTTTCATCACGATGACGGTGAGGCGCCCGTCGGAAGGATCGACTCCTGACGCGACCGGCAGCCGGAAGTTGGCCATGCCGAAATTGGCGAACATCACCGACATGCCCTGGGTCTCGATGATGCGACCGTCGAGGTTGAGGCGGAAATTGACCTGGGTGGGCGCGATCTCCTTGAGGGCGCTGACCAGGTAAGCCGCGACACCCAGCTTGGGTTTGAGCTCCTCGCTTTCCTGAATCATCTTGGCGTCGGCGCCCGCGCCCGCAATCAGGGTAAAGCCCCACTTGACGTCTCCGGCGCGCAGTTCGGCCAGGTCGGTACGGATCGTGTGCCTGTTTTCGAGAATCTCAACCAGGGCTGCCGGGTCGGTGGGTAAATTGAGGTTCTGCGCAATCAGGTTGGCCGTTCCCGCCGGAAAGGCCAGAATGGGCACGTCCATACCGCGCGCTTCGTAAGCGATGGAGCTGACCGTTCCGTCACCGCCCGCAGCGATCAGCGCGCCGAACTCGCGGGCGTCACGCACGTGCTCGGGATTGCGCTCCGGGTCGTCGAGCAGCCGCTCGACGACCTCGTACTGATGATCGCGGAGCAGGGCCTTGAATTCCTCGACTTTGGAGTTGCCCTGCCCGGACTTGGGATTTTCCAGCAACAACACGCGGCGAGAGCGTTCGGAAGTCGTCATTCCTGAGGTTATGCCACCGCCAGCGTTACGGAGCAAGGCTCGCTGCTCCTTGAGCGAGCCTTGAGCTTGGGAAAACGGGTGTTCTGCTAGGTGCTGTCCTGGCGAAAACGCTGTTCAGCGCGCCTGATGTTCTTCGCTGGCCACCCGGATGCAGGTGGCCACCACGGTCATGGCCTCGCGCACTTCGTTCAGCGGCGGGCGGGTGGGGGCCAGACGAATGTTGGCATTGTTGGGGTCACGCCCACCCGGATACGTCGCGCCGGCCGGGGTCAGGCTCACGCCCGCCGCCTCGGCGAGCTTCACCACGCGATCGGCCACCGGCAGCGCGGTGTTCAGACTGATGAAGTACCCGCCCTTCGGCAATTTCCATGAAGCCAGGCCGAGGCTGCCCAGTTCGCGCTGCAAGACCTCATCCACTGCCGCGAACTTCGGGGCGATCAATCGGGCGTGCTCGCGCATCAGGCCTTTCAGTCCGCCCGGGTACGCTTCCAGAAACTTCACGTGACGGTACTGCTCGAGCTTGTTGGGCCCAATGCTCAGCGCGTTCAGCCAGCTGCCCAGGGCCTGCACGTTGGCGGTGCTGCTCGCCAGAAAGCCCAGGCCCGCGCCCGCGAAGGTGATCTTGCTGGTCGAAGCGAACACGAAAGCGCGGTCCGGATTTCCGGCTTCCTCGCACAGCGCTACGAAGTTGACCGCTTCGTCCCGGTCGTGCTCGTGCAGGTGGTGCACCCGGTAGGCGTCGTCGGCAAAGATGGTGAAGTCCGGCGCGGCACTCTGCAGGCGTGCCAGGCGCGCGGCTTTCTCCGGCGAAATGCTTTCGCCGCCCGGATTGGAGTAAGTCGGCACGAACAGCATGCCCTTCACGCTGGGGTCCTGGGCGAGCTTCTCGATGGCGTCCACGTCGGGACCGTCTTCTTGCATGTTTACGCCCAGCACCTCGAAGCCCAGCGTCTGAAGCAGCAGGAAGTGCCGGTCGTAGCCGGGCAGCGTCACGATGATCTTGGGCCGCCCGGTGATCCAGGGACCCGAACTGCCCCGCACGCCCCGCAGCAGCGCCCAGGTCAGCACGTGGCCTTGCAGCTCCAGGCTGGCGTTGTTCCAGACAATGACCTGTTCACTCCTCACGCCCAGCAGGGCGCCGAAGAGCGCGCGCGCTTCGGGAATGCCGGTCACGCCGCCCGGGTAATTGCGCAGATCCAGCGTGCCGGCCATGTAGTCCCGCTCGGTCAGAACGCTCAGGAGGCCGTTGGACAGGTCGAAGTCCGCGTCGCTGGGCTGGCCGCGTTGCATGTTCAGCTTCAGGCCCTTGGCCTTGAAGGCTTCGTACTGTTCTTTCGCGCTGCTCACCCCTGCACACTACCCTTCGCGGCGGCCGTTGTGAAACGCGCGGTCAGACAAGGCCGCTGCCAACGATAATGCACGGACCCCCACCCCTGCCCTGATACAATCCGGAGAGCGTGCCTTGGCGTCAGGGTTCACTTATTTTGCGTTTGCTCGCGCTGCTCGCGCTGAGCGAATTTGTGCGTACCGGTTTTTTCGTGGTCTACCTGCCCCTCAAGGGCGGCGAGGTCGGTCTGAGCGTCGCTGCTGTCGGCCTGATTCTCAGCGTGCACTACCTGGCCGACGGCGTCGCCAAAGGTCCGGCTGGGGCGCTGGCCGACCGTCGGGGCATGGGGCGGCTGGCAGTGGCGGGCGCCGCGCTCGGGACGCTCGCCCTGCTGGTGCTGCCCAACGTACCTTCTCTGGCGCTCAGCCTGCTGGTGTCGCTGGCCTGGGGACTTACGCTCACCAGCCTGTGGCCCAGCGTGATGGCGGCCATCAGTCACTACGCCAAGCCCGGCAAGCAGAGCCGCGCGCTCAGCTTCGCGTCGGTGGCCACCGCGCCCGCCATCGGCCTGGGCTTTCTGGGGGTGGGCCTGCTGATGCAGCGCGCTTCGGGGGTGGGCTATCCGTTGCTGCTGGGCGCGCAGATCGCGGCGCTGCTGCTGGCCCTCAGCGTCGTGAAGCTGAAACTGCCGCGCCCACGTGAATCGGTGCGCGCCTACCGCTGGAAGCGCGTGGCCGTGCTCATTCCGGCGGCTTTTGCGCAGACGCTGGCGCCCGGTCTGCTGGTGCCGATCTTCTTTCCGTACCTGCGTGAACTGGGGCTCGACGTCACCGCCCTGCTGTTGCCCGGTCTGCTGGCGGTGAGCGTCGGGCTGGCCCTGCTGCCCTTCACGTCCCGGCTGGCCGACCGGCGTCACCCACGCTGGGCCCTGCTGCCCGGTCTCGCCTTGCTCGCGCTCACCTTCGCGCTGCTGGGCTCGCCGGGCGTGAGCGGCAAACTGTGGGTGGTGGCGCCCATCGCGGGTCTGGCTTACTCGCTGTTTCTGACCGGCTGGAACGGTCTGGTGGCCCGCACGCTGCCCAAAGAGCACCGCACGGCCGCCTGGGGTACCATCATGGCCGTCGAGGCGCTGGGGTACGCGGTCGGCCCTGCCCTGGGCGGCATGATGTGGCTGCGTTACGGCGCCACCGGACCCTTCTGGCTGGGCGCGCTGGTGTTCGCGCTGGTGCAGGTGTACTACTGGCTGCCCTGGCGTGGGCGCGCTTCCCGGCAGGACAGCGCCTCGTCCGAGGCCGCACCGGAAGCCGCGCGTTCGTTGTCGTCCATCAAGTGAACCCCGACTGGCGTGCCTCGTGTCCCTGCCGCTTGCATGAACGTCCATTTAGGTCCTGCTGTGCATCCCCACGCGGCCTCGCGGAAGGCTGAAAAGCATGACCCATCCTGACGAGCGCCCAGCGGAGCAGCACGATCCCGCCGACACCTCACCTGCCGACGGCGGCAACGACCGCAACATCTCGCCGAACGAGCGGGGACAGTCACCGCACATCGACCCGGCCGACAAGGACCAGCCCGCCGAGGGCGGTCGCAGCGAGGGTGCGGCGGCGGGTTCATGACCGACGACCCCAGACGGGATGAACAGCCCGACGAGCAGACTCCCACGCCCGAACTCGCAGACCTGCCAGTTGATCGGGACCATCCGATCTACCATCCGCCGGCCCGCGCGGAAGCGACCGACCGGCTGGACGCGGCAGTGGACGGCACCAGCGTCGCGCACTACGGCACCAACGATCCGGAAAAATTCGAGGAGTCGGGCGAGCAGCCTTGACGTTGCCTGAATCTGGCCGGTCGAGATCGCTCGACCGGCCAGTTGTGTTGCGCCTGCCCTGCAGGGCGCGGCAGGCAGGACTCAGCGGCGCTTGACGCTTCATCCACACTGTGACCCAGATCAGTTTGAGGGCTCCGGTGCGTTCGTACGGTGCGAATCAAAGCGGGACCGGTCGGCTCAGCCCGGCCGCAGGGAGGAAGACAGTGGACAGCGACCTCGGAGATACCATCATCGCGCTGGAAGGCGGACTGGTGAACAACAACCTGCAAGACGCCCTGCGGGACGTGGAAGGATGGCGCGCGCGGCTCGAGAACGCCGGTTTCCCGCACGCGGCCGAGTTGCGCCAGGACCTGTCCGAACTCGCCCTGCGCCTGTCGCGTGGTGACGTGCACGACATCGGCGAGCTGCTCGCGCGCCTTGGCCAGTGGACGCACGCGACCGTGAACCACGCTCCGGCGCAGTACCGGGAAGATCTGCAGCGCCTGGGTGACGTGCTGCACCTGGCCGCTACCCAGGCCATCTGAACGAGGCTAAGATGAAACGCGCTGCCGGCAGCGAATGAACTTCGGCAGGCCGGGCAGACAGACCAGGACCCGGATCAGGAGAGCGACATGCCACACCGTGCTGAAAAGCAACTCGACGACACCATCGCCGCCCTGCAAAGCGACGTCACCGCCCTGGACGCGCCGAGCGCCATCGACATGCTGGAAACCTGGCAGTCCATTCTCGTCAAGGCGGATTTCGAAGGAGCCGAGGACATCGGCAGCCTGCTCGTGCAGCTGCAGTCACAACTGGAACTGGAAGAACCCGAAGGCAGCACGGTGGCCGAACTGCTCTCGGAGCTGGCCCGGCTGACCCAGAGCGTCGCCGACGAAGCCGATGACGAGACGGCCGGCAAGGTTCAGCTGCTCTCGGACGCCCTGAGCGAGGCCAGCGAAAGTCTGGAGTAGCGGCCGGAAATCCCCCGGGAGTTCGAACTCCCGGGGGAGGTGTTGGGAAAGGTGTCCGGCGCCGGGTCCTTAACGGTGGCGGTGGGGCGCGAAGCGCAGGTCGCGCGGACCGACGCCCCGCTGGAACTTCACGCCGTCTGCGCGCCCGCCACGCACGGCGCCCGCACGGCGATCCTGCACGCCCAGGCCGGGCGCCAGCCGGGGGTACCTGGTGGCCTGCTCACGTGCGGTGGTGCGCAGCCTGGTGGCCTGCTCCTCCAGCGCCCGCCGGTCGTTCAGAACGGCGGCTTCGGCGTCGGCGCGCGCTGCCGTGGGGGTTTTGCCGCCTCGCAGGGCTTCCATGTAGGCGCGCAGTTCGCGCGTCTGCAGTTCGCGTGCCCGGGTGAGGTAGGCTTCGCGCTCGCGCTGCCACGCCTCGAAGGTCGCGCGGTCCTGGGCGCTCAGGCCACTGAGCAGCTCAAGCTGCCGGGCTTCACGTTGCAGGTTGCGCAGTTCCTCGGTGGCAGTCGGGGAGGCGGGCGTCGCGGGTGGGGTGGCCTGCTGGGCCTGCGCCGCGCCGAAAGTC
The DNA here is from genome assembly GCF_000317835.1 of Deinococcus peraridilitoris DSM 19664. NCBI lineage: Bacteria > Thermotogati > Deinococcota > Deinococci > Deinococcales > Deinococcaceae > Deinococcus > Deinococcus peraridilitoris. The sequence continues at coordinate 1,356,138 of NC_019793.1, read as the reverse complement.
AGAACCGAAAGGGTCATCAGGAGAGAGAGGTGTCTGGTCATACACCTCTTGGAGGCGCGCTGCCGTCCTGAAGTCCCCTTGCCTCAAAGTCCCTTGCCTCAAAGTCTCCTGAGGTTCAGAGCGCCGGAATAAAATCCTCGACTTCTCGGATGAAATCGTGGTAGGTCAGCTCCAGACGCACCGGGCCGACGCTGACAAAGCCGTCCTGCACGGCGCCGTAGTCGCTGTCGCCGGCGTATTCTGCGCGCGGGGTGCCGGCCACCCAGTAATAGTCACGGCCTTCGGGGTCCTGACGGTGAACGAGTTCGTCTTCGTAGCGGTGGTCGGAGAGTGTCGTGACGCGCACGCCTTTGGGCTGACCCACCGGAAAGTTCACGTTGAGCAGCGTGCGTGGAGGCAAGCCGCGCGCCAGCACTTCTGCGGTGAGCTTGGCGGCGTACGCTGCGCCGTACGAGAAATCGAATTCTCCACTGGCGACACTCAGCTGCGAGAAAGCAATGGCGGGTACCCCGAACGCCAGTCCTTCGATGGCGGCGGCGACCGTGCCGGAATGGGTCAGGTCGTTGCCCAGGTTGGCGCCCAGGTTGATGCCCGACACCAGGATGTCCGGTCGCCCGACCAGGTGCACGCCCATCACCACGCAATCGGCGGGCGTACCGTCCACCCGGTACGCCGGGATGTCACCGAAGCCCGCCGAGGCCGTGTGCTTGAAGCGCAGCGGACGACGAATGGTGATGCCGTGACCCACTGCCGACTGTTCGACGTCTGGAGCGACGACGGTCACGTCGCCCAGGTCCCGCAGGGCCAGCGCGAGGGCCTTGATGCCCGGCGAAAAGATACCGTCGTCGTTGGCGACGAGAATGCGTTTGCGCTCAGAGGAAGTCACGCAGGCGATTCTACCGCCCAGGCTGCGCCTGTGCGCGTTGAGCGCTGGGCGGTCGGTGGGACGCCCAGCGCTCTCAGCTGCGCGCCGCGAGGGCCGCGCCGATCACACCGGCGTCCGTGCCCAGCAGCGCCTTGCGAATCTGCACCTGCGCGAAACCCGAGACGTACTCGTCGGCGTAGCGCTGCACGCTTTCGAGCAAGTACGGCCCCACCTCGGAGACACCGCCGCCCAGCACGAACATTTCGGGATCGAGGAATTTCTGCACGTCAGCGATTGCCATGCCGATGTAGCGCAGCGCTCCCTGCACGATCTTTTCGGCTTTGGTGTCCCCGAGTTGCGCCAGATCGAACACCTCTGCCGTCGTCATGGGAGTGCCGAAGGCGAACGTGGCGTCGCGAGCCATGGCCGTTCCGCTCGCCACGGCTTCCAGTGCGCCCGCCACGTTGCTGCCCGCCACCGGGCCGCCTGGCAGCGCCACGATGTGACCGATCTCGCCGGCCACGCCGTTGAAACCGCGCCAGACTTTGCCGTTCAGTACGATCCCGCTGCCGATGCCCGTCGAGATGGTGATGTACACGCTGCTCGACGCCTCGCGCGCCGCTCCCAGGGTGTCCTCGGCCAGCGCGGCGGCTTTGGCGTCGTTTTCCAGCACGACCTTCTGACCGAGCTTCTCGCTCAGGTAGGCGACCAGCGGCACGTTCTGAAAGCCGTAGATGTTGGGCGCGAACTTCACTTCGGTGTTGTCGTGATTGAGGGGACCGGGCACGCCGATCCCCACGGCGGCCTCATCGGGAAACTCGGCGCGCAGTTCCTCGACGACACGGGCGATGGCGTCCAGCACGCTGTGCCAGCCTTCACGCGGGGTAGGCACCGAGCGTTTGGTCAGCAGGGTTTCGCCGCGCAGCACGCCGTAAGCGATTTTGGTGCCGCCGACGTCGACGCCGAGGGTGGTGATGGGATGGATCGGATGAGTCATGATTCTCCTTTGCATAAGGTACGAAAAATTCCATGCGGCGTTGGCAGTTCACCTGGGGCACCGCGGGACAGCGGCACCAGAATCAGGCCGTGGGTCTGATCAGCCTTTTTCGCGCGGTGACCGCCGGGTGCCAGGGGAATTAGCCGTCGCCTTCCAATAATTGCAGGGCGCGCGCTTCGAGCACTTTTGGTACGTATAGCCCCACCGAACCCTGGTAGCCGCCGGTTTCGATCTCGATGACCGGCGAGTAGATCACCCACTGAAAAGGTGTACGCAGCACGCTCACGACGCCGTCCTCGGCCAGCAGGCGACGAAAGGACTCGGCGACGATGCGTGGAAACTCACCCACGAACACCCAGCGGTCACCTTGCAGTGTCACCTCGTGTGGACTGGTGTCCGGCGTACTCACAGCGTGCCCGTTTCCAGCCCGGTCATGGCCAGCCGCTCCAGCAGCGCCGCGCGCACGTGGCCTTCCAGCGGCTGGGGTCGCCGGGCGGCGCGGTCGACGTTGACCTGCACACTGCGGGCCTCGGCGGCCAGTACCCCGTTGGCCAGCACCCGGTAGGCACACTCGAAGGAAGTGCGTCCGACCCGGGTGACCAGCAGCTGCACGGTCACGTGTTGCCCCAGCGTGACCTCGTGGCGGTAATCGACCTCCAGGCGCGCGATGACGAGGTGAAAGTCCACGCCGCGCCGCGCCAGGTCATTCAGAAAGCCGATGCGCGCCGTTTCGAGGTACTGGGCGTAAGCGACGTTGTTGACGTGCCCAAGCGAGTCCACGTCGCCAAAGCGCATCTGGATGTCGGTTGCGTGCGCGTGACTCCAGTTCATGCGCCCCAGTGTAGCGTTCAAGGCCACTTTTTCAGGAGCACGCCGAGTGGCGTGAATTGAGGCCACGAACGGCCAGGATTCTTTCGCTACACTGACCGTCGTGAGGCGTATTCCGCTGCTCATGGTCATCACCAGCGTGCTCGCCGGCCTGGGCATCATTCAGATGGCTTTTCTGATCGGTCAGGGGGCGTACCGTGCCGTCAACTGGCAGGGCGAAGCCGGGCGAATCCGCCTGGAGAACGCCCAATTGAGGCAGGACATCGCCGTGCTGGAGTCGGTGCGTGACCGGGCGGCCATGCCGGAATACCTGGCCGAACTGGCGCGCTGTCAGGGATTTGTAGGCGCGCGCGAGCAGGTGGTGGTCGACGAACAGGCCAGCGTGACCGACGACGGCAATTGCGAGCACGTGGCCTTGCCCTGAGCGGACCTGACTGGGTGGACCTGACTGGGTGGACCTGCCCCGGACCTTCCCTCAGCGTTTGGCGAACACCTGGGTCCAGTAGGTTCGCAGCTCGCTGTTCGGTCGGGCGCCGTAGCTGAGTCCGATCTCCTGAAATTCCCCCATGATGTTCTTGCAGTGTCCTGGGCTTTTCAGCCAGCCGGTCACCACTTCCTGCGGTGTCGTCTGACCTCCCGCGATGTTTTCGGCCACGCCCGTCCAGGCATAACCGGCCGCGCGGGCGCGTTCTCCGGCCGAGCTGCCGTCGATGGGGTTGACGTGTGCGAAGTAGCCGTGCAGCGCCATGGCGTTCGTCTGCGCGCGCGCTGCGGCGTCGAGTTGCGCGTTGCGCGCGAGCGGAGGCTTGCCGGCCGCGCCGAAACGCAGCAGCGTGCAGTCCCAGCCGCGGGCGCGGGCGTCGTTGGTGAGGCGCAGCACCTCGGCGTCGAACGCGACGCTGGCGGAAACGCTGCCCACCACAAAGCGCACTTCCTTGCTGACAGGGCCGGCGCGTCCCTGCAGGTCGACGCGCACCACGTGCGCTCCTTCCCGCAAGGTCACCGTCGCCGTCTGCAGCGGAGCGCCGTTCAGCGTCCAGCGCGGCGAGAAGGGTGCGTAGATGCGGCTGCCCTCGGCGCTGAACGAGACGGCGTTTTCGCCGTGCAGCACCGTGATGCGCGCGCTTTCCGGACCACCGTCGCGCACCTGCACGTTCAGCACGCCGTTCATGGTGCGTCCGCCATCACGGACCTGCACGTTCACCTGGTAGGTGCCGGGCAGGTAAAAGGTATGCAGGGGGGCGACGCCGGTCGCGCGCTGTCCGTCCCCGAAATCCCACTCCACCTGTGCACTGCCCGGGACGCGGGCGTCAAAGGTGACGGCCAGCGGGGCCAGCCCGTCCTGCGCTGAGCGGTACGTCACGCCGTACGTCGCACCCTGCGAATGTCCGACGGTGAGGATCAGCCCGCATGACAGGGCGAGCGTCAGGAGGAGGCGGGTCATGCGGCTTAGTTTAATCGGACCTTAAGCTGCGCGGGCATGAAATTTTACGCGTGTCCGGCTCAGGCACCGCTTCCGGCTCAGGCAGCGCGTCCGGCTCAAGCACTGCGGCGTGCTACAGTGGCCCTGACGGCGTCAGGGAAAGTCCGGTGAAACTCCGGCACTGTCGCGCAACGGTTACGCCCCCTGGGGCAGAAAGTCCGAATGCCTGCCCGTCGCGCCTCGACGGCGTGTTGCCTGACCTCTCGCGGAAAGAGGGACGCCCCATTCCTGGTCTGCGTTCACGCTCCGCCGTTCTGGACGGAGCGTGCTTTTGTCGTGCTTTTGTGATGGGCGTTCGTGGAGATGATTTTGACCGACCCAACCCTGCTCACTTGCCGGTACCCCACGTGAAGGCCGCACCGGCCGCAGCGGCGCGGTCAGGTGAACGCCCGGCCGCGTTCACCTTCAAGCTGCTGGCGCTGTTTGCCGCGCTGGGCCTGACCATTCTGCTGGCAGTCGGTCTTGGCAGCATTCCCATCACGCCGGCCGAGACCCTCACGGCCCTCTGGAAAGGCGTCAGCGGACAGGAACTGGCCGGGAGTGACGTGATCGTCTGGCAGCTGCGCCTGCCCCGCGTGGTGCTGGGGTTGCTGGTGGGTGCCAGCCTCGCGGTGTGCGGTGGCGCTTTTCAGGGCCTGTTTCGCAATCCCTTGGCCGATCCTTACCTGATGGGCGTGGCGAGTGGCGCTTACCTCGGCGTGACGGTCGCCATCGTGCTGGGACTGTCAGGCGCGCTGATGCCGCTGTCGGCGATGGGTGCCGCCCTGCTGAGCGTACTGGTGACGCTGGTGCTGGCCAGACAGGGCAACACGTTTCCCACCACCCGCCTGATTCTCTCGGGCGTGGTGGTGGGCAGCGTGCTGACTGCGGTCAGTACGTACCTGCTGCTCAGCGGTCAGGACCGCATCCGGCAGGTGTTCACCAGCACCCTGGGCAACCTCGCTTACGGCGGCTGGGCGGAAATCCGCACGGTCGCCCTGTACGAATTCTTCGCCCTGGGCGTGCTGCTGCTGCTTTCGCGTGCCCTCAACACCCTCTCGCTGGGCGACGCGACCGCCCGCAGCCTCGGCGTGCCCGTCGAGCGCCTGCGCCTGCTGGCGATCGTGGCGGCCAGCGTCGCCACCGCCGTGGCCGTGAGTTACGCGGGCATCATCGGTTTTGTCGGGCTGATCACCCCGCACGTCGTGCGCCGTCTGTGGGGCAGCGACCACCGGGTGCTGCTGCCCGTCAGCGCCCTGGCCGGAGGCACCCTACTGGTGCTCGCCGACCTGCTCGCCCGCACGCTCACCAGGCCAGCAGAACTGCCCGTCGGTATTGTCACCACCCTGCTGGGCGGCCCGTTCTTTCTGTACCTGCTGCGGAGAACCCGGTGACGGGCGCGCCGACGCTGGAAGCGCGCGAGCTGCACGTGCAGCTCGGCACCACCGCCGTGCTGCGTGGAGCCAGTGTGCGTTTCCGGGCCGGGCAGCTCAGTGTCGTCGTCGGACCGAACGGGGCGGGGAAAAGCACCCTGCTGCGCGCCCTGCTGGGCCTGGAGACGGCGCAACAGGGCGAGGTGCGGCTGATGGACCGTCCGCTGAAGGTCTGGCGCCGCGCCGACAAAGCCCGCACGCTCGCGTATCTGGCGCAGGGTGAAGGATTGCCCGAAGAAGCCTGCGCCCGGGACATCGTGACCCTCGGGCGAGGCGCGGGCGGCTGGCTGTGGGGCCTGCTGCCCTTGCAAGGCGAGAGTGATGCCGACCGCCGCGCCGTCGAGGAGGCCATGCGCAGAACTGACACCCTCAAGTTCGCCGAGCGGCGGGTCTCGGAACTTTCGGGAGGAGAGCGTCAACGTGTCGCCCTGGCGCGGGCACTGGCCAGCGAACCGAAATTCCTGCTGCTCGACGAACCCACCAATCACCTCGACCTGAAGTACCAGCTCGAACTGCTGCGTTATCTGCGCTGCGAGGTGGCAGGGGGCCTCGGCGCCGTGCTGGTGGTTCATGACCTGAACCTCGCCGCCCGCGCCGACCATGTCGTGCTGATGCACGGCGGGGAGGTCCTCGCGCAGGGCGCGCCCCACGAGGTCCTCAGCGCGACCGCCATCGAGCGCGCTTATGGTGTGCGGGTACACATCGAACACGTTCGGAGCCGTATGCTGATCGTTCCCGTCGAATGACGGCGCTTTGTCAATCCTATGCCCGCTAAATACTTCAAAACCAACGGACACCTGCTCGCCTGCGGCGGCTCCAGCTGCCAGCAACGCGGCGCCGACCTGCTGTACCTGGCCCTGCAACGCGCGCTCGACAACCAGAAGCTGCTGTACTACAAGACCGGCGGCAGCGTGCGCCTCACCCGCAGCGGCTGTCTGGGCGCCTGCAGCTATGGGCCCACCCTGGCCTGCTACCGTGAACGCGCCGGGCAGCTGGAGCAGGCCTGGTACGAAGCCGTGGATTTTCCGCTGGCCCTGCGCGTGGCGCAGGCCGTGCACGAGGAAGCGGAGTTACCCCAGGAGCGCCGCTATGGACCTGCCGACAGCTGAGCGGGTCACCGAATCCGCCGAGGGCCAGGCAGGCAGCGCGCCGGGTGCGGTCTGCTCCTGCGGCCCGTGCCGGAGCGTGCATGAGATGCTGACCCCCGCGCGTCAGGCCGAGGGACTGGCGGAGCTGGCCGGGCGGGACCCGGTGTTACGCGCCCTGCTGGCCCAATTCGGAGCGCCGCCCCTGTGGAGCCGTCCACCAGGATTTGCCGCCCTGGTGCTGATCATCCTGGAGCAACAGGTTTCGCTGGCTTCCGCGCGCGCCGCGTTCACCCGACTGCAGGCAAGGGTCGGAGAGGTGACGCCCGAAGTGATTCTGGCGAGTGCGGACAACTTGCGCGGGGCGGGCCTGACCCGGCAGAAGAGCGCGTATCTGCTCGCCCTTGCCGAGGCGGTGGTCAATGGCCGGGTAGACCTGGACGGGCTCGAAAGGCAGGATGACGCGGGCGTGCGCGAGGCGCTGAGCGGCATCAAAGGAGTCGGACCGTGGACGGTGGACGTCTACCTGCTGCTCGCCCTGCTGCGTCCCGACATCCTGCCGGTGGGAGATCTGGCGCTGGTGTCGTCCGTGCGGCGTGTTTACGGACTGGCAGAGCGGCCGACGCGAGCACAGCTGCTCGTCATGGGACAGTCCTGGCGACCGTGGCGTTCTGTGGCGACGCGCCTGCTCTGGCACGCTTACCTGCAAGAGAGGGGCCGGTCATTTCAGGGTTGAGTCGTCCCTTGTCAGGACCCGCTCGGTGGCGTGACAACACCGCCGGGCGGCGACGAACGCCAGACCGCGCCAACGCTCTTATGAGCGGAGGATCGGCGTGGCCGGGGAGATGGGGCGCTCGTCGCGGTGACTGCCCCGCCGGGCGTGGCTGAGAGGCGAGGCCGCTTTGTCCACCCGGACGAGCGTCATCAATCGGTCGGTCAGACCGGGCAGCAGGTCGTACAGCGCCATCAGGCCGAAAATGGGCCGAAACGGCAAGATCACCGGCCGGTAGACTTCCACGGCGTCCAGTACGGCCCGCGCGACCTGGGTCGGTTCCTGCACGGGGATGTTCATGTGGGCGCCCTGCCCGCCTCGGTGTACATTGGCGACCTTGTCGAAAATCGGGGTGCGCACCGTGACCGGCAGCACGGCGCTTACCCTCACACCGGTTTGTTCGACGTGCATCAATTCCTGGCGCAGCGACTGCGTCATGAGCTCCACGAAGGCCTTTGTTCCGGCGTACACGCCCGTGAAGGGAAAGCCGATGCGGCCCTCCACCGAGGAAGTATTGATGATGTGCCCAAAGCCCTGGCGGCGCATGACCGGCACGGCAGCCTGAACGCCATACAGCACGCCCATGATGTTGAGGTCGATCAAGTCACGCATGTGGCGCTCTTCGCTGTGCTCGACCGTGTCGATGAACCAGGCGCCGGCATGGTTGAACATCACGTCCAGCCGTCCGAAGTGCTGCACGGTCTGATCGACGAGGTGCTGCACCTGCGCCCGGTCACGCACGTCAGTGGGCACGGCCAGTGCTTCGGCGCCCAGTGCCCGCACTTCGCCCGCCACCCGTTCCAGGTCCGAGGCGTGACGCGCGGCGAGCACCAGGCGGGCGCCGCGCCGCGCGCCTTCCAGCGCCACGGCCCGGCCGATGCCGCTCGACGCGCCCGTGATCACCATGACCTTCCCGGTGAGGGCTTGTCGTAAACGCGTCTTTCGCAGGGTGTGGGCCACCAGCAACGCGACGGGCAGCACGGTCCATCCAAGCGCCCGGAAGTGTCGTGGTGCCCGAAAGTGCAGGCCGCAGTGCGCCTCGCTCATTTCTGCAGGCTAGGCATCACGGTTCGGGAGTATTGAAGAGCGGCGTGAAGACCGATTGAGGTCCCGTTTTTGCGGCGCGCGAGGGTGCGCGGTCAACTGGCCCGGAGGAGCACGAAGGCCGCGCCAAGCAGTGTCGTGAGGGCCAGGGTGGTCAGGGTGCCGAGCCTGAAGCGCAAGAGCGCAATCGCCGCGATGACGGTCAGGACCAGTGAGGCCACGCTGAGGGTGCTCCACTCCGGCGTGTACAGCCGCAGGGGCCCGGCACGCACTTCGCCCACCCGCGCGAACAGGGTATTCAGCGCGAACCACACGCTCAGGTTGAGAATCACCCCCACCACCGCGGCCGTGATGGCCGTCAGCGCTCCGGAGAGGGCCTTGTTGCCGCGCAGCTGCTCGATGTAGGGAGCGCCCAGGAAGATCCACAGGAAGCACGGCGCGAAGGTGGCCCAGGTAACCACGACCGACGCGAGTACACCGGCGGCGAGCGGGCTGAGCGCTCCCGGATCACGAAAGGCGCCCAGAAAGCCCACGTACTGCACCACCTGAATGAGCGGACCAGGCGTGGTTTCGGCCAGGCCCAGGCCGTTGAGCATCTCGCCGGGCCGGAGCCAGCCGTAGCCCTGCACAGCCTGCTGCGCGACGTAGGCCAGCACGGCGTAGGCGCCCCCAAAGGTCACCACGGCCATCTGGCTGAAGAACTTGGACATCTGCCAGTAGACGCTCGAAAAGCCCAGCAGGTTGCCCAGCAGCAGCAGGGGGCCAAACCAGGCGGCGAGACCGACCGCGCCGACCCGCACGGCGTGCGCCCAGGTGGGCTGCACGCGCGGCACAGTGCGTTCGTTGATGACCGCCTCGTCTTCCCCCACCACCGCGCCGGAGTGCGAGGGGCCGTGTCCACCGCTCGCCTGAAACACCTCTGGCCGGGCGCGGCTGCCGAAATACCCGAACACACCCGCGCCCAGCACGACGAGCGGAAAGGGAACGTTGAAAAAGAAGATCGCGCTGAAGGCCAGGGCGGCAATGGCGATCAGCAGGGGATGCCTCAGCGTACGCCTGCCGATGCGGATCACCGCGTCGAGCACGATCACCAGCACCGCGGCCTTCAGGCCGAAGAACAGCGCCTGCACGAGCGTCGTCTGCTGGTAGAGGGCGTAGATGACGCTGAGCGCCAGAATGGCAAAAAAGCCCGGCAGGATAAACAAGGTCCCGGCGACGATGCCTCCGCGGGTGCCGTGCAGCAGCCAGCCGATGTAAATGGTCAGCTGCTGCGCTTCCGGACCCGGCAGCAGCATGCAGTAATTCAGGGCGTGTAAAAAGCGCTCCTCGCTGATCCAGCGCTTCTCCTCGACCAGGATGCGGTGCATCAGGGCGATCTGCCCGGCGGGGCCGCCAAAGCTTTGCACGGCAATTCTGGCCCACACGCCGACCGCCTCACCGAAGGGGACATGCCGGGGCGCGGGAGGAGCGAGGTGGGCGGGCTCGTTTCGGGTGGACATGGGCAACTCCGTGAAGTTCGTGGACAGGAGGGCAGCAGGGCGATGGGAAACGTCCCTGGCCGTGGCGCCTGTTCATGGTACGGGATGCGGGGTGGCGCCGGGTTCACGGTGGGGTAACCGAACGGGGATAACCGGTACGGGTGGGATGGTCCGCGCGACCCGGCCCGCTGCTCCGGGCGCTATGCTGAAGCCCCGCCCTGCTTGCTTCCGCTTCCTCAGCCCATACGCCCCGACATCGCCGGGCGAGACCGAGCGTTGACCGCACGCCCCGCGCGTGCCGGCCGGAATACAGGAGCAGCATGGAAAGTGACGCGGCACTTCACTGGGCGAAGCAGCTGTCAAGCGAACAGCACAAGCAACTCGACGGGCTCAACGCACGACGCTGCAAAGTCGAGGTGGCCTGGGCGCCCCCGGACCCCCTGCACGACCTGCCGGCCGGCCTGGTGATGGAAGCCATGGTCGACAAGCACGCGGTGATGAAGGTGCGCGGCACCGACGTGGGCGCCATGTTCGACTACATCTATCAGGGCGCCGTGAACCTGCTGAACTACGTGCAGGAAGTGTCGCCGGAATGGCATGGCGCCCTGGCGCCACCAGGAGACAAGTCGGCGTAAGCCGCGGCGCCCGATGGGCCGTATCTGAAGATGCTGTATCCCGGCCCTCCTCGGCACTTCCCTGAAGACGCGGCGCTGCTCAGCGAACACGAGATGAGCGCCGGACCAGAGGCCTGGACCCGCCTTCCCCATCCTTTTCCGGAGTGGTAGGAACGGACCTCTCCAGGGTGGGGAGCCTGGCGCGAACCAGACTCCCGTAGCATGACCGTATGCGCCTGCCCGCCCTGCTGCTCGCCCTGCTCCTGACGTCGTGTGCCGCGGCGCAGAACGCCCTGCCGGACAAGGCCATCCCGCTGGGCACCTACCTGCGCGGCACCTTCGAGCAGATGTACGGCCCGGAAGAAGCCGTCGTCACGCTCGACAACGGTGACATCGTCAACGTAACGATCTTTCAGGACGCGTCCCGCTTTGAGCCCAAACAGCGCGTGGTCGTGTGGAAGACCGGCAACGACTACCTGCTCGACGCCCCGATTCGCTACCCGCAGCTGCTCGTGCAGCTCGGACTCTTTCTGGGACTCGCCACACTGATCGGGCGGGCCAAGGGGGTGCGGGCAGTGCTGGGCACCCTCGCGAGCCTGGGGGTACTGATGACCTTCGTGGTGCCGCGCCTCGCGCAGGGCGAGAACATCATCACCACCATGCTGCTCGCGGTGCCGGGCATCCTGATCTTCACGCTCTACTTCGTCCACGGTGTGAACCGCAAGACGAGCGCTGCCCTGCTCGGCACGCTGTGCGCGGCGGGCACCGGGTTTTTCCTCACGCTCTACTTCAGCCGCGCCATGCACTTCACCGGTCTGAGCACCACCGGCGGGTACGCCGCGCAGAGCCTGTTCGGTCTGGACGCCCTGGGGCTGTTTCTGGTGAGCGTCGTGCTCGGGGCAGTCGGCGCCCTCAACGATGTGACCGTCACCCAGGCCTCGGTGGTGGAGACCCTGCACGAGGAGGACCCGCGGCGCAACGTGCGCGAGCTCTACACCCGCGCGATGCGGGTGGGCTTCGATCACATGGGCAGCATGGTGAACGTGCTGGTCCTCGCTTACGCGGCAGGAACCATACCGAGCCTGCTGCTCTTTTACCGCGATCCCAACCCGGTGTGGCAGAAGGTGAACGGCGAAGGTTTTGCCGCCGAGATCACCAACGTGCTGGTGGGCGCGTCGTGCCTGCTGCTGGCCGTACCGCTCACCACCTACCTGGCGGCGCTGCTGATCAAGCGGGGACGGCGCCCGAGCGGCGAGGCCGTGGCCGCCGACTGACCAAAGGCCGACGGACCGAAAGAACGGACCGCGCTGTGCAAGCGCGGTCCGTTCTGGGGCAACGGTCAGGCAACATCGATCATGACCTTCTTGCGGCGCTTCTCCAGATCGACGACGAAAAGGTCGAGGACACTGAGCAGTCGGCCTGCGGTGTCCTCACTTCTGCAAGAAGGTCAGCAGCGCCGCGTTGACTTCCTCGGCAAAGGTCCACAGGACGTTGTGCGGACCGTTCGCAATCACCACCAGCTCGCTGCCGGCGATCAGCTCGGGCAGGCGTTTGGCAGTGGCGTCAAAGGGCAGGATGCGGTCGGCGTCACCGTGGATGATCAGGGTGGGCACGTCGATTTTGGCGATGTCCGCGCGGAAGTCGGTCAGCCAGGTGTCCACGCAGGCCAGCGTGGCGCGCGCTGAGGCACGCGCCGCGACGTTCCAGCTCAGGCGCAGCACTTCCTGGCTGACGCGGCTGCCGAGCAGTGCGTCGGTGTTGTAGAAATTCTCGAAGAACTGGGTCAGGTACGCGGCGCGGTCTTTTCTGATGGCGTCCTTGATGCCCTCGAAGACCTGCTGATCGACGCCTTCGGGATTGTCGGCGGTCTTGAGCAGGTAAGGCGGGATAGGGCCGATCAAGACGGCCTTGCTGACCCGCTCGCTGCCGTACTGCCCCAGGTAGCGCGAGACCTCACCGGTGCCCATCGAAAAGCCGACCAGCACCACCTCGCGCAGATCAAGGTGTGAAAGCAAGGCGTCCAGGTCACGCGTGAAGGTATCGTAGTCGTAGCCGGTCGAAGGCTTGCTCGACGCTCCGAAACCGCGGCGGTCGTAGGTGATGACGCGGTACCCGGCGTCCAGCAGCGCCGCTTCCTGGCGCTCCCAGGAGTGACCGTTGAGCGGAAAGCCGTGAATCAGCACGACCGCCTGGCCGCTGCCGTGATCCTCGAAGTACAGCTCGATGGATTGCCCGTTTTCCTGACCGACGGTGACGTACGACATCTGACTCCTCCTGTTGATCCCGGTGAAACGCCCAATTCTGTGCCGTGGCCGCTGAGCAGGGCGTGAGGGCAGGCTGGAGAGCCGCGCATTCAGTGTGCGGGCCCGCACACTGAATGCCACGTGTTGAATGCCAGTGCCCGCTGCTCAGCGGGCTTTGTAAATGGCGAAGGACTTGGTGGGCAGACTGACCGTGAGCGAGCCGTTGCTGCTGCTCACCGTCGCGGGCGCGCCCTGTCCGGCCTGATCGTCGAAGGTGCGGCTGGCCAGGTAGCTGCGGTCGGCGCTGCTGATGGCGGTGTTGGCACCGATGTTGAGCGTCACGCTGGCACTCGAGGCGTTGTTGTTGAACACCATGATCAGGCGGCTGCCGACCGTGCTGTCACTGTAGCCCCGGTAAAAGGCAAACAGGTTGCTGCCGCCGTTGGGACGCCACATTTCGGCGTAGTAGCCTTTCCAGAGGCCGGGGTTGTTGGTGCGGACGCCCGCGAGCTTCTGCACGAGGTTGTAGGTCAGGCCCGGGTTCGGCAGAAAGCCGCTGTAGGTGCCGCTGCGGCCGCTGCTGGTCCAGGCCCAGGAAGGCATGTCGCGCCGGTTGTCGGGGTCATTGCCGCCGTACATGGCGATTTCGTTGCCGTAATAGAGCTGCGGAATGCCCGGCAGGGTCATGAGCGCGCCGAGGGCCATGTGGTAGCGGCGGCGGATCTCGTCTTCGGATACGCCGAAGCCGCTTTCGTTCAGGAAGCGGGGCACGTCGTGGTTGTCGAGCAGATTGACCGTCAACAGGGCGCGGCTCAGCCCCAGGGTACCCATGTAGTCCTGCACGCTGCTGGCGAGGGTGTCCATGCTGCCGGCCTTGGCCACGCTGCTCACCAGTGCGCTGCGCAGTGGGAAGTTGAAGGTGCTGTCGAAACCCGCGTCATAGTAAGGCTTGAGCTGCGAGGCTCCACCGGTCAAAAAGGCTTCGGCCAGCAGGAAGGTGTTCGGCCGGGCGTTCAGGACACCGGGAATCCAGCTGTTCTGCCAATAGCTCATCGGTACGTGTTTGGCGGTATCCATGCGGATGGCGTCGATGGCGTAGGTGCTGGTCCAGTTTTTGCTGAGGTTGGTCAGGTAGGTGGCGACCGTTCCGTCCTCCTGACGAAAGTCGGGCAGTCCGGCGAGTGGGCAGTTGATGTCATCGCCCGTGCAGTCACCGTGAAACCACCCCGGGTTGGTTTTGGTGACGCTGGCGCCGTAGCCGGCATGGTTGGCGACCATGTCCATCATGTACTTCATGCCGTTGTTGTGCAGGTCGGTGATGAGACCGTGCAAGTCGCTGCTGCTGCCCAGCTTGGGCTCGACGGCCAAATCCGCCGGGTTCTTGAAGTTGGGCCAGTAGCCGTGGTAGCCGCACGAGGCGTTGGAGGTGTTGGGATTGACTTCCGGCACCTGGGCGTACACCGGGGTGGTCCACAGGGTGAGGGCTCCGGTGCTCTTGATGTAGGAAAGCTTCTGACGCAAGCCGGCCAGATCGCCGCCGTGAAACTTGTAAGGCCAGCTCGGATCGAAGCAGTAGGGTTGTCCCGCGTTGTCGTTGGCGGTGCTGCCGTTGAAAAAGCGGTCCGGCAGCGTGAGGTAGATGATCTGTCGTCGCCAGGAATCAATGTTGCTGCCGCTGATGGCCTGCGGCGTGAGGCTAGGAGCTTCACTGCCGGAATTGCTTCCACAGGCAGTCAGTACAAGGGCAAGGGTCAGCAGAGCCGCGGAGGTTCGCTTGATCATGATTCTCCTGCGCGCAGCACTCTGCGCGCCTATGATTTTCCGACCCGCCGATCATACGTTTCCCACGTTGATTGAGATGTAAAAGTTGTCTAGATCTTTCGTTCACGCTCGCTTTATTTTGTGCGTGAGAAAGAGCACACGGCCGGGCCACCGTGTTCGGACGTCATGCTGGAATGGCAGGGGCGGCGAGAGCCTGGCCGCTTCAAGGGCCCTCGCCTGCCCCGGAAGGGGTGTGAGTTCGTTTCAGCAGGGTTCGGGCAGTTCGGGTGCGGACTGGGGCAGCAGCGCAGTGCTGGCCCAGAAGCGCAGGGTGTTCTCGATGGCCGACAAAAATTCATCGAGGTTGAGCGGCTTGGTGATGTAGGCGTTCGCTCCTGCTTCGTAGCAGCGCATGACATCCCGGGGGCTGGCCGAGGTGCTGAACACCACCACGGGAAGACCCTGAAACGAAGGCTCGGCACGCAGCTCTCCCAGCACTTCCAGGGCATTTTTCTTGGGGGTGTTGGCGTCGAGCAGCACGAAGTGCGGACGCGGACAATCGGCAAAAGGGCCAAGCCGGCGCAAAAACGCCAGGGCTTCCTCACCGTCGTGGACGATGTGCAGTGTCACACCTTCCTGAAGGCCTGCCAGCGCTTCCTGAATGAGCAGCACGTCGGCGTCGTTGTCTTCGACCAGCAGCAGGTGCATGCTCCTCATGACGCCCCCTCGGAAACGGGTAGGGTAAGGTGAAACACGCTGCCTGATCCCTCCTTCGACTCGGCCCAGACCCGTCCCCCGTGGTGTTCGACGATCTTGCGCACGATGGCCAGGCCCATGCCGCTTCCCTCGTACTGCTCGCGCAGGTGCAGACGCTGGAAAATCTGAAAAATCCGCTCGGCGTAGCGGGCATCGAAGCCCAGCCCGTTGTCACGCACCTGCAGGTGCCAGAAGTCGCCTTCCCGCTCGGCCTCCACGCTGACCAGCGGCGTTACGCCCTCACGGCGGAACTTGATGGCGTTGCCGATCAAATTCTGAAACAGCTGCACCAGCTCGGAGGGCACGCCCTGCACGTCCGGCAGTTCACCGCAGCGAACCTGGGCGCCCGCAGCCTCGATGGATCCTTGCAGGCGCGACAGGGCCTCGTGAAGCACTTCTGGCAGCGAAACGTGCCCGGGCGTTTCACGCACCGCGTTCAGGCGCGAGAACACCAGCAGGTCGTCGATCAGGCCCTTCATGCGCTCGGCACCCCGGGTCACGAGCTGCAGGTACCTGAGTCCCTGCTGATCGAGCCCGGCGCCGTAGCGGCGCGCCAGCAGCTCGGTAAAGCTGGCGATGGTGCGCAGCGGCTCTTGCAGATCGTGGCTGGCGACGTAGGCGAAGCGCTCGAGTTCGACGTTGCTGCGCTCCAGTTCCTGGGTTCGCTGCTGCAGCGCGTGTGCGCCTCTGGCGCCTTCCAGCGTCAGACTCAAACTGCGCATGACCGTATCGAGCAGCGCACGGTCGGTGGGCGTCCAGCCCCGCTGCCCGAACAGGCCCACCACGATCACCCCCTGCACGGCGTCGCCGACCCGGATGGGCAGCGACGCCGTGGTGCCGATGTGCCCGACCGTGCTTTCCAGGTTGTCGTGGTGCTTGTCGTAGGTATCCTGGTACAGCGGTTCGCCGGTCTCGAAGGGAATGCGCACGGTGCGGGTCTCGAAGTAAGGCAGTCCCGCGTCGAGCTGACGCTGCAGTTCGGCGTTGCGCAAGTCGCCCACCTGCGACTTCTGGCGCCAGGTGTCGCCTTCAAGCTCCCAGTACAGCGCGTACCCTTCGGGCAGCAGTGACAGCACGATCTGCTGCGCACGACGAATGAGCGCGTAGGGATCAGTGTCGAAGGTCAGCTCGCGCGTCAGCTCCGCAAAGGCTTCCAGCGCCCGCGTGCGTGCCTGCAGGGTGTCACGCTGCGTTTCGAGCTGCGCGGCGATGTCGGCCCGTTCCAGCGACAGGTTGAGACTGCGTCCGGCCGAGCGCACGACGGCCCGGTCGCGCTCGGTCCATTGTTGAGCGTCCTTGAGCCCCACGGCCAGCACGCCGACCACCCGCTCATTCACCAGCAGGGGATACAGGGCGGCGGTGCCGTATTCCTCGGTGTCCGCGATCTGTTCACGCTCGGGATTCCAGCCGTCCACAAAGACAGGTGCCTGGCTTCGGGCAACCTGCGCGAAGGCGGGCGCGTCGACGGACACCCCGGAGGTGATGCTCGCCACGACCTCGGGGATGATGTCCTGCGTCCAGACCCGCGCCCGCCACATCTTACCGTCGCGTTCGTAATACGCCGCGCTGCACTGCGCGAAAAAGCTGCGAAATACCTCCAGCGCCTCACGCGCCAGGGTGTACACGTCAGTGCTGGTGCCGACTGCCTCCGTGAAGCGCACGAAGGCCCCCAGTGCCACTGCCTGCTCCTCGAGTTCACGGGTGCGCTGCGCCACGCGCAGCTCAAGCTGCGCGTGGCTGTCCTGAAGCTGCTGGTAGAGCCGGCCGTTGTCAAGCGCCACGGCCGTCTGGCCGGCGACGCCGACCGCGAGTTGTTCGGCGCGTTCGCTAAAGACGTCCGCCTGCTCGTGTCCGAAGAACAGACCGCCCAGCACCTCACCGGACCGCGAGATGACCGGCACGGCCAGGTAGCTGCGCACCGGCAGGTGACCCTCTGGCATGCCCTGGTACGGCGCGTTCTGTCCGTAGCGTGGGTCGCGCGTGATGTCCGCGACCCGCACGACGCCTTCTCCACGCAAAGTCGGGCCAAAGACGTGGGTGCTGCGGGGCAGGGGAAACGACGTAAAATTTTCCAATCTGGCGCCGGACAGCGTGTAGAGCATCATCTTCCCGCTCTGCGCGTCGGGCACACTATAAAAGAGCGCCCCGAACTGGGCGCCCGTCAACTCCACCCCGGCGTCCGTCACGGCCTGTGTGAGGGTCGGCAGGTCAAGCTCGGCCGAGATCAGCTGGTTGTTGCGGTTGAGCGTGGAGAGAATTTCGGTCTGCTCCTGCAGCGCGGCCTCGTTGCGTTTGCGCTGGCGGATGTCGCGCGACACGCTCGCGATGTTCTGCGCTTCTCCTGTGACGGGATCGGTGATCAGAAAGACATTGAAATCGATGTCGATGCTTTCCCCGCTTCTGACATGCCGAAAGCGGAAGTCGCCCTGCCACGAGCCCTTTTCAAAGACTGCCGGCAGGATCTGCTCCTGCACGAAGGCGCGATCCTCGGGGAAGAAGCACTCCAGAATATGGGTGCCGCGCACTTCCCCCAGGTCACGAAAGCCGATCAGCTTGCGCCCTGCCGGATTCACATACACCCCCTGCCCCTGAAGGTCACCGATGGCGATGTAATCGGCACTTTCCTCGATGAGGTGTTCGAAGCGTGCCCGCTCCTGCTCGGCCAGCTTGCGGTCGCTGATGTTCTCGAGCACCGCGACGGCGTTTTGCATGCGGCCCTGTTCGTCGCGCACGGCGGAGACCGTGACGTTGGCCCACACCACGTGCCCTGCCTTGTGCAGATAGCGTTTCTCCAGCGTAAACGCGTCGATCTCGCCTGCCACGAGGCGCCGGAAGGGCCGTGTGCCTGCTTCGCCCCGATCGGCCGGGTGGGTCACGTCGAGAAAGGTCATGCCGAGCAGCTCCTCGCGCGAGTACCCCAGCAACTGCTCGGTGGCCGGGTTGAGGTCCAGCCAGTGGCCTTGGGGCGAGACGCGGCTGACTCCCACCGCGGCGTTCTCGACGAGGGCGCGGTAACTGGCTTCACGCTCACGCAGGGTCGCTTCGAGCCTTTCACGCTCACGCAGCTCGCTTTGCGCCTGGGCGTGAAGCTGAGCGTTGTCGAGCGCGATGGCGGCTCGGTGGGCAAACTCCTGGGCAAATTCCAGTTCCTGCGCCGTGTAGGTTCGCCCGACGTCGGTGCTGAGCAGCTCCAGCACGCCCATGGTGCGGCCACGGGCGATCAGCGGCACGATGATCACCGAGCGCAGCCCCATGCGACGTATCATTTCGACTTGCTCGTCAGGCAGGAGGTTGTGGGACCCGTTGAGATCCAGCACCGGAATGAGCTGGGGCCGCTGTGTCCGGAAGGTCAGTACACCACCTGACTGGCTGTCCTGCTGCAACGGAAAACGCCGGAAGTATTCACGGACGTAATCCACCATGTCCGGCTGCGAATGCGCGATGATGCTCGGCTCCAGGTCTCCGGCGGCGTTCGGCAAGAAAATGTTGCACCAGTCGGCCAGCTCCGGCACCGTCAGCTGCGCGACGGTTTCCAGCACCGTCCGGGGATCGAGCGACGCGGAGAGCAGTTCGCCTGCGCGGGACAGCAGCAGCTCGCGTGCGCGGGCCGTGCGTTCGGCTTCCAGCGCGCGGGCCCGTTCCAGTGCCTGTACGCACTGCTGAACCAGGCTGCATACGAACTCCCGTTCGGTGTCATCGAAATGCCGGGCCTGCTCGAAGCTCAGTGCCAGCACGCCCCACAGCTCTCCTTCCACCAGAAGGGGCACTGACGCCAGCGCGCGCGTGCGCTCCGAGCGCACCCCCAGCGACTCCGGGTAGCGCCGGTCGAAGTCCTCGCCACTGACGAACACTGCCTCACGCTGCCGGGCCGCGTCGGAAGGCGGAATGCCCAGCGACAGCGGAAAGCGCTCGAAGCGCGCGCGCAGCTCGGGCGTGTACCCCACTTCCCCCCGCAGTTCCAGGTGGGTGGCGTCGGTGGACGGCGCCACCAGCGCCACCATGTACGCCCCGGCTGCCTGCGTGGCTTGCTCCAGCAGCACCTCGATGACTTGTGACGAGGCGCGCGCCTCGCTCAACGCTTTGGTGAGCTGCTGCAAGGCTTCTTTGCGTTTTGCTGCCGTGACGTCGCGGATTTGTACGGCCACGCCTTCCTCGGAAGGAACCACCTGTACCCGGACCCAACCTCCGATCGAGGGATTGAAGGCGTCATACTCGACTGCGCGCCCTTCACGAAGCGCGCGCCCTTTCTCGCTGAGCCAGCGGTCGCTGAAGGCGTGGCTGAATTCACGCTCCAGGTGCCGGCCCAGCAGTTCGGCGGGCGTGAGATGCACCATGGCGGCGGTGGTGGCGTTGGCATATGTAAAGTAGCCCTGCCGGTCGAGCGTAAAGGTCGCGTCGCTTGACGCGTCCAGCAGGGCACGCAGTGCAGGAAGAAGGGGCAGGTCGTGTGTGGAGGTCATGCGTCTGGCCGTGCCCTTTCAGAACGGTTCCTTAAACCGCTCACGTGAACAGAACCTGATTTTACCCTGAGCGCAGGTCGATTCGTGAAGCGGACCCAGGGCGGTTTCTCATCCGAATCCAGTCATTGGGAGGATCGTGATGCGCGGCGCAGTGCATCCTGCGGGCCACGCCTCCGGGTGTTCGGTGGGTCACTCACTGGAGACGGACCGTCCGGATTTCAAGAGACCGCTGGCGACCGGCCATCGAGCTCGCGTTACACGCCCAGCCCCCGCAGGTACTCGCGGTTGCGCCGCGCGCTTTCGCGCGGGCTGCCCATGCCGGGCAGGACGTCCTGCTCCACCACGATCCAGCCCCTGAAGTCCAGCTGCTGCAACTCGCGCAGCACGCCCGGAAAGTCGATGCTGCCCTGACCGAGCTCGCAGAACACGCCCTGCGCCACCGAGGTCACGCCGTCCCAGCCCTGCTCGCGCGAGCGCTCGGCCACGCGCGGCTCGTGGTCCTTGAAGTGAACGTGCCAGACGCGCTCGGCGTGGCGCCGGAGGCCCTCTACGGCGTCCCCACCCCCGAAGGTGTAGTGCCCGGTGTCAAAGCACAGGCCCATCACCTCGGGATCGGTGAGGCTCAGAAAGCGCTCGATTTCGGCCGGGGTTTCCACCCAGGTGCCAATGTGGTGGTGAAAGACCGTGCGCAGACCGCTTTCACGCCGCACGGCGCGCGCGACGCGCTCGGCGCCCTGAGCGAACACGGTCCAGCCCTCGTCGCTCAGGCCGTGCTCGGGCCGGATGCGCCCGGCGTGCCGGGTGCGCACCGGGTCGGTGTACGGGTCGTTGCCCAGCACCACGACGCTGTGCGGCCCGCCGACCTGCGCGAGCAGCTGCGCGGTGCGCACGGCGTCACGTTCACTTTCGGCGTGACGGTTGCGGTCGTGCAGCGCCACGCTCACCCACGAGCCCAGCAGCGCGAGCTTCCGCCGGGCGAGTTCCCCCGAGAGCGCGTGGGGATCGGTGGGCATGAAGCCCCAGTCACCCAGTTCGGTGCCCTCGTAGCCAGTCTGCTGCATCTCGTTGAGGACGGTCGCATAAGTGCCACGCTCCCCATCGATGTTTTCGATCACGCCCCACGAGCAGGGGGCATTGGCAACTCTGATCATGCTGATCTTCCTCTCAGGTGCTGAACGGACTTCAGGAACGCGCCTCACTCCGCGCTCCTGCCAAAGGGCAGTTTCATGACGCGGCCTTCCCAGTCCTGGCGCATCCAGCCCCAGGCGGCCTCGTCGACGGGCGCTTGGCGTCTCGCCTCGCCCTGCGCCTCGCCCGCCATGTAGTTCAGGTAATACACGTTGCTGCCCGGCGCCGCCGCGACCGGATGGTAACCGCGCCGCGACAGGATCAGGTCGCCGTCCTGGGCGAGCAGCAGTTCGTCCTCGCCGTCCTCGGGGCTGTAGTTGCGGTGCACGGCCCAGCCGTGCGGCGGGCTGACGCGGTAATAGTAGGTTTCCTCGATGTAGAGTGAACCCAGCTGACCGTCGTGCCGGTGCGGGGGCCAGCCGCTCCAGTTGCCGCTGGGCGTGTACACCTCGTAGAGCAGCAGCCGTTCGGCGGGCAGGTCAGGCCCCAGGATGTGGTTCACCTGCCGCGTGGCATTGGCGCCGCCGCGCAGCTCCACGCGCATCTCGTCCGGGCGCAGCAGCCGCACCGGAAGCTGCCCTTCGGCGGGCGCTCCCCCCAGGGCCAGCACCGATTTCGCGTGGGCCTCCAGACGGTAAGAAGTGCCCGGCGGCAGGTACAGCACGTGCGGCAGCTGCGTGAACACACTCTCA
Organism: Deinococcus peraridilitoris DSM 19664; assembly: GCF_000317835.1. Lineage (NCBI taxonomy): Bacteria > Thermotogati > Deinococcota > Deinococci > Deinococcales > Deinococcaceae > Deinococcus > Deinococcus peraridilitoris. Next base: position 1,334,520 of record NC_019793.1, on the reverse strand, counting down.
CGCTGCAGGCGGAAGGTCTCGCCGTTCACCGTCTCGCCGTGCACCGTGACGCTCAAATCGGCTTCCTGTGGCACCAGGGCGACTTCCCGGTCGCCCGTGTTGCCGGCGTGGGTTTCGCCCGCTTGCAGGTGCAGCACCCCAAAGGACAGGAAGGTCCAGCCGGCGCTTTCGGGGGTGACCTCCACGAGGGTGCCCGTGCGGGTGTCGGGTGAGATTTTGCTCATCATGTCAAAGCCTCCGGGAAAAGGGGTCGTTCAGCTGGGCTTGCCTGGTCATGCCTGACCTGCCTGCGCGCTCATGAAGGCGTCCACCTCGGCCTGGGTGGGCGTGAAGTCCGCGCAGCCGATGCGCGTGACGACGATGGCCCCGCAGGCGTTGCCCAGCCGGGCACTCTCGGCCCAACTCAGGCCGCGCAGCTGCCCGGTGACGAGCCCGGCGGCAAAGGCGTCCCCGGCCCCCAGGACGCTGACCACCTCGACCGGAAAGCCCGGGACGCTCAGGGGTGTCTGGCCACGTCGGTGCACCGTGCAGCCACGCGCGCCTTCCTTCACCACGACCACTGGCGCGCGCGCGAGCAGCGCCTGCGTGTTGCGCTCCAGGTCCCCGCGAATTGCGGGCGCGGTGACCTGACCGTGGGTGATGGTGATGTCGGCGGGGTCGGTCAGCAGCGCCGCGTTGATTTCCTCTTCGGTGCCGATCACCACGTCCACGCTGGAGAGCAGCGCGCGGACGTTGACCCCGAAGGCGCGCACGTCGTGCCACTGGTTGGCGCGAAAGTCGAGGTCGAGGTACACCGTCACGCCTGCCGAGCGTGCCCGCTCGCAGGCGAGGAAGATGGCACTGCGCAGCGGGTCGAGCGCGAGCGCCGTCCCGTTCACGACCAGTGCGCGTGCCCGTTCGATTGAGACGGCGTTCAGGTCGTCGATGCCGATCTGCACGTCGGCGGCGTTGTCGCGGTAAAAGGTGATGGGAAAGCGGTCGGGTGGCAAGATGGCCAGCAGCACGGCACTCGTGCGGGCGCCGGGTTTGCGGGTCACGAAGCGGGTCTGTACGCCCTCGCGCGCGAGGCCCGCCAGGATGAAGTCGCCCACCTGATCTTCGCCCACCGCCGACACCAGCGCCGCGCGCACGCCGAGCCGAGAGGCGCCCACCGCGATGTTCAGCGGGCTGCCGCCCAGATAGGCGCCCAGGCGGCGCACTTCGGGCAGCGCCTTGCCGAGGTCCTGCGAATACAGGTCGATGCTGCTGCGGCCGATGGTGATCAGCTCGGGCAGGTCGCTCGTGCCCGCGCTGTTCATGGCCGTACCGCTTTCGGGGTCCGTCGTTTCGGGACACGGGTGGCCCTGAAGCGCGCCATCACGCGTCATCCCGGTCTGCCCGGGTGGGCGCAAAGAAGCGGACCTGTTGCTTGAGGCGTGCCTCGTACTCCTGACGCCGGGCCCTGACGCCTTCCTGCCCCGAGGTGGCGGCAATGGGCACGTCCCACCAGCTTTCAAAGCCCGGCACGCGCTCGCGCAAGTTGACCGGCACCACGATGACCTGCACCCCACGCTCACGCCCGGCCACCGTGAGCGCCTCGCGCAGCTCATTCAGGCTTTCTGCGCGCACCGCCCGCGCGCCCAGGCCCTGGGCGTGCTTCACGAAGTCCAGCTTCACGACCTCGCCGTCAGTGCGATTCGTGGTCGGATTGCGGTGGCGCAGCTCGTTGTTGAAGCTGGGGCTGCCAGACTCCAGCTGCAGCCCGCGAATGCTCATGAAGGCCCGGTTGTCGACCAGCACCACGGTCAGATCGACGTTCTCGGCGACGGCGGTGACCAGCTCGCTGTTCATCATCAGGTACGAGCCGTCTCCCACCATCACCACGACGCGCCGCCCCCTCTCGGCGAGGGCCACGCCCAGCCCGCCGGGAATTTCATAGCCCATGCAGGAAAAGCCGTACTCGACGTGGTACGCCTTGGGGTCTTCGGGGCGCCAGAGCCTCAGCAGGTCGCCCGGCAGACTGCCCGCCGCGCACACGACGGTGGCGTGTGGGCCCACCGCGTCGTTCACCGTGCCGATCACGGCGCCCTGCGCGGGTGGAACGCTGCCGGTGTCCTGGCGGGCCGCACTGACGGCGGCGTCCCACTCGGCTTTCAGGGCAAGGGTTTCCGCGCGGTAGGCGGCGTCCGTGCCATTCCAGCCCGAGAGTGCGCCCTGGAGCGCGTCCAGGCCTGCGCGGGCGTCGGCCACCATTGACAGCGCGCCGAGCTTGGCGGCGTCCATTGGCACGACGTTCAGGCCCACGAAACGCGCGCCCGCAGCGAAGGCGGTTTTGCTGGCCGTCACGAAGTCGCCCAGCCGGGTCCCGACGGCCACGATCAGGTCGGCTTCCCGCACCAGGCGGTTGGCGGCCAGCCCGCCGATACCACCCACTGGCCCGGCGTTCATGGGGTGATTCCAGGGCAACGCGCCCTTGCCGGCCTGGGTTTCCACGACGGGCACGCCCAGGCGTTCGGCGAGTTGTCCCAAAGCCGCTTCGGCCCCGCTGTAGATGACCCCGCCACCGCAGTAGATGAGCGGGCGCCGCGCGCCGCGCAGCAGGCCTGCCACCTGCTGCACCACGTCCGGTTCGGGTGGGGGCCGCCGCACGCGCCAGGTGCGCTGCTCGAAGAAGGCGGCGGGCCAGTCGTACGCCTCGGCCTGCACGTCCTCGGGCAGGCTGAGCGTGACGGCGCCGGTCTCGGCGGGGTCGGTCAGCACCCGCATCGCCTCGGGCAGCGCCGCGAGCAGCTGCTCCGGTCGCGAGACGCGCGCGTAGAAGCGGCTGACGGGCCGGAAGCAGTCGTTGACGCTCAGGTCGTGCTCGCTGGGGTGTTCGAGCTGCTGCAGCACGGGGTCGGGAATGCGGTTGGCAAAAAAGTCGCTGGGCAGCAGCAGCACCGGCACCCGGTTGACCGTCGCGAGGGCCGCGCCGGTGAGCATGTTGGTGCTGCCGGGCCCCACGCTGGCCGTGCAGGCAAAAGTGGCCAGGCGGTTTTTGTGTTTGGCGTAGGCGGCCGCGACGTGCACCATGCCCTGCTCGTTTTGCGGGCGGTAGGTGGGCATCTCAAGCGAGTCGCCGAGTTCTTCGAGGGCCTGGCCGAGCCCGGTGACATTGCCGTGCCCGAAGATGCCCCACACGCCGGGAATGAGCCGCTGGCGCACGCCGTCGCGTTCGCTGTACTGCACGGCCAGGTACTTCACGAGGGCTTGCGCGACCGTCAGGTGAAAGGTGTTCACGTGGCTCCTTAAAGCGGTGGTCAGAGTGATGGCACTTCGGGCGAAACAGCCCGGTCGTACAGGGCGGGCCGCTCGGGCGTGGGTACGGCCACAGCGGCGGCGCTTTTGAGCGCCAGGATGCAGGCGTCGGTCACGACGAGCGCCTGGTAACCGTCCCAGGCGCTGGCGCCCGAAAAAGCCTGGCCGCTGCGGACACTGTGGGTCCACGCGGCAAGCTCGTCGATGTAGGCCTCCTGAAAGCGCTCCAGCCAGTCTGCCGGAACGTCCGTGAAAGTCTTGCGCCCCGAGCGGATCACCGCGTCCATGGGCAGGCCGGTGGTGACGGTGCCGCTTACACCCACGATCTCGGCGCTGACCTCGTAGCCGTAGTCGGCGGCCACCGTGACCTCGATGGTGGCGAGGCAGCCACCGGTGAGCTGCAGCTGCAACAGCAGCATGTCGCGGGTGTCCGCGCTGAGGGTGTCGCGGGTGCGCACGGCGCTCACGAAGACCTGGGTGACTTCCTGGCCCAGCAGCCAGCGGGCTGAGTCGATGTCGTGCACGGCGGAGTTGGTGATCACGACCTCTCCGGGCAGGTGCTGGGGGACCTTGGCGTTGCGGTGCACGCCCTTGAAGAGCAACCCCCGACCGACCGCACCGGAAGCGAGCGCACGCTCGACGGCGAGGTGCTGGGGATCAAAGCGGCGCATCAGGCCCACGCCGACAAGCCGACGTCCGATCTCCTGTTCGGCCTGAACGATCTTCAGGGCGCCTTCGGCGGTGACGGCCAGCGGTTTCTCGCACAGTACCGGCTTGCCGTGCTGCAGACAGGCGTGCACGAGCTCCGCGTGGGTGGCGTCAGGAGACGCGATCAGAACGGCGTCGATGGAGGAGTCCGCGATCAGGGCCAGGGGATCGCCGAACACGGTGGCCTCACCGCAGGAAGCCGCCACTTCGCGCGCGCGACCGGAATCGGGGTCATAGAGGCCCGCGATTTGCGCTCCCGCGACGTACTGGTGAAGGTTGCGGGCGTGCCGCGCACCCATGCTCCCGGCACCGATCACGCCCACTGCAAGAGTTCTCTCCATGGCTGTTTTCCTTTCGGGCGCCATGCCCCACTGCGCAGTGGGGCATGGCGGGTTGATTCTGAGAACCGGTCGATTGAGCGCTGAACGATCAGAAGCGTATTTTACGCGTGCACGGGCTGTCAAACGCCTGCTATGCGCGCCAGACGGTGAAGACAATCAGGCAGAGAATGGTGATGAAGACTGCATGAAACTTTATGCTCTTCTTTAGCTTGTGACCGGCAAAGTGAGAAAGTACACTGATTTTACTGTTCACCTTCGAACGCTTTTGCTGAAAAAGAGTATGACGCCAAGCTGACCGCTTCACCGGTAGCCGGACCGCAGCCGCGCGGCGCCGCAGGCACACTCACCCGAAGACCACCGCCCTCAGTCTCAGGGCCACGAGAAAATCAGGGGTCACGCCCCATAGACCGGCACCCTTCAACAAGGCGCCCTCCTTTCCCGAGGTGCGTCCTGATCGCCTGCCGTGGGGCACGCTCAGCGCGCCGAAGACCGACCCGGCGCAGACAGGTTCGGCGGACAGACGCACGACTCTCTTTTCCGGCGTGATCGGCGCCCTGGGCGTGTCCGGCACGGCGGAGCCTTTCGGGAGGAACCTATGAAGCTTCACCGCCATCTCGTGATCGGCACGGTCCTGCTCCTGGCTGCCTGCGCGCAGAACAACCCCGACTCGGGCGTCGTTCAAGGTGAAAGCCAGACCCTGAACGGCGCGAGCGTGAATTCCTGGGCAAAAGTGGGCCAGGACGGACAGGTCATCCAGGCCGGGGTGACCATCCCGATGGCCAGCATTCAGAACGGCCCGACCACCGGGGACCCGGTCGTGGCCCATCTGGATTTCCCGGTTCAGGCGCAGCAGACGACTTTTCTCAACCACCTCAGCGTGGACTGGAATCCGCAGGGCCACCCGCCGATGGAACGCTATGGCACCCCACACTTCGATTTCCACGTTCATGGCGGCAGCCAGGCGGACGTGCAGGCCATCAACTGCGCCGACCTGACGCAGATCGATCCGGCGAACGTGCCGCAGGGATGGCTCCCCCCGGTTCCTCCGGGCGACGCACCACAGGACCACTGTGTGCCGACGATGGGCTTTCACAGCCTGCCCACCACGGAATTCGCCTCGCCGGGCGTGCTGAAACCGGGTCTGTTCGACAAGGTGATGATCGTCGGTTCGTACAAGCAGCAGTTTGTCTTCCTGGAGCCCATGGTCACCCGCGAGCAGCTCCTCAGGAAGGAGAGCTTCACGCTGCCCGTTCCGATGCCGCGCAACCTGGGGCGCACGACGCGTTACCCCACCAAGTTCGAAGCCGTATGGGATAACGCCAAGGACGCTTATCACTTCATCCTCAGCGACTTCCAGCAGGTGCAGTAAAGACCTCAGACAACCAGAGCAAGGAAACCCGAGCGCATAAACGCAGCGGAGGCCACACCGGCCCAAGCCCGGAATGACCTTCCACTTCAAAGTGACGGTCTTCAAGCCTCCCCATGTCAAGTAACCAGAACTCAACGGCCGAAAGGCAGATGGAGGTTCTTATGAAGCGTCACGCCACCGTAGTCTGCACGTCCGCCCTACTCACCGTGGCCCTGTCGTGCGGCGTCCTGTTCGCGACCGCCCAGACACCTCAGGGTGCCAACGTCATCCTCAATACCAAACTCGACGCTGCTGCCAGCACGGAACTCGTACAGCTGGTCCTCGACTTCGCGCCGGGCGCCTTCACGCCCTCACACACCCACGGTGGCCTGGGGTACGTCTCGGTGCTCGAAGGTGAGATCACCGTGCGCGAGGCGGGCAAGGAACAGAAGTACAAGGTCGGGGAGTCATGGAAGGAGCTGCCCGGCGTGTACGCCGAGGTGGGCAATGCCGCCGCGACGCCCGCGCGGGTGATGGCGACCTTCCTGCTGCCCAAGGGTGCGGCACTCACGACCACCCACACGGGCACCACCAACGCGCAGCTTCCGCCGGGACCGACCACCGTGGCACGGTCCAACTTCGATCTGGCGTCCCTGCCGTCGTCTTTCAACCTGCACCAGCTGGTCATGGAATTCCCGGCGAATTCCTTCACCCCCGAGCATACGCACGGTGGGGTGGGCTTCGTGACGGTGCTGTCCGGGCAGATGCTCGTGCGCGACAAGAACGGGGAGAAGACCTTCAAGACCGGAGAGACCTGGCGCGAGATGCCCGGCGAGTACGCGGTGGTGGGCAATGCCGGCACGACGCCCGCGCGCGTGGCCGTCACCTTCCTGGTGCCCGCAGGCTCGGCCCTCACCACCAACCGCTGACCGAGCGGTGCTGCCCGTTTCGGGTGCCCAAGCCCCAAGGGTAAGGCCTTCTTCATCTGGCATGCAGCACCGCCCTCCCTGCCCGCCGTACGCTGCGCGCGAACGGAGGCAGCATGCACCACCGGACGTTGGGACGAAGTGGCATTCAGGTCTCGGAAATCGGGTTTGGCGCCTGGGCGATCGGCGGAGACGCCTGGGGACCGGTCGAGGACGCCGCGTCCATCCGCGCGATGGAGCGCGCCCTGGAACTCGGCGTGAACTTCATCGACACCGCCGATGTGTACGGCAACGGCCACAGCGAGGAACTGGTCGCCCAGGTGATCCGTGACCGGCGCGATCAGGTCGTGGTGGCCACCAAGGGCGGCTTGATGGGACACCACCGCGACCCCAAGGGTGAGCCCGTCTACGACCGCCCCGAAAAGATCATCCGGGCCTTCGAGGACAGCCTGCGGCGCCTGGGAACGGATTACATCGACGTGTACTTCGACCACATCTGGTGGAACGATCCGCGCGAGACCGAAGCCTTCATGACGGCCCTGGCGCAGCTCAAGCAGCAGGGCCGCCTGCGCGCCGCCGGGGTCTCCACCGATGACTTCTCGTACGTCCAGCACTTCAACCGTGACGGCACGCTCGACGTGGTGCAGCTCGACTACAGCCTGCTGAGACGCGGGACCGAGCAGCACATGCTGCCCTACTGCCAGCAGCACGCCGTCGGCGTGGTGGTGCGCGGTCCCCTGCGCATGGGCATGCTCACCGGCAAGTTCACCAGCGAGACGCAGTTTCCCGAAGGGGACGTGCGTCACTCCTGGCCGCAGGAGGACTGGTTCAAGACGCAGCTGGAACAGGTCGAGCAACTGCGCCCGCTGACCTCCCCCGACAGAACCATGGGGCAGCTCGCCTTGCAGTTCGTGCTGAACCATCCGGCCGTCTCGGTCGCCATTCCGGGTGCCAAGACCCCTGAGCAGGTCGAGCAGAACGTCGCCGCGTCCCGGCGCCCCCTGCTGAGTCAAGAGGACCTTTCGCTGATCGAGCGGGTGACGGCCGGGGGAGCGGCGTGACAACCGGGGGCGGAGTGGCCCCGGGCGCGCTCTCGGGGCGGGTGGCACTCGTGACGGGAGCGAGTAGCGGCCTGGGACGCGCGGCTGCCGTGGGTCTGGCCCAGGCCGGTGCTGACGTGATCCTGCTCGCGCGCAGTGAGGCGGGCCTGCGAGGTGTGGCCGCCGAGATTCAGGCGCTGGGGCGGCGTGCCGACGTGCGCGCCGTCGACCTCGCGGGCGGGGAAGAGGCCGCGCAGGCACTGGAAAGCGCAGTGCGCGAGCTCGGGCGGCTGGACATCCTGGTGAACAACGCCGCCACCGACGTTCCAGGTCCGGTCGTCGATCTCGCGCCCGAGGACTGGGACCGGGTGCTGGGGGTGAACTTGCGCGCGCCCTTCCTGCTGGCCCGCGCGGCGTTTCCCCTGATGCGCCGCGTGGGCGGAGGGACCATCATCAACGTCTCCTCGGTGGCGGGCAAGCGCGGCTGGGCGAACGCCAGCGCCTACTGCGCCTCCAAGTTCGCCCTGACCGGTTTCACCCAGGCCCTGGCCGCCGAGGGCAAGTCCTACGGGATCCGGGCCTGCGTGGTGTATCCCGGGGCCATGGCCACCCACTGGGGCACCTTCGATTCCGACGCCCGAAAGGAAGAGGACGCGCAGCCCTCACAGGCCCCCTCCGACGCCCTGCCCCCGGAACGTGTGGCGCAGCTGCTGGTGTGGATCTGCGCCTCGCCACCGGAAATGGTGCTCAACGAGGTGATCGTCACCCCGCTCAACGAGGGCGGCTGGCCGTAACGCCGCCTCTCGGGCTGGACGCGCCTTTTCATGAGCGGCACAGTTTATGAGCGGAACAGTCAGTTCTTCCCGGTTTCCGGCTTCTTTCGTGGCGCTCGCCACGCCCCGCACCCCGCTTTCTGAGGGCCGGGCGGGGTGGCTGTGGAGCTGGTGATTTTTGTCGGGGTGCAGGGGAGCGGCAAGACCTCTTTCTACCGCGAGCACTTCGCCCTTTCGCACGTGCACGTCAGCAAGGACAATTTTCCGCATAACCGCAACAAGGCCCGGCGTCAGCGAGAGTTGATCGAGCAGGCCCTGCAAGGTGGCCAGAGCGTGGTGGTCGACAACACCAACAGCACCCCCGACGAGCGCGCCGAAATCATCGCGCTGGGTCAGGCCTACGGCGCGCGGGTGGTGGGCTACGTGTTTGTCACGCCTTTCGCCGACTCCCTGAGGCGAAACCGGGACCGTGAAGGCAAGGCGCGTGTGCCGGATGTGGCGCTCTACGTCACCCGCAAACGCCTGCGCCCGCCCACAGCGGATGAGGGATTCGACGTGATGCACGCCGTTCTGCTCACCCCACAGGACACCTTCGAGGTCACCCCTTATCCGTATGACGAGGCTTGACAGGATTGAATCACGACCGATGATGGGCACTCCGGAACGTACCGTAGGCTGGTTCGCGTAGCCAGCTCGCCCCAAGGTGTGGCGGTGCAACAAGGCAGTGCAACAAAAAAGCGCCCTTGGGGCGCTGATGGAGATAAATATAGCGTCATATGCATTCGGCGTCAACTTATGCGCCTGAAAGAGTACCTTCCCCTCGTGTCTATCAAATACTCCGACGTTCGTCCGGATATCCACTGCGTTCGGACGCGTATGAATTGCGCCTGGGGCGTTGCCGACGGCGCTGATTTGCTGCGCTTCTGGCCGCTGTGGCGGGAGGGAGCGGTGACCTCTTCTGCCACACCGGGGAACCAGGGTGTGCCGATCCTGACATGTTATGTTCAGGGTGCAAGCTGTCGACGCTGTGCCGAGGAAACTGAAAGAAGACGGCTCCCTGCGCCTCTCTGAAAAAGCTTCTGCCTGGCAGCATAGGCTGCTGATCAGATACAAGGAGGTGGATACGTGATTCTCTGGCTGCCGCGTCAGTTCACCTGCTCTTTCCCACCCGATGAACGCCGATTCATCGGTGATGCCTGCGTGAGCGCATGGAGGTCGTATGACACCGAAAACTGCTGCCCAGTTGGTACAGGAAGCCAAACAGCGCGTCGAGAATCTGTCGGTCGATCAGGTCGCGGCGGAACTCGACTCCGGCGAGGCCGTGCTGATCGACGTGCGTGAACCGGGTGAGCAGGTCCAGAGCGGGGTCATTCCGGGGGCGGTCAGTGCTCCCCGTGGAATGCTGGAATTCTTTGCCGACCCGGCAAGCCCGTATCACCGTGCTGAGTTCGATCCCAAGCGGCGCATCATCGTGCATTGCGCTGCCGGAGGACGCTCGGCGCTTGCGGCCGACACCCTGCAGCAGATGGGTTATACGAACGTGGCCCACCTTGAGGGAGGCATCAAGGCCTGGTCTGAGGCGGGCCGGCCGGTCGTGAAGGATGAGGCCGGGCCTGGGCAGGGTGGGTAATATCTGAGCGCCTGTTGAGCCTTTCCAGGGACGTCACGCCGGATGGGCCCCATCCGGCGTGACGCTCTGACCAGGCTTTGAAATCAGTTGCCCGGCCAAGCTGCCACCTCAGCGGGCAGACGGACTCAAATGCCCGTGCCGGTGGCTTTCTGCGCTTCGAGCGTCGGGTAGCTGGTGTAGCCCTGCTCGCCCCCGCCGTACATGGTCTGCGCTTCAGGCTCGGCAATTGGCGCGCCCCGCCTGAAACGCTCGACCAGATCGGGGTTGGCGATGTAGGCGCGGGCGAAGGCCACCAGGTCCGCCTGACCGGCCTTCAGGGCACGCTCGGCGGAATCCCGTTCGTAGCCTCCGGCGGTGATCAGGGTGCCCTGGAAGTGCTCGCGCAGCAGCGCGGTCGGGCTGTGGCCCCGCATGCCCTGCGGCGCGTTGCTCTGTGAAGTCTCCACCACGTGCAGGTACGCCAGCCCGAACGAATTCAAGGCGCGCGCGACATAACTGAACGTCTCAGCCGGATCGGCGTCGCTCATGTCGTTGAAGGTGCCGCCCGGGGAGAGGCGCAGGCCGACGCGGTCCGCGCCGATGGCCCCGGAGACGGCCTCGGTCACTTCGAGCAGCAGCCGTGCGCGGTTTTCCACGCTGCCGCCATACTGGTCGCTGCGCTGGTTGGTGCCGCTTTCCAGGAACTGATCGAGCAGGTAGCCGTTGGCGCCGTGAATCTCCACGCCGTCAAAGCCGGCTTGAAGGGCGTTTTTTGCAGCCTGACGAAAGTCCTCGATCAGGCCCGCGATTTCAGCTGTCTCCAGGGCGCGCGGAGTTTCGAAGTCCACCAGTCCTCCGTGCGTGTAGAGCTGCCCCACCGGGCGAACGGCCGAGGGAGCGATCGGCGCCTGACCGTTCTGGTAGGAGGAGTGCGAGATGCGCCCCACGTGCCACAGCTGCGCGAAAATGCGCCCACCAGCGGCGTGGACCGCGTCGGTGACGGCGCGCCAGGCCTCGATCTGCTCTCGCGTGTGAAGGCCGGGAGTATCCGGATAGCCCTGGGCGCTGGGGGAGACCTGGGTCGCTTCGGTGATGATCAGCCCGGCCGTGGCGCGCTGGGCGTAGTACTCGGCCATCAGCGGGGTGGGAACGGTTCCGGGAGCGCGGCTGCGGGTCATGGGGGCCATGACGACGCGATTGGGAAGCGTGAGTGTGCCGAGTTGTGCAGGTTCGAGTAGTTTCATGGTTTGCTCCGTGGCGTGGTCGGGTTGGGCCCCTGTGGTGTTGATGAACTGCCTCCTGCGCACGATAGATGCAGCGACACCTTGACTCCGAGAAACAAATCACTTTATAAAACATACCCATAAGCCATACCCATGGCCGCCTTGACTGGCCCATTCCAGCTGAAAGACACCCGAGATGAGCGTGCTATGCGGAGCCGACCGTGCTCGCCACAGGACGCAATACGCATTCACCGAGCGCTCGTCCACTTGTCTTGACAAGAACTTGATCTTCACCCATCCCAGGGCTAAATTCAGGACAAGCTCAAAGGACAGATGGTCAGACCAATCGGAGGGAACGTGCCAGAAGCAGTTCGACCCATCAAAGCTGCCGACGCCGTGGCAGACCGGCTGCTGCAGCTGATTCGCAGCGGTGAGTACCAGACGGGCGGACGCCTGCCACCCGAGCGGGAACTCGCTGCCCGATTCGGGGTTTCCCGGCCCACCCTTCGTGACGCCATCCGCCGCCTGGAAATGCTGGGCTACCTGAGTGTTCGTCAGGGAGACGGAACCACCGTACGCGCGCCCGATGGTGACACCATCGCGCGTCCCTTTCAGGGACTGCTGAGCGGGCAGATGCAATCGGCGCAGGACCTGATGGAGTTTCGCCGAATCATCGAACCCGCCGTCGCAGCCTTCGCGGCCAGACGCGCTACTCCCGAACTCGCCGCCTCATTCGAGCAGGCGCTGGAACGCCAGAAACGACTGGCGGAACGCGGCGTGCGGCTCACCAGTGAGGATCTGCACTTTCACCACCTCATTGCGCAGACCGCCGGGAACGCCATCATTCTGCAAGTGCTCACCACCCTGCGCTCCCTGCTGAGCGAACTGCGCACCGACACCCTGACCGGGCACCTGCCGGAAGCCACCATCGCCCACCACGAACGCATCACCCGGGCCATTCTCAGCAACAACCCCGATGCGGCGCACGCCGCCATGCTCGAGCACCTCAACGCCGTCGTCGAAACCTCGCCCCTCAGTTTCATTCCACACGCACAGTCGTGAACAAGGAGATGCAGATGCAACACGTCAAGACGCTCGGGCTGCTCGCCCTGCTGTCCCTCGGTGCCGCCGGTGCCCAGACCGTCACGGTCGGCCTCGACGCCGACCCGCCCCGCCTCGACCCGGCCCTTTCCAGCGCCCTGGTGGACCGTCAGGTGCTCAACCAGATCTTTGACAAGCTGGTCGACGTCGACGAGAACCTCAAGATCGTCCCGATGCTCGCCAAATCCTGGAAGATCACCAACAAGGGCCTCACCTACACCTTCACCCTGCAGCCGGGCGTGAAGTTCCACGACGGCAACCCCCTCGACGCGGCCGCCGTCAAGTACAGCCTCGAGCGCGCCATGAACATCGAAGGCAGTGCCCGCAAAAGCGAACTCTCGAGCGTCAAAGAGATCAAGGCTGTCAACCCGACCACCGTGCAGATCGATCTGAAAGAGCCTTACGGTCCCTTGCTCGCCGTCCTCACCGACCGCGCCGGCATGATCGTCTCACCGAAAGCCGCTGAGAAGGCCGGCAAGGACTTCCAGAACGAGCCCATCGGCAGCGGCGCCTTCCGCTACGTCAGCCGCAAGCGTCAGGACAACATCACCCTGGAAGCCAACAAGGCCTACTGGGGCGGCGCGCCCAAAATCGAGAAGCTCGTCTACCGCCCCTTTCCGGACGGCGACGTGCGTTACGCCAACCTGCTTTCGGGCGCCGCGCAGGTCATTTATCCCATCGACCCCAAGGACATCTCCAAACTCGAGAAGAACGACAAGTACGAGGTGCTCAACATTCCGGGGCTGGGCTTTCAGGGGATCTACCTCAACCTGACCCGCGCGCCCTTCAACAACAAGGCCGCGCGTCAGGCCTTCGCGGCGACCATTGACCGCGAAGCGATCGCCAAGGTCGTTTTCTACAACACCGTCACCCCGGCCACTGGCCCTTTCCCGCCGGGCACACCCGCCTACATCAACACCGCCGTGCCCAAGGCCGACATCGCGCTTGCCAAGAAGAAGCTGCAGGAAAGCGGCAAGCCGCTCAGCTTCACCCTGCTTACCTCCCCCGGCGCCGTCAACACGCAGCTCGCCCAGCTTTACCAGGCAATGGCCGCCCAGGCCGGCATCACCGTCAAGATCGAGCAGGTCGAGTTCGGCACCCTGCTCGACCGCTCCGACACCAAGGATTACGAGGCCCTGATGCTCGGCTGGAGCGGACGCCCCGACCCCGACGGCAACGTCTACGACTACTTCGTGACGGGTGCTGCCAAGAACGACTTCGGGTACAGCAACAAGAAAGTCGACGAGCTGCTGAACAAGGCCCGCCGCGAAAGCGCCATGTCCGCGCGCAAGACGACCTACAACGTCGCGCTGACCACCGTGCGTGAGGACGTGCCCTACATCTGGGTGTACCACCAGAGCAACCCGGTCGGAACGACCAAGACCCTCAGCGGTCTGAGGAAGATTCCCGACGGCATCATGCGCTTCAAGGACGTCACCCTGAAGTAACCCACGCCCAGCGGGCGCCAGGTGCAAGCCTGGCGCCCGCTCACTTCGGAGGAACCCGTGATTCAATTTGCTTTGCGTCGCTTTCTCTCGACCCTGCCGACCCTGCTCGTGGTGACGGTGCTGGTGTTCGCCATGGTCCACCTGCTGCCCGGCGATCCGGCGCGTCTGCTGCTTGGAGAGGAGTCGACGCCCCAGGCGCTCGCGGAACTGCGCCGCAGCCTGGGCCTTGACCGGCCCCTTCCCGTGCAGTACGCCAGCTGGCTGCTTGACGCGCTGCGTTTTGATTTCGGCGTCAGCGTCAAGGACAACACCAGCGTCGCTTCCCTGATCGCCGAGAAACTGCCCACCACCGCGCAGCTCGCGCTGCTGTCGATGCTGCTCGCGCTGCTGATCGCGCTGCCTGCCGGGCTGATCAGCGCCCTGCGGCCCGGAGGCAAAACCGACCGCCTGGTGACGCTCTTCTCACTCGCGGGAATCAGCGTTCCGAATTTCTTTCTGGGCATCATGCTGATCTACGTGTTCAGCGTGCGCCTCGCGTGGGTACCCGCCAGCGGTTACGTCTCCTTTTTCGAGAATCCAGCGCGAAACCTGACCCTGCTGGTACTGCCCGCCATCACCCTGGGCACGGCAGCGGCGGCCGTGCTGACGCGCTACCTGCGGGCCAGCATGACCGAGGCGCTCGCCCAGGACTACGTCCGGACCGCGCGTGCCAAGGGCATCGCGGGTTATACCGTGATCATGAAACACGGCCTGCGCAACGCCCTGATTCCCGTCATCACCGCCTTCGGACTGCAATTGGGCGGTCTGCTGGGCGGCGCGGTCATCACCGAGCAGATCTTCAGCATTCCCGGTTTCGGGCGCCTGCTGGTCGACGCGGTCTTTACGCGTGATCTGCCCGTCATTCAGGGCGTGGTGATCACCTCGGCCATCGCGGTCTTCGCCGTCAGCTTTCTGGTGGACCTCGCCTACGCCGCAGTCGACCCAAGGATCAGGTACCAGTGATGCAGGCCACCGAAACCCTCCGCCCGAGCAAGAGCAGCTGGCGCAAAAGCAAGGCCCTCAAGCGCTTCCTGGCCAACAAACTCGCGGTCTTCGGATTTGTGATCCTGCTGCTGGTCAGCGTGCTGGCCCTGCTGGCCCCGGTGATCAGTCCCTACGACCCCGCGCAGATCTTCTTTACCGACCTGCGCGCCGCGCCCAGCGCCAACCACTGGTTTGGCACCGACGAACTTGGCCGCGACATCCTGACACGGGTGCTGTACGGCGCGCGGGTCTCGCTCAGCGCGGGCCTGGTCTCGGTCACGATGGCCATGCTGAGCGGCACCTTCTTCGGCCTGATCGCCGGCTTCTTCCGCGGCTGGGTGGACGAGCTGATCATGCGCGTCGTGGACGCCATGCTCGCCTTGCCGTTCCTGGTGCTGGCCATCACCCTGGCGGCCATTCTGGGCCCCAGTTTGCAGAACACCATGCTGGCGATCGCCATCGTGTCGGCCCCGGCTTTTGCGCGGGTCGCGCGCGGTGAAGTGCTGGCGCAGCGCGAACGCGAGTACGTGCAGGCCGCCCAGGCCCTCGGCGCCAGCAACGCGCGCACGGTCTTTCGGCATCTGCTGCCTAACATCAGCGGGCCCCTGATCGTGCAGACCTCGCTGGCCATTGCCACGGCCGTGCTGGCCGAGGCCAGTTTGTCCTTTCTGGGACTGGGCGTGCAGCCACCCACGCCCAGTTGGGGCTCGATGCTCAACACCGCGCGCGGCTACCTGGCCGAGGGGCCCTGGATGGCGGTGTTTCCCGGCATCGCGATCTTTGCGACCGTGCTGGCCTTTAATCTGGTGGGTGACGGCCTGCGCGAAGCCCTCGATCCCCGCGGGCGCCGGTAAACAGTGGTGGGGCGCCCGTAGGTGCCCCACCAGACTTTTAAAGACCCAGATCTGCTCCCTCGTTTCTGTTGTATGCTCCGCCTGCGGCCCGGGCGGCAGTTCAGTGAGGTTTTTTTGACACACTCTCCTTATTCCTCGACGCGCGAAACCATTTATGCCAAGAGCGGCATGGTCGCCACCTCACAACCCCTCGCCGCGCAGGCCGGCCTGTTCATCCTGAAAGAAGGCGGCAACGCCGTCGACGCGGCCATCGCCACCGCCGCCGCCCTCACGGTGGTAGAGCCCACCAGCAACGGCATCGGCGGGGACGCCTTCGCCCTGGTCTGGGCCGAGGGCAGGCTGCACGGTCTGAACGGCTCGGGGAACTCGCCCGCGCTGCTGGGCCGTGACGCGCTGCCGGGCGGAGAGCTTCCCGCTCACGGCTGGCTGCCCGTGACGGTGCCAGGGGCGCCGCGCGCCTGGGCAGACCTGCACGCGCGCTTCGGACGCCTGCCCTTCGAGCAGGTCCTGGCGCCCGCCATCCGCTACGCCCGCGAAGGCTACCCACTGTCGCCGGTGCTGGCGCGCAACTGGGCGCGCGCGGCGCGCATCTACGGCGCGCGCGGCGGGGATTACCTGGGGCCGTGGTTCGAGACCTTTATGCCTTCAGGCTTCACACCGCGTGCGGGCGCGCTGTGGGCCTCCGAGGGGCACGCCCGCACCCTGGAGAGCATCGCGGCCTCGGGCGCGAAGTCCTTTTACGACGGCGAGCTGGCCGCGCAGATCGACGCACACGCCCGCGCCACGGGCGGCCTGCTGCGCGCGGGTGACCTCGCCGCGCACGAGAGTGAGTGGGTCGAGCCCATCAAGGTCAGCTACCGCGACCACGACGTCTGGGAGATTCCGCCCAACGGGCACGGCATCGCGGCCCTGATCGGCCTGGGCATTCTGGAAGGCCTGGAGCTGCCGGGCACGCGCGACGAGGTGGAGGGCCTGCACCGCCAGATCGAGGCGACGAAGCTCGGTTTCGCCGACGCGCACCGCTACGTGGCCGATCCCCGGCATGCGGACGTGCCGGTCCGGGAGCTGCTGTGCCCGTCCTATCACGCCCGCCGCCGCGCCCTGATCGGCGAACAGGCCCTCACGCCCGAAGCGGGCGATCCGCACGGCGGCGGCACGGTGTACCTCTCCACCGCCGACGGTGAAGGCAACATGGTGAGCTTCATCCAGAGCAACTACATGGGCTTTGGCAGCGGCGTCGTGGTGCCCGGCACCGGCATCAGCCTGCAGAACCGCGGGCACAACTTCAATCTGGAAGCCGGTCACCCCAACGAAATCGCGCCGGGCAAGCGCCCGTACCACACCATCATTCCAGGCTTTCTCACGCGTGGCGACGAGCCGGTGGGGCCGTTCGGGGTGATGGGTGGCTTCATGCAGCCGCAGGGACACCTGCAGGTCGTGGTGAACACCCTCGATTACGGCATGGACCCGCAGATGGCCCTTGACGCGCCGCGCTGGCAGTGGACCGGTGGCAAGACCATCGAAGTCGAGCACGGCCTGCCGGTGCACGTCGCGCGTGAGCTGGCCGCGCGCGGACACGACATCAAGGTGCAGCACGAAAGCGGCTCTTTCGGGCGTGGGCAGATCATCTGGCGTGACGAGCACGGCGTGCTGCGCGGCGGCACCGAAAGCCGCACGGACGGTCAGGTGGCGGCCTACTGATGATTCTGGCGATCCTGGCGGTGGGGCTGCTTGCGGGCGTGCTGGGCGCCATTCTCGGTCTCGGCGGTGGTGTGGTGGTGGTGCCCGCGCTGGAGTTCGTGCTGCCGCTTTTTGGCCGCGACATCACCATCCAGCAGGCCGTGGCGGCCAGTCAGGTCGGGGTGCTGGCGGTGGGCCTCTCGGGCGCGGCGGCCTACCTGCAGCGCGGCCTGGTGCGCGCCCGCGTCGGGTACCTGCTCTCGCCCTATACGGTGGTCGGCGGCGCGATGGGCAGCCTGCTGGGTCTGGTGCTACCCGCCCGCTGGGTGGCACTGGTGTTCGCGCTGCTGCTGCTTTACAGCGCCTACACCCTGCTGCGCGGCATGAAGCGCATCGAGGTGGAGCTCGACACGCCTTCGCCGCTGGTGCCTCCTGCCATGACTTTTGCGGGGGTCATGAGCGGCCTGCTCGGCATCGGCGGCGGCACCGTGCAGGTGCCGGTCATGAACCTGCTGGCCGGTATTCCCATTCGTGAAGCCATCGCCACCAGCACCTTCATCATGGGCCTCACCGCCGTCGGCAACGCCATGGTGTACCACGCGGGCGGCCTGCTCGACGTGCAGCTGGCCGGCACGGTCGCGCTGGGCGTGCTGATCGGCGCGCGTGCGGGTGCCAGCCTGCAGCAGCGCATCCCGGCAGCGCGCCTGAAACTCTTCTTCTCGATCCTGCTGATCTTCACGGCAGGGCAACTGCTGTTCAAGTACTGGGTGTGACGATGCCGAAACCCATCCTGCCTTTCTGGCTGTTTCCCGCGGCGTTCTGGGTGACCCTCACGCTGCTCCTGATCGGACTGTTCGTGCCGGTCTTCGTTTCCCTGGGGGTGCTGGCGCTGCTGGTGGCGCCGGTGCTGGCCGCCGTGGTCGTGGTTGTCAGACATGTCCGCCGCGACCGGTCCCTGGCGTTCGCGGCCTTGCTTGCCCTGCTGGGTCTCGTGGTCGTGGCGCTGCTGCGCGGTCTCATCAGCAGCGCGTCCTGACGCCACACTGCCTGCAGGGCCGGTCGTCGGTACGAGGAGGAGTACCCGTGCTCTCCGCGTGGGCGGCAACGGACACGCGGCCTTGCGCACAGAAAAGGCCCTCCGGTGACTACCGGAGGGCCTTTTCTTGTGAAGCGGACAGGCTGGGTGTCCGGCAGGGTCAGTCGGGCTCAGGGCGCACCGGAGAAGCGGACGTTGTCGAGGTACATCTTTCCGGCGTAGTTGCTGTTGATGTCCGCCACGACCAGGGTGATCTTGCCAAGCTGGGTATCCGGGGCCAGCACTTTGGCGTCGTTGATCTTGGTCAGATCGAAGGTCGCCTTGACGTGGTAGAGCCCGTCCGGCGTTCTGGGCAGGCTACCCAGGGTGGTCAGGTCGAGTTGGACGGTTTCACTGGCTTGGGCCCAGTAGCCCAGGCTGGGCGGCCCGAACGCCAGGTTCACCTGCAGGGCCCCGGCACTCGCGCGTTCCGGCTGGAGGTACAGATCAAAGGTCAGGTGTGAATTCACACCGCGCGTGAGGTCGGATTTATTCAGGACCAGCCGCGGGGCCGACGCCCAGCCACCCGCGGGTTTCACGTCCGGGTAGATGACTTCCCAGGACAGGGCGTTCGAGCCATTGGCCTGCTGTACTCTCAGGGCGCTTTTCACGCCGGACTCTCCGTCCCAGTCCCAGCCTTGTCGGGTGCCGTTTTCGAACGAAGAAGGCAGGGTGGCTGTGCCCAGTGGATCATGAATCACGGGCGCCGCGACACGGTGGCCGTGGAAGGTGATGTTGTCCAGCCACACGGTGTCGTTGCTGGCCGTGCTGGCGGTGCCGACAAAGAAGATGATGTTCGACAGGACGTTGTTGGTTTCGTCTTCGGCGATCTTTTGTAGATTCGGGGCGTCGGCGTCCGTGAGGATCAGGGTGGCCTTGTAACGCTGATCAGGCTGCAGGGTGAACTGATCCGCCGTGAGGACAACTGCCCGCGCCGGGCTGGTCCAGCCGTTGTTCGAGCTCTGCGGAACTGCGGCAATGGAGACGGTGGTGGGGGCAGGAACGAAGACATCCATGCTGATCGACTTGGCGCCCAGGATGTTGGGTTTGACGCTGCTGCCGTCGGCGGAAATGCGCAGGTTGCTCCAGAAGCCGCCTGTCGAGACATCATTGCTGGCCCCCAGGCTGGAGAGTTTCAGGGCGCCACGATCGTGCGTGACCGTCACGGTTTTGTCGGGGCTGTCGCTGTTGACGCCAAAGCCCTGGGTGTCGTTCTCGAAGCTCCAGGCCAGTTCGGCGTAGGCAGTGCGGTCGATTGGCCGGTAGGGGACTCCCTTGATGCGGGCGCGGACGTACTCGCCGGAAACGACTGCCGTGGTCGAGAGTCGTTTTTCTTTGAACTTGCGACGAGTATAAGCAGCACCTGAAAACGCTGTCAATCCTGAAACGTTTTTGCTGAACACTTTCTCGCCTGCTTCGGGGTCGGAAGTTGTTTGTTGACTCTGTTTTGGGGCTTTTCCGGCAGCCTTATGAAAACGCTTTCAGAATGACTGCAGGTCGCAGCTCGCTTGCCCGGGCACGTTGACCTTGCCGGCTGATGGGGGCGTTTTCGCTGCCAAAAGCGATGACCGGAGCCGCCGCGCTTTGTTCACGGGCGGGGTGCGTAACTTTTCGAATGCATCTGACACAGATACCCGGGTAACCCGCGCCCCATCCCGGAAAGACGCTCTGCCCGCCGCTCTGCCCGCCAGAAAGCGGACGGCGCGGCCCGTATGATGGTGGCATGACCGCCGTGTCCGGGACTCTGCGCGAACCGCCCATGCCGCGAGGTTTTCCACGTCTGGGGCACGCGCCCATGATGGCGCGTGACGTGCTGAACTACTTTCGATTCGTGGCCCGCACCCGCGGAGACGTCGCCCGACTGCAGGCAGGAAAATTCACGATGTATTTCGTGTTTCACCCGCGCGACATCGAGTTCGCGCACGTGCAGACCGGTCGGTTGTTCGACAAAGGCCTGCGTGTCGACCGTGTGCTCGGACCGCTGCTCGGCAACGGTCTGCTGTCCAGTGAAGGTGACTTCTGGCTGCGTCAGCGCCGTCTCGCCCAGCCCGCCTTTCACCGTTCGCGCATCGAAGGTTACGCCCACACGATGGTCGAGTTCGCCGCGCTCGAAAAACACGCCTGGAAAGCCGGCCAGGTCCGCGACATTCACGACGACATGATGCGCCTCACCCTCGACATCGTGAACAAGACGTTGTTCAGCGCCGAACGCGGCGCACAGGCGACCCGAACCATCAGTGCCTCCGTCGACACGGTCCTGCGCGAATACGAACGAATGCTGCGCGGCCTGCCGCGCTTTGTGCCGCCCCTGTCGCGGCGTTCCTTTGCGCGCGCCACCGGAGCCATCCACGACCTCGATCAGGTGATCGGGCAGGTCATCACCGAACGCCGCGACAGTGACCTGACGCCTCCGGACAGCGGCGACCTGCTCTCGATGCTGCTCGCCGCCCGCGACGACGCGGGCCTTCCCATGCCCCACGGGCAGCTTCTCGACGAAGTCAAGACCCTGATCTCAGCCGGGCACGAAACGACGGCCAACACCCTGTCCTGGGCGTTCACGCTGCTCGCCTCGCATCCGGGCGCCGAATCCCGCTTACAGGCCGAACTCCATGACGTGCTGCGTGGAGCCTTGCCTTGCCTGGGAGATTTGCCGCGCCTGCCTTACCTCTCGGCAGTCATCAAGGAAACGCTGCGCCTGTATCCGCCTGCCTGGTCGGTACGCCGTGTGGCCCGCGAAGCCTGGGAAGTGGGTGGCTACAGGCTGCCCGCCGGCGCGCCCATCATCATGAGCCAGTACGTCACGCACCGCGACGCGCGTTTCTGGGAGCGGCCTGACGATTTTCTCCCGGAGCGCTGGCTGCCGCGTGATTTCGAGCGTTCGCTGCCCCGCTACGCCTACTTCCCGTTTGGTGGGGGGCCACGGGTGTGCATCGGTCAGGCCTTCGCGCAGATGGAAGCGGCGTTGCTGCTGGCCACCCTGGCCCCCGGTTTCCGTCTGCGGCTGCTCGCGCCCCCACGCTTTGAGCCCTCGATCACCCTGCGGCCCAAGGGCGGTCTGAGGATGCGCCTGTCCGAGTGGCGCTGAGCTGAAACGAAACACTGCGGGCTGTGCCCGCAGTGTTTCGTTTCAGTCTTACCGCCTGTTCAGGAGAAATTGGACAGCGTGATCGAGGTTCCGCCAAGCGTGAATTGAATCGAGCAACCGGCCAGCTCGTCCTTGTCGGCCAGAATCTGCGCGCCTGCGCTGGCATGGTTCTGGCCGCCGGACGTCAAGATGTTGATGGCCTGATCGGTGGCGGCGCGGTCCGCACTGACTGACAGGGTGTGCTGGCTGACAGCGTAGGAGGCCGAAGCCAGCCCCGAGGACGTTTTGGTGAGGGTCACCGTCAGGTTCGGCTGGCCGCTCAGAATGGCCTGGCCGGAAGCGTCAGAAACGGCCGCGCTGAAGCTCTGCACGGTCAGCTTGACGTTCTCGGGAAAGGCGCAGGTGCCTGTCACGATGGCCCTGGTCAGGCTGACCTGCAGCTTCATGGCGTGCGGCCGCATCCCGAAGGGAACGTCACTCGGGTACTTCAGGTCGGCAAAAGGAGAAGGCGGGCTGGTTTTGCTGGTGTCATACTCGATGCTGCCCCGCACGGCTGCCGGCTGCAGGGCGCTGGAGCTGCTCAGCTGTGCCCCGTCGAGGTTGGCAGGATTGCTCACCGTCTGTGGGGGAACAAACGATCCGACGATCGCGCCGCAGCTGGCGAGTAGGGGAAGGGCGGCCCAAAGCAGGCTGGTTTTGTGAAAAGTGATCATGTTGTCTCCTCGTGCGGTCTCACCATTGGCTCGCTTCACCCCAGGTGACCGGATAAGTGGGTGAAGGTCCTCGCCTCCGAGGTGCGGTTACACGCGTTCAGGCATGAGATGCCTGAAGGAAACATTAACATTCCGACACGCCGGACTGGATGAGTCTAAAGCGGTTGTCCGCCGAAGCCTGCCCTGACAGCAAGCTCAGGCGACGTCTGGACCGGGAGGGTCAGGTTGACGCCGCTCACGGTCTGAACGAGGTCGGGAGCGCTCACCTACGCCCCAACTGACCATGAGACGGCGGCAGGGCTCGCAGTGTTGGTCAGGTACACCCTGCTGTAGATGTTTCTAGACGACAGAGAGGACGTACCGCGGACGTCCCTCCACTGCAGGCGGTCAGGGCAGCGGTCCGCAGGAGAGCAGCGTGTGGGTGGATTTGGGCATGGTTGTCCTTATCGATTTCGCCGTTGAATTGCGTAAGAAAATGGAGTTATCAGCTGCCTGCCGTGGTGTCTCAAGTCAGGACTTGTCACCTACCATGAAGGCCGCCATAAGACTTTACGTTTCACGTCTTTCTGACATGGGAAAGGGGTGGTGGCCATCCCTGCGCCTGAATAGCGTTTTCACGACATCGCCGTCACATGGGTGATTAAGTTCCCTTGGGCTCCCGTCAGAAAGATGTCAGACGAGTGAGAGCATACTGAGAGCGTTCGTGGATGGGCTGGCAGCTCAGCACGACTGCAACCCACACCCGCGCAGGCTCATTTTTTCACTCCGCCTGCCCCGCCCTCCTGAACGCAACGACCTGTCTTCCTTACCCGGTCACCCGGAAGACGGCGAGCGAATGGTGAGACCGACCAGGAGAATCAACATGCGTAAACTCGTTACGATTACCGCCGCCCTCGTCCTTGCTTTCGGCGCTGCCAGCGCGCAGACTACCGAAACGGCGACCAGCACCAACAGCAGCCTCGCGCACCTTGTGGCGTCCGGCAGCGTTATCACCCTTGTTGACGCAGAGGGCAACCTGGTCGGCACCGTCAACGTGGATGGCACCATCACCCTCGAAGAAGGCGCGGAGCTCAGCAGCGCCACCAGCGTTGTCGTGGGTGAAACCACCTACGCCCTGGCCGGCAAAGTCACCAGCAGCGGCATGATCTTCGTCGCCCAGACCAATGCGCAAGGCCAGACGCTGAAGCTGCCCCTGGTGGCAGCCGTGAACCGTGCCGCCGCCGCGGTGCGCGCTGCAGACGCCAAGGCCAAGCAGGAAGCCGCCGCCAAGGCAAAGGCTGAGGCCGAAGTCAAAGCGGCGAGCGTGAAGCCCAGCACCACCGGCAAGCCCGAAACCACCGGCAAGCCGACCGTGACCGGTGCGGGCGCTTCAGCGAACGGCCTGACCAACGAGAACGCGGCAACCGGCGCGGACAAGTCCAGCGCCGGAATCAGCACCGCGACCGAAGCGGCCGGCAAAGCAAAGGGTCCTGCCGGCGCTGCGCCCGTGACCGCTCCTCGTCGTTAAACTCCTCTTCTGCGCTCTTCCTCGGGTACCGAGGAAGAGCGTTTTTATATCCCGTTTACATCTCGAAAAGTTCCGCTTGGCATCCCACGGGCCGCCCGCTCCTTTGCCCACCAGGCTGAGAATAGGAGCTTTTGGCGCGGTGGTTTCGTGGCGGCCATAAGCCGACGCTGCTACGGCCCTGGGGCTGGCAGGTTGATTTTCCGGGGCAACAGGCTCCCGCAGCGACCTGCAGTGTGCCGGGCGTTACGCGCCGACCTCAGGCGCCTCGATTCTCGTCGTAATTTGAGAGACCTCGCTGTGGGAACCTCGGACTATATCAAGCGAGAATGTAAGTATTCTGTGAGAAGCTCCGTTGCAGAATGCGGCGCATGAGCCAGGGCGCCAACATCCGGGACAGGAACTGTCTGCGATGACCGGCTGCCAGACCGAGCTGGAGACCTTGCGCCTGGAACTCGCGCAGCGCAATCAACTGATTCGTGATCTGCACGACGAACTGAGCCGTGAACGTCAGCGGGGACAGGTGCTGTATCAACTCAGCCGCACGTTGGACCTGCAGCGGCTGCTCAGCCTGCTCGACGACACACTCCAGCGTCTTGGCCTGTTCGACGCTTATCTGATCACCTTTCATGACGTCAAAAGCGGCGGGCTGATTTGCCGCCAAGTTTACTTGCCGGCCAGTTTTGCCGGAATGCAGGCTTTGCTCAAAGATCACCGTTTCAGCGTGGAGGAACCAACGCCCATCGCCCGGGCCTACCGTGAAGCGCAAACCGTAGTGATTCACCTCGAAGACATCGATCAGAGTGACTCCCGTTTGCGTCAGGGTTTCGAGTGGTGGCAGGCGACTTCCCTGGCGGCCATTCCAATTCCCTACGCCGACGGGGTGATCGGTGTGATCAACGGTTTCAGACAGCACGGCCGCATCGAACGACAGCAGCTGCAGGTGCTTGAAGAGCATCTGGAGCTGTACAACGCGCCGTTGCGGCACGCCCTGCTGCTCGGTGAACTCAAGCAGGACCAGGCCGCCGTGGAAGCCGCGTTGGAAAAACACGCCTATTTGCTGCGCTTCATTACGGAAATCAATGCGCTGACGTCCGTGCAGCGCATCTTCGAAGTGACCCTGGAGCAGCTGCTGCCTGCCTATCACTTTGATCTCGCGGTCCTGGGGCTCGTCGAGGACGGGGTGGGTCTGGTCATCCGGCAGGTCAGTATCCGTGACCCTGGTCACGAGGAACTGCGGCAACGCCTGCTCGGCCTGATCCGTGAACCCGCACCACTCGACATCACGTACGGCGCCAGCGTGTACGCCTTGTTGCAGAATACCCCCCTGCTGATCGCCGACGCTGACGCGGTGCGCCACCTCCCCATGACCCCCGCCGATCGGGCAGTGCTTGAGGCTGTGCCCGAAATCCGGACGATCCTGCACACGCCGATTCGCGAACATGGTCGGGCCGTCGGAATCCTGTCGTTGATGAGCCTGTCTCGAGTGCAGGTGCCGGATGCCAAGGACCAGGAGCTGATCGAACTGCTGGCATCTTTCGTGGGGACGGTGATTACCAGCGCGCAGTTGTATGAGGTCGTCGAAGGCCAGAAAAGCCAGATCGAGGCGTTGAACCGCGAATTGCAGAAAGACATCAGTACGCTGGATGAAGCGGTGCGGCGCGACGCCCTGACAGGCCTCCTGAACTTCGGAGCGTTTGGCAGTGAACTTCAACGGCGTATCGACGAAGCCCAGCATGATCCGGAGCAGGCAGCACTGTCGGTCGTGCTGCTCGACATTGATCACTTCAAGGTGCTCAACGACACGTATGGTCATCTGGCCGGCAACATGGTGTTGCAGGAGCTGGCGCAGCGCCTCGGGCAGGCCCTGCGGTCAGTGGACGTGGCCTGCCGTTTTGGTGGAGAGGAATTCGCGGTGATCCTGCCGCAATGTGATCTGGACGGTGCGCTGATGATCGCGGAGCGTTTGCGGCAGCGGGTGAGCGGGCAGCCTTTTCAGGTGGATGGACGCTCGCTTGTGCTGACAATCAGTCTTGGCGTGGCGAAGCGTCAGCCTGGAGAGGGCGGAGAAGCTTTGCTCGCTCGGGCCGACGAGGTCTTGTACCGCGCCAAGACTTTGGGACGCAACCGGGTAGAGTTGAGTGTCTCTGGGGAAGATGAAGCAGAGAACTGAGGCTGAGCCTCAGCGCGTGTGCGTTCTGCCCTCATACCAAACACGAACGTGAGCAGCAGGCCATCGAGGCTGGGAGCAACGCCACGTGTGCAGGCCCGAAAACTTCATGGGTACCTTTGGCGGCGCCTGTGCAGATGTGGTTTGATCAGCCTTATGACAACTGCTGTTCCAGATGCGTTTCGGGCACTGATTCTCTCGCAGCAGGACGGTACCGTTCAGGCCAGCCTGCGTGATGACCTTCCCACTTCTGAGCTGCCCGAAGGTGACGTGCTCGTGGCCGTGGAGGCTTCCAGCCTGAACTACAAGGACGGCCTGGCAGTGCTGGGCCGCCCCGGCGTGGTCCGCAGCTATCCGATGGTTCCTGGTATCGATCTGGCCGGCACGGTGCTGGAGTCGAGCGACGAACGCCATCAGCAGGGCGAGCGGGTGCTGGTAACCGGCTGGGGCATGGGCGAGCGCCATTGGGGCGGTTATGCCGAACTGGCCCGCGTGCCTGCCGACTGGCTGATTCGCATTCCGGAGCGCTTCAGTGCTCGTGACGCCATGGCCGTCGGTACAGCCGGGCTGACCGCCATGCTGTGCGTGATGGCCCTTGAGGAGCGCGGCCTGACACCCGGTGCGGGAGAAGTGGTCGTGACCGGCGCCGCAGGCGGGGTGGGCAGCGTCGCGGTGGCCCTGCTGGCAGCGCGCGGTTACACGGTCGTGGCGTCCACGGGCCGCGCCCAGGAACAGGATTATCTGCGGCGCCTCGGTGCCCACACGGTGATCGGCCGCGAGGAACTGCTCGCGCGGCGCCCGCTGGAACGCGAACGCTGGGCCGGGGCCGTGGACAGCGTGGGCGGCGACGTGCTCGCCGGGGTGCTGGCGAGCCTTCGGTACGGCGCGAGCGCCACGGCCTGCGGCCTGGCGCGTTCCAGCGAATTGCCGACCAGCGTGCTGCCATTCATTCTGCGTGGCGCGAGTCTGCTGGGCATCGACAGCGTGATGTGCCCCGCCGAGAAGCGTCAGGAAGCCTGGCACCGCCTGGCCGGTGAACTGCCGGGCGTGCTGCTTCAAGAAGGCGTAACCGAGCAACCACTGAGCGAGGTGCCACGACTGGCGCGCGAGATTCTGGAGGGTCGGGTGCGGGGACGCACGGTCATTTTGCCACGCGCCTGAAGGCAGGCAGGACAAAGAACCCAACGGTAGATTAACTTTTTCATTGCCTCAGCACACGCTGTCTCCAGCGGACTTTCATATAGTTCATATCAAAGCACAATGCGACGGCGCTTTCCGCAATGTCGGAAGGTGGTCCGGGAGTAAGGAGTTTGCATGAAGAACTGGTCCTACTCGGCCGTCCTCAGCCTTTCCCTGCTGCTTGCCGCTTGCGGCAACACCAACCAGAACGCTTCACAGGAGCGGGTATCCGCTGCGGGCGCGGCGGGTTCGGCGTCTGCCTCGCATGACTTCACCGAGGTGATGCGTGGCCCGGAAGTCAGCCGTGATTACGCCATCATCACCTTCAAGAGCCCTCCGGCTGCCCAGTACGAAGGTGGCCAGGGCAATCTGGAACGCACCAAACCCGAGCGCGGCCGCAAGCTCGACCCGAACAGCGGAGCGGTGCGTGCCTACGAGAACTTCCTGCGCAACGAGCATGCCGCTTTCCGTGCCTATCTCTCGCGGGTCGCGCCCGGCGCGTCGGTGGTGCGCGACTACACCCTCACCCTCAACGGTGTGGCGGTTCGCACGAACGGCGCTTCGCTCAGCACGCTGCGGTCGGGACCGAACGTGCAGGACGCCGCCTACGTGACGCTCTACCGGCCCATGATGAACCGCAGTCTCTCGCAGATCGGGGTGATGAGCACCGAAGGTGTCCGCACGGTTCGGGAGGACGGAAGGGGCGTGAAGGTCGGCGTGATCGACTCGGGCATCGACGACAGGCACGAGTTCTTCAACTGTAAGGGCGATATCCAGCACAAGGTCTACGCCTCGGGTGTTGCGGGCGGCGGCACCGCCATCGTGGACGACCACGGCACGCACGTGGCGGGCACCGTCGCGGGATGCGAAACGGTGATCGGCTCGGGACCGCTCCAGGGCAAGAAGCTCAGCGGTGTCGCGCCTGCCGCGCAACTCTTTGACTACAACGTGTTCCCGGGTTTCGGCGGTGGTTACGTGGCCTTTGGCGGCAGCGCCTTCAGCCACGACATCGCCCGGGCCGTCGAGGACGCGGTGCGCGACGGCATGGACGTCGTGAACATGAGTCTCGGCGGCTCGGTGCAGGGCCCCCGTGACTTCCTTGCCGAAGCGGTAAACGCTGCCGTGGACGCCGGGGTGGTCTTCACGGTGTCCGCCGGAAATTCCGGCCCCAACGGGTACACCATCGGGTCTCCCGGTTCAGCTGCCAACGCCCTGACGGTCGGGGCGGTCACCAATTCGCACTACGTCGGCGTAAACGTCAACCTCGGCAGCGGCACGACACTTGGCGGGGCGGTGGGGGACTTCGATCCTTTTGCCGAGAAAACCGTGTCGAATGTGGGCCTCGCGGTGGCCTCGCCGATTCTGGCCTGCACAGCTATCGAAGGCAACGTGGCCGGCAAGATCGCGATCGTCGGGCGTGGAAGTTGTGCCTTCAGCACCAAGATCCGCAACGCACAGGCTGCCGGTGCGGTGGGTGTGCTGGTCGTCAACAACCAGCCCGGAGATCCCAGCGCCATGGGCACGGACGGTACTGCCAACCAGCCCACCATCCCAGCCCTGATGGTCGCGCAGTCCGACGGTGACACCCTGAAAACTGCTGCGAGCAGCGGTGTGGCGGCGTCCATCGACGGTCGCGACCCTGTGGAGGTGGTCACGCAGAATGACGGCATGCTGGCGGGCTTCAGCTCACGTGGCCCGACGCCCTCCACCGGCATCATCAAACCCGACGTGGTGGCGCCGGGTGTCAACATCTACTCCAGCATCCTCGGGAACAAGTACGCGATGTTCCAGGGCACCAGCATGGCTGCGCCGCACGTGGCGGGCGCTGCTGCGCTTGTTCGTCAGGCCAATCCCGATTGGTCCGCCCTGGAAGTCAAGGCGGCCCTGGCCACCACGGCGGTGCGCTCTGCCAAGCTCAAGGCCAGCATCACTTCGACGCTCGAGGTGGCAGCGCGCGGCAGTGGGCTGATCAACGTGCCGAACGCGCTGAACGTGCCCGCGCTGGTCACGCCGTCCAACGTGTCATTCGGCTACCACAATCTGGGCGGCTACTCCAAGACCCAGAGCGTCGCGCTGACCGTCCGCGCGGCCAGCGGAGGTTCGGTGAGCTGCAGCGTCACGGCCACCGGTGGTGTCAAGGTCAGCAGCTCCACCGTGAACGCCAGCCCTACGGCGACCCTGACCGTGACACTCGACAGCGCGGCCGCCCGTTCGGGCAACGAGGAAGGCGCTGTTCTTCTCAACTGCGCGGGGACGGAGCTCTACGTGCCCTGGGCCTCCTATCTCAACCCTCCCGGCGGGCGCTGAAACTTCACCCTGAATTGGCGGACCATGCCTCGAGCATGGTCCGTTTTATCGCGTGGGCGCCCCGGGCCCGGCCCGCATGCACGACTTTGGCCTTTTCGGCGGCGGCAATTACAAGAGCACGGAGCCCCCGCCTGCAGCGCAAAATCCGCAGGCACGGCTTTGCCCACCGAGCACATCGGCAGTGCGCTGCACACCGTGGAGGGCACGGAGACACCCCATAGCGTGGTGGTCGCGCGCAACACCGAAGCACACGGCGGGTCTGCCAAACTCCCGCACTTTTGTAGGCGTTTCTTCACCCAACTCGCGCCTGACAGCAGAAAGGGCGCAAGAGGCCCTTAACTTGTTGCGTATCTTGCAGATCAATGGATCGGTACCCTTAAGTGTGGCATTACTGTCTTCACCCAAGGAGTCCAATTCATGATTACCAACACTTCGGCAGCGCAAGCTGCCGACGAATCCTCTATTTCCTTCTCCGGTCTGCGGGTCACTGAAAAACAGGTGTACCGTGGGCCGAATATCTACGGCTACGAGCCCATGATCCGCTTTCAGCTTGACCTGGGTGAGCTGGAACATCACCCCAGCAACGCGCTGCCCGATTTCTCCGAGCGGCTGGTCGAACTGCTGCCTTCCCTGCACAACCACGGCTGCTCGTACCGGGAACCAGGGGGATTCATCCGCCGCCTGCACGAGGGCACCTGGCTGGGGCACGTTACCGAGCACGTTGCGCTGGAGCTGCAGACTTTGGCCGGAACGCGGGTCACGTACGGCAAAACCCGTTCGGTCAAAGGGCAGACGGGCGTGTACAACGTCCTGTACACCTATAAGGAAGAGCGGGTGGGCCTCCTCGCGGGCCTGGTGGCGCTGCGCCTGGTAAATAGCCTGCTTCCGGGCGAAATGCAGGGCGTGGTGGGCCTGTCGAAGCTCATGCCGCGCGAAGTCGACAGCCGCATCGACCTCGATGTGGCCTTCGACTTTGAAGCGGAACTCGGTGAACTGCGCCGGCTGGTCAAGCGCTACGCGTTCGGACCGACCACCCGCTCGCTCGTGGAGGAAGCCGAGCGGCGGGGTATCCCATTTTTGCGTCTCGACGACGCCAGCCTCGTGCAGATGGGTTACGGCAAATACCAGCGGCAGATTCGCGCCAGCATTACCAGCAATACCTCATTTATTGCGACGCAGACGGCCAGCGACAAGGCGCTCACCAAGAAACTGCTGGACCGCGCCGGGTTGCCGGTGCCCCAAGGAGCGGTGGTGCGCAGTGCCGAGGACGCCATCCGGGCTGCGCAGCGGGTCGGCTACCCGGTGGTGACCAAGCCGCTCGACGGAAACCACGGCCGGGGTGTTTCGCTGAACCTGAATTCTCCGGAGGAAGTGCGTTGGGGTTTCGAGCAGGCGCGGGCGCACAGCCGTGATGTGGTGGTCGAGCAGCAATATCAGGGCAACGACCACCGTGTGCTGGTGATCAATGGCGAGGTCGTCGCGGTGGCCGAACGCATACCGGCGCACGTGGTCGGAGACGGGCGGCGCACCATCCAGGAACTTGTCGAGGAAATCAACCAGGACCCCCGGCGCGGTGACGGGCACGAGAACGTCATGACCCGCATCGTGATCGATCAGCACGTGATTGATTTACTCGCCCGCTCGGGCCTGTCTCCCGTGAGCGTGCCCTTGGAAGGTCAGACCGTCTTTCTGCGCGACACGGCCAATTTATCCACGGGCGGTACGGCCGTCGACCGCACCAACGTGGCGCACCCCATGAACATCACCATCGCCCGGCGGGCGGCGCAGGTGATCGGCCTCGACGTGGCAGGCATCGACATGATCAGCCCGGACATCTCTCGTTCCCTGTACGAGAGCGGCGGCGGCATCGTCGAGGTGAACGCCGCTCCTGGCTTTCGCATGCACCTGGAACCCTCGCAGGGCACGCCGCGCAACGTGGCGTCGGCCGTGATCGATTCGCTGTTTCCCAAAGGCACGCCGTGCCGGATGCCGATCATCGCGATCACCGGCACCAACGGCAAAACCACCACCACCCGCATGGTGGCGCACATCCTCAGGCACGCCGGCAAGGTGGTCGGCTTCACCACCTCCAACGGCATCTACGTGGACGGCGAACTCGTGATGTCCGGTGACACCACCGGCCCCAGAAGTGCCAAGGTGATCCTGGGGGACCCGACGGTGGACGTGGCGGTGCTGGAAACCGCGCGCGGCGGCATTCTGCGCGAAGGGCTCGCGTTCGAGCGTTGTGACGTGGGCGCCGTGCTGAACATCCAGCCGGATCACCTGGGCCTCAAGGGCATCGAGACGGTCGAGGACCTCGCGTGGGTCAAGTCCCTCATCGTGGAGGTCGTGACGGACACCGGAACCAGCGTGCTGAACGCCGACGATCCGCTTACCCTGAAAATGCAGAAGAAGGCGCGTGGCAAAGTCATACTGTTCTCGATGCAAGGTGGGCGCGACGCGCCGGCGCACCTCGCCCGCCACATCGCGCAGGGTGGCACGGCCCTTGTGCGCGAGCCCACCCTGATGGGTGACGAACTGGTGCTCTACGACAGCGGGCAACGCCTGCCGATCATCCGGGCCCGCGAAATTCCCGCCACGCTGGGCGGTTTCGCGCAGGTGAACATCGCCAACGCCCTGGCTGCCGCCGCCATCGCCTTTGCCCAGGACGTGTCCTTGCCCGTGTTGCGCACGGCCCTAAGCAGCTTCTCGACTTCGTTCGAGCAGAATCCGGGGCGGCTCAACCTCTACGACGGTCATCCCTTCCGGGTGCTGCTGGATTACGCCCACAACCCCGACGGGCTGGGTTACCTGGGCGAACTCGTCAAGCACCTGCGTCCCGAGCGTGGCCGGGTGATCGGGGTGATCGGCGTGGCCGGTGACCGCCGCGATCAGGACATCCGCCTGATGGGTGAACTGGCCGCCACCGCTTTCGACGAGATCATCGTGCGCGAGGATGAGCTGCGCCGTGGACGCAAGGTCGGGCAAGGTGCCCGGCTGGTCGCCGAAGGGGCCCTGTCGACCGGCTTCGATGCCAGCAGGCTGCAGACGATTCTGTCGGAGCCCGAGGCCGTGCAGGCGGCCCTGCGAAGCGCACGCGCTGGAGACCTGGTGGTGCTGCTCGCCACCGAAGTAGAAGGCGTCTGGCAGCAGATGCGTGACTTTGACAGCACGCAGACGCCCCCGCGAATCTACGATGACACCCTCCGGCAAGCTTCTTCTACATCAGAGGTGCCCCAGCAGGAGCACCGTGCCTGACCGCATAAATGAAGCAGGCGGCCACTGGGCCATCATCGTGCATGGGGGCGCTCACGAAGTGCCCCCGGAGAAAGCCTCGGCCAGCCGGGCGGGTTGCCTGGCGGCCCAGCAGGCCGGGCGAAAAGTTCTCGAAGGCGGCGGCAGCGCCGTGGAAGCCGTCGAGGCGGCGCTGCGATTGCTGGAAGACGACCCGACCTTCAACGCGGGTTTCGGCTCGGCGCCCAACTCGGTGGGCGAGGTCGAGATGGACTCGGGCCTGATGGACGGCAGGACCCTGGATGTCGGTGCGGTGGCGGGCCTTCGCGGGGTGCGTCATCCGGCGTCGGTGGCGCGGGCCCTGCTGCGGGAAACGCCGGTGATGCTCATCGGTGACGCGGCCCGGCAGTTCGCGCGTGAGCAGGGTGCAGAATTGTGCGAAGTCGAAGCGCTGATCAGCCCGGCGCAACGTGAAGCCTACGAGGAACACGACACCGTCGGGTGCGTGGCGCTCGACGCTCAGGGAAACCTCGCCGCAGGTACCTCCACCGGGGGACTCAGCGGGCAAAGGCCGGGCCGGGTCGGAGATTCACCTTTGCCCGGGTGCGGTTTTTATGCGGACAACGAGCTGGGCGCGGTGGCCCTGACCGGAGAAGGCGAAAGCATCGCCCGCATGATGGTCGCCGCGCGGATCCTTCACCTGCTCGCGCGCCCCTCGCCTGAAGCCACTTCGCCTGACGGGGCCCTGCAAGAAGCCTTGCAGACCATGCAGCAGCGCGTGGGCGGCGAAGCCGGCGCAATTGTCATCACACCGGACGGGCAGGTGGGCTGGTGGCACAACAGCCCCAACATGCCCGTCGCCTATCAGACTTCCCGCATGGCGCAGGCGGGCGTTTTTCTGAGCAAAACAGAGGAGCAGGATGTCCAATAAATCCCACGACCGCCCGGATGCAGGCGTCTCCCAGGGCACCCTGGTCATCATCGGTGGGCACGAAGCCAAAGGCGGTGAGCGTCCGATTCTGCAGGAGGTGGCGCGCCGGGTAAGAGGCGGCAAGCTGGTCGTCGCGACCGTGGCGTCCCACAAACCCGAAGGCTACTTCGAAAGTTACCAGGAGGGCTTTAAAGACCTGAACGTCGGTGAGCTGGTCGAGCTGTACGTGGAGGAACGCGCTCAGGCCTCGCTCCCCGAGACGCTCAAGCTGCTGGAAGGCGCATCGGGCGTCTTTTTCTCCGGAGGGGACCAGCTGCGCATCACCAGCCAGATCGGCGACACGCCCGTGGAGAGCTGCATTCGCGAGATCCTTGAGAAAGGCGGCGTCATCGCGGGTACCTCGGCGGGCGCCTCGGCCATGTGCGAAACCATGCTGGTCAAAGGTACCAGCGAAGAGTCCCACCACATCGGGGATTTACGCATGGCGCCAGGGCTGGGGCTCATTCGTGACGTCATCATCGACCAGCATTTCGCCGAGCGTGGGCGCATCGGGCGGCTGCTGGGCGCCGTGGCACAAAATCCCCGGGTGCTGGGCATCGGCATCGACGAGGACACTGCCATCGTGGTGGAAGGCGAGCAGCTGCGGGTGGTGGGCAGTGGCGCGGTCTACGTCGCCGACGCTTCCGGCGTGACCTCATCCAACATCGCCGAAGCCCGCCGTGACGCTCCCCTGTCCCTGCACGACGTGAAGCTGCACCTGCTGAGCGCCGGGAACGGTTTCGACCTGCGCGCCCGGCGCCCGCTCAGCGCGCGGTCATAAGGGCGCGCGCGACATTCAGGGCAGCCCGGGCGGTTTCACGAATCAGCGTGGCGTCGGCCCCCGTGTCACTCGGGAGGTGGTAGTTGGGGTCAAGGCCACGAAAAAAGAACAGGCCCGGCACGCCAGCGGCCATAAAACTTTCGTGGTCGCTCAGGCCGCTGTCGGAAAACGAGCGCAGGCCCGGCACCACCCTCTGGGCGAGGCGCACGAGGGTGGCGCTGCCGTTCACTGCGAGGGGCTCGGCGTTCACGCCGATCATGTCGAGGTTCAGCATGCCGCGCAGGCGGGGCAGCAGCGCCGCGTGCGTCTTCACGAAAGACCGTGAGCCCTGAAAGCGGTCTTCTTCACCGTCGAAGAGTGCGAACATGACCCGCCGGGCCTGATCGCTGCCGCGCAGCTCGCGTGCGAGTTCCAGCACGCCCAGCACCCCGGACGCGTTGTCATTGATGCCCGGAGAGAAGATGAAGCTGTCATGGTGCGCCCCGAACAGCACTTCGGGCCGGGCGCCGGGAAGCTGCGCGATCACGTTGGCGCCGCGTACGGTCTCGAATTTCAGGTCGACCTTCAGGAACAGGCGTGCCGCGCCGCGCAGCGCGGTGCGCGCATCGGGTGCGACACTGAGGACCGGAATGCCCACCGCTTCCCCGATGGCGCCCCGGTAGACGCCGCGCTCGCTGTTGATGATGACCAGCGCCACGGCGCCCGCCGTTCGGGCATTTCTGGCCTTGTCACGAAACAGCATGCCGCCGCGCGCAATCACGGCCACCTTACCCCGGACGCCTGCCTTGTGGAAGTCGGCGCCCGTGCCCACGCCGCTCACCCACACGGCAGGGGCGTCGAGCTGCATGCCCGGCCCGCCCTGCAGGGCGCGGGCCGCAAACCGGACGCTTCCTACGCGCACCTCCGAGCCGTAATCCTGAAAGCGGGTGTAGCTGAACGGTTCCTGACGGGTGTCGTAACCCAGCGTGCGGAATTGCTCTTCCAGATAAGCCCGGGCCTGCGCGTTGCCCATGGTGCCCGTTTCGCGCGAGCCGATCTGCTGCAGGACGAGCAGGTCGTCGGTCAGCGAGGCGAACGCGAAGCCAAACGAAAAGACGAGCGGGCAGATCAACCGGGAAGCCTGGAGCATGCCCTCAGGAAACCACATCACGCCTCCGGGCAGGCCCGGCGAGCTGAGCGCTTCCTGATCCTCATCTGACGTGAGAATAAAATTTGAGCGAAGGCGCTCCTCACCCAGCTGGCGTGAGAATCGTGTGGAATAAGGGCAGCCAGAAGTCCTCCTCCTACCGCTGGCGAAAACAGTCCCGGAACGAGCGCAAGCACCTGATCAAGTGCTTGCGCTCGTTCCGGAAGGTGCTGTGAACTCGTTGTTATCCGGATGATTACCTGCTGCTGTGACATTGACCTGTTCGGGCTGGCCTTCATGGACCCTTCAGGCGAGAAAGTTCAGCGTCACGGATCAGGGGTGGGCAGTAAGCTCAGGAGAGGGTCCGTTCATGTCCGCTCCCAATTCTGAGGAACCTGCCACGTCACTCCACGCGTTCACGTCCTTTCTTGACAGCCTGCCCGACGCCTTCTGTCTGCTCGATGCCAGTTGGCGTCTGCGCTTTATGAACACGCAGATGGCCGCGCGCCTGCAGACCGACCGTGCAGGCGCACGTGGGCAGGACGTGTGGATCCTCGTTCCCGAAATCGTCGGCACCCGCATCGAGGAGTGTCTGCGCCGGGCCATGCAGGAGCGTGTCGTCGAGGAGCTGGTGGGCGAGGACCCGTCCAGCGGCGAGTGGTTCGAGGTGCAGGCCTTTCCGTATGAGGACGGCCTGGCGGTGCGCTACCGCGACGTGACGCGCCGGGTGCGTGAGCTGAACCGTGCCAGCGCCCTGCACGCCATCGTGCAGCAGCTCGCGAGTGCCCTGACCCGCGCCGACGCCTGCCGGATCATCCTGCAGGAGGTCCCACCGTTGCTCGGAGCGCGCTGGGCCGGGTTGTATCTGCTGTCCGGTGACCAGTCCCACCTGACGCTGCTGGACAGCATCAGCCTCACCCACGCCCTGCCGCCCACCGCCCTGAGCGTGCCCGTGACGGCGCCGTTGCCTCTGGCAGATGCTTGGCGCACCGGAAAGGCGCGCTATCAGGACCGCGCGACCCTGGAGCGCGAGTATCCCGCGATACTGGCGCGCCTTTCCGAGCGCACCAAGAGTCTCGCCGACGTTCCACTTTTCGCTGAGGAGCGCGTGATCGGAGTGCTGGGGCTCAGTTTCGAACACGGCAGCCTCAACTCGGCCGAGCGGCAATTTCTGGAGTCGGTCTGCGCCTACTGCGCCCAGGCGCTCGTGCGCACCCAGTACCTCGACGAGATTCACGCCCTCAACGCCGAACTCGAACGACGCGTGAACGAACGCACCACCGAACTGCAGGACGCCAACGCCCGGCTGCAGGCCGAAACGAACGCGCTGCAGGCCTTTGTGGCTTTTGCCGAGGCGGCCAGCACCACCAGCGATCCCCTGGGGCTCGCGAAGCGGGGTGTGCGCGTCCTGGCCGATACTTTCCGGGACGGCGTCGCAGTGTACTTCGAACTGAACGGTGAAGTCTGGCAGGCCACCACCTGGGAAGGCGCCATTTCCGAGGAAGCCCTGGCTTTGATCGTGTCGGGCGTGCCACGCGACATTTCTTACGCGGTCGAGGCCCTGAAAAGCCGTGACGCGGTGTTCTTCGACCACTGGCGCGACCGGGAGGAGCCGGTGGCGCAGCAGACCGCCGAGTTTCGCAAGTTGGCGGTTGCGCCCGTCATGAGCCGTGGCGAGGTGAGCGGGCTGCTGGTGGCGGGCCTGACGGAAAACGAGCGCTGGAGCGAAGCCGAGCAGGCCACCCTGCGCGCCGTGAGCCGCAGCCTGAACCTGGCCGTCGAACGGGGTGTCGCGACCCGGCAGCTCGGAGAGTTCGCCGCCGAGCTGTCCCGCCGCCGCCGCGCCCTGGAGGGATTCGCGGTCCTGGCACGCGATCTGGCCTTCGAGACCGATACCGTCAAACTGGTGCGCCGCGCGCAGGAAATCGTGCTGCCCCTGCTGCCCCCCGGGTGCGCCACCTACTTTGAGCCCGAGGGCGAGACCTGGCTGCTCAAATCCCAGGAAGGTGACATGGGCAATCCGGACCTGCAGCAGGTCATCGAAACCGGATTGCCCATGGAACAGGCGGTCAAACTGACGCGGCCCTGGCAGACCCTGCAGCCTGAATACCACAGTACCTACGACACCCAGATCGACGGCCTCAACGCCCTGACCTCCCACATTCAGGCCACCGCCTGTCTGCCGATTCGGGTGCACGGTCAGCCGAGGGGAATTTTTGCCGTGGTGCTGTTTGCGCGCCACCGCTGGTCGCGCTCGGACCGCGCGGTGCTGCAGACGGCCGCGCACGGCCTGGAGCTCGCGCTCGAACGCGCGCAGGCTGCCCGGGAAGCCAGAAGCCATCAGGAAGAACTGGAGCTCGCCAACGCCGAGCTCGAGGCCTTCTCGTATTCGGTCTCGCACGACCTGCGCGCGCCGGTGCGGCACATCTCGGCGTTCAGCGACATGGCGCTGCGGGCACTGGACGCCGGAGACAGTGCGGGCGCTGGGCGCCACCTGAGCCGCGTCAAGACCTCCGCGGCGCACATGGACGTGCTGATCGAGCGCCTGCTCGAACTCGCGCACCTCACACTGCGGCCCTTGCAGATGCAGGAAGTCGACTTGCAGGCTTTGGTCGAAGTCCTGCAGGAAGAACTGTCTCCCGACGCGGCCGGTCGTGCCGTGGAGTGGTGCGTGGAGAATCTTCCGGTCGTGCGTGGCGACGAGGTGCTGCTGCGGCAGGTGCTGGTCAACTTACTGCGCAACGCCCTCAAGTTCAGCCGTGAGCGCGATCCGGCGCGCATCGAGGTGTGCGCCGAGCACGCCGGGGACGCCTGGGCCGTCTCGGTGCGCGACAATGGTGCGGGCTTCGATCCACGCTACCAGGACCGCCTGTTCGGGGCCTTTCAGCGTCTGCACCGCGCCGATCAGTTCGAAGGCACCGGGGTGGGGCTCGCGACCGTGCGCCGCATCGTCACGCGCCACGGTGGGCGGGTCTGGGCCGAAAGCCAGCCGGGGGAAGGCGCAACCTTCACCTTCACCTTGCCGAAGTAAGCAGCGCCCGCCGTACCGACCAAAAACGCGGTCCCACCGCCGGACCGCGCTCACGATGTTGTCGCCCGGCTCAGCCGCGTGCTCGGGAGTGCGCCTTCCACCAGCGCAGCAGGAGCGGAACCACCAGGATCAGCACGACGACGCTCAGAATGCTGGCGCTGAGCGGGCGGGTCAGGAACACGCTGTATTCACCTTGCGAGATGGCCAGCGCGCGCCGGAACTGCTGCTCGGCGATCGGCCCGAGGATCATGCCCACGATGGCGGGGGCCACCGGAAAGTCGAAGCGGCGCATCGCGAAACCGATCAGGCCGATCAGGAAGAGCAGGACCAAATCGAAGACCGAGTTGTTGACGCTGTACACTCCAAGGGTCGCAAACACCAGAA
Source organism: Deinococcus peraridilitoris DSM 19664 (assembly GCF_000317835.1). Lineage (NCBI taxonomy): Bacteria > Thermotogati > Deinococcota > Deinococci > Deinococcales > Deinococcaceae > Deinococcus > Deinococcus peraridilitoris. Next base: position 1,295,611 of record NC_019793.1, on the reverse strand, counting down.
TGCCGCCGTAAAGCAGGGGACGTGGAATTTCCAGCAGCCTTGCCCACACCTTGGCCAGCGGCAGGTTCAGCACCAGCAGCATGACGTTGCCGATGTACAAACTGGCGATCAGGCCCCACACCAGTTGCGGATTGCTGGTGAAGAGCAGCGGGCCCGGCTGCAGACCGTACTGCTGAAAGGCGGCCAGCAGAATCGCGGCGGTGGCGCTCGTCGGCAGGCCAAGCGAGAGCAGCGGCACCAGCACCCCGGCAGCGGCGGCGTTGTTGGCGGCCTCGGGACCTGCGACGCCCTCGATGGCGCCCTGGCCGAACTCGTCTTTGTGCTTCGAGAGCTTCTTTTCGAGCAGGTACGAGAGGAAGGTCGGCATTTCCGCACCGCCCGCCGGCAGGGCGCCAAAAGGAAAGCCCAGTGCCGTGCCGCGCAGCCAGGGCTTCCAGCTGCGCGCCCAGTCCTGACGCGTCATGCCGATGCGGCCCTTGAAGGTCGTTACGGCGTCCTGTACCCCGCGCAGCTTGGACGCGACGTACAGCGTCTCACCCACCGCGAAGAGGCCCACCACGACCGTCACCACGTCGATACCGTCGAGCAGCTCGGGACGTCCCAGATCGAAGCGGGCCTGCCCGGTCTGCAAATCAGTCCCGACCAGACCGAGCCCCAGACCGAAAAACAGGCTGACCAGACCGCGCAGCAGCGAATTGCCCAGCAAGGCCGAGACTGCGATGAAGGCCAGGATGGTCAGCGCGAAGTACTCGGCCGGGCCGAAGCTGAGCGCGAACACCACCATGGCAGGCGCCGCGAAGGTGAGGGCCAAAGTGCCCAGCGTCCCGGCGATGAAGGAACCGATGGCGGCGGTGGCAAGCGCCGCCGGGGCGCGTCCGCGCCGGGCCATCTGGTTGCCCTCGATGGCCGCGACGATGCTGGCACTCTCACCGGGCGTCTTGAGCAGAATCGAGGTGGTGGACCCGCCGTACATCGCGCCGTAATAAATGCCGGCGAACATGATGAAGGCGCTCACGGGAGGCATCTTGAGGGTGATCGGCAAGAGCAGCGCCACGGTCAGCGCCGGACCGATGCCCGGCAGGACGCCCACGGCAGTGCCAAGCAACGCGCCGATAAAGGCGAACAGCAGATTCTCGGGGGTCGCTGCGGTCGAGAAGCCCTGCAGCAGGGCAGAGAAGGTCTCCACGAACGCTCCTTACAGACCCTTCAGCACGCCGGCGGGCAAGGTGAGCCCCAGACCGCTGGTGAACACGAAATACACGATCACCGACAGCAGCGCGGCAATCACCAGATCCCGCAGGGGCTTGTCCGAGTGAAAGCCCCGCGCGACGCACCAGAACAGCAGGGCCGAGGTAAGAATGAAACCCAGTGCGCTCAGCAGCGCGATGGTGAGCAGCACGCCCAGCGAGATCCAGCCGACCGAGACCCAGTTGGTCGGCGCGTCGGGATCGGCGTCTTCTTCAGCAGCGGGAGTGGCGCGCTCACCGCGCAGGGCGCCGATGGTCAGCAGCGCCCCCACGCCCAGCAGCCCGAAGGACACCAGCAGCGGAAAAAAACGTGGTCCCACGCGGGCGTAACCGGGATTGACCTCGATGCTGAAGGTTTCGATCAGAAAAAAGAGGCCCAGCGCCACCACGCCCAGCGCGACGGCCAGATCACCGAGAGAAATGCCCCGCTCACGCGGGGCCGAAGAAGGAGGGGTCGTCACGTCCGTGCGCTCACTTCACGAGGCCGATGTTCTTCAGGACCTTGTTGATGCGGCTCTGCTCGACCTTGAGAAACACCTCGAATTTGCTGCCGCTCTGGTAGAGGTCTTCCCAGTTGCGCTTCGCGAGCGTGTCTTTCCATTCCTTGCTGGCGTGCATCTTGTCGAGCGCCGCGACCAGGGCCTGCTTCTGCGCCGCGCTGATGCCGGGAGGCGCCACGATGCCGCGCCAGTTGGCCAGCTCCACGTTCAAACCCGATTCGATGAAAGTGGGCATGTTGATGCCCTTCACGCGCTTTTTGCTGCTGATGCCGAGCGCCCGCAGCTTGCCCGCCTTGATCTGCGCTTCGAATTCACCGTAGCCGGAAACGCCCGCCGCGACCTGGTTGCCCAGCAGCGCCGCGAGGGTTTCGCCGCCGCCCGAGAAGGGAATGTAGTTGATTTTGGTGGGATCGATGCCCGCAGCCTCGGCCAGCAGACCCACGGTGATGTGGTCGGTACCGCCCGCGCTGCCGCCCGCCATGGGCAAACCGGGATTCTGCTTCCAGGCGGCCACCAAGTCGGCCATGGTCTGGTACTTGCTCTCGGCGGGCACCACCAGCACCTCGTACTCGCCGGTCAGGCGCGCCAGGGGGGTCACGCGTTCCAGGGTGGCCTTGCTTTTGTTGGTCTGAATGGCGCCGACCATCACGAGGCCCATCGTCATCATCAGATTGCCGTCGCCGTCGCTGTTGAGCAGCTGCGCCAGTCCGATGGTGCCGCCTGCGCCGGGCACGTTGAAGACCTGCACGGCGCCCGTGGTCTTGGTGTCCTGCAGCACCTGCTGAATGGCGCGCGAAGTCTGGTCCCAGCCGCCGCCGGGCGCAGCCGGGGCCATGATGCGCAGATTGCCGAGAGTCTGGGCGGTGGCCGAAAGTGAGCCCGTCAACATCAGGGCCGCAAGAAACAGGGTTTTTTTCATAAGCTTTCCTCCAGCAGACAAAACACCTGAGCACGCGGTCGGCGCCCCTGGTGGTTCACGATTTTTTGGTGAGGTGAGTGTAGGCCAGGCAGGCGCAGAGTTCAAGACGAAGCGCGCATGTCTTAATTTCGTGCGTTTTGTTCAGCAGCCCGTGCACGAAATGCACGGAAGCTTGCGCTGGCACGCACTTGATTTACACTGACGCTACCCCGCTTTCGCAACACCAAAGGACTCCTGCATGTTCACTTCTGCTTCCCGCTCACCCCGACCGACCCTCGTGCCGCGCGCGCCACTGGGCATCGGTGCGCGGCTGGTGATGCTGCACCTGCTGGTGCTGTGCAGCCTGACGGTGCTGTTGGCTGCCATTCAGGTGACCGCTTCGCAGCGTGAGGCGCGCACCGACCTGGGTGAACGCGCGCTGGCCACGTCACGGCTGGTGGCGCAGCTGCCCGAGGTCAGGCGGGGAGCCGCCGCCGGACGCCAGGACCCTTCGCTGAACGCCTTCGTGAACAGGCTGCGCGCCCAGGTCGGCGCTGATTTCATCGTGGTGGGTGACCGGCATGGTATTCGCCTGGCCCATCCGCAATCAGACCGGCTGGGCAGACCGATGGAAGGCGGGGATAACGCCGCACCCCTGGCAGGGCGCGAAATCGTGAGCGTCGCGCGCGGATCGCTGGGCACCAGCGTGCGCGGCAAGACGCCCGTGCGTGACGCCAAAGGGCGGGTGGTGGGCGTGGTCTCGACCGGCTACCTGATGCCGCGGGTACGTTCGCTGGCCTGGCAGGCGATGGTAGGACTGCTGCCGTGGTTTCTGCTGGCGCTGGCGCTGGGCACGGCGGGCGCCCTGCTGGCGGCACGGCTGCTCAAGCGCGCCATTCTGAACCTGGAACCCGAGCAGATCTCCGTTCTGGTACAGCAGCAGCGTGGCGTACTGGCGGCCCTGCGCGAAGGCGTGCTGGCCGTCGGACAGGGCGGCATGATCGTGCTGACCAACGCCCGCGCGAATGCGCTGCTGCGCCTCAGCGAAGGGGACCTGCCCGTTCCGACCGGGCAGGTCTGGCCGGAACTCGCCGCCCTGACGCCCACGCCCGTTTCTCCCCTGCAGAACCTGGAGCTGCGTCTGCACGGCCAGCCGGTGCTGGTGAACCTCGAACCGCTCTCCGGAGGTGGCTATGTCGCCAGCATCCGTGACCGTCAGGAAGTGATGCTGCTGGCCGAGGAGCTCACCCAGGTGCGCGGTTTCGTGGAGGTGCTGCGCGCACAGTCGCACGAGTACCTCAATCGTCTGCACACCATCAGCGGCCTGCTGCAACTCGGCCGGCCCGAGGACGCCCTGCGGGTCATCCGCTCGGAAATCGAAGCGGACAGCAATCTGCGTGAGTTGCTGCGTGACATTCAGGCACCGCGTCTGGTGGCCCTTTTGATCGGCAAGCGTGAACGCGCGCAGGAACTGGGCATCGACTTTCGGGTCGAGCCGGGCTCGAACCTCAGCGCCCGCTGGGACAAGGTCACCGACGCCCTCGTGCTGACGGTGGGAAACCTGACCGAAAACGCCTTCGAGGCCCTGCGTGGCCGGGGAGGCATGGTCGTCGTGTCCATCGGTGAAGACCCCGAGGGTGTGCAGGTCGAGGTGCTCGACAACGGTCGCGGAGTGCCGCCCGAGCTGGCGCACCGTCTGTTTGGGCACGGCGTGTCCACCAAGGGTGAAGGGCGCGGTTACGGCCTGACGCTCGTGCATACCCGGGTGCTGGCGCTGGGGGGCAGCATCCGCTACCTGCGGCGCGGTGAATTCACGGTCTTTCAGGTCAGCTTGCCTCAAACGGCGGTGGCGCCCTCGGGGAGTGACGAAGCCTTCGGTCAGGAGCACCCGGGCGCATGACGACCATTCGCGTGGTGCTCATCGAGGACGATCTGCGCGTCGCGCGGGTCAACCGCGACCTGCTGGAAGCCGACCCCGAGGTCCATGTGGTGGGCACCGCCGTCAGCAGCGCCGAGGGCGAGCAGCTGGTGCGCAACCTGCGCCCCGATCTGGTGCTGCTCGACGTGTATCTGCCCGACGGTACGGGGCTGGAGCTGCTCAAGACCTGGCGGGCGCGCGGAGAGCTGTTCGAGGTGGTGATGGTCACGGCAGCCGGCGACGTAGGCGCCGTGCGTGAAGCGCTGTCGCACGGAGTGCTGGATTACCTGATCAAACCCTTTGACCGCGCCCGTCTGGAAGGCGCGCTCGCGCGCTACCGTCTGCGCCGCGCGCACGCCCAGAACCACTTCGATCAGCAGCAGCTCGACCGCTACCTGGGCGTGGCGGGCAGTGCGCCGCTGCCCCGGGGTGTCGATCCACACACGCTGGAGCGCGTGGCGCAGCTGCTGCGCATGGACGGAACGGGTCTCAGCGCCGACGACGTCGGGGCGCGCATCGGCCTCAGCCGCCCTACCGCCTGGCGCTACCTGGAGCATCTGGTGAGCGCCGGACGCGCCGAACTGGACTACCAGTACGGCGCGGGCCGCCCCTCGAAGCGTTACAAAGCCACCCCAAAGGACTGACGCAAAGCAGGCCACTTCTGCTGTTTTGACGTGTCACGTGGCGTGGAGTTCGAAGTTCAACGTGGACCCTGCACCACAGGTCTTCGCAGCCGATTTATCCGCCCCGGGTGGACGCGGACCGGTCCTGGCGACCTCCCAGGACTCGGGCCGCAGACCAGCCTCTTTCGGACGGGTAGATTGAATGCGGTATGCCGCTGCGCAGCTTTTTGCTGGCCCTGCTGATCACCTTCATCTGGGGTGTGAACTTCGTAGTCATCAAGTTATCGGTGACAGGGGCCCCGCCGCTGTTCGTGGCGGCGCTGCGTTTTGCGCTGGCAGCCCTTCCGGCAGTATTCCTGGTGCCTTTCCCGAGGGTGCCGTGGCGTGTGCTGACCGGATACGGCTTGGCCGTCGGCGTGGTGCAGTTCGGCCTGCTGTACCTGGCAATCGAGCAGGGCCTCAGTGCCGGGCTGGCTTCGCTGCTGATTCAGGTTCAGGCGTTCTTCACGGCGCTGCTCAGCGCGCTCGTGTTGCGCGAGCGCCTGGCCGCCAACCAGCTGCTCGGCATGTTGCTGGCCTTTGCGGGCATGGCCCTGATCGGCCTGACGGGCACGCATCACGCCAGCCTCGCCGGGCTGGGGCTGGTGCTGCTGGCCGCGCTCGGCTGGGCCGTCAGTAACCTGCTGGTACGCGCCGCGGGAAGTGCCAACATGCTCTCGCTGGTGGTCTGGTCCGCCCTGATTCCGCCCGTTCCCCTGACACTGCTGGCCGTGGTCACAGAAGGCGTGGGCCCGGTGTGGTCTGTCCTGACGCACAGCGGCTCGGGTTTCTGGGCCGCTGTGGCCTTTATGGGGTACTTCAACACGGTATTGGGTTTCGGCGTGTGGAGCTGGCTCATTCAACGTCACGGCGCCGCGCGGGTCGCGCCGATGTCGCTGCTGGTCCCGGTGTTCGGGCTGCTGGGCAGCTCACTGTATTTTCAGGAGACCTTCGGGCTGCTCAAGCTGTTCGCCGCGTTGCTGATCTTCGCGGGCCTGCTGCTGCACGTATTCGGGGGCGTTCTGTTCCCCGCGCGGGTGATGACGCGCGAGTGAGCTTTCCCCGGCGGTTCGGCCATGGCAGTGTCAGAATGGAAGGCACCATGACGCTGCCAAAAGAACCTGCGGTTTTGCCGGACGCCCGGATCAATTTGACCTACACCACCGACGTGCTGCTCCGTTTGCTCAATACTCCCAGCCCGACCGGCTTCACCGAGGACGCCGTGCGGCTGATCGAAGAGGAGCTTTCGGCGCTTGGCGTGAGCGGCGAGCGGACCCGCAAGGGTGCCTTGCGCTGGACCTTGCCGAGCCGCGAGGGCGCAGCACAAGTCACGTTCAGCGCACACGTCGACACGCTGGGTGCGATGGTCAAGGACATCAAGCCGAGCGGGCGCCTGACGCTCACGCAGCTGGGCGGCTACGACTGGGCGACCGTCGAGGGCGAGTACGCCCGGGTGCACCTGCAGGGCGGCAGAACCATTGGCGGTACGGTGGTGAACATCAAGCAGAGTACCCACGTCTTCGGTGCCGAGCTGCGTGAACTGAAGCGCGATGACAAAACCCTCGAGCTGCGCCTGGACGAGGTGACCCGCAGCGCCGAGGAGACCCGTGCGCTGGGAGTGCAGGTGGGAGACTTCGTGAGCTGGGAGGCGCGCGCCGTGCTGACCGAAAGTGGCTACCTCAAGTCGCGTCACATCGACAACAAGGCGGCAGTGGCCATCTTTCTGGCAGTCACCAAAGCCGTGCTGGAAAGGCAAGTTTCGCTGGCGCACACCGTGCACTTTTTTATCAGCAACTACGAGGAAGTCGGGCATGGCGCGTCCACGGGCATCCCGGCCCAAACGAGCGAGCTGATCGCCGTCGATATGGCCGCCATCGGGCCCGGTCAGAACAGCGACGAGCACTGCGTGACGTTGTGCGTCAAGGATTCCAGCGGTCCGTACGACCACGCGCTGGGCAACCGGCTGCGCCAGGCGGCCCGGCGGGCGAAGCTCGATCTGCGCACCGACATCTACCCGTACTACGGCAGTGACGCGTCGGCGGCGTGGCGGGCAGGCGGTGACTACCCGGCGGCCCTGATCGGCCCGGGTGTCGATGCCAGCCACGCTTACGAGCGCACGCACCTCGACGCGCTGAGCGCAACGGGCTGCCTGATCCTGACGTACGTTGCCGGGTAAGCGGCGTCGCTGTACATTGCCAGGAGCAAATTATTGCTGTTAAAGTTGGGTATGAGCGTAACACCTGACATGGTCGGTTATGTGGTGCGGGACATGCAGGCGACATTGGACTTTTACCGCCAGCTGGGCCTGCCCATTCCTGAAAATGCCCACCTCAACCCGGCAGGCGAAAGCGAGATGCACGTCGAGGTGACGGTCAGCGGCTACCGCCTCGCGTGGGACGACCTGGCGCTGATCCGGCAGCTCGATTCCTCCTGGGAAGAGCCGCGCGGTCGGCGCATCAGCGTTGCCTTCAAAACAGACAGTCCAGCTGAAGTCGACGCGCTCTACGACAAGCTCACCGCCCTGGGGTATTCGGGACACACTCCGCCCTACAACGCCTTCTGGGGTCAGCGTTACGCGGTCGTGTACGATCCGGACGGCAACACCGTCGACTTGTTCTGCGCGCTGTAAGCGGGAGGGCGGGACTTCAGGCTTCGTCGATGTGTACGAGCTTCTCCACGCGTTCGGCGATCTCTGGCAGCCCCAGGCCACGCAGGGCCGTGGTGGTCTTCTTCACGGCGGCCTCGTCGATCGTGTTCTGGTTCCAGCCGGCAATCAACATCGCGCAACCCTGCAGCGCGTCGGTGACCTGACTCTTGTGAAACATCTGCGCCAGGTTGCCTTCCCGCTGGGGGCGGGTGTTCTGCGCTTCGACCTGTACGCTCTGCACGACCTGCATAAATACCTGGTCGTATTTCTGACGGTCCTCGGGGGAGACGGTTTTGGACATATGGTAGACACTCCTGCCGGAACATCAAAGACTGACTGTCCCGAAACGAAGTCGCATCATACCAAGTGGCGTGGCTTCTTTGCTTCGCTCAGTCGTCCAAGCCGAACGGGGTAGAGGTAGGGGTACTCGGCGACCAACCTGCGAGCGGCTTTTCAGGTGCTGACCGCACTGCCGGGCAGCGCGGCGGTCCTGGGTTGCCAGCGAATTTGGCGAGTTGACCCACAAGGACCCTGCGCCTTGCAGGGTCCTTTCCTCGTGGGCCGATCGGAGCTGCAAGCCTCTTTGGCGCGGATGAATGACGTACTGCTGGCCCACTCAGACGAGCAACCCCACCAGCAGCTGTGCCACCCAGCTCACCGCCGCCGCCACGACCAGCGTCAGGATGTTCTTGGCGGGGTCGCGCATATTCATGCTGGACTGCACCGCCAGATAAGCGAAGAACACGCTTGCCAGCATGCGCACCAGGTTCAGCAGGCCCAGCAGCAGGTACCCGATCAGAATGATCTTGAGTACACCGAAGATCACGCCCAGCACGGCGACGGCCACGCTGATGGGCACCCAGTACAGTGAGAAGGTGTAAGCCACTTCATCCATGCTGCCGGTGCCGCCCTGACGTTTGCCGAAGGCGTAGACCACTGCCGTGAATACCAGGAAGCCGGTCAGGCTGACCAGGGTACTTTCGATCCAGCCGGGAAAACCGGCACGCACGGCATTGATGAGCCCGGTCACGATGGCGCCCAGCAACACGTACAGCACAGCCTGCGTCAGACCGCCGGAGCGTTCGTACTGTTCAAAGCGCCGTACGCTGGGGCGGGACACCACATCGATGCTCTGGCGGACCATTTCCGCGGGGTTGAAAGGAGAACTGCGCATTGAAAACCTCCTGAAGTCGGCAAGTCAAGAAATCTGGGGCAGGGGAAAAACCTGATGGGGCTCGCGCCGCGAGGACAATACGCGGACCGCCCGGTTGGAGTTCCACCGTTTCACACTATCCCCGCGCGGGCCCGGGCAGCTGCCTGATGCATTGAGCTTCTGGTAAGCCACCCCACACCATCAGTACGTTTTTTACGTAAAATAGAGGGATGCTCAAGGTCACGTCCGAATACCAACCGAGTGGCGACCAACCGCAAGCCATCAAGAGCCTCGTGGCGGGTCTGGACGACGGACTGCGCTTCCAGACGCTGCTGGGCGCCACGGGCACGGGCAAAACCTACGCGATGGCCAAGGTGATCGAGCAGACGCAGCGGCCTGCCCTGATCATGGCGCCCAACAAGATTCTGACCGCGCAGCTCGCCAGCGAGTTCCGCGAATTTTTCCCGGGGGCCGCCGTCGAGTTCTTCGTCAGCTACTACGATTTTTACCAGCCTGAAGCGTACGTGCCAGGCCGTGACCTCTTCATCGACAAGGACGCCAGCATCAACCAGGAACTCGAACGCCTGCGTCACTCCACCACCCGCAGCCTGCTGACCCGCACGGATACCATCGTGGTGGCTTCGGTCTCGGCCATCTACGGCCTGGGCGACCCCGAGGAGTACCGAGCACTCAATTTGATTCTCAAGCGCGGCGACAGCATCGGACGCGACGCGGTACTCGACCGGCTGATCGAACTGCAGTACGACCGCAACGACGTCGAACTGATGCCTGGCCGCTTTCGCGCCAAGGGTGACGTCATCGAGATCTGGCCCAGTTACGACGAGCAACCCCTGCGCCTGGAGCTGTGGGGTGACGAGGTCGACCGCATCGTGGTGTACCAGCCCGTCACGGGTGACGTGGAAGCCGAACTCGACAGCACCGTCGTATATCCGGCCAAGCACTACGTCTCCAGCGCCGGCAACATCGACCGCGCCATCATCACGATTCAGCAGGAACTCGACGAGCGCCTCGAGTATTTCAGATCGGTCGGCAAGCTGCTCGAAGCGCAACGCCTCAAAGAGCGCACGCTGTACGACCTCGAGATGCTCAAAGTGCTCGGATACTGCAGTGGGATCGAGAATTACTCGCGTCACGTCGACGGCCGTAAACCCGGCGAGACGCCCTACACCATGCTCGACTACTTTCCGAGCAACTTCGTCACCTTTATCGACGAGTCGCACGTCACGGTCCCGCAGATCGGCGGCATGAGCAACGGCGACCGGGCCCGCAAGCAGACTTTGGTCGATTACGGCTTCCGGCTGCCCAGCGCCATGGACAACCGCCCGCTCACCTTCGACGAGTTTCTGGGCAAAGTCGGCCAGACCGTCTTCGTAAGCGCCACCCCCGGCCCTTACGAGGCCGAGCACAGCGACAACGTCGCCGACCAGATCATCCGCCCGACTGGCCTGGTCGATCCTCAAGTCAGCCTGCAGCCCATCAAGGGACAGGTCGAGGACCTGCTGGGTCGCGTACGCGAACGCGCCGCGCGCGGAGAGCGCGTGCTGGTCACCACCCTCACCAAGAAGATGTCCGAGGACCTCACCGAGTACCTGCTGGAAAAAGGAGTACGCGCCCGCTACCTGCACAGCGACATCGACACGGTCGAGCGTCAGGTCATCATCCGCGATTTGCGCCTGGGACACTACGACGTGCTGGTCGGCATCAACCTGCTGCGCGAGGGGCTCGACCTGCCCGAAGTGAGCCTCGTGGCGATCCTCGACGCCGACAAACCTGGCTTTTTGCGCAGCGAGCGCAGCCTGATCCAGACCATCGGTCGTGCCGCCCGCAACGTCAACGGTGAAGTGATCCTGTACGGTGACAGCATCACGCCCGCCATGAAGGCCGCCATGGAAGAAACCGAACGCCGCCGCAACAAACAGCTCGCCTACAACGAGGAGCATGGCATCACGCCCACCACCATCCGCAAGGGCGTGCGCGACGTCATCCGGGGCGAGGAAGCGCAGGAACTGCCCCAGCAGACCCAACTCGCCGATGACCGCGAAAGCCTGATGCGTCAGCTCACCGACCTTGAGCTCGACATGTGGCAGGCGTCCGAAGCGCTCGATTTCGAGAAAGCCGCGAGCCTGCGCGACTCGATTCGCGCCATCGAGGCCAAACTGCAGGGCAAGGAAATCAGCCAGCCCACCATTCCCGGACAAAAAGTGCGTAAACGCGGACGCCGCTGATCGCACGGTGATCCAGAAGGAGCGCTTTGGCGCTCCTTCTTTTGCGGCGTGAAGCAACTTCGCAGGCGCCTCACCCGCAGCCCTTCTACCATGACGCCATGAATCCCTTTCCGGAACTCCCCCCGTCCTGGAAGCCCCACCTGGAAACCGAACTGCAGTCGGACACCATGCGATCGCTGGGCGAATTTCTGGAGCGCGAGCGCGCCCAGTACCCTGTGTACCCCGCGCACGAGGACGTCTTTAACGCCCTGCAATTCACGCCCCTCGAAGAGGTCAAAGTGCTGATCCTTGGGCAAGACCCCTACCACGGCAAAGGCCAGGCGCACGGCTTGAGTTTCAGTGTGCAGCCGGGGGTCACTCCGCCGCCGAGCCTGCGCAACATCTTCAAGGAGCTGCGCAGCGATGTTGGCTTTCGCATTCCCAACAACGGTTACCTCGTACCCTGGGCCGAACAAGGCGTGCTGCTGCTCAACGCAGTGCTGACCGTGCGCGAGGCCACGCCCAATTCGCACGCGGGCAAGGGGTGGGAAGGCTTCACGGACCGTGTCATTGCGGCCGTCAGCGAAAAGAGCGAGCCGGTCGTGTTCGTGCTGTGGGGTGCGTACGCCCGCAAAAAGAAAAAGCTGATCGATCTGAAAAGGCACTTCGTGGTTGAGTCGGCGCACCCGAGTCCGCTGAGTGCCGACAAGTTCTTCGGGACAAGGCCATTCAGTGCGGTGAATAAAGCGCTGGGGGAGAGCGGGAGGGGGGAGGTGGAGTGGCAGCTGCCGGATGTTTAGGACAGCTGGTGCTAGATTATTTGTTTTCCTGCCTTGCCCTCACCCCCGAGCCCTACCTGGAAGCACAACTCCTTCACCCTGCTTCAGCCGCACCCAAAAACGCCCACCCCGTGCGCAGCAGATGATAAACGCCGCAAGAGGATTTGCCTGCCCGCACACGCGCACGGAAGCGCGGGTTTGCACGATGAGTCGAGGAGGGCAATATGGCGAAAATCAATCCAATCCAACTCCAGAAGCACCTCAAGGGCATGACGTATCCGGCCAGTAAGCAGGACATCCTGACCAAAGCGCAGGAAAACGGTGGGGACGAGCAGATTCGCTCGGTTTTGCAGGCTTTGCCGGAAAAGCAGTATACGAGGCCGACCGATGTGACGGCGGCCGTCAAGGACATCGACAACTCCTGAAAATTGCTTCTTGCGTGAGGCCGGAACCATGGTTCCGGCCTCATGAGTTGGCACGCCGTGTCAGGCAGGGTGTTCCGGCGTGCTTGCCGGATGCTCTAGTGTGTGGGGCATGGAGTACGTGGTGTTTGATCTCGAAACGACCGGTCTTTCGCCGGAAAAAGATGCCATCATCGAGATCGGCGCAATGTACGTGCGTGATGGGGAGCTGATCGAGGCACCTTTATTTCACGCGCTGGTCAATCCCGAGCGCGAGATTCCCTGGTATGCGTCCCGTGTGCATGGCATCCGCAATGCTCACGTGGCAGGTGCACCGAAGCTGGCCGAGGTGCTGCCTGCTTTTCTGGATTTTGTGGGTGACCGCGCGGTCGTGGCCCACAATATCGGTTTCGACGCGGGGTTCATGCGGATGGCGACCCGGCGTCATGGTCTTTTGTGGACGCCACGCGAGGAAATCTGCACCGTTCAGCTTTCCCGGCGTGCTTTTCCGCGTGAACGCAGTCATAAGCTCGATCTGCTCGCGAGCCGCTTTGGTCTGTCCTTCGAAGAGGGTGGCCGCCACCGAAGTCTGGGCGACGTGCGGGTGACGGCGCAGGCGTTCTTGGCGCTGCAGGCCCAGCTGGGTTTGCATGTGCACAACGCTCGGTAAGCCGAGAGGTCGCCGCTGCGTGTCTTGTCCGTATGACCGCTCGCTCAGGTCAGGGTGCTTTCCGGTTGCGCCTGAGGGGCCCGCAGGTGAGCGAGCAGCACGTCGAAGACTTCGGTTGGTTCCAGGACCTCTTGAGGCAGCAGTTCGGGGCGGCCGGTGATCAATAGGGGACCGCGCCGAAGATCGCCCGTAAGGCGGCCGTGCGAACCGCGCACAATGGTCGCGTCGAGACCGATGACGTCCATCAGGTAACGAAAGCCGAGTTTTTTTCTGGCGAGTGCCCGCGCCGCCTTGAACTTGGCGGGAGAGTGCGGATCGAAGAACAGTTCGGCGGGGTCGTAGCCGGGCTTGCGGTGGATGTCCACCGTGCGGGCGTAGTCAGGTGCTTTGTCGTCGTCCAGCCAGTAGTAGTACGTGAACCACGCTCCGCTTTCCGCGACGACCACCAGGTCTCCGGCGCGGTCGTGATTCAGGTGGTGTTCACGTTTGCCCTGCTCGTCCAGCACCATGGCGACGCCGGGCGTACGCTCCAGCAGTTCACGCACCTGCGCGAGGCGCGACGGGTCGTTTACGTAGACGTGCGCCACCTGATGATCGGCCACCGCGAAGGCCGTGCTGACGCCCGCGTCGAGCATCTCCAGACCGCGCTCCAGACGCACCTGAATCAGGCCTGCCTCACGCAGCACGCGGTTGATGTGCACGGGACGCCAGGCGCGCTCGATGCCGTACTCACTGAGAACTACCACCTGCACGCCACGCGCTTCGTAAAAGCTGATCAGGTCGCCGGCCACCACGTCGATGTCGCGCAGGTCACCGGCGATTTTCGTGAGGTCCGGGCCGTGCTGCTGCAGACCGTAGTCCAGGTGCGGCAGGTACACCAGGTTGAGGGTGGGCGAGAAACGCTCCTCGATCCACTGGGCACTTTTCGCGATCCACTGGCTTGAGCGGATGCTGCTGCCCGGACCCCAGAACTGAAACAGCGGAAACTCACCCAGTTCGGCGTTCAGGGTGGCGCGCAGGTCGAGTGGCTGGGTGTAGATGTCGGGCAGCTTGAGTCCGTCGGCCGGGTACATTGGACGCGGCGTGACGGCGTAATCCACGCTGGAGTACATGTTGTACCACCAGAACAGGTTGGCGCAGGTAAAACTCGGGTCTGCCCGGCGTGCGACTTCCCACAATTTGGGAGCCTGCACCAGCTTGTTCGATTGCCGCCAGAGCTTGATTTCACACTCGTCCCGAAAGTACCAGCCGTTGCCGACGATGCCGTGCTCGGAGGGCCATTTCCCGGTCAGGTAGGTGGCCTGCACGCTGCAGGTTACGGCGGGCAGCACTTCTTTCACGCCGACCTGCTTGCCACGCTGCGCGAACGCGTTGAGGTGGGGCGTGTGTTCGCCCAGCAGGTCGGGGCTGAGACCCACGATATTCAGAACAGCAGTTCGTTGCATGTCGAAAACTCCTCAAAATCGGGCGCGCCGGGCTCAGGTCCCCTTGATGAAACGCTGCAGGAAAAGCGTCAGCGCGAACGCCAGCAGGGCCAGCGGAATAAGGTTGGACGCACCTTGCGACGCGAGCACCAGGGCGTCGAGCAGTGACACCCCCGCGATGAGGGACACGACCGCCCGCCCGATGCTGCGCTTGCGGCGGTCGTACACGAAAGTCACGCTGAACGCCGCCCAGGCGACAAACGCCAGCAGCAGTGCCCACCCGACGAGCGAAGGTCCGGTGAACACGAAATAGACGGCGGGCAGAAAGATCAGCAGCGCCGGCCAGTACCGCGCGAGGTTTTCCTTGGTCTCGGTCTTGGCGATGTAGGTGAGGCCGACGATGTAAGCGCCCAGCAATCCCGTCCACACCAGGAGCGGTGTCGTGAAGCCTGCAGTGAACGCCAGAAAAGCCGTGACGTACACCAGCATCCGCGTACCCGCCATGAGTACAGGGCTGAGCGGATTGGTCTTGTGCCACGCGTCGTACAGCACGATCAGGGCGATCAATACCAGACCGCTCACCAGCGCGGCGGTGCCTGCCGTCCACAGCAGCAGGCTGCCGAGCACAAACAGCAGCAGCGTCACGCCCAGCGCTTCGGCCTGCCCGATCAGTCCTGAAGGCAGCGGGCGCGTGGGGCGTTCCCGGCGGTCGATTTCGAGGTCGAGCAGGTCATTGAGGTACATGCCGGCCGTGTAGAACAGCACCATTGCCACGGCCACGAATGCACCCTGCTGGCTCATGCCCAGCGAGCCGCCGAGGGCGGCGCCGGCCAGCACGTTGGTCACGACCGTCGGACTGTTCGAGATGCGCGCGAGGGCCAGGTGTCCACGCAGACGCCGGGGAAGGGACGGCAGGACCGGGCTAGAGGACATCTTGCACCCAGCGGTACTCACGCTCGATCGAGTCGAGCAGGGGCAGTTTGAGCTCTGCGGGCAGCACGTCCCAGGTGTACGTCTCGATCTCCAGGTGCCGCGTGAAAGGCTGGCCGCGCAACAGCGCGAACGTATTCAGAATGCCTTCCTGAGTGGACGCCAGCTCGCCGAAGCGCTCCAGAAAGATCGGCACGTGAAAGTGCACGCGCCACTCCCGGGCGCACGGGTCCTGGAGTTGCGCCAGTGCCTGCGGCAAGTCCGGATACTGTGTCACACTGCCGTCCTCGTTGCGCTGCAGCACCTGGTGCAGGTAAGTCGACTCGACGAAGGGAGCGAGCGCGTCGGCAACGCGTTGACGCCCGGTCGCGTCGGGGGAGAGGACGACCTTTACGGCCGAACTCACCTGAATCTTCCCGATGCGCAGGCCCGAGCGCTGATAGTTTTGCAGCGCCTGAGCGCTGTCTTCGTAGGCGACCGCGACGTGGCAGGTGTCAAAGCATACCTGCAGGTGGTCTTTCAGATGCTCGCGCGCTCGTTCGTCTTCGATTCCCAGCCGCTCGGCGAGTTCCTGTGCGCCGGACTGCAGCAGCCGCTCGCCGAAAAAGGTTGCCAGTTCCTCGCTGCGTTCGAGCAGACCGTCCGGCTCCGGTTCGACGTCCAGGTGGATGAACGTTCCGAAGTCGCGGCGCAGGCGGACGAGCGCTTCTACCACCCGCACGACGTTCCGGGTGAGCACCTCCCACGTCTGCTCATCTGCCTGATCCACCCAGGCCTTGTACGTGAGCGGGCTGGTGGAGATGCCGCCTTCCATTCCCGTCGGCAGCAACGTGGCGAGGATCTCGATGAGACGCAGGGTGTACTGGACCCGCTCCTCGCTGCGCCAGTCGGGAGCGTGCACGTTCTCCTTCACCGCCTGCCCGTGAAAAGGACCGTACGGGAAACCGTTCATGGTAAAGACGTACAGGCCGCGCTCCTCGAGAAACGCGTGGAAGCGGGCCAGTTCGCCTTCTTCGAGAAGCTGACGGCTTTCTTCTCCGGAGAGGCGCAGCCCGACGCCGAAAAGCTCATCTGGTGCGAGGCGCGCCTTGAGGGGAACGGCGTAGCGCTCCAGATTCTCCATCACCGCCTCGATGCCCGAAGAGGGATGGATGTTCGTGCAGTACGTGAGCTGTAAATCGCGGTGGTTGACCTGCATGTCAGTCGGCCGCCACCGCCTGGCCAACTTCTCGCGGAACGACGAACTTGGGCGACTGACGCAGAAAACGCGCGGGATTTTCCAGGACGATGCGGCGGATCAGCTCCTCGTCGTGTCCCCGGCGGCGCATCTCCAGCACGAACTCGGGGACGGCCACCGGGTCGCTGGGACCCCAGTCGCACGCACTCGCCACGCAGATGCGCTCGGGGCCGTGCATCTCGATCATGTCAATGGCGCGGTTCGGGGACGCCTTGGTTTTGGGGTAAAGCGTGAAGCCGGTCCAGAAGCCGTGCTCCAGGATCAGGTCGGCGGTATGCTCCTCGGCGTGATCGACCATCACGCGGTGCGGCTGGATGCGGGGGTCCTTGGCAAGCGTCTCCACGATCACCTTGGTGCCCTTGTACTTGTCTTCCAGGTGCGGCGTGTGAATGTGAATCAGCTGGTCGTGTTCGAGGGCCAGTTCCACGTGATCGAGGAAGGTCGCCAGCTCGTTGCGCGTCACGCGGTTCAGGCCGATCTCACCGATGCCCAGCACCGTCGGGCGCGCGAGGTACTCGGGAATCAGCGCCAGCACCTCGCGCGCGAGGGCGCGGTCCTCGCCTTCCTTGGGGTTCAGGCACAGCCAGGCGTAGTGCGCGATGCCGTACTGCCGGGCGCGGGCAGGCTCGAAAGTGGTGATGTGATCGAAGTAGTCTGCGAAAGCCTGTGCTCCCAGGCGGTCGCGGCCCGACCAGAAAGCAGGTTCGGTGACGGCGAGGCAGCCGGTCAGGGCCATTTTGTGATAATCGTCGGTGGTGCGCGAAACCATGTGGGCGTGCAGATCGATGTAATTCATACAACTCCCAAAAGAATCTGCGCGGGCAGATTCTTTTCGAACGGGGTGAGCAGGGATGGGAGGCAGACGGCGGGAAGCGGAGGCAAGGAAGGTGTCGTGCCTTCTTTGCCGCAGATGGACGCGCTCTGCCTCACTGTTCGCCTCCGTCCTGAGGAAAGGGGGCGCTGCCCCGGATGGGGGCGCCGTAAGCGCTCTGGCCGTCGCGTTCATCAAGCAGGCGGGTGTCGCGGTCACTCAGGACCATCTGGATGCGTTTGACCCGTTCGCCCTCGCCCGAGGTGAGCAGCGTCAGGGCTTCCCGAAAGGCGACCACGCGGAAGTCATCTTCGGCATCCCGGTTCTGCGAGCGTTCCAGACGGTCCAGAAACGCGGCGACGGCCAGGATCTGCGCGCGGTGCTCCATGAAGTACTCGTCGACCAGCTGTTTCTGACTTAGCGGGCAGGTGTTGGCGTGGGGCATACCTCTCCTTGTTTCTGAATCCGCTCGAGCAGGCTGACGGCGCGCTTCAGGACAGCGTGGTCCATCTCGTGGACCTCCTGGCCCCGTCCGATGTCGTCGAGCAACGTGATGGTGAGCTGCCCACCGAGGTGTTCACGGAATTCGTTCAGGCCTGCGATCAGGCTGCCGGGATCCTGGGGGTTGTCCAGCTTCTCGCTCAGCAGCGGGTGCCACACGCTCAGCCCGAGGTTCAGAAAGAGCTGCACGATGCGCTGCCAGGCTTCTTCTCGCAGACGGCCTTCCAGGTGGGCGTAGGTGCTGTCGAGCGCGATGCCGATCGCGACCGCTTCGCCGTGCCGCAGCTCGTACCTGGTAAGTGCTTCGAGTTTGTGGGCGGCCCAATGGCCGAAGTCGAGCGGACGCGAGGAACCCTGCTCGAAAGGGTCGCCGCTCGTGGCGATGTGTTGCAGGTGCAACTCCGCGCAGCGGTACACGGCGTGATCCATGGCCGCGAGGTCGCGCGCTCGCAGGGCCGTCGCGTGCTCTTCGAGAAACGCGAAGAATGCCGCGTCCTTCAGCAGTGCGACCTTGACGGCTTCGGACAGGCCGCCAAGCCAGTCGCGGTCGTCCAAGGTGGTGAGGAAGTGGCGGTCATTGAGCACGGCGGCCGGCGGAGCGAAGGTGCCAAGCCAGTTTTTCTTGCCGTAGGCATTGACGCTGTTCTTGACGCCCACTGCCGAGTCGTTCTGCGACAGCACGGTCGTGGGAACGCGCACGAGGCGCACCCCCCGGTGCGCGGTCGCGGCGGCGTACCCCACCAGATCGATGATCGCGCCGCCGCCCACCACGACCACATACGAGTGCCGATCGATGCCGTGGGTGTTGATGGCGTCCTGAACGGTCACGACGTGTGCGCTGTCCTGCTTGGCACGCTCACCGCCCGGCAGCACGAGCGGTGGGGCGACCAGGTTCAGCTGGTGCGTGGCGCAGTAATGCTGTACGTCGGACACCAGCGAAGGGTGCGCTTTCGTCACGCCGTCATCGACGACAACGAGGACTTTCTTTGCGCTACTGCCCGGCGCGACGGCGTGACGAAAGACGGGGTTGTCCAACTGAAACAGGTGCTCGGTGAACTCGACGGGGTAGCGGAAAGTCACCTCCACCACCTGCTGAATGGTGCGCGCCATCATGCGCTGCCCGTTTGCAGGTCGCGCGAGTCAGCCGGGCGTCGCTGAGACACGTCGGAAAATCTGGTACGGGTTGTCTGTCGCGTCATCTGTAAATGTTGTCTCCGAGGAAGTATGAATAAGGGAAGTTGGCCCTGTAACATGTATTTTGGTGTAAAAGTTAACGTACGGCGTGAAGCGTACGTAAAGGAAGTCTTTCTTCAGCCCAGAACCTTTTTGACGGCCTTGTTCGGGTGGCGTTGTCGTGTCATCGGACGAGCCTCGGGGTGGCCGACAGGGAAGGGGAGAATTAAGTAGAGCATGAAGGACGCCCGTGGGCGCCCTTTGTCACGAGCGGACTGGACTGGTCGCGGTTTGCGGTGCCCCCTGCACTCCTGCTCGAATGTCCCGCCGTGCTCCGAAGTGCGGGCCGTGCGTTTCGGCGGGCCGGCGTACATGCTGCTCCACCTCACAGGGCCACCGCGACAGATACTCATTCCCACATGCGCTCTTTCGCCAGTGTCTTTTTCTGTCAAGCCGACTGGCCACCCGTACAGGCCAGTCGGCCTGGCGACGGCACGTTTCAGCAGGAATACCGCATTACGGCAGGGTGTTACAGGCGCCGCTCCAGAAAATCAGCCAGCAGCGTGTACATGCGGATCTTGCCCTGAATGTCGCCGGCGCCGTGTCCCTCGTCATGAAACTCGTGATATTCGAAGTCGTCCTCGGGCGCCTGGCCCTCGCGGCGACCGAGTTCCATCAGTTTCTCGCGAAAGAGGCTGGCCTGCGTCAGCGGACAGCGTGGATCGTTGGCGCCATGCAAAATCAGCATCTTGGCGCGCAAATTCGCGGCGTGCGTGATGGCGCTGCGATCGCGCCACAAATCGGCGTCCGCTTCAGGGTCGCCCATCATGCTGCGAAAGTAGTACCCGAGCTGCGGCATCACCCGTGAATTGTCTTCGTACAGACGGTGCAGGTCGGTGATGCCCACGATGGGCACGCTGACCTTGAAGGCGTCCGGTTTCCTGACCGCCGCGAGATAGCTCATGTACCCGCCGAACGATCCCCCGAAAATGCCCACGCGCTCCGGGTCCACGAACGGCAGGGACCTCAAGTAATCCGCACCCGCAATGACGTCCTCCAGGTCACCGCCGCCCCAGTCTTTCAGGTTGGCATCCCGCCAGGCCACGCCGTACCCGGTCGAGCCGCGAATGTTGGGCGACAGCACCACAAACCCGCGGCTGACCAGAAACTGTGCGTACAGGTCAAAGCCCCGAAAGAATTGTGCGGTGGGTCCGCCGTGCACGTGCACCATCGCCGGAAGCCGGCGCCCCTCGGCGCCCCGAGGCACGTGCAATACCGCCGGCACGTCCTGACCGTCGAAGGTGGGGTAACGCACGCCCTCGCCCTCGACGAACACCGCTGGATCGATGGTCCCGTATTCGGCCGGGAGCAACACCTCGTAGGTATCCGACTTGAGATCGTAGAGCAGCAGCTCTGCGCGCCGCGCGCCCGAGGAGTGCAATGTCAGCAGTTTCTCGCCCCCCAGCACGAACTGGGCGCTCGACGTCACGCCCGGCGGCAGCTGCAGTTCGCGCGCCTCTCCGCTTTGCAGGTCGTAGAGCACCGGCAGCAGCGTGGCTTCCCGGTTGCGGAGCACGCTCAGGAGCGTGCCGTCCGGACTGAACTCGCCGACCTGTTCATCGGTGGCGCTTTCTTGCGGGCTGAGCCAGCGCCACTCGCCACTCCCCAGGGTCAGCACGCCCACGCGGCCCGAGCCGCTCGCGTCGCTTGTCACCGCGACGCGCTTCCCGTCCGGATGCCACGCGCCCACGCGGTCCTGCGAGCCCACGCCCTGCGAAAAGATGCGCCGTGCGCCGCTTCCGTCGGCCCTGGCAAGGTAGGCGTCCCAGTTCTTGAAGTCCTCTGTTTCGTTGCTATTGAACAGAAAATGCTCGCCGTCCGGGCTCCACTTCACGGGCGAGGCGGGCGCGGTGAAGTGGGTGAGCTGCGTCCAGGCGTTTTCCCGCGCCTGCAGATCGTAGGCGAAGGTGCCCAGCTGCCCGGCGCGGGTGGAGGCGATCAGCAGGCGTCCGTCCGGGTGAACGTCGACCACGTAATCCATGCTGTCCGGCTGATGATCGAGGGCACGCACCCCTCCGGACTGGACGTCCAGCACGTACAGAGCCTGCCGCTCGTCACCGTCGTGGTCCTTGCTGAACACGATGCTTCGTTCGTCGGGTGACCAGGCAAAGCCCGCACGGGGCGCTTTGGGAGCTTCGCCCTGCGTTACCTGACGCAGCTCCCGCGAACGCAGATTCAGCACGTACAGCTCGAAGCGTCCGGTCTTGTCCCAGTAGAACGCCGCGAAGTTGCCGCTGCGCGAAGCAGTGACAGCGGTGATGGTCGGCAAGCCGGCCAGCTCTTCAATCGAGATGGGGGCAGTCAGGGTCAATGGGTCCTCCTGCCGCCAGCATACCCGTGGACACATCAGGGCGATCAGAACCAGCGCAGGCGGTGGAACAGAAAGGCGATGCTGCCCGACATGGTGAACGCGATGCCCAGAATAACCCACAGCATCCAGGGGTCTTCCTGGTCGGGCAGTGGCACGTTCATGCCGAAAATGCTGGTGATCAGCGTCGGAATGGCCACCAGAATGGTCGTGATGGTCAGGATCTTCACCACCTGGTTGACGTTGTTCGAGATGATCGACGCAAAGGTTCCCACAGTGCTGGTCAGGATGTTGGTGCTGATGTCGGTCATCTCGATGGCCTGCAGATTTTCGATCAGCACGTCATTGAGCAGGTCCTGGTCGTCCTCGTAGAGGTCGAAGAGCCGCTCGCGTTTGAGGCGCTCCATCATCAGCTCGTTGGCCTTGAGGGCCGTCTTGAAGTACACCAGCGATTTCTCGAGTTTCAGCAGATCCAGCAGTTCCTTGTTGCGGGTGGCGTGCTCCAGGCGGTCCTCGGTGGCTTCGATCTGCTTGTCGATGCGCCGCAGGTCGATCAGAAAGCGTTGCGCGCTGCGCAAAAAAACCTGCAGTGTCAGGCGGTTTTTCTTGGCGGTGCGCAGGTGGCGCATCATGCCGCTCGTGAGATCACGGATGACCTGATTGTCCTGCGCGCAGACCGTCACCAGGCAATGGTCGGTGTGCAGGATGCCCAGCGGCACGGTGTCGTAGGGTATGTCGCTGTCCTCGCCGAGGCGCTGCGAGGTCTGCAGCACGATCAGGAGTTGCCCGTCGTCGTCACGCTCGAAGCGCGAGCGTTCGTCGGGATCGAGCGGGTACTGCAGCAGTTCCATGCTCAGCCCGGTTTCGCGGCTGACCTGGCGCAGTTCCTCGTGACTGGGTGTGACGACGTTGATCCAGCAGCCGTCGGTGTATTCGTCAACCGTGGTGAGTTTTCCGCCAATCGAGCGGTAGTACGTCAGCATGCGCTCCCCCAGGAGTGGTCAAAAGGCGAACCTTTGGGTACGGGTGATGAAGTGGACAGGCCAAACTGGGGGGATCGAGATCGGTGGTCACGTTCATCACCTCCTTGAAGGTCGCCGCACACCAAAGACCTGGTGCGCCTGGCGCAGGGGAACGCGGGCTTTGACGCTCAAAGCCCGGGAAAGCGAAGCAGACGGCTGCGCACGGTCGCGCGGCCCATGAAAACCACTCAATGCTACCTGCGCTGGCCCGTCACCACAAGATGAAGACCACCTCACGGCACGAATTGTGAGACGCCCTTTAGACTGCCCGCTAAGTGCCGCCACGATGATCCGACGACCATCCGAGCGGAGCGAAGAGTGGAAAAGTACTTCCTGGCGAGAATGGCGTGATGAAGCGCTTTTGCGAGATCACGGAATGTGGGCCGGGAGGTACTGAAGGAGACCGGGTGACGAGACAGGCACGGTGGAGGAGACAGGCACAGCGGAGATGGGTGGCCCCGTGCCACCTTGCGCCGGGCGCCAGGGTCTTGGGCGGTGAATCCCGGTGACGGCGAACGAACAACCCACCGGTGAGCTCGTGTTGCGCGCAAGCGGACTGACCAAGCGCTTCGGTCGTCGTACCGCCCTGGAACCGCTGGACTTCGAGTTGCGCAGCGGCGAGTTCCTGGGGTTGCTGGGCGTGAACGGCAGCGGTAAAAGCACCCTGGTCAAGATGCTGGCCGGTCTGGTCAGTCCGTCTGCAGGGCATCTGGAGGTGCTGGGCGAGCGTCCCGGTCCGCGCACGAAGCTGGGCGTGGCTTACCTGCCCGAGGTCGATCACCTGTACCTGTCCTGGCGCTCAGCGGACGCGTACGCCTTTCTGGAGCGCTTCTTTCCCATGAACCGTGCGCGCTTCGCGGGGCTGCTCGACTTTCTGCACGTCGATCCGCGCGCGCGTTTCGGGACGCTCTCCAAGGGCAACCGGACCCGTGTGCGCCTTGCCCTCACCCTGGCGCGCGAGGCGCGGCTTTACCTGCTCGACGAGCCCCTCAGCGGCATCGACCCCCTGACCCGCGAGCAGATTCTTCGTGCACTCATGGGAGCGTTTCCGGCGGGCGCGGGCGTTGTGCTGGCCACCCATCAGGTTGGTGAGGCCGAGAACCTCTTTGACCGGGTGCTGGTGCTGGACGGTGGGCGGGTGCTGCTTTCGGGAGGTGCGGAGGACATTCGCCGTGCGCGGGGCAGCTCAATCGACCGGGCCGTCAAGGACGCCGCGTGGGCGCGGCAGCAGGAACGTGATGGGACGCGCGGCACGGCGCAAAACCCGCGCCCTGGAATGGCACCTGAAAACCCTGAACGGGCTGAGGATACTGCCGGCGGGAACCCACCGGAAGAGAGCGCAGGGGAAGAGAACGAGCGGACGGGTCGGCAGGAATGAATTCGCGTCCCCCCACCGCCGCTCTTCCTTCGGCCTGGCAGGCTTTGGCGTTGATGTACGCCAAGGAGCGCCGACAGAACACGATCGGGCTGCTGCTGGGTGTGCTGGGGATTCTGGCGCTGCACGCCCTGATCTTTTGGGGTGATCCGCAGTTCCTCACGGGAGAGCTGCCGGGCCGGGTGATTCTGGCCTCGTCGTTGATGGTGGTGCCACTGGTGTGGGCGCTGATCAAGGGAGTGTGGCAGGTGCGCAGCGAATTCGCTCAGAACACCCATACGCTGCTTCGTACCTTGCCCGTCTCGGGGTTCGCGGTGCTGCTGGCCAAGTACCTCTGGCTGTGGTGTGAGGTGGCGCTGCTCACGGCGCTGGTGGTGGGAGGGGTGTTCGTGTTCATCGGCATCGACATCGGTTGGGCCCAGGTGGGCAATTTCGAGGCGGGCAGCGCCACCCTGCCCGCAAATTTGCGCTTGGGCGCAGACTTCGTGCAGTTCACGCTGCTCGCTGCGTTGCTGGTGGCCCCGTTGCCGGCCATTGCCCTGCTGTCCAGCGTGCTGGCCAAAGGATCGCGTGAGCTGGGCGTGCTGGTCGGCTTCGTGGCGTACGCGTCGCTGGTCGGGCTGTTTTCACGGCTCTTCGGCGCTCTGGGAACGTTGGAACTGAACCTGCCCGGGCTCAGCCTGGGCCGCAGCTTTGCCGACACGCTCTCAGGCGCGCGTCCGCTCGTCGTGGGAGGAGAGTTTCTGCTGCTGAGTGTCGTGTTCACCGCCGCCGTGCTGTGGGCTGCCGGGACACTCTTTCAGCGTCAGGACGCCTGAGCGCCCGACCAGCGGTAAAGTGTGCCTCAAGGCGCGGTGGGTGCCGTAGGCCCGGCGACCGTCCGGGCCAGTTAAGCTGGAGGCATGACAGAGCTTCAGCTGCGGCCTTGGCGTACGTTCGGGCAGCTGTTCGCACAGGAGGTGCGGGCCAAGGGGGGCGTACTGCTGCTGGGGGTGGTGATCGTGCTGCTGCTCGATGCGTTCATCGCCTGGCGGGTGACGAATCCGTACCTGCAGGCACTGGTGGCCCTGATCGTGGCCCTCGCGCCGGTCCTATACTGGGTGTTCGGAGGATTTGCGGCCTTCTGGAATGAATTCAGCAGTGGCGCTCACCTGCTGCTGCGCTCGGTGCCCGCCTCGGGGATTACGGTCGTGGCCGCCAAGTACGTGTGGCTCCTCATCGAGCTGGCCGTGCTGTTCACCTTGCTGCTGGGCTCGGCACTGTACTTTGTCAACGGCGCCATTCCGCTCAGCGAGGTGCAGCTGAGCAGTGAGGTCGCACTTCGCCTCGGGCTGTTTTCTCTGACGGCGCTGCTGGTTCCTCCGGCGATCGCTTTGGCGGCGAGCGTGGTGGGGCGGGCCTCGCGCTTGAATCTGCTGTCAGCTTTTCTCGCCTTTGTGCTGTTGTGGTGGGCTTATGCCCTGCTGTCCGGAGCGGCAAGTGGTCTGGAAACGCTGGGCAGCTTCGCGCTGAACTTCGCACGGTTGCCCGGCGAGCTGTGCCCGGAAGGGCAGGACTGCTTCGTGCGCGTGAACGGCGCCTTGCTGCTGTTTCAGCCTGCCTTTGCCGGGCTGCTGCTGTGGATTGCCGGACGCACGTTTGACGGCATGGACTCTTGAGGGCGCTTGGCGGGACCGCGCAAAGCGCCTATGATGAAGCGTTGTGCCCGCTTTCGGGCAGACGCCTGGCGTCATTCCTGATCCGCGCAGGGCAGCATCCCGCCGCCGAATTTCGCCAACATCTCGGCCACGAAGCAAAAGCCTCAGCATCTGGGCGCGGGCCGAGTCACACGACCGCTTTTCTGGAGGACCTCATGGCCGAAAAAGACATCGACAAGCTGCTTTCCCTCACGGACAGCAAGTACCGCCTTTCCGTCATCATTGCCAAACGCGCGTTGCAGCTGCGTTCGGGCGCGCCCAGCGTGCTGCCCGTCGAGCAGCGCGTGCGCACCCACAACCTGGTGACCCAGGCCATGCGTGAACTCGCCGGCGGCAAATTGACCATCGGGGAAGAACTGATTGACGAGGACCGCATGAATCAGGAGTACCAGCGCGCCCGCCAGGCCCAGCTGCAGGCGCAGCTCAACGCGGAACGTGACCGCGAGCGCGACCGCGACCGCGACTGAGCGCACCGGGCAGGGTGGGCGGGACGAGGCTTTTCGAGGAAAGCCGGTGTTCGCCCACCCTGTCGCCTCGACCTTGGTCTGAGAAAGGGCAGGAGACGCTCGTGAGTGATGCAAACCATTTCCAGCCGCTGGCCGTGGTGATCGTTGCCGGTTCGATGGCCGCCGTGAAGGCGCCCATGGTGCTGCGCCGCCTGCGCGAAGCCGGCTTCGCCACCCGCGCGCTGGCCACCCGGGCCGCGCTGGCGTTCGTGACCGAGTTGTCTCTGGCGACGGCGGCCGATGCCCCGGTGCTGACCGACGAAAGCTGGTTCGCGCCTTCTCCTGAAGCCCAGCATTTGGCGCTCGCGCGTTGTGACCTGGTGGTGGTCGCGGCGGGCAGTGCCGACCTGATGGCGCGTCACGTGTCTGGCCGCGCGGATGACCTGGCCTCCGCGACGCTGCTTTCGACCCGCGCGCCCGTGCTGTGGGCCCCGGCGATGAATCCCAGCATGTGGGAGCATCCTGCCACCCAGCACAATTTGCGTACGCTGCTGGAATGGGGCCACGAATTTATCGGCCCGGTGTTCGGGGCGCTGGGCAGTTCGGGTGAGGGGGAAGGTTTCGGGCGGATGGCGGAGCCCGAACAGATTGCCGCGCGGGCCGGGGCGCTGTTGCGGGAGCAGGCTACCGCTGAGGACGGCCTGCAGGACCTGCACGGTCTGCACGTCGTCGTGTCGGCTGGTCCGACCCGTGAGTACCTCGACCCCGTCCGCTTCATCTCCAATCCGTCGAGCGGCAAGATGGGCTTCGCGGTGGCCGCGCGGGCGCGGGCGCGCGGGGCGCGGGTGACGCTGGTGAGCGGACCGGTGAACCTCGAGGTACCGCCGGGCGTGCAGTTCGTGCCGGTCGAGAGTGCACTCGAGATGCGTGACGCCATGCTGGCAGCCTCAGAGAGCGCGGACATGGTCGTGATGACGGCCGCTGTCGCCGATTACCGCGCCGCGCGCCCGGCTGGCGAGAAGCAGGCCAAGGGCAGCGAGGCGCTCACAGTGGAACTTACACCCAACCCGGACATTCTGGCCGAGCTCGGGAGCAACAAGGGCGAGCGGGTGCTGGTTGGTTTTGCCATGGAAACACACGCCGGGGTAGAGCGCGCGGCACACAAGGCCCGGCGTAAGAACGCCGACTTCATTCTGCTGAATTACCCGACCCGGGAAGGCACCGGCTTCGGTGGAGACGACAACGAGGTCACCCTGGTGCGCGCGTCGGGCGAAAGCGAGGTCTGGCCGCGGCTTCGCAAAACGGAAGTGGCCGAGCGGCTGCTCAGCGAAGCGCTCACTTTGCATAAATACACAAGAAGTGTATAATTATATACATCGGCGTTGAGCCACGATGTGTACAGACGGCGCTGTGTCAGGCGCCCGCTGCTGCCTGACGGTGTCCGCCCTGTGGCGACGGTTGGAGGGTTCGTGATCAGTAAAGAGCAGCGTCAAAAACGCATTCAGGAAATCATTGCCAAAGAAAGCGTTTCCACCCAGGCCGAGCTGGTTGACCGCCTGCGTGGAGAAGGCGTGCGGGTTACGCAGGCCACCGTGTCACGCGACATCAACGAGCTGCGCCTCGTGCGGCTTCCCATCGGCAAGAGCAAGCATCGCTACTCGCTGGCCCAGGTCCAGACCGAAAGTGACGTGCTCGACGAACTCGGGCGGCTCTTTCGCAATTTTGTCACCGACGTCGACCGTGGAGAGAACCTGCTCATCGTCAAGACCGCCGAAGGACACGCGACAGGCGTGGCCTATATCATCGACAAGCTGCGCCGGGACGACATCGTCGGTACGCTGGCCGGGCAGGACACCATCCTGCTCGTCGCGCGCACGGTGGAGGAAGGCGAGGCGCTCCTCGAAGAGTTGCACGGACTGATGTTGAGCTAACCTGGGCGGAGGCCACACTCCACCGGGAAACGAACGCGTTCCGACGAAAGGGCCGACCTTTTCGCTCGGCATGTCAACCCTCTCAGAGAAGTGTGGAAGTCTATGGCGTTGCGGCGTTCGTGCACTATTGTGTGCGCAAGGCCGCCACCAGGAGTCGCGTACGATCCCAAAACTTTCGTTTTGCCTCGAGTTGGAGACTGCATGAGCGAAGCTGATACCCGAAAAACCAGAACGCGCGCCGCGAGTGAAGGCAAAGCCAAACCGGCCAGAACCAAGACGCCTTCGGACGGCGCCGCGAAAAAGAGCGCGGCGCCCAAAACTCCCAAAGCGCCCAAAGCCAGTGCTGCCAAAGCGGCAGCCAAAACGGCCGTGGCCGAAACAGGTGACGCGAAGACTGCGCCGGTCAAAGGCAAGGCGGCCGGCAGCGCCAAAGCCGATGGGGGAGACAAGGCGCTCTACCAGCACGCCGCCGTGCAGACGCTGATCAAGACGGGCAAGGCCGCCGGCTCCGTGACGAGTGAGGCCGTGGCGACCGCACTCAACGCCGCACTGGAGGAAGCCGGACTCGACCCTGACCAGGAAGGCAGCTTCGAGGACCTGCAACTTTTCCTCAACGCGCAGCAGATCGAGATTCAGGATCTCGACGACGACCTCGACGAGGACGAGGAAGACGAACTCGATGAAGACAAACCCGACGCTTCTGCCGAAGAGGAAGAAGAAGAGCGCGAGTACGACGACGTACCGCGTGCGGTCAGCAACGACCCGGTGCGCCAGTACCTGCACGAGATCGGCCGCGTTCCCCTGCTGACCCTGGCCGAGGAAATCAGCCTCGCGCGGCGCATCGAGGAAGGTGAGGAAGCCCGCGCCAAGCTCGAAGCCGACCTTGACCTCGACGACCGCGCCCGGCGCTCGCTGCAACGCCAGGTCGAGGATGGTCAGGCGGCCCGTCAGGGCCTGATCGAGGCCAACCTGCGCCTGGTGGTCAGCATCGCCAAGAAGTACTCCAACCGGGGCATGGGCTTTCTCGACCTAATTCAGGAAGGCAACCAGGGCCTGATTCGCGCGGTCGAGAAGTTCGAGTACCGCCGCGGTTACAAGTTTTCCACCTACGCCACCTGGTGGATCCGTCAGGCCGTCAACCGCGCGATTGCCGATCAGGCGCGCACCATTCGCGTGCCAGTGCACATGGTCGAGACCATCAACAAGCTGAGCCGCACGGCCCGCCAGCTGCAGCAGGAACTGTCGCGCGACGCCACCAACGAGGAAATTGCCGAGGCGATGGGCCCTGGCTGGGAAGCCGCCAAGGTCGAGGAAATCCAGAAGATCACCCTGGAGCCCGTATCGCTCGAAGCGCCCGTCGGGACCGAGGGTGACAGCTTCTACGGCGACTTCATTCCCGACGAGAACTTCGACTCCCCGGCCGAGAACACCGACCGCACCATGCTGAGCGAGGAACTGGAAAAGGCCCTCGACAAGCTCAACGAGCGCGAAGCGATGGTGTTGCGCCTGCGCAAAGGACTCGTTGACGGCCGCGAGCACACCCTCGAAGAGGTTGGCCAGTACTTCAACGTTACCCGCGAGCGTATCCGGCAGATCGAGAACAAGGCGCTGCGCAAGCTCAAGTACCAGGAAAGCCGCAGCCGCAAGCTGCGTGACTTCCTGCTCGACTGAGGACAGCCTCACCGGACGCCCCGCCAAGCGGGGCGTTTTCTATGCAGCGGCCTGTGGTTGTCAAAGACGCGCGCGACCCCTGACAATACGGACCAATGAACGCGCTCTGCAAGGTCCATCCATGACGCAGACCAGTGACGTGCTGGTCATCGGTGCCGGCATCATCGGCGCTTCCTGCGCCCGCTCGCTCGCCCGTCTCGGGCTGCGGGTCAGGGTGCTTGAAGCAGGGGCCGCTCCCGCTGCCGGTTCAACCGGCAAGAGTGCGGCCGGGGTGCGGGTGCAGTTCAGCCAGGAGGTAAACATCCTGCTGTCACAGCGCAGCATTCAGGAATACCGTCAGATGCCCGAAGCCCAGTACCGGCCCCAGGGCTACCTGATGCTGCTGCCCGAACGTCTCTGGCCCGGGCACGCGCGCGGGCTGGCCCGGCAGCAGGCGCTGGGCCTCAACGTCCGCGAACTGTCGATCTCCGAAGCGCAGCAGCTGGTGCCCTTTGATCCGACCGGCGTGGTGGGCACCACCTACGGCGCGCAGGACGGGGTGGTGGACCCGCACGGCATCACGCTGGCCTTTTTGCGTGAGGCGCGCTCGTGGGGCGCAACGCTGCACACCAGTTGCCCGGTCGAGGTGCTTGCTCACCGCTCAGGCGTCTGGAGTGCCTCAACGCCGCTGGGAACCTTCGAGGCCCCGTTGCTGGTGAACGCGGCAGGTGCCTGGTCGGGAGAGGTCGCCGCGCTGGCAGGGCTGACCGTGCCGGTGCAGCCGGCCCGGCGCATGGTCTTCACCACCGGGCCACTGCCGGACCACCACGCCTGTCCCATGACCTTTGACCTCACGAGCGGCTTCTGGCTGCGCTCGGAAGGCGAGCGGCTGATCATGGGCCTCAGCAATCCGCATGACCAGGGTTTCCGGGATGGCATGGACTGGAGCTGGCTGGAGCCCACCCTGGAAGCTGGACTGGCACGCTTTCCGTGGCTGGAGCAGGCTGGCCTCGACCGCCGCGCCTCCTGGTGGGGTTATTACGAAGTCACCCCGGACCACGCGCCCATCCTGGGCCTCATGCCGGGCGTTCCCGGCTGGATCAACGCCTGCGGCTTTTCGGGCCACGGTGTGATGCAGGCCGCCGCCGTGGGTGAGGTCATGGCGCAGGAAGCCACCGGAGGGAACTTGTCCATCAACATCGACGCCCTGCGCTTCGAACGTTTTGGGCGGCAGGTGACCCAGGACGAACACCTGATCGTATAAATCCACTCTGTACCCTGCGTCTCTGCACCCTGAGTCTCTCTACCCTGCGTCGCCGTATCCTGCGGCCCTGGCCCGAGATCTGACGCCTGGATCTGGTCCAGCCCCGGTCGCGCTTCACTGCGGGTAAGACGCGACAAACGGGCCAGGGCGGTACCCTGAAACCGGAGGCCTGTATCGTCAGCGCACACGTTCAACGCTCCTTGTGCTGTTCCCCGGATTTGCACGGCGCCATGGCCAGCGCGACGGGCTCCTCGCCAGCACGGCGCCCGCCCTTCGGTACGCGCCCCCATCCGCGGGGCGCCATGTGACGCAGCCTGCCGAGGTGGTCGAAGCGCCAGGGCGGTACCGGGCCCTGGTCGCCCTGGCCGTGGCCGTCGTGCTGGCCATGGCGCCATGGTTTTCGGCGGCGGCCGTGTTGCCGCAGCTGCGTGAACTGTGGACCCTCACCCCGGCCGAGGGAGCCTGGCTGACCCTCGCGGTGCAGCTCGGCTTTGTGGTGGGAGCAGTGCTGAGCGCTGCGCTGAACCTCGCCGACCTGCTCGCTCCCCGCCGCCTGATCCTGCTGGGGGCAGTGTTGGCCGCGCTGGGAAACGCCCTGCTGCTCATCAGCACGCCCGAGGCGGCGCCCTGGCTGCGGGGCGTCACGGGGGCGGCGCTGGCGCTGGTGTACCCTCCGGCCCTCAAGGCCATGTCCGCCTGGTTCAGGCTCGACCGGGGCGTGGCGCTGGGCGTCATGGTAGGCGCACTGACCCTGGGATCGGCCCTGCCGCACCTGGTGAACGCCCTGGGCGGGGCCGACTGGCGGATGGTGCTGGGCCTGACCTCGCTGCTGGCCGTCGTGGGGGGCGTGCTGGCCGCCCGCGTTCCCGAGGGGCCTCACCGTTTTCCCCCGGCGGTGTTTCAGCCACGGCAGGCCGTGCGGGTGCTGTCCACGCCAACCTTGCGCCTCACGACCCTGGGATACCTGGGGCATATGTGGGAACTGTACGCGATGTGGGCCTGGTTCGCGGTGTTTTTTGCCGACGTGCTGCGCGACCGCGCCCTACCCGGGGGCCCCACGGCGGGGCTCGCGACCTTCATGGTCGTGGGGGTGGGCGCCCTGGGATGTTATTACGGCGGGGTGCTGGGAAAACGCTGGGGCAAAGCCCGTCTGACCGCCCGCGCGATGCTGATTTCGGGCTTGTGCGCCTTGGGGCTCGCCCTGCTGGTGCAGGCGCCGGCAGGGGTCATTCTGGCCGTCAGCGCCCTGTGGGGATTTTGGATCATTGCCGACTCGGCGCAGTTCTCGACGCTCACGAGTGAGCTGGCCGATCCGCGCTATGTCGGCACCGCCCTGACCCTGCAGCTCGCACTGGGCTTCAGCCTGACCGCCCTGAGCATCGCGGCCGTTCCGGTGCTGCAAAACGCCGTAGGCTGGCGGGGCGTTTTTCTCGTGCTGGCCGTCGGGCCCTTTCTGGGCGCGCTGGCCATGCGGCGGCTGGAGCGACTTCAGCGCGCCTCATAAGCAGCCATGCCAGGCGTTCAGACGCCCAGCAGGGTGCGGCGCAGCCAGCGTCCGAGGTCACGGTCGAGGGCGTCCCGGCACTCGTCGAGGCCGTGCCGGCAGCCGGGATACAGCAGCAGTTCCCGCGGTTCGGCGGCCCGCTCGTACAGCCAGCGTGAGCAGGAGTCCGGCAGTACTTCGTCGGCGCTGCCGTGGATGAGCAGCAGCGAGCGCGGACTGAGCTGCCCCACCGCGTCCGCGCCGTACGTCTGGCTGCTGAGGGCGGCCACGCCCACCACGGCGTCACTGCTCACGCCCGCGTCGATCACCACCGCGCCTCCAAAGGAGTGACCCACCAGCGCCAGACGCGTCACCCCGAGGGTTTCCAGATAAGCGCCGCCCAGCAGCACATCGAGGGTGCATTCCGGCAACTGGTTGGGAAAGCGGTAATCCACGCGCAGCGAGGTCACGCCCTCGGGCGCAAGCTGCTCGGCCAGACGGGTGTAGAGCCCGCCCGCAGGGCCTCCCAGACCGCCGCCCGCACCGAAAACCCACACGATGCCCGCCTGGCCGCCTTCCTTCGGTGGCCGGTGCAGGCGCGTATCGATGTTGCCCCGGTTGGTATGCAGGGTGACGATCTGCGCTTCGCCTTCGTTTCCGGCGCTCTGAATGCCGAGCAGCCGAATTTCAGACGGTTCCCCCTTTGCCACGCAGGCCTCCTCGTGAAAAGCGCTTCAGCATCCTCGGCCGGCTGATGACCCCGGCTATTCGACGGACTTCACGGTGTAGCGCATCCGGTGGTCGCCCAGGTCCACCTCGAAGCTGTCTCCGACCCGCCGTCCCGGCAGCGCCTTTCCGACCGGGCTGTCATCGGCGACGCGGGTGATGCCCTCGTCGAGGGTGGTGACCTCGACATGGTTCACCAGCTGCACGCGCAATTCACGGTCGTGGTGATCGTCGTGCAGCACCACAATCGATCCCAGCAAAATCTCACCGTCATTTTCCCCATGATTGTCGACGATGACCGCGCGGGCGAGGGTGTCCTCCAGTTCGACGATGCGCGCGTCGAGGCTGGTGGTGTCGTTCTGGGCGGCCTGCAGGCTGCGGTCTTCCAGGTCCATCGCGTCGTCGAGCAGCGCCGAGAGCTGCTGGGTGACTTCTGTACGGCGCCGGCGGGCTTCTTCGAGGGCTTGCTCCAGGCGGACGTAGCCTTCGCGGGTCACTTGCACTTCTCTGGCCATGAATGCTCCTGTTGCTGGAATTTCCCGGACATGAAACCCGGGAACTGTATTCTTCAGAGAGGAACGTGAGGGCGGATGACGCGAAGGGCGCCGGACCTTCACGCGAACGCAAGTCTGCCCGTCAGGGAATGAACACCGCCCGCACACAGCCGTCCTGCTTGGTTTTGAACATCTGGTAGCCACGCGGCGCGTCTTCCAGCGAGAAGCGGTGCGTCGCGAGGTATGAAGGGTCGAGTTCGCCGCGCGCGGCATGTTCCAGCAGACGGGGCAGGTACTTCTGTCCGTGTTGCTGCGCGGTGCGCACCGTGAGCCCCTTGTTCATCATCACGCCCAGCGGAAATTTGTCCATCAGGCCGTACACGCCCAGAATCGACAGCACGCCACCCTTGCGGCAGGCCCGGATGGCTTCTCGTAAGGCCTGCCCACGGTCGGTGTGTATCTTCAGGGCCTGTTTGGCGTGGTCGTACAGGTACCCCAGGCCAGTACCGTGCGCCTCCATGCCGACCGCATCAATGCAGGCGTCCGGGCCTCGACCGGCGGTCATTTCGTTCAGGACATCCACCACGCTGTCGACTGCGGTGTAATCGATCGTCTCGGCGCCTGCCCGGTCACGTGCGAGCGCGAGCCGCTCCGGAAAACGGTCGATGGCGATGACACGCTCGGCCCCCAGCAGGTAGGCGCTCTGAATCGCCATCAGTCCCACGCCGCCGCACCCCCAGACGGCGACGACGTCACCCGCTTTGATGTCACAGAAGTCCGCGCCCATGAATCCGGTTGGTGCGGCGTCCGAGAGGAACAGCGCCTGTTCGTCCCTCAGGCCGTCTGGAACCTGAAAGCAGTCATTGTCCGCGAAGGGCACCCGCACGTACTGCGCGTGCGAACCGGCATACCCACCAAAGGCATGGCTGTATCCGTAAATTCCAGCGGTGTGATGCCCCAGCAGCGGCTGCTGCAGCTGGTACTTCGGATTGGTGTTGTCGCACAGTGAGTACAGGTCCTGCCGACAGTACCAGCACTGCCCGCAGACGATAAAGGACGGTACGACGACACGCTCGCCCACACGGATGTTCTTGACCTCGCGACCCACTTCCACCACTTCACCCATGAATTCATGGCCGAGGATGTCGCCGGGCATCATGGTGGGAATCAGGCCGTCGATGACGTGCAGGTCCGAGCCGCAGGTCGTGGACATCGTGACCCGCAGGATCACGTCGTGAGAATCGAGAATTTCAGGGTCCGGCACGGTTTGAACGCGCAGGTCGTTGACGCCTTCCCAGCACAGTGCCCGCATCTTTTTCTCCCTTGGTGGCCCGGCTGTCGAGCAGCCGAATTCCTGGTGTTTCCTGCCGCTTCTGTGGCCACTGGGCCCGTGAGGACCGGCTTCAGCGTTCTTCCCAGGGCTTGCTGGGCGCCGGAATGCCAGGCGGACCTTGAATCAACCGATCAGCGACCATTCCGGTCACGAAGGCGTACATCGTTTTGTGCAGCAAGTCGACCACCTGCTCGTCGACCGGCCAGGTCCAGGGCGGAGCGCCGACGCCGGTGGCGTTCTCCAGCGTCTGATCGTTCAGGAGTCGCAGGTTCAGGTACATGAACGAGCCGACCGGACCGCGCAGTCCGCCCTGAGCCATCAAGCCCCGCACCGCGCCGAGCAGAATGCCCTGTCCCCAGTGCATCGCCCAGTTCAGCCACAGCCGCTCCTCGTCGGGCTTGTGCGGCAGCCCGAGAAGCTTTTCCAGGGTGTGCGCGGGCACATACGAGTTCGGCCTTCGGGTAAGGCGTTGTTCGAGCTTCTCGGCAAGCGTCATGGCCGCGACACCTGCCAGCCCGGCGACAAGTCCGTTGACCATGGCATCTTTTGACATAAGTCTCCTTTCGGCAGGTCAGATGGTCTGCCTGGGAATGATGGAAATGCTGTTGCCTTCCTCTGGCACGGCGTACTTGATCTGCTCCAGGCGTTCGAGTCCCTCAGGGCTGCGCGCCGCCATCAGGATGTCCGGCAGATCGACATGGGTTATGCGCATGCAGTCCTCGATGGGCTTGCTGGCGCCCAGCAGGATCAGCGGGCCAGCTCCCGGAATCTTTTCGGCCTCGGCGGTGGGTACTTCCAGAACGGCACCGAGACTGTGAGGGTCAAGAGGGTCATCACCAGCACGCCGTTGGTCAGCGAGGGTCCTCACCTGTCAAGGTGTTCAGCCTGGGCCTGTCATGTGGCCGGCTCAGATGGCGGGGAGCTCAGAAGAAGGATTCGCAGTAGGTGGCATGTGGATTTCCCATGGCAGCAGCGTGCACCCCGAGCATGAGCGGACGGCTCGATTTGATTTGGATTCCCCTTACTGCGATCAGATTCTGCTGCCGTTCTTCGTGAATGCTGCTTTTTCCTGCCCTAACCGTCTCGCAGGAGGCAAGACGGTGAGCCGCGTGACGAAGGTCAACTCCATTGTCGCGCGGCTCGCCAGGGTTTGACGGATTGACGCTTCAGGGCGCCCTGATCCGCAGCGCTTCAGGGAACGAGCGTGACTTTCCCGGTCACGCGCCGCTCCAGCAGGGCACGCAGCGCTTCGGGAGCCTGCTCCAGCGTGTAGCGTTCGCTGATGACAGGTCTGATCGTGCCGTCACCCACCCAGCGCGCCAGCTGCGTCAGGTTGGCGACGTTGGCACGCGGATCGCGGCGGGCAAATTCGCCCCAGAACACCCCGACGAGCGAGGCGCCCTTGAGCAGCGGCAGGTTGAGGGGGAGGCGCGGAATCTCGCCGTTGGCAAAGCCCACCACCAGATAGCGTCCGCCCCAGGCGACGCTGCGAAAAGCGGCTTCGGTGTAATCGCCGCCCACCGGGTCGTACACGACGTTCGGACCCTGTCCGCCTGTGAGCTCCTTCAGGCGGGCCCGCAAATCCTCGGAAGCGTAGTTGATGGTTTCGTCTGCGCCGTGCTGACGGGTGAGCGCCAGCTTTTCCTCGCTGCTGGCCGCCGCGATGACGCGTGCTCCGAGCGCCTTGCCGATCATCACGGCGGCCAGGCCGACGCCCCCGGCCGCGCCCAGCACCAGCAGCGTTTCCCCCGCCTGCAGCTGTGCCCGGTTGACCAGCGCGTGATAGGACGTCCCGTAGGCCAGCGTCAGGCTGGCGGCGATGTCGAAACTGAACCCGGGCGGCAAGGGCGTGACCTGCGCAGCAGGCGCAAGCAGTTTCTCGGCAAATGCGCCGGTGCCCGTGAAGGTGGCCGCGTGGTCGCCCACTTTGAGGTGCCGGACACCCTCGCCGACGGCCGAGACGATTCCGGCGGCCTCGGCGCCCGGCGTGAAGGGCAGGGGTGGTTTGATCTGGTACTGACCTTGCACCATCAGGGCGTCCGGATAATTCACACCGGCAGCGTGCACGTCAAGAACCACCTCGCCGGGCCCGGGCGTGGGATCGGGAAGCTCGGCCACCCGCAACTGTTCGAGTGGCCCGAAGCGGTCCACGACCACGGCCTTCACGAGCGCTCTCCAGAAAACGACATTGGGAAGGGAAGCATTTCGGTGACCTTTCTGCCCGCGTCTGCAAGTCGGCATGACGTGCGGGCAAGCTGCATGAGAAGGTAGAACCTGCGGGACAGCAGACAAACTTTTGTTATACTCAGTTTAACCTTAATTGAACTTCATGGTCTCGGGTTCACGGCGGCCGTGGTTCACTCCTCAACGCCCTCTCACTTCGCGTACGTCCGGACCCTGTGATATGCCTGCAAAAACCGTCCACCTGATCACCTTGCCCCCTGTACCCCGCCCCTTTGCCGAGGAGCTGGCGAGCACACTGAACCGCATGACCTTGCGGGGTGTGGTGGTGCCGGGAACGGACGAGGTGCAGGCGCCGGAACTGGTGCTGGCGAACACCTCACGTGAAGACGCCGCGCGTCTGGCGGGGGATCTGAGCCGTGCCTGGCCCCGTGGCGTCGTCAATGTTCACTTTCGGGTCAATGCCCGCTGGGTATCGCTTTCGGAGGGCGCTCCCGTGTTGCCCTGGCAAACCGACCATGAAGCCGCACACCTCATCGAGGTTGCTGCCCGCGTCCGCACGGTGCTGCACGCTGTTGAAGCGTTTCCAGAGTGGTGGTCGGAGCTCTCGCCTCATCTGCAGGCCCAGGGGGATGAGACACAGATTGTGCTGCCAGTGGACACCCCACCGGAACGCGCAGGGCGGCTTACCGGCCTGCTGCAGGAATGGGTGGCGCCTGCCCGGCTGCTGCTGAACGTTCCCGGGTACTGGGGAGCAAACGGCAGCCGGCACCACGAGTTTGCCCGCTACCAGGACGGCAAGCTGCTGCCCTTCAAGACACATCTGCTGTGGGCTGACTGAGGCGGCAGGTATTCCTGTTGGCGCCGAAGCTGTTGGCCCCGAAATGGCCTGGGGACAAAGGAGCTGGAAAGTGAGACGCGCAGCTGCCGGGCCGGAAATGACCGCAGCGCGCTCCGGGCCATTGGCGTTAGGCTGATGCCTATGCCCGTGCCCATCGCCGGAGACCAAGGTTTTCTGAAACTGCTCAACCGCACGGCCATCGTGAACGTGGTGCGCGCTCACCCGGGCATCGCACGGGTAGAGATCGCCGCCCGCACCGGCCTGACCAAGATGACCGTGGGTGGCCTGGTGGGCGACCTCGTGCAGGAAGGCTGGCTGCGTGAAGGCGAGACGCACGCCC
Source organism: Deinococcus peraridilitoris DSM 19664 (assembly GCF_000317835.1). NCBI lineage: Bacteria > Thermotogati > Deinococcota > Deinococci > Deinococcales > Deinococcaceae > Deinococcus > Deinococcus peraridilitoris. The sequence goes on along the minus strand of NC_019793.1, from coordinate 1,257,284 downwards.
GCCAGGGAGCCGGGCGTCCGGCGCAGGCGCTGTACCCCAACGGCGCGGTGCATGCCCTGCTGGGTGTGGAGGTCGGCGTGGGCTACCTCAACCTGGTGGTCACCGACATCTGCGGTGGCGTGCTGCAACGTCACTTCAAGCCCTATCACCCCAGCACGCCAGAAAAAGCCGCCGAAGATGTAGCGCGCATGATCCGTCAGGTTCTGCAGGCCCACGCCCTGCAGGGCCGCACCCTGCAGGGTGTGGGCCTGGCCGTGCCGGGCCTGGTGAACAGCCAGCACAGCACCGTGAACGTGGCCCCCAACCTGGGCTGGCACGACGTGCCCTTTCTCGCGCTGGTGCGTCGCTCGCTTCCTGATCTCAGCGATGTGTGGGTGCTGGAGAACGAGGCGAACGCGGCCGCCATCGGTGAGTATGCCTTTCGCGCCGGGGAAAAGCCGGCCCTGCTGGTGCAGCTGATGCTGGGCCGCGGCGTCGGGTGTGGGGTCATGATCGACGGACGGATTCTGCGGGGGCCGCGCGGTTATGCGGGCGAGGTGGGCCATACGGTGCTGCGTCCTGACGGCCCACGCTGCCGCTGCGGCAATCATGGCTGCGCCGAGCTGTACGTGAGTGAGCGGGCCCTGTCGCTGGGCCTGACGGACAACGAGAGCGCCGAGCTGACCATCGAGGAAATCATTTCACGTGTGGAGCAGGGCGGGCGACCGGCGCTGGACACGGCCGGGCGGCACCTCGGGGTGCTGATGGCGAACTTGCTGTTCACCTTCAACCCCAGCCACCTGATCGTCGGCGGTCCGCTGTCCCTGTTGGGAGAGGCGCTGCTGGGTCCGGCGCTCCGGGAGCTGCACCGACGGGTGCCCGCCGACCTGACCGATCATGTGGACATCGCGCTATGCGAGCGCCGGGTGGACGCCAGCGCCATTGGAGCCGCCGCGGCAGCTCTGGAGGCGCGCCTGAATCCGGCGCCCACCCGGCGTGAGCCCGCTTCTGTCGCCCCTGCTGACCGTTCGGCCTGAGGACGGGTTTGACACCCAGGTCAGCGCCCGGTAAGTTTAGTAAGATCATCTGATTATTTGTGTTGGCCCACCGCCTGCTTTTTACTGCCCGTCTGCTGCGGGCGCCAGGAGTCGTCATGTACCAGCCCCAACCGTCGGATAAATTCACTTTTGGCCTCTGGACCGTGGGCGCCACCGGACGCGACCCGTTCGGCGAACCCACCCGCCCGCCCCTCAGCGCGCCCTACATCGTAGAAAAGCTCGCGCAGCTCGGCGCCTACGGCGTGAATCTGCACGACAACGACCTGGTGCCCATCGACGCGGGCGCGGGCGAGCGCGACCGCATCGTCCGCGAGTTTCAACAGACCCTGGGTGACCATGGCCTCGTGGTGCCCATGGCCACCACCAACCTGTTCACCGATCCGGCCTTCAAGGACGGTGCCTTTACCAGTGCCGACGCCCGCGTGCGCGCCTACGCGTTGCAAAAGACCATGCGCAGCATGGACCTCGGACATGAACTGGGCGCCCAGACCTATGTCTTCTGGGGTGGGCGCGAAGGCACCGAGGTCGACGCCAGTGGCAAGCTGCTCGACTCCATCGGGTGGTTTCGTGACAGCCTGAACTTTCTGGCGGAGTACAGCCAGTCTCAGGGATACGGTTACCGTTTTGCGCTGGAACCCAAGCCCAACGAGCCGCGCGGCGACATCTTCTTTCCCACCGCCGGCAGCATGCTGGGCTTTATCGCCACCCTCGACCAGAGTGAACTGTTCGGCGTCAACCCCGAATTCGCGCACGACACCATGGCCGGACTCAATTTCACGCACGCCGTCGCACAGATCATCGACGCTGGGAAGCTCTTCCACGTGGACCTCAACGACCAGAAGATGGGCCGCTTCGATCAGGATCTGCGCTTTGGCGCCGAGAACATCAAGAGTGCCTTTTTCCTGGTGAAGCTGCTCGAAGACAGCGGTTACGACGGTCCGCGTCACTTCGACGCGCACGCCCTGCGCACCGAGGACGAGGTCGGTGTGTGGGCGTTCGCCCGGGGCTGCATGCGTACCTACCTGATCCTCAAGGACAAGGCGCGGCAGTTTGATGAAGACCCCGAAATTCAGGCAGCCCTGCAGGCCTACCGGGTCGAGGACAAGGAACTGAGCGAGCTGACACGCGGCTTCACGCCCGAAAAAGCCCGGACCCTCAAGGAGCGCGCATTTGATCGCGTGGCCCTCGGTCAGCGTGGCCCGGGCCTAGAGCAGCTCGATCAGCTCACGGTCGAGCTGCTGCTCGGGGTTCGTGGAAACAGTGTGAGCAGTGAGGCGCACGCATGAGTGAAACGCCCGTTACGCTGGGCGTCGACCTCGGCACGAGCGGCGTCAAGGTGGTGGCGCTCGACGACGCCGGGCGCCTGGTCGCCGAAGCGGGCCGCAGCTATCCGCTGCTCACCCCCCGGCCGGGCTGGACCGAGCAGCGTCCACAGGACTGGGTGGCGGGCGCCCTGGAGGCGCTGCGAGAGCTGACAGGGAAGCTGGCGACCATGAACGCCCTTCCCGTCGCGCTCGGCCTGAGCGGGCAGATGCACGGGCTGGTGGCCCTCGACGCACACGGTGAGGTCGTGCGGCCCGCACCGCTCTGGAATGACCAGCGCACGGGGCAGGCTGTGGCCTGGATCGAGGAGCGCATTCCACGCGCCGACCTGATCGCCCGCACCGGCAACCGCGCCGTCACCGGCTTTCAGCTGCCCAAGCTGGTGTGGCTGCGTGAAACGGAAGGAGAAGCGTTCGCGCGCACCCGGCACGCCCTGCTGCCCAAGGATTACCTGGGCTACGTCCTGACCGGCGAGATGCGCAGCGAACCCTCCGACGCTTCGGGTGTGGGCGCCCTGAACCTTGCAAAAAGGGGCTGGGACGCAGACTTGCTGAGCGTCCTTGACCTCAATCGGGCGCTCTTTCCGGAAGTCGTGCCGTCCACGGCGGTGATCGGCACGCTCAGGGCAGAACTCACGGGCGCGACCGGTCTGCCCAAGGGTCTGCCGATCGTGGCGGGCGGCGGGGACAACGCCGCCGCCGCCGTTGCGCTTGGCCTCACCAGCCGCCGTCCCGAGGTGGGCAGCGTGAGCCTTGGAACGAGCGGCGTGGTGTTCGCGCCGCTCACCGCGCCCACCCCTGACCCCGAAGGGCGCGTGCACCTCTTCGCGCACGCGGACGGTGGCTATCACCTGCTGGGGGTCACTTTGGCCTGCGCGGGCGCTTTGCAGTGGCTGCGCGACAAGCTCGCTCCTGAAGTGGCCTTCGACACGCTGCTGGGCGAAGCGGCGGGCGTGCCGGACGGCGCGGACGGTGTGACCTTCCTGCCGTATCTGGCCGGCGAGCGCAGCCCCCTGATGGACCCGGACGTGCGGGGCGCCTGGACGGGCCTGTCGCTCGCCCACGGACGCGCGCACTTTACCCGCGCGCTGCTCGAGGGCACCGCCTGCGCCCTGGCAGACGCCTTTGAGGTCATGCGCCCGCTGTCGAGGGTATCGTCGCTGCTGGCCACGGGCGGCGGAGCGCGCAGCGACCTGTGGCTGGGGCTGGTGTCGGGCGCCCTGAGCGTGCAGGTGGCGCGCTCGGAAAGCGAACCGGGAGCTGCCGACGGTGCGGCCATCCTCGCCATGCCCGCCGCGGGCCTGCACGCCAATCTGGAAGCGGCAATGGAAGCCTTGTGCCCGCAGGGAACCCCGGTGGCCGCTGAACCGGCGACCGTGGCCCGGCGCCAGCATGCCGAGGCCCTCGCGCAGCTTTACCCGCAGCATGCTCCGGCCGGGCAGCCCGCGAGCTGAAGCAGCGTGGGAAGAAAAGGGGCGGGGATGATCCCTGGCCCTTTTGGTGTTGTCGTAAGCAGGTGTTCTGCAAACAGTTAGCAAACAGTCAATGGAGAAGGTGCGTTTTACGCGTGCTCTTCGCAGGTGGAGAAGTCGAAGTCGGCGGGCAGCTTCGCGCCGCTGATGCGCTGGCCGCCCAAGGCAGAAACACTCTGGTGAACCCCTGGCCACCACAGTGATCGTCCGAAAGGCGCCCGGCACCGAACGCCTGCCAGGCCTGCCCGTCTTGAGAAGGGGCGCATCGCGCGTCAGCAGGAGGAGAGATCAATTGATCGGCGTGTGGCGGGCCTGCCGAACCGGGCCAAGGCTCGAAACCCGTCGTGTGCTGGCGCCTCTGCTGCTCGAGCCTCTACACTGCAAGCAGGAAATCGCGTGTTTGCCTTCCTTCCCCGTTGGTTTTTACTGAGCGCGCGAGGCGTCGCGCGGGCGCCCGGTTTGGCGAGGTGCGGGCACCTTGCCGCTCCATGCTCGCTCCGTCGCGGCTCACGCCTGCGCCGTTCCTGGAGCAACCATGTCAGGTCCTGAGGTAACCCTCAGCGACCTCGCGCGTATGGCAGGCGTATCGGCCATGACGGTTTCACGCGTTCTCAACAACCGTCCCGGTGTGGGCGAGGAAACCCGTCAGCGCGTTCTCAAGCTCCTCAGCGGCTCGGGCTACACCCCCAACGTGAGCGCCCGCAGCCTTGCCGGAAACCGTACGGGCGGACGCACGCAGGTGCTGGGCATGGTGGTGCCTGACCTCAGCACGCAGTACATTGCCGAAATTGCGCGCGGCGCCGGAGAAGCTGCCGTGAAGCACCGCTACGACGTCATCCTGTATACCAGCACGAATGTTAAGAACGCCTATGAGCGCATTCACGCCATGACCAGGGGCATTGTTGATGGACTGCTGATGGTGCTTCCGCAGGTATCCGAGGAATACACCGAGCTGCTCGGGCGCACCCGCCTGCCAGTGGTCATCATCGACCACCGCGGTGGCATTGCCGAAACGCCCGCAGTCACGGTCGACAACTACACCGGTGCGCGCCTGGCTGTCGATCACCTCGTGGGCCTTGGGCACCGGCGTATTGGCTTCATCACCGGTCGGATGGACACCCGGGCCAGCCAGGAGCGACTGCGAGGCTACCGAGAAGGCCTGCTCGTGCATGGGCTCACCGTCGACGAAGCGCTGGTCCGCCCTGCCGACTTTCTGCGGCCCAGCGGCTTTCGCGCTGCGGGCGAGCTGCTGGAACTGAACGAGCCGCCCAGCGCGATCTTCGTCTCGAATGACGTGATGGCTTTCGGTGCCATGGACGCCATCAAGGACCACGGACTGCGCATCCCGGATGACATCTCGGTGATCGGTTTCGACGACATTCCCATGTCCGCCCAGGTGCACCCTCCATTGACCACGGTGCGTCAGCCGCTCTATGAAATGGGAGCGGCCGCGACCACCATGCTGATCACGCTGCTGACCGATGTCAGCCTTTCCACTGAGCGTCCCGAACTCAGCACCGAACTGATCGTACGTGCATCGACGGGCCACGCGTCTCACGCACGTGTGCCCAGGCGCGGAACGGGCAGGCGGCGTGCTTAGCCACGGTCTTGCGTGCACATGAGCGGACGACTCGCGTGAGGCCCACAAGGGCAAAATCAGCATGAAGTATGACATCCTGCCTTACGGTTGAGGGTCTTGGCAGTTCACCTATCCTGGTTCACCGAGGACTTTGTAGACCAGGGTGAGGGTGCCCACGGGCCCGGGCACCCAGAACGGTGGGTTCAGCGTCTGCTGCTGATCGCTTCCTGGCCGGTCAGATGCCGCGAGGCGTCCAGAGGTGCGTGACTTGCATTTCGGCTTTGCGCCGAGCGAAAGAAGGGCACTTTACTTGAAGGCCCCGGTCGTTTGCGCTGATGATGGTGTTGAGGGGCCTGCTTCCTCCGAGCAGACCGAGGAGGGCCGCGAGGGCCATCAGCAGGGCGAGGCCCCAGAGGACGCGCTGCACTGTCCAGGCACGCTGCTGGGTCCGGATGTCTTTCTCGATTCCCAGGTCGTCCACGCGGTGGACTTCGTCTTGCAGGATTCGAGGTGAAGGGCCGTTGACCGGCACGTGAGGAGGGTTCTCAGCCTGCGCCACTCGGAATGCCACCCACTCCTTGCCTGTTGGCTGTACCCCTGTATTCGAGGCTCCCGCAAGTGAAGTGAGCGCGCCGCCAGGATGAACGTCGTGCAGCCAGCGTGTCTAAGGACTCACCCAACAAGGATCGATGGAGGCTCTCAGCGCCGCGGAATAACCTCAGCCATGACCACTTCACTGCCGGGGAGGAACGAGTGAACACGCACACGCTGCTCAAAGGCATGCTGGCAGGTGCCGCAGGTGTCGCGGCCATGACGCTTGCCGAGAAGCTCGAACAACGCCTCACCCGAAGGCCGAACTCGTATGTGCCCGCGCACACCCTGGAAAAGCTTCTCGGGCTGCCGCACAAGCCCGACGAGGAGCGGCTGTGGCTGAACTGGGCGATGCACTGGGGACAGGGCATTCTGCTCGGCGCGGTGCGGGGCTTGATGGCTCAGGGCGGACTGCGCGGTCCGGTCGGCTCGTTCATGTACCTGAACCTGCGACTCCTGAACGATCAGACGCTGGAGAACGCCACCGGCGTCGGCGCTCCGCCCTGGACCTGGCCGGTCGACGAGCAGGTGGTCGACTTGCTGCACAAAACGATGTACGCCTTCGTGACCGGAATGGTCGCTGATCGGTTGATTCAAGGTCCGCCTGGCATTCCGGCGCCCAGCAAGCCCTGGGAAGAACGCTGAAGCCGGTCCTCACGGGCACCCGTAAGCTCAAAGGCACGTCGTTCCAGCGCCCGTCGGGTGCTTCACGCCCGCTCGTGAACTGGCTTTCTCGTCAGAACGTGGCGGATGTTCAAGGTGGAGGGCGTATGAAAAACAAAGCGCTCGAAGGACGGCACCTCGCCGTGCTCGCCGCCGACGGATTCGAACTCGTCGAACTGGTCGTTCCTGTCAAGGCGCTCAAGGCGGCCGGAGCGACGGTGGACGTCATCTCGCTTCGCAAGGGACGGATTCTCGGCATGAACTTGCACCAACCGGCAGGAAGGGTGCGAGTGACAAGAACACTGGATGAGGCTCAGGCGCGAGAATACGACGGTCTGCTGATTCCCGGTGGGTTCATCAACCCGGACTTGCTGCGGCAGTCAGAGCGCGCCCGGGCGTTCGTACGGGCGTTCGACCAGGCAGGCAAACCGATCGCCACGCTGTGCCACGGACCGTGGTTGCTGGCGTCGTCCGGCCTCCTGGAAGGAAGAACGTTGACATCATGGCCGGGCATCCGCGATGACCTGGTGCACGCGGGTGCGACGTGGCTGGACCAAGAGGTCGTGCGTGATGGGAACTGGGTGTCCAGTCGTGGTCCGCAGGACCTCACAGCGTTCGTTGCCGCTGCCCTCGACCATTTCAGGCACATGGACCGACGTTCAGTCGACGAAAAGCACCAGGACGTGTCGGATGCGCCGCGGAACGCACCTCCAGCCGTGACCCTGACCGCCATGAAGTGGTGGCCGCGCGGCTCGTTGCAGGTGATGCTGATCCTCGGGGCGCTCGGCACGGGATGGTGGGTGATGAAGAGGACTTCCTCACCAACGGATCTTTGACTTGGCCGGCGAAGGCGTGGAGGACGCCCTGCTCCGCGGGCCACCGAGCTTCAGGCTCCTGCAAACCTCATGCCCAGCAAGCCCAGGTCTTCTCCCCGGGAAATGACAACGCTGCACCAACCTCAACGCCAATGGTTCAGGGTGCCGCTGAGGCCAGCCCATCCTGCCCAGACGTCAGCAGGCGCGACAACCAGTTCAGCAAATCCCGGTCCACCTCCGCGCGGCATTCATCGAGACCGTGACCACAACCAGGATACAAGTGCACCTCCTTTGGGTCGCGCGCATGCTTGAACAGCAACCGTGAACAACGGTCCGGCAGAATTTCATCCGCGCTGCCATGCAGCAACAACAGCGCACGCGGGCTCAGATCACCTACGGCGTCCGTACCGTACGTTTGGCTGCTCAAGGCCGCAACTCCTACCACGGCTTCACTGTTCGCCCCGGCGGTGATGACCACTGCTCCTCCGAACGAATGACCCACCAACACCAGCCGGGAGCAGCCGAGCCCTTCCAAGTACGCTGCGCCGAGCAGCGTGTCAAGAGTGCAGTGAAGCAGGTCATTCGGACGGCGGTAATCCACGCGGAGTGATGTGAGGCCCGCTGAAGTCAGCTGCTGCGCGAGGCGCGGGTACAGGCCTCGCGCCGGGCCGCTGAGCCCTCCCCCTGCACCGCCCACCCAGACGATCCCAGCGTCCCCGGCGTTTTCAGGGCGGTGCAGCCGTGCGTGGATTTCACCCTGGTTGGTGCGGAGCAGGACAGTTTGCGAGGGCCCCTCGAAGGAACCCAGCTCCACTTCGAGCAGGCTAATCGTGAATGGTTCTTCGTGAGGCACAGCACACCTTCCATTTTCTTCTCGCCGGGTGGCATTCCAGGGCGGTCCCTGCCATCTGGTGAGACGCTTCGTACCGCACAACGTACATCTTGGTCGGGTCAGCAGTGTGTCGGCATGTCGAGGCTCTTCACTGTCACCTTTTACGCGGTTCAGCGTGCTGCGTTGGAATTGCGTTGAACGAACCTTGCCTGAATGAAGCGTCTGCCCAGCCAGGCGTCCTTATCAACGTATTCACCTCAGGTCTAAATACTCCCAGTTCAATTTTAGGTGCTCTTCTTCAGACCGAACCCGACCAGAGGAAGCAGGAGCAGCGTCCAGAGGCGGCTCAGGACGCGTCCTCAGCGCGGGCAGAAGACGGCCTATTTCCCGCTGAAATTGGAGATCCGCAGCGAAGCCGAAGGCTGGTCGAGGGACGCGGCTACGGCCAACCCGCTGGATCGAGGGGCGACGCCGGAATCGGAAATGCAAGCGGAAGATACGTACATGGGCTTGCCTTGACCTGCATGATTTGATCCTCCCCGCTGATGATTGTCCCGCGACAACCACGAAGACAACGGGTCCGAAACCAGAAATTGGTGATGAAGGATCGACCAACTGCGGTTCATTGAGCCCGGTAGAAATTTGCTGATCCACCCCCTAGCCTGACCGCATCAAAAACTGATCGAACAGGGAGGAAGCATGCAAGACGAAGTCCACCACGTCGAGGGTCTGGAGATCGAGGAAGACATCCGGACCCAGCAGCGTGTCTGGACAGTGCAGCGCGTCCTCTGGGGCCTCGCCCTGCTGATGGCCCTCGCGGCCCTGCTCGGTCTGTTCGGAGGAAGCGGTCCCCTCAATTCCGCGATCATCGATGGTGCTGACGCGAACATCCAGGTGAAGTACCCGCGCTTCGGGCGGCTCGACGCTGAAATGCCCATCCGTGTCACCCTGCAACCCCGGCCTGGTCAGGACGAGGCGCGCGTGTGGATCAGCCGCGAGTACCTCGACGCCGTGGACCTCGAAACCATCCGGCCCGAGCCGAGCGCGCAGGAGAGCCGTGCGGACGGGGTGACGTACGTCTTCGACTGGCCGGATGCGGACCAGCCGACGACCGTCACGTTCTTCGTGCAGCCCGTTCGGTGGGGACGCGTCACAGGACGTGTCGGGCTGCCCGAGGAGACGACACTCGACGTGAGCCACCTTGTGTACCCCTGACGTCAGACTCAGAAAGGAAGTCCAGCGTGGAATCCGTTATTCGAGCTGTGGTGGTGTACGTGGCCTTGATGATCATGTTCAACGTGGCGGGCAAGCGGTCGATGTCCGAGACGAACACCTTCGACTTCGTGGTGCTGCTGATCATCAGTGAGGCGGTGCAGAACGCCCTGATCGGGGAGGACCTGTCATTGACGAACGCCCTGCTGATCGTAATGACACTGCTGGGCCTGATGGTCGGCATGTCGGTGTGGCGGTACCGGTCGTCGAAGCTGGAGAAGCTGCTCAGTGGTGGGCCCCTGATCCTCGTGCGCGACGGGAACCTGATGGAAGACCGCATGCGGATGGCTCGGGTGGATCTACCGGACATCCTGCTGGCGGCGCGGAGCAGCCAGGGGCTGGAGCGGCTGGAGCAGATCAAGTACGCGGTGTTGGAGGAAGGCGGCAGCATTTCCATCATCGCCAAACAGACGGAAGAATCGTAAATCGCCTGCGAAGTGGCTTGAGCAACGTCGACTGGCTGGCGTGGTTTCGGCGGTTGAAGACGCGGTACGAGGGGCACGCAGAGCTGCATCTGGCGGCCAGAGTCGCTCGCCATGCCGCGAGCCCATTCAGAAGTTTGTGTGCGGGGGGAGGGGGACGCATCCTGAAGAAAGGAAGTGTCCATGTCCCAAGACGATGCCTTTTTCGACCCCCAACTGCTCGACCAGCTACTCGATGGTCACCGCACAGCCGAAGGCTTCAACGGTTTACTGAAGCAGCTCAGCAAAGGCCTGCTCGAACGCGCGCTGGAAGCTGAACTCACGCACCATCTCGGGCACGAACGCGGCGGGAAAGTGGCGAACGAAGCTCGGAACGTGCGAAACGGCAAGTCCAAGAAGACCATCCAGGCGGAGTTCGGCCAGATGGAGCTCGCGGTACCGCGCGACCGGCACAGCGAGTTCGAGCCGCAGATTCTGCCCAAACACCAACGACGATTCGAGGGCCTCGACGAGAAGATCCTGTCCCTCTACGCGCACGGCATGACCACCCGCGACATCCAAAGCCAACTCCAGACCCTCTACGGGGTGGACGTCAGCCCAGCCTTGATCAGCGAAGGAACGGACGCAGTACTGGACGAAGTGCAGGCCTGGCGCTCCCGGCCGCTGGAAGCGGTGTACCCGATCGTGTCCCTCGACTGCCTGCACGTCCGGATTCGCAAGGATGGACTGGTGGCGCCACGAGCGGTATACACGGCTGTGGGCATCACCCTGGAAGGCAACAAGGACGTCCTGGGCTTGTGGGTGTCAGACACCGAAGGCGCCAAGTTCTGGGCGAGGGGTGTCGCTTCGCGCGCCCCGTTGGGCTCAGTGTGCTGACAGAACTGAAGAACCGCGGGGTGCAGGACATGTTGATCGCCTGCGTGGATGGCCTCAAGGGGTTCCCGGAAGCCATCGAAGCGGTTTTCCCAAAAACCCAGGTGCAGTTGTGCATCGTGCACCTGGTGCGCCATTCGTTGGGCTTTGTGAACTGGAAAGAACACAAAGCAGTCGCGGCCGATCTCAAACGATCTATGCCGCCTCGACCGTTGAGCAGGCCGAGCGCGCCCTCGTCGCGTTCCGAGAGAAGCACGATGCCAAATACCCGGCGGTTGGGGCAACGTGGCAGCGCCACTGGGCCAGGGTCACGCCGTTCTTTGCGTTTCCGCCGGAGATCAGGAAGGTGGTGTACACAACCAATGCGATTGAAATAGTCGAAACGCAATTGACAAAACGGAACCCTCGGGCGGTCCCGCGAGGTCGGCACCGCATACCGAATCTCAACATGCTCTTCCTCCACGATCACTCGGTCCACCAGCAACTCGACCAGCAGGCGCTTCCGGTCAAAATCAGCATGCTCCAACCCTTCGCGCACTGACGCGCAGAACCCTTCCAGCGAGTCCGTCAATTGTGCCAATTCCTGTCGCTGCGCGACTTGCACCTGCACCAGGCGCTGCTGAATCTCGATCTGCTCGCGTTTGCGGTCCAGTTCCATCCGCGCTCGTTCGAACTCGCCCAACTCGATCACCCTGGCCAGGTAAGCCTCCAGCAGGCGTTGCCGTTGGCCCTCAAGTCCTGACAATGCCGCACGCAAGTTCGCTTGCCTGGCTTGTAGCTCCTGCGGCAACCAGGCCCCACCGTGTCGCCGTTCCAGTGCCAGTTCGATCAAGTCTGGCTGCTTGAGTACTGCGCATAAATCCGCCCAGACGATCTCGTCCAATTGCTGGGCAGGCGTGTAGCGAGCGGTACAGATTTCCACACCGTTGCCTGCGGCGCGCAGGTAGTTGGTTTTCAGGCTGCACGCATAGTATGACTGGCCTGATTTGGTCGTCCGGCCTGGGCAGGAACACCGGCAGCGCCCACAGCTGACCAAGCCCCGCAGCAGGTAGGGGTGTTTGGTGTTGTTCCGCCTGGATCGTTGCTGATTCAGCGACAACTTACTCTGCACGCGATCAAACACCTCCTGCTCGACGATGGCCGGCACGGCAATAGGTACCCATTCTTCACGGGGCCGCTGACGGTGGCTCTGACCGGACTTTCCAACTGGCTTGAACGGCGACTTCCGTGAGCGTGCCGGGATGGCTTCCCAGCGATTGCCATAGGTGGTGCCGGTGTACACGGGATTGCACAGCACTTGCCGGACGGTGGACGGAACCCATAAGGCTTTGCCTTTCGGACTTTGAATGTTCGCGTGTTTGAGACGAGCAATGATCGCCAGGAAGGTGGCGCCTTCTTCAAGGTACCAGTCGTAGAGCTGCTGTACGAGTTCGGCTTCCGCCGGTTCCAGGCGCACGCCCGCAGGGTCGCGTGGGCAAGCAGGATCAACGCGGTAGCCAAAAGGAGGCTGGGTCCAGGGCAGTAACACGCCTGCTTTGAGTTTGGCAAGGCGACCGCGCCGCATCCGATCAGCAATGAGGCTGCGTTCGTACTCTGACACGGCACCACGAATCTGAAGGAGCAGTTGGTCATGCGGGTCCTGGCTCATGGGTCGTTCGATGAACTCTACGGTGCATCCACGCTTCTCGAACTCTTCGAGGAGCAGCATCTGATGGACGTACTTTCGTGCCAGGCGATCAGGAGCCGTGATGAGCACGAGGTCCACGTCGTGCTGTGTGACGCGGTCACGTAACCGATCGAGGCCAGGGCGGTTGAGGCGGGCGCCGCTCAGTCCATCGTCACGGAAGATGTGGTCGGCGTCGACATGGTGGCCGCGCTCGTTCGCTGTGTTCTGAAGGCGTTCGAGTTGCTGTTCAATGGTCTGCGTCTGGACTTGGCGGCTGCTTGACACTCGGGCGTACAGGGCTACTCGCATCATTGACCTCCCGTTGGGGAGGCTGGGTTGCCCACTGCGTCAGGAACTGATAGGCCCGGTCGAGTTTCCGCAGGTCGGGGTGCTCGACAATGGTCCGTTGGATCTGGATGGGCTGCTTGATCGACGCTTGGCGTGGCATAACCACCTCCTTGTGTCGATCTTCTTCTTGCCGGCTGCCAGGCGCGCAACTTGAGGCGGGCAGGCCGAACAAAACAGAAAATGTCGTTTGTAATCAGGCCATCGAGTCCTTGAATTTTCAGCTGCGCAAGGTCACCAAGACCAGGGGGTCGTTCCCGAATGAGGAAGCCGCCTTGAAGGTGTTGTACCTGGCGATCTTGCGGGCCACTGAGCGCTGGACGAGACCCTTGAACGACTGGCGCTCAGCGCTGAATACCTTTACGATTCTGTTTGACGGACGCGTGCCCCTGCGTGCTTGAGCACTACCCCCCGCACACAAACTTCTGTACGTGCCCGACTACCCTACCTCAAACCGATCCCGTGACCTGGGCTGACCAGATTACGGGTTTCATTTCGATGCTTAAAGACCTCGTCACTCCAATTGGCGTGGGTGTTGCTGTGTACGCGCTGATCTACAACAACCGCCAGGCCGGCTTCCGCGATCGCCGAAAGGAATTGCGCTCTGTCATTGACGGCATCGTAAAGTCCATCCAGGAGATCGAATCGAACGGCCTGAAGTTCCACACGGCTGCATCGTACGATGCAGCCGTAGCAGACGGGATACTGCGCAGCTTTACCCGGATGAGCGCCAGCGTACAGCGCCTCGAGCTCTACAAGGCGTACACTCCGGTGCTGGATGCCATCAACGCCTTCAAGCAGGCTTTGACACTCAACAATTTTGACCCCTCATCATTTGCAACCCAGCTTCACAGCAGTGATATTCCCAAGGAAATTTTTGCCACTGCCCAGGACTTGATCGAATTGATTGAGCAGCGCTACACCGACATTTACCCACTGTAGGTGCTGCCTACTCTCTGCCTGAACCACAGCCTCAGGACTTGGGTAAGCAATTCACCACGTTACAAGCCCAGCAGGAAGTGGTTATTGATGACGGCGAAAGTACGCGACGCATTTGACAGGAGGGCGAATGGGCACTGGATAAACCCTACTGTAATATTCCGCTATGAAAACGCTCGTAACGCACAACAAGCTGGTCGCTGACCTCAAGGCGTTAGGTCTTCAGGCTGACAGCATCGTGATGGTTCATTGCAAACTTTCCGCCCTGGGTTGGGTGCTGGGCGGTGAACAAACGGTCAACGATGCGCTGCGTGAAGTCGTCGGTCCCAACGGAACGCTGGTGATGCCCACTCAAAGCTGGCAGCTCTGCGACCCAGCCTATCTCAACGATCCTAGTGTTCCCAGGGAGTGTTGGGACGACGTACGCGCCTCGCTGCCTGTTTATCATCCGGCTTGCACACCCACCCGGACGATGGGCGCCGTCGCTGAACTCTTTCGCACACTGCCGGGCACGCTGAGAAGTAATCACCCACATCGCTCCATTGCCGCGCAAGGCCCGGTAGCCTTCCAGGTCGTCGCCCAGCACGAACTCACCAATCCATGCGGTGAAGCTACGCCACTTGGTGTGCTGTACGAACTCGACGCGGCCGTCTTGCTGCTCGGCGTCAGTTATGACAAGTGCACGGCCCTGCACCTGGCTGAGGATCGTGCGGACTCACCGGGCAAGCATCTGGTGAGGAATGGCGCGGCGTTGATGGTCGATGGTCGTCGGGAATGGGTGGAGTGGCGTGAACCTTGGCCGTCCGACGAAGATTTCGAAGCGGTCGGTGCGGCTTTTGCGGCTACAGGCCAGGAGCGCCGGGGGTCGGTCGGGTTGGCGGAGTCGAGGCTGTTTTCGTTCCGCGCCCTGGTTGACTTCGCGACGAACTGGTTTCCGCACTATCGCGATGAAGCAACATTCTCGCAAGACACCGCCGCATCTGGCTGACGCTCTGACCGCTGTCTGCCAAATTCGCACCCACGCCATTTCTCAAGGTGCACTCGGGGCACTGGTGAATCGCCGCTGTCAGAGTGCTGTGGTACTCCAGTTCGGCGTTGGCTCGCAATTTTTCGCAGCCTCCACAGCCATGAGCGTCACCCAATTCCGCCGTTATCAATAAAACCCGTCACTGAGATTCGCCGCACTCAATAAACACCCCGCACCTCCGCCACTGGCACGATCACACCGCCTACCTCCACGCCGATCACCTCGAACACCACCAGCGGGTCAGGGTCATTCAGGGTGCGGCGCAGCTGCTCAGCGGTATACATCTACCACGCGAAAGCAAAGCCCTGCTGACGGACATGCAAACGCAGCGGGAACCCCAGGTCATCCAGTGAAATTCTGTCCATTGTGTACACTCCTTGAGTGCTGGACCCGCTGATTCTGACCCTCACTTATAAGACGTTCCTGACCATGCTGGTGGTCATGGACCCGGTGGGTCTGGCACCTGTGTTTCTGGCGCTGGCCGGCTCGCGTCCGGCCTTCGAGCGTCGCGCGATTGCCCTGAAGGCCGTGGTGGTGGCGGGTATCATCATTCTGCTCTTCGGTCTGACAGGTCGTTCGCTGCTTGAACACCTGGGCATCAGCCTGGACGCGTTCCGTATTGCCGGCGGAGTTCTGCTGTTCCTGATCGCGCTCGACATGGTGTTTGCCCGGCAGAGCGGCTCGAAGGAAACGCCCGCCGAGGAAAAAGAAGCGCAGGAACGCGAGGACATCAGCGTATTTCCCATTGCCATTCCGCTTATCGCCGGTCCTGGGACGCTCGCAAGCGTGATGATTCTGGTGGGGGACGCGCACGGTAATCCGGCGCTGGTGCTGGCCGTCATGCTGGTGACGTTCGTGGTGTTGGCCCTGTGTTACCTCGCGTTGCGTCTGGCCGGCCAGATCGGGCGCCTGGTGGGAGTGACCGGAGTGAACGTCGTGACGCGCGTGCTGGGCGTACTGCTCGGGGCGCTGGCCGTGCAGTACATCGCCGATGGCATCCGTGGTTTTGTGGGTGCTGGCGTGTAGTCTGCTGGGGATAGGGATGGTGGACAAGCAAAGCTCTAGGTTCTATGGCCTAAAAACCAAACTCACAAACAGTCTGGTGACCTCACGCGCGATAAAATGACTTGGTGGAAGCTCATTCCGGGTCAATGCAGGACGCGGCGCAGAAACTCAATGCGCCGCGCGTTCTGGTGCTCAACGCTTCGTATGAGCCCTTGCACATCGCGTCGGCGAAGCGCGCCATTACCCTGATTCAGTATGGTGTGGCGGAAGTGCTGGAGGACAGCGATGACGTGGTGCGTTCGCCCAGTACGGTGATGCGGATTCCCAGCGTGATCCGCCTGCGGAGGTACGTGCGGCGGCCCCGCACTCACCCGATTCCCTTTAACCGGCGCAACGTGTTGCGCCGCGACTTTTATACCTGCCAGTACTGTGGTGCGCGCCAGGAACTCACCATCGACCATGTCACGCCCCGCTCGCGCGGTGGGCGTCACGTCTGGGAGAACGTCGTGGTGGCCTGCCGTGAGTGCAACCAGCGCAAGGGCAACCGTACGCCCGAAGAAGCCGGGTACGCCTTGCGCAGCAAGCCCCGCGCACCGACGTTCGGTCTCTACATCGCCGGGCATTTTTCCGAATGGCACGACAGCTGGCGCAAGTATCTCTACAGCTGAAGGGCCCTGGGAAGGGTTCTGAGGACGGTCATGACGACCGTCCTTTTGGTTGGAGTTTGTGTGGTCGAGCTCACTGCAGCCCAGGCCACCGACTTCCATCAACAGGACGAAGCGCCCTGTGTTTTTGCTGAGCGCTCTTTACACTGAGCAGCATGGCTTTTCCCGATCTGCACGAGTTTATAGCGCGTCTGGAGCAGCACGGTGAACTGGTGCGCGTCAGCACGCCCGTCGACCGCGCCCTGGAAATCACCGAAATTGCCGACCGGCTCGTCAAGCGTGGTGGCCCGGCGGTGCTGTTCGAGAACGTCAAGGGCAGTTCCTTTCCGCTGGCCATCGGCCTGCTGGGAACACGTGAGCGCATGGCGCTGGCACTGGGAGTAAAAGACCTCGATGACCTGGGAGCGAAAGTGCGCGCCCTCATGGACCTCAAAATGGGCAGCGGCCTGGGCGGCCTGATGTCCAACCTGCCGAAATTACGCGAGGTGGCGAGCCTGCCGCCACGTCGGGTTCGCCGGGCACCGGTGCAGGAGGTAGTGTGGCGTGGCGACGAGGTGGACCTCTCCAAACTGCCGGTGCTGCACTGCTGGCCGCAGGACGGGGGGCCCTTTATTACCCTGCCGCTGGTGATCACGCGCGATCCCCTGACGGGCGAGAAGAACATGGGCATGTACCGCATGCAGGTGATGGGACCCCGCGAAACCGGCATGCACTGGCAACGTCACAAGACCGGCGCGCGCCACCTGGAAAACGCGGCGA